>NZ_CP089288.1:0-718283 GCF_022819345.1 Candidatus Nanosynbacter sp. HMT-352 | reverse complement strand
GGAGTAATTATGAATCGCACAATTTTTGACGACATCGTATCTGGAAAAATGAAATCTTGGAAGATTTGGGAAGATGAGAAGTTCCTAGCATTTTTAACGTCGTTTCCTAATACACCAGGTTTTACTGTGGTGATTCCGAAGCAGAATCCGGGCGATTACGTATTTTCTTTGGATGACAATCTATATTCTGAAATGATGCTGGCGGTGAAAAAAGTTGCTGGTATTTTGGAAGCGGTAAGTTGGACTTTTTGGAACAGTTTTAAGGAGCTATTACACACGATAATAGTAGTAGCTCAAAAACTTGTAATAAAAGAGGCAGTTCTGTGTGCCGATAGAGAATTTGTTGCAGCGAGAGAGATCGCTAAAAAAGATAGGAGGAGGTAAAATGGATACACAACAATTTGACGTACTCATCATTGGTTTTGGCAAAGCTGGCAAAACATTGGCGGTAGCGCTGGCAAATGCGGAAAAAAAGGTAGCGCTAGTGGAGCGGTCGCCAAAGATGTATGGCGGCACCTGTATTAATATTGCTTGTATTCCTACTAAGGTGCTAGTCAATGCAGCCGAACATCATCAAAGTTTTGATGAGGCGATGGCACATAAGACAACAGTGGTAGCGCGGTTGAATGAGAAGAACTATCATATGCTTGCGGATCGTGAAACAGTGAGCGTCATTGAGGGTGAGGCATCGTTCGTAGATGATCGTACTGTGAAGGTTGTGGCGGGTAGCGACGAGCTAGTAGTTAGTGCACCGCAGATTTTTATTAACACCGGTGCGGAATCAATCATCCCAGATATTCCAGGTGTTGATAAGCCGTTTGTGTATACCAGTACTGAATTGCTGGATAGAATGACGCAGCCAAAACAGCTAGCTATCATTGGTGGCGGTTATATTGGGTTAGAATTTGCCTCAACTTATGCCAAACTTGGTACAAAAGTAACAGTATTTGAGAGGGGCGATGCTCTGCTTGCACGTGAAGATCCAGCAATTGCTCGGGCTGCTACTGAAGCATTGCAGGCACAGGGTATTGAGATTGTGTTTAGTGTGGATGTGACAGCGATTGAGGGTGAGTATACTGCGACGATTCGCACAGTAAATCATGATGATTACGCTGGTTATGATGCGGTTTTGATGGCTACGGGCCGTCGCCCGGCAACGATGAGCTTGAATTTACCAGCTGCCGGTGTAGCGACGGATGAGCGCGGGGCAATTGTGGTTGATGAAACACTTCGCACTAGTCGGTCGCATATTTGGGCAATGGGCGATGTAACGGGCGGGCCACAATTTACCTATGCGTCGCTGGACGATTTTCGGATTGTGAGAAGCCAGTTGCTGGGTGACGGTCTGTACACTCGCGCCAAACAAAAAACCTTGCCGTACGCGGTCTTTATGCAAACGCCGCTAGGTCGGGTGGGTATGACAGAGGCTGAGGCGCGTGCGACGGGGCGCGAAATTATCGTAAAAGAGCTGCCTGCTATGGCGATTCCACGCCTGCATGTTGATAATGCTACAACAGGATTGCTGCGTGCGGTAATTGATGCAAACACTGAACAGATTTTGGGTGCTAGTTTATTGTGTCGTAACTCACCAGAAGTCATTAATATTATCAAAACTGTAATGGATAATGGCCTGCCATATACTGTGCTGCGTGACCAAATATTCACTCATCCAACGGTGAGTGAGGCATTAAACGATTTATTTGCATAAAGGAGTAATTATGAATCGCACAATTTTTGACGACATCGTATCTGGAAAAATGAAATCTTGGAAGATTTGGGAAGATGAGAAGTTCCTAGCATTTTTAACGTCGTTTCCTAATACACCAGGTTTTACTGTGGTGATTCCGAAGCAGAATCCGGGCGATTACGTATTTTCTTTGGATGACAATCTATATTCTGAAATGATGCTGGCGGTGAAAAAAGTTGCTGGTATTTTGGAAAAAGCGTTTGATACCCCACGAGTGGCACTGATTTTTGAAGGCACGGGTGTGGCACACGTGCATGCCAAATTGATGCCGCTTCATGGTGATTTGGCAAAGGGAATTGGTTCGCCAGTGTCACACGAACAAGCGTTTTATGAGAAATATCCTGGTTGGTTAACCACGGCCGACGGTCCAAAAATGGATGATGCTCAATTGGATGAAATTCAGGCGCAAATCTTAGCTGTGCAAGGTAAATAGGATAGCTAGTTCGCCTCTAATTTTACGTCTTTTCCTTCATACATGTTCAGATAGAACGGATATAATTTGTCGGCGTGCTTTTTAACCTCGTCTTGGTTTAAGGCTACAATGTCGTGACCGATGCCAAATGAAGCCGGAATTGAATAATATTGGAATTTGGCGCCAGAAGCTGCAGCCATTTGCTTAGGTATGTTGACCGCGAGATTTTTATCAATTGCGGTGTCGTTTTCGCTCGTTACAACCCCGACATATTTTAGCCCTGGAGCTTTTAGGTCGGATTTATAGTTTTTGGCGATTATTATATATTTTCCAAGAGCACGATATGACAAATTGCTACCCGTGAACGAATCTGGAAGAATATTGCGTCCGTAAAGATTTCGTAAAAGCGGAATTTTCCAGGAAGGAGTTTCCGACGCTGAAGGCTGATAAAAAGGTGACAGAAGCAGTGCTCGTGATATGGTTTGGCTGTTGTACTGAGTAATCCAGGTCGCCATATTTGCGCCACCGGAAAGTCCGACAACTCCCGTTTCATCGCCCAAACCGCTAATTATGCTGGTGCTGGAGTTCATAAATTGCGCCATTGCTGGAATGGTGATTTCTCCGTGTCGTTTGTTGTCCGTCAGGCCGTGGCTGGGAACGCGGGGAATATAGACGTTATAGCCGGCATTGAAAAAGGTATTGCCCAAGTCTGCGAATTGTTGTGGGCATGCGCTTACGCCATGAATCATCATAACGGCTTTGGTGGTTCTTTTGCCGTGGGTTTTAATAATCGATCGGCATTCTGGTCTAACGTCGGTATTTGAAGTGTCTTCACTAACAGTACGATTTGCAGCGGCGATGGCGTCGTTGTAGCTCAATTTTTCAGAGCTTGAAGATTGCAATTGCTTGGATGCTGCTGGCCAAAAGAAAGCTGCGGCGGCTAATAAGGCGGTTATAATGATAATTGAGCAGACTGCCCAAATAGTAATTTTTATGATGCGATTTTTTTGTGAAGTGTCCATGGATGTATTATATTGGTTGCGAGTGGAGTTGTGAAGTTTTGTAACGGTCTTCTTAATAGCCCATACAAATATCCCGATAAGGTCGCGTCACAATTTCCATTAAATTCAGACCGAGTTTGGTTTCAATGTTACTAATCATCATCAGTGCACTAGTCTCATTATCTGACAAAACCTCAACTTCTACGAAAGTTCCGGCGTCTTTGATTTCGTCGATAGTTACCGTTGCTTGCGGAAAATCAGAGGACTGAAACGAGCGACGGTATTTGTTGACCTCGGCCAGTTGCACCATACCGAGGTTTGCCAGTAGCTGCTTGGCGGTTGCCGCATCTTCGGGCTGAATTGGCAGGTTTGTCTCGGGCTTAATGATTACATTATTTTCCGTATGTGTCGCAGCAGTCGTTGCTGGCTTATAAGTTACCTCAGCAAAACTATCGCGCTGGCGAATCCGCAAGCATTCAACCGTCTGCATAAAGTCGATATCAGGACGAGAATAATACGTATCAATTTCGCGGAGATTACTCTTTAGTTCAAAACCGATGTTTTGCAACCGCCCGATTAGCTCTTCAATATTGCCCGTTATCTGGCGCTTGCGCTCGATTTCTAGTAATTTTTTGGTCATTTGATAGCCTTTCTTATGGAAATGTAGATATTTGAATACTTATTTATATGATGGTTTAATTATAGCAAGAAAGGTAAATGATTTTATGACCACACACCAATTAAAATTGGCGACTGAGCCGTTTAATGCTATTATTTCTGGCAATAAGACTATCGAGTCGCGACTATACGATACCAAGCGACAAAAAATCCAGATCGGGGATCAGATTATTTTTACAAATAGAGATAATTCCGAGCAAACTGTTACCGCTGAGGTTGTTGGTTTGCTGAGATACGCGACATTTCGTGACTTATTTTCTCACAATAATCCGCGAAAGTTCGGTGGTGATAATGTCGAATGGTTAGAAAATCAAATTTCTGAATTTTATTCTATTGAAGACCAAAAGATCTATGGCGTGATTGGTATTGAGTTTAAGGTTTGTCGGTAAGCTTGCGTATTGGCGGCGTAAATATTTCCTCTTCAGAATCTTTTCTCTGTTAGAAAATCGGCTAGAGCTAATAATCCAGGACTATCGTCGCCTTTATTTGTTTTAAGATTGCGTTCATGTTTGCGACGTTTATAGTTTTCGCTAGGTCATTTCTGGATAGTGGCGTGGCGGTTTGTTGATAAAAATATATGGGCACTGAAATATAAAATGGGTCAGACGTGAAAGCTTCGGCAAGGTTTTTTAGGTCGGTTGCGTGCGAAGATATATCAAAGTTTTGTAAATATGTCTGTATAGTTTCACTTGAGCTCAGTCGAGCAAGGTCTGTATTTTTTACGGTGTAGGTTTGGCTGGTGTAATTGCCGTCATAGTACGCTATAAACTTTCCAGGGCTGGACGGGTAGGATGAGATTTTATCGAAACAAATGTCGCGCACTAGATCTAAAAGTATTGGGTATGTGCAGAAAAATGCGGCAGTCAATTCATCGCTGGCATCAGCAATTTCTATATCAATCTTAACGTCTGTAAAATCCTTCGGACTATGGTTGATTTTAAGAGGAGAAATCTTAGATTTTGGGCGTGAATTGCTGGGAGTGGTTTTTTGACTATCGATAAAATATTTTTGACAAAGAGCGAGCTGTTCTTGTAGTAGCGTCATGTCTGTTATATCAATATTGGATTGCATCTCGGCTTCTATGTGTGCGATGGACTGTCGAATAAGAGACTCTTCAAAAGGTGTAATATCGTTGATGATTTCTTCAAATAATGTGTTAGACTCACTTGTGAATAGTGCGGACGTAAAAAATACGCTTGATTCGCTAGTCGTGCCATCCAACTCTCCAACGAAAGCTCGGTTGCCGCCAGCTTTTTCCGTTTTCTTTAAGAATCGCCTAATGATCAAATGCTCAAACAGGTGGCACGTGTCGTGGTTCGCTGGTAAAGAATATGCTGAATATAAGTTGTGGATCATGAGTTTATTATATCAGTATGGAAGTTAGTCTAAATCTTATAAAACAATTGATTAATTTTGAGTTGCCGCCAGCTGATGAGCTGATATAGCGCACATTGTGCGAGTTGTTGAGCGCGAAAAGCGTCCGAATGCGATTGAAACGGTTGACAGATTTGTGGTGTTGAGGGGTTATATAGTAAAAACATAAGACACCTCAACGTCAAACAATAGGATCATAAACCCGCCCAAAAGCAATGAGTGACTCTTGAGGTGCGAGATGGGGTATCATCAAAAACTGCGGATATCTAGGAGATCTTGTAGTAATGGGCGGGAGTAGAAGGCTTCCGTTCTCCTGATTTTATTTAGAGTGAAATAATGTAATAATAAATTTTATACTCACGTTATATAGTTAAGGTGAAATCAAGAGCCTTATTTGCAATATAAGAAAACTTGTTTTATATTGCAAGTAGATGAATACTGAAATAATAATACCTACGTTTAATGGGGCAAGATACTTACCTGATATGCTTCAGTCTTTGAATTCTCAAGATAATCACGATTTCCGCGTGATTATATCTGATAACGGATCTCATGATGACACTATAGATATCGTGAAAAGTATTTCAGGCAGTCTAAATTACGATATTGATATAGTAGATTCTAGCGATAAACCTGGTAAGGCTCATGCTCTAAATAAGGGCATAATTCATAGTGCGGATGCAAAAAAGCTACTATTCTTAGATCAAGACGATACAGTAAATAGCTGTTACGTCTCTGAGATGTCCAGCGCACTAGATGACCATTCTTTTGTGGCTGCATGTATGAATGCCAATTTACTGAACTCATCAATTGATGTTCTGCCCAGATATGCGCCTAGAGATCAAAAGATTGGTCAGTTTTTAATAAAAATAGCAGCTGGAGGATCTATAGGCGTAACAAGAGATATGGTTTACGATCTGGGTATGTTTAATGAGGAATTTAACTATTCAACAAATGATGTTGAGTTTTGCGTGAGAGCTCACTACTGTGGATACGAGCTTAGTCTAGTAAAAAATGCTATTTTAAATTACCGATTTAGGGAGACTTGGCGGGATAATTATATTCAAGGAGTCTACTATGGCGAGGGTAATTATGCTATAGCCCAGATATATCCAGAAATTAGAGGAGATCAAGAGGATATCATAAGGCTTACTATAGGAGTAGTAAGAATGTTGGGAAGATTTATCTTAGTAAAAAAAGAGCGTGCGAAGTCTGCGCATAATATGGGGAAATATGTCGGACAGATCAAGTCTCGGATAAATGCTTTAAATAATCAATAACATCTATATAATAAGGATCTGCGTTCTCTGGAATATTAGCATCTAATAATTCCGATAACGTCATCCAACGGTATTTTTTATGTTCCCAGCTCAATTTAACAGAAATGTCAGCCTCAGTCTTATCTATGACTATCTCAAAAAGTACATGTTTTGTGTTTTTGTACTGCTTAACAAATAGCTTTTTTAAATCATTTGGATATATACATATGCCAGTTTCTTCCTGTACTTCTCGCGCGGTCGCCATCCTGGAGGTTTCTTCAGATTCTACTTCTCCTCCAGGAAGATCAAGGTGTCCAGGGAAATTAGGGTGTGTATCTCCCCTGTAGAGCAGTAGATATTTGCCAATTTTATCTTTAATAAGCGCTTTTGATACTACTTTAACCATATTTCAATTGTAATAGAGAGACAATATCTGGTCAATGTGATATTCTATAAGCAATGAAAAGTGATGAATTAAAAGCTATATTTGAAGAATTTATGCAAGATACCCAGGGTGTAATAATTAAATCGGATAATAAACTCTGTAATATAGATCGTATAAAAGATCTCGTATCCACGTGGCGTAGTAATGGATATAAGATAGTATTTACTGCTGGAGTATTTGATATATTTACAATAAATCATCTCCTTGCGCTTCATCATTACAAATCTCTGGGTGGAAGCAAGTGTAAATTAATAGTTTCTATGGACACTGACAAAAGAGTAATGAAGAACAAAGGATTCAAAAAAAGATAAAGGAGGCATCAGTAAACCAATATTAAGTTGGGAAAATAGGGCTTTAATGATTGCAAAGCAAGCATACATGAGAGATCGCCCGTTGGTTGACGCTATACTGCAGCACGGTCGCGATACCTGTAACGGTATTGAGTGTCCGCATGATGATAATGTCTATATAGCCGAGGCTATTAAACCTGATATAATAGTTGTAACGAGTACTAGCCATGATACTATTCAGAAACTTTACAAAAGTGATGCTATAGCAGATAATTCCGTAAATATTATTAGCGAAAAAGATTTACAGATAGAAGATGCGTTGCTTAAATGTCCTATAAGCACATCAGCAATTATAAGGAAAATTCTTCATGAAGATTAGCAGTGAAACTACTAGCCGATTTATTAGCTCTACAACCCAACATAGAATAGCTAGTGACCAACTATGTGTTGCGGATGAGGCTCAAGCTGTAGTATCAGAATGGCGATCTGACGGCAGTTTTGTTGTTGGAAATTCTGGGGCTTATGACATATTAAGCGTAAACCATGTAAGAGGCTTAATACAAGCTAGACTTGTAGGAGCAATATATATGCTAGAGGCTTTAGGCCAGGATCCATATGAATCAGTAGAAGATTTATATACTGCTGCTGGATCAAGAGATATAAAGCTATTAGTATCCTTAGATACCAATAGTGCACTGCAAGAAAATAAGTCCATGAAAGAGTCGTCAGGGGGAGCGGTAAGGCCTGTGCTGGATTGGGATACAAGAGCTTTAATGTTGTCATTTCAAGCATTCGGCTGCACGCGAAATTTGGTAGATTTTATTACTAGGCATGGACCACAAGCGTGTAATTTCTGCGAAGAGGGCGAATGTCTTCATGAAAGCAAAGAGTATAGTGTGGCTTCCACGGGCGTAGATTTAACCGTTGTAAAAGATAATAAACAAGCTTCATTAGATAGGTATTCTGATAGAGAATTTTATATTATCAACGAGGAAGACGGCGCTATCACAGACAGAGTACTATGTGGTCAGATTAGTACTTCCGCAATAATACGCAGAATCAGAGGAGGTAAAAAAGATGAGTAATCCAAAAGTATCTATACTAATACCAGTCACAAAAAATGAGTCAGAGTGCGTTAAAAACACTCTCTATTCAGTTAAAGATGACATAGTTCGTTATGGAATATGTTCAGAAATTATAGTGATCGCCAATTGTTGTAGAGGAACTACCGATATAGTCGTAGATAGAATATTTTCAAATAGAGATTTTGTAGACGAAGAGCTTGTGCAGACAAAAATAGTTTACTGTGATACACCTGGTAAAATGTTTGCGGTAAACGAGGGCATCGATGCTTCAAAAGGTGATACTTTGATACTAATAGACGGTGATCTAATTATGGATCCTGGATCTATAGCATGGACTGTAGACGCGCTAAAGCATCCTAATACAACAGTAGTAAGTATGCATCATTGCCCAATTGAAGGCACGCTGCCAAAAGATGAAGACCTGGCGCTAGTTATACGACTGAACGCTTTAAGGAGACATTCATTTCCTGAGAAATATTGGCTTCATGGAGCATATTTAGGTTGGTCCAAAGATCTTATTATAGATGGGTCTACTCTACGCTTTCCAGCTGGAGCTAGAGTACATGAAGACAATTGGCTAACAGCTATTATTGCGAGAGATTACGGCTTTAAGACGATTAGAGTAACTAAAAACTATATGGCTCGGTTTATTCCACCTCAGAATTGGGAAGACTATTATCGCCAGCAATGGCGTTATCAATTTGCTCACAAAGATTTAGCCGAGGCGTTTCCAGAGCTTTCAGAGTACATACCTATGATAAGGAAATGGACTAATGATAAATATCCAGAGGAATGGATAGATAGAGAATGGAGAGAGTTGGCTATGTCTAAGGGTATAGACTTTGATTCATTTCTACCTACATATAAAAAGGTTCTACAAAAGGTTCGCTCAGGAAGAAATGAATCTAGACGTCTTTTGGATGATAATGGGGTATGGATTCAACAGGTTTCAACAAAGCACAGTCATACGGGCAGAGGCTAAGGTGATGTTTTCTTTAGATAATATAACACCTGGAAAAATACCAGAACAACTGTTTTATCAAATAGCTAGACTAACAGTTATTCCCGTAGTTGAGCTGCTGATCACGGACAATAATAGCAGTGTAATCATACTTAAAAAAAGATCACAGACAGATAAATATTGGCCTGGACAATATTGTATACCAGGCAGGATTATATCAGCTAATTTTAACGGCAGTGTACCTGACATTGCTGATAATATAATGGCTGACATGAAACTTAAAGACTATACAATGAGGTTAGCAGGAATAGAACTAGTCGACACTGATAGAGGCAAGGAATTAGCTATAATATATAATATTTGTCTTGAAAAGACTATAGCGAAGAATACCTCTATATATCATCTTTGTAAGACAGATGATATATGTAGATTAAGTATGATAAATGAACATAGGTCATTTATAGAAAAATATTTAAAAAGATTCTAGATGTACAGCCCATCAATTTATAGCGTTTTAACTATCTTAGGCTATAAATTAGCATAGTTGTCAGCTAAAGGATAAAATATTCACTTAAACGAGCTAGGTTACTTCCATGCCGAACTCACAAACATTCAGTCAACATAAACCTACTAATTCAGCTTTTGTTTGACTGCTGCCAGATAATAGTGACAACAACCATTTGGGTCTGAGACGAAAAATAGTTCTTCTACTTCATCATTTGGACAGATTCTGAGGTGCTGGTCATTGGCATATGGCTTGATGAGATGCGTGAATTCAAACTCAAAACCACCAGATATTTTCTTTACTTGTTGGCTCTCGTCCGTTGGGTCAGGATAGTCAATTGCTACAAGTATGAGCGATTGACTAGCTGTTGTTTGAAATAGATAATAGACTGCATCTGGATATAGCGTGATGAAAGAAGCAAATTCACGAACATATGTCGCTTCATTAAGTAAAGGAAAAGCTTGAGTGATAAAATCTGGTATTGTGATGCCGATGCTATTTTCCATATTTCAGTAATTAATTGTATCAGTTTAAATATGAGAAGTGGACAGTTTTATGACGTGTATCGTGGTCTACTGGTAAAGAATATGTTGAATGCAAGTTGTGAATCATGAGTTTATTATATCAGCATGGAAGTTAAACTATATCTTATAAGCTTGGTGGTGTGTTTATGCGAAGAGAGGCTTTATTTATCATAATCAAACAAGCTTCCAGCTCCCGCCGCTTCATATAAAGTATCTACCGCTAAGAGCATATTATTCTGAAGTGTTGGCTGGTTGTCAATATTCTTATCATAAAAATCCCGCAATGACTCCGGATAGTGTTCGTCGGGTGCGTCGTATAGGAATGTATCCTGCAGTAGTTTCTTCTGTTCGGGTGAAATATCATTAAAAAACTCTGGATGAAAATCATAAAACCATTCTAGGCGAGTTTGTAGTTCTAGATATCTATCGTAATCCATAGCTATATTATAATTCAGGGAATGACCCCTCTCTAAGTGCGAAGAGAGGTGTTCTTGAGGATTATCTCCCGCTTGTTCAAGGACGGCTGTATTCTACCCTAGAGCAATTTTACCTTGGTTATTTGTAGTTTTCTAAGGTCGATTACTTGCCGGTAAGATGATATAATTATATCAGTATGAAAGTTAGCTTAAATCTTATAAAACAATTGATTAATTTTGAGTTGCCGCCAGTTGATGAGCTGGTGTCGCGTGTCAATCAGCAGCTTGGTGGTGTCGAGGAAGTGATTGACATGAAGGCCAAATATGGTGGCGCGCGCATTGTGCGAGTTGTTGAGTGCGAAAAGCACCCGAATGCGGATCGTTTGAGTGTGACTAAAATTGACGATGGTGGCGTGGCGGACGTTGCAAGGGATGACAATGGTTACGTGCAAGTGGTTTGCGGCGCGCCGAATGTTCATGCTGATATGTGGGCAATTTGGTTGCCGCCAAAAAGCACCGTTCCAGCAAGTTTTGATGACGCCGAGCCGTTCGTGCTGGATGCGCGACCGCTGCGTGGAATCTTAAGTCAGGGTATGCTGGCGGCGGCTGATGAGCTGGCGATTGGTACGGATCACGAGGGAATCATTGAGATCAATGAGCGTGATATTCCGACTGGCGTTACTCTTCAGGCTGGCGCGAGTTTTGCGGAAGTGTTTGGACTGGACGATTACGTGCTGGAAATTGAGAATAAGATGTTTACACACAGGCCAGATTGTTTTGGGCAACTCGGCGTGGCGCGTGAAATTGCTGGGATTTTTCATCAGCAGTTTAATAGTCCTGACTGGTATAATGCTATTCAAGAATTCGCAGATAGCGATGGCTTAGAGCTTGAAGTGTTTAATGAGGCCAATGAGCTTGCGCCCGCATTCTCTGTGATTGCTATAAAAAATGTAGATATCCATTCAAGTCCGTTGTGGTTGCAATGTCAATTAGTTGCAATGGGCGGCAAACCTATCAATAACATCGTTGACGCGACAAACTACGTGATGTTTATGACGGCGCAGCCAACTCATGCTTATGATTACGACAAGTTGCGCGGGCATAAACTTGGCGTGCGAATGGCGCGCAGTGGCGAGAAGGTTGGTTTGCTTAACGGCAAGGAATATGAATTGACGTCTGGCGATATTGTTATCGCTGATGGCGAAGGTGTGATTGGGCTAGCTGGAATTATGGGCGGCGTTGATACGGAAGTTTCGGCTGAAACGAAGAATATTGTCCTTGAATGTGCCAATTTTGATATGTACGCACTGAGACGTACGGCTATGCGCCACGGAATTTTCACCGACGCTCTGACTAGGTTTAATAAGGGGCAGTCGCCAGCACAAATTGACCCTGTCTTAAAATGGTTAATTGTTATGGTTGGTGGTGAGCAAGCTAGTCCTATGCTATTTAAGAATCATTCTTCATTGCGACAAGTGTTGGTCGATGGTAAGCACTGGCACGGTGGATTGTTGATTCCTAAAAGGTTTGTCGAAGAACGTCTGGGTGTTGACTTTGCCGAGAATGAGATTGAGGCACTACTAAAGAATGTTGAATTTATCGTTGACGATGGTAATAAATATGGCGAAGCTGGCGTGATGGTTTACAGTCCATTTTGGCGAACAGATATTGAGCTTCCTGAGGATATTGTTGAGGAAGTTGGGCGATTATATGGCTTTGATAGATTGCCGCGTCGTTCGCCAGAGCGAAGCATCAAGCCTGCGCCGAAGAATGAGCGTCGTGAATTGAAACAGAGAATTCGTCAAAGTTTGTCTAGGTCTGGAGCGAACGAAGTTTTGACATATAGCTTTGTTCATGAGCGCGTTTTGAAAAATTCTGAGCAAGATCCGAGCCGTGCGTATCGCTTGAGTAATGCGCTTAGTCCAGACTTGCAATATTACCGAATTAGCATTTTGCCGAGTTTGTTGGATAAAGTTCACGCCAATATAAAATCTGGACATGACGAATTTATGCTGTTTGAAATTGGCAAAATTCACGATAAGAAATTAGGGTTTAACGATGAGAATTTGCCGATTGAAAAGACTTTCATTGACGGAGTTTATGCGAATAAAAAACCTCAAGCTGGCGCGCCGTTTTACAAGGTGAGGAAAATTGCTGAAAGGCTGATGAAGGATTTGAGCATTGAAGTTGATTTTGTGAAGATCGCGGAATCTGACAGCGACGTTTTAGCGCCATTTGATGCAAAACGCAGCGCTTGGATTGTGGCGAAGAATGGCGACAATTTGGGGATTGTTGGCGAGCTGGTTTCATCTGCTCGACGTAATTTCAAATTGCCAGATTGCACCGCGGCGTTTTCTATTAATATTGAGAAATTGCAGGAAAATCTGAGTAAAAATCAGGACTATAATTACCAGCCGTTAAGTCGTTTCCCATCGACCGCCAGAGATATTTCATTGAAGATGGATTCGAATGTTGATTATGCGAAGGTTTATGCTTGCGCTGAAGAAGTTGCGAAAAAACACGGTGAGCTACAAATTGACATAACGCCGATTGCGATATATCAGCCAAAAAATGACGATTCGACAAAAACTGTAACTTTGAATGTAAAGTTTACGAGCGCTGAGCGTACTCTGGAAGATAAAGACATTGCGCCGATTATTGAGGAAATTGCCGCGATGGCTGCGGAAGAATTCGACGCCGCTCAGGTTTAACGTGATTGTTGCGCTTGATAAAAATTGCTATAATTGAAAGGTAAATAAAGGAGGAATATGGCAACTACAAAAGGCCAGAGAATAGGTATTTGGGTTATTGCCGGCATGATGTTTTTAGGGACCGTTGGCGGATTTGTCGCTATGATGGTGGCGCCTGGAAATGAAGCCAAAGATCAAGCCGCGTTTGAAAAAGCTAAGGATGAATACACCAAGGCTACTGACGAGCGAAAAAAGAAAGTAGAAGCTCAGGCTAATGAATTGAGTCAAAAATATTACGGCAAGTTTTCTGAGTTTAGCTCACGAGTTAGCGCGTTTGAAGCTGGCGACGTGAAAGAGCTTGTTAAAGAAGATTTGGTTGAGGGCGAAGGAGCCGAGGTTAAGGACGATACTAAATTGGCTGTTTATTACATTGGCTGGAATGCTAAGGGTGAGATTTTCGATCAATCAATCGCTGACGGCAAATTGAAAGCTCCGCTCAATATGGATGGCCCGGCAAATACTGCAGTCATTCAGGGTTGGAAAGAGGGTTTGATTGGTATGAAAATTGGCGGTGTGCGTGAATTAACAATTCCAGCCAACAAGGCTTACGGTGACAAAGCTCAGGGCGATAAAATTCCTGCAAATTCTCCACTTAAGTTTGTGGTGATGGCTATTGAAAAACCGGCTGATATCCCAGAGCCAGAAATGCCAGAAGTGATGAAGCAATATTATCGATCGCGAGGTTTCAATGTCTAAAGATGTTGTTATTGTTGGCGCTGGTCCAAGCGCGTTAACGGCGGCAATTTACTTGTCGCGCGAAGATGTCGACACGACTCTATATGAGCGTGGCGTGGTCGGCGGAATGGCGGCGATTACTGATCAAATTGACAATTATCCTGGATTTGCTGAGGGCGTTACGGGAATGAAATTGGCATCTGAATTGCAACAACAGGCGGAGCGATTTGGTGCGAAGATTGAGTATGGCGACGTGACAGAATTGAAGCAAGTTGATGGCGAGTTGGAGCTGACGATTGACGGTCAATCTGTCCGCGCGAAGTCAGTTTTGCTGGCGACTGGCTCGAATCATCGCAAATTAGGCGTTTCGGGCGAAGATGAATTATATGGTCGAGGCGTGCATTACTGCGCGACTTGCGACGGTGCGTTTTATCGTGATAAAAATCTAATCGTTGTCGGTGGCGGAAACTCAGCGGTGCAAGAGGCAATATTTTTGACGCGATACGCTAGCCATATTGATCTGTTGGTTCGCAGTAAATTGCGTGCTAGTGACATTTTGCAAAAAGATTTGCAGAAATATGTCGATGATGGAAAAATTACCGTTCACATCGGCGCAACGACTGATGAAATTATTGTCAAAGACGATAAGTTTTACGGCGTTAAATCGACCCAAAACGGCGAGCAGAAAGAATTTACCGCTGACGGATTGTTTGTGTTTATCGGGCTAATTCCGAACACACAGTTTTTGGCAAATTCAGATGTTGAATTAGATCTGGGCGGGCATATTATTACTGACGAACATCTGCACACTAATATTCCTGGCGTTTTTGCTTCTGGCGATGTACGCTCGGGGGCAACTATGCAAATCGCTTCGGCGGTTGGTGAAGGTGCGGTGGCAGCGCTGCAGATTCGTGAATATTTACAAGAAAAAGCCAGAGAGGAGTAAAAAATGGCAGATTTTAATCAAATTTTAACACCTGGTGATGTCGAAAACGGCATCGTAAATGTAGTTGTTGAGATTCCACAGGGATCAAGTCATAAGATCGAGTGGAATCGTGAGCTTGCAGTGATGCAGTTGGATCGTGTTGAGCCAGCTATTTTTGCAAAGCCAACAAACTACGGTTTCATTCCACAGACTTTGGATGAAGATGGCGACGAATTGGATGCGCTAATTATCACTGACGAACCGTTGACGACCGGTATTTTTATGGAAGCAAAAGTTATCGGCGTGTTGGAATTTGTTGACGATAATGAAGTTGACGACAAGGTTATCGTTGTTCCGGCTGACGACCGAAACACTGGCAACGCAATCAACTCACTAGAAGATCTACCTTCACAATTGTTGAAACAAATTGAACACCATTTCAATCACTACAAGGACTTGAAGAAGCCTGGCTCAACTGTAGTTAAGGGCTTCGGCGACGTAGAAAGGGCAAAGCAAATTATCCGCGAGTCAATTACTCGTTGGAACGAAAAATAAATCGCGTTTGATTATTGATTAAAGCCGAGAGACTGGCGAGCGTTACTTGTGTCGGAAGAACGAGGAAACGCCGCCAGTTAATTGTTGTAAGATGCCGTTTGAGTGGGATAATTGTAGGCGTAATTTATCTTTGGCGTGTGGCGTAATTATGACGTCCCGCCAATCTGGTTTTGGACGAGCGGATTTGCTTGTTAAGACTTCAATTGTATCGCCGTGCTGTAATTTGTAATTGAACGGCTTCATTACGCCATTGATCTTAAATCCACTTGCGCGCGCCGCGATATCGGAGTGAATTCGGTAGGCATAATCCAAGGGGAATGCCCCGCGAGGCAAATCGTAAATGTCGCCCTTTGGTGAGTACACAAAAATCCTATCAGAAAATAGCTTCATTCGGAATTTGTTAGAGTCGAATCGCTTTCCTTCGCTAATTAAGGCAGCAGCCTCCTGAAGTTCGCGAATCCACGATAAATCGGCTGGCATAGTTCCGATTTTTCCTTTTTTATAGGCGTCGGTCAATTTTTGCTCATTGTAATGGAAACTAGCCGCTAATCCACGCTCGGCGTATTCGTGCATTTCTTTGGTTCGAATCTGGAACTCGACAATCTGTCCGCTCGGAGTTTGTACGGTTGTATGCAAGCTTTGATATCCATTTGGCTTTGGATTAGCAACGTAATCTTTTATTCGTTCATACATCGGCTGATACATATCGTGTAAAATCCCCAAAACCAAATATCCAGTCGATAAATCGTCGACAATTATCCTTAGGGCAATCAGATCATAAATCTTATCGATATCGCCAACTTTGTCCAATTTCTTAAACAAGCTATAAACACTTTTAACGCGCCCATCCATCTGGAAAACCAGCTTTTCCGCCTTCAGTCGCGCTTCAACTTCGCGACGAACGTGATCC
The DNA here is from genome assembly GCF_022819345.1 of Candidatus Nanosynbacter sp. HMT-352. Lineage (NCBI taxonomy): Bacteria > Bacillati > Minisyncoccota > Nanosynbacteria > Nanosynbacterales > Nanosynbacteraceae > Nanosynbacter > Candidatus Nanosynbacter sp. HMT-352. Next base: position 701,771 of record NZ_CP089288.1, on the reverse strand, counting down.
AATTTTCGTTGCGATTTTTTCAATCGACTGTCCATTAAATTTTTGGTTTCCTGAAAAGCTTTCGGCATCAAATATCTAAAACTCAGTTCTTCCAATTGAACGCGAACTCGTCCCATATTTAAGCGGTCGGCCAGCGGCGCAAAAACTTCAATTGTTTCTCTGGCAATTTTTTTCTGCTTTTCTGGTGTCATAAATTGTAGCGTTCGCATATTATGTAGGCGGTCAGCTAGCTTGATAATTATCACGCGCACATCTTCGCCCACGGCAATCATCAACTTGGTCAAATTGTCCTTCGTGTGCGGTAAATAACTATCCAAATTTCGCATCCCGGCACGAGCTTGTGAAACTTTAGTTACGCCATCCACCAGAAACGCCACATCGCGTCCAAACAAACTCTCCAAATCGTCCAAAGTTGCGTCGGTATCTTCAACGGTGTCGTGCAGAACTCCCGCCACGACCGTATCAATATCCATACCCCATTCAATTAGAATTCCCGCCACCGCCAATGGGTGATTAATGTAGGGTTCGCCACTTTTGCGCTTTTGTCCAGCGTGCTTTTCCGTGGCGTAATCGATTGCGCTCGCTAAAACTAATACGGGCACTTCGTCGTATTTTTGTTCAGCAATTGACAATAACTCTTCGCGCGTCATATTTATATTATACAACTTTGTAGTATAATAAGGAAAAGCTAAAGCGAAAATATCTAACAGGGAGGGCGATATGGCTGTAACGAGAATAGCAATTAACGGCTTCGGGCGAATCGGACGCAATGCGTTTAAGATTGCGAACGAGCGAAGCGACTTGGAAATTGTTGCGATCAATGATTTGACTGACACGAAAACTTTGGCGTATTTGTTGAAGCATGATAGCAATTACGGTGAGTACGGACGTCAAGTTGATTTTACGGAAAACGAGCTGATTATTGAGGGTAAGTCGGTTAAGGTGTTGGCTGAGAAAGATCCAGAAAATCTGCCGTGGCGAGATTTGGGAATTGATGTGGTGATTGAATCGACAGGATTTTTCACCGATAAAGATGGCGCAGGCAAGCACTTAACGGCTGGCGCAAAGCGTGTGGTTATCAGTGGTCCGACGAAGTCTGAGGGAGTCGATACAATTGTTTTAGGGACTAACGATGACAAGGTGAAAAACGCGACACCAATCGTGTCTAATGCTAGCTGTACGACCAATTCTTTGGGCGCGGTTATGGCGATTTTGGACGCGGAATTTGGCGTTGAAAAGTCAATGCTAACGACGGTGCATAGTTATACGGCTAGTCAAAAGCTTCAGGATGCGCCATCCAAGGATCTTAGAGAAGGTCGCAATGCCGCCGAAAACATTGTCCCGACTACGACTGGCGCCGCAATTGCTGTAACTAAAACCTTGCCGCAATTAACTGGAAAGTTTGACGGACTTAGCGTGCGCGTACCGACTCCAGTGGTGTCGCTTAGCGACGTGACGGCGCTTCTGCGACGTGATGTGACTGTCGAGCAGGTAAATGACGCGTTCAAAAAAGCCGCCCAGAGTAATTTCTATCAAGGCATTTTGGGTGTTTCTGAGGAACCTTTGGTGAGTCGCGACTTCATTGGCAATTCATATTCTGGAATTGTTGATCTTCCGTTGACGAAGGTAGTTGGCGGTAATCTGATCAAGGTTATGGTCTGGTATGACAACGAATGGGGCTATTCTAACCGGCTGGTTGAACTGGTGGCGGATGTGGCGTATTATCTGAAAAAGAGTGAATAAGGCCATCTTCCAAAAAGGAAATAACCCCGCACCGTGGTGGTGCGGGGACGCCGGGATTTTCGGCGGTTTTACAGAATATTTATCTTAGCGCGCCTTCTGCTGGCGCGGCGCCTCAATCTTCTCCGAAGCAGGACGAGAATCTCTCGTCCTGCTTCAAGATTTCAAGTGATGGGCTTCTGACGAACGAAGGTTCGTCAGAGATATCACTGCCTGGGACCTCCGCGTATATTGTGTCGGTTTGCCTGTCAATGACAAACCGAATCCTACAACTGCCGGCCGAGGCCATGATTACCCCTGCGGCTTCCCCCGAGTCATTGATGGGGACGGGGTCGGTGAACCCCGCCTTGACAAGGTCCTGAGTCCAGACGTCGCTGACGTCTGCACATCCGGTCAACCCGGTCAACCCGAACACGGCAAGCAGCAGAATAATGAGTGTACTACGAGCAGTAGACACGATTTCTCCTTTCAGAGAAATTTTGAGGTGCGGCCTTTCAGAACCGCGACCTCAACCGGGGTGAACTCCCCGGTTAGTTGCTTTTCACGGTTTGAAAAGCTGATATATATATATCATACCAGCCGCGAAATGTCAATACTTTTTGTCAAATAGCTATACCCTACCTCTGATAAAATACCTAACTTTTCCTTGCAAAAATCACCGAAAATGCTTATACTAAAATTATGAAAATCTATCTCGGATCTGACCATCGTGGCTTTATTTTGAAGGAAAAAGTTTTTGCCTATTTGGTTAAGAATGGCTATGACGTTCAAGACGTTGGCGGTGTAGAATTAAATCCTGATGACGATTTTCCGCAATTCGCGCAGGCGGCGGCGTTGAAGGTCATTGGCGATGATAGTAAAGATCCGCGTGCGATATTAATTTGCGGCGGTGGTCAAGGAATGTGTATGGCGGCGAACCGATTCAAAGGAATTCGTGCCAGCGTTATTTGGGATGCTTTCGAGGCAAAGATGACGCGCCAAGATAACGACTCGAATGTTCTGTGTTTGCCGGCGCGAGTTTTGGAAGACAATGAATCGGCGTGGAAAGGAATTGTGGAAACGTGGCTAAACACTCCTTACGCAAATGCTCCGCGATTTAATAGGCGTAATGCGCAATTGGATGAATTGTCATGAGTAATTCTGTAATCGCACCAGCAATTTTGGCAGAAAATGCCGAACAATACAAAGAGCAGGTTAATAAAATAACCGGGCTTGTTGAGCGTGTGCATATTGACATTTCTGATGGCGAATTTGCTCCAACTTTGACTGTTGGAATTCCAGAATTATGGGCGCCAGAGGGTTGGATGATTGATATTCATGCAATGGTTAATGATGTTGCTGAGTATGTTCCGAAGTTGATTGCCCTAAGACCGCATATGATTATTATTCACGCAGAGGCGACGGGAGATGTGAAGACTGCGCTTATGCAGATTCGTCAAGCTGGAATTATGGCGGGATTAGCGCTACTAAAGCCGACGGTTCCGCGAACGGTTGAGGAACTGATAAAAATAGCAGATCATGTGATGATTTTTAGCGGTGAACTGGGGCGATTTGGCGGCACTGCTAGTTTGATGCAACTAGAAAAAATACGACTTATTAAGGCTATTAATCCTAGTGTTGAAATCGGCTGGGACGGTGGAGTGGCGGTAGATAATGCGTACAGCCTGGTTCAGGGTGGCGTTAACGTTTTGAACGTTGGCGGCGTTATTCAGAAATCGTCAGATCCGCGCACCATTTTCTCCAGATTGCAACAGGAGATTAATAAAACGAGCGTGCTTTAATGGATATTGATACTATAACGAATCTGAAAAAAATATCACAGAAATTACGTCGATCTGTTATTCGCGAACTATCGGCGGCTGGTTCGGGGCATTCTGCTGGGTGTTTGGGTTTTGCTGACGTTATGGCGGTTTTGTATTTTCACGCCATGCGACTAGATCCTGATAATCCTAATTGGGAAGATCGAGACATTTTCGTGATGAGCAATGGGCATTATGCGCCACTTTTATATGCCACGCTGGCGGAGCGAGGATTTTTCGATAAAAAAGAGTTGGCTAATTTGCGAAAATTTGGTTCCAAGCTTCAAGGTCATCCAGAACGCGACAGCTTACCAGGAATTGAAACGACTAGCGGTCCTCTGGGCTGTGGTCTGAGTCAGGCGGCAGGTATGGCGTATTCATTGCAACATTTGGGCGGCAATTCTGGGCGATTCGTTTACTGCAGTTTGGGTGATGGCGAGCTGGACGAAGGGAATATTTGGGAAGCGGCGATGTTTGCGAAAAAATATAATCTGTCGAATTTGATTACGATTGTTGATAGAAATAATATTCAGATTGGTGGCGATACGGAAAAGGTGATGCCGCTATGGGATTTGGCGGACAAATGGCGAAGTTTTGGCTGGGGGGCGCAGGAAATTGACGGACATAATTATTCGGCAATAATTCAGGCGATTGATAAAGCAAAGAATTCTCGGCAGCCAAGCGTGATAATCGCGCATACAATTCCTGGTCGTGGCGTTGATTTTATGGAATATGATTACCATTGGCATGGAAAATCTCCAAACGCCGAGGAGGCGGAGCGGGCGCTTGTTCAATTGAGTGAAGGAGGCGGCAAATGAGTTTCTTAATGGAGAATTGGCAGAATTCAGAACTTGCGGCAATTCGGATGGGCTTTGGCGAAGGCTTGGTGGATATTGCGAAGAAAAATAATTTGGTGGTGGCGCTGAGTGCGGATTTAATGGAGAGCGTTGGCTTTGGTAAGTTTTACGAGGAAATCGGGAGTCCGCGGGCAATTGAAGTTGGTGTGGCGGAGCAGAATTTGGTTACCGTGGCGTCTGGATTGGCGGCTATGGGAAATATTCCGTTTGCGGCCAGTTATGCGGCGTTTAGTCCGGGTCGCAATTGGGAGCAGATTCGAACGACTGTTTGTTTGAATAATCAGCCAGTTAAGCTGGTGGGTTCTCATGCAGGGCTTAATGTTGGTCCGGACGGCGCAACGCATCAAATGCTGGAAGATATTGCGCTGATGCGAAGTTTGCCTAATACGGTGGTTTTGGCGCCCGGTGATGCCAATGAAGCCAAGCTGATCGCGGCGGCAATGGCTGGAGATAAACGCCCGAATTATGTAAGATTGCCAAGAGAAAAAACTGCGCTATTCCTGAATCAATCTACTTTTGAGATTGGAAAAAGCTACACGCTGAGGCGCGGCAAAGACGTTGCTTTGTTTGGAACTGGCGTGATGACTTATCAATTATTGTTGGCGGCGGAAAAGCTCGCGAATGAATACGACATTCAGGCGGAAGTGATTCATTTTCCGACGATTAAACCGCTGGACGAGGATGCTGTGCTTGATGCGGCTCAAAAATGCCAAGCCGTCATTACGGCGGAAGAGGGGCAGATTGCTGGTGGATTTGGTTCAAGCGTGGCAGAAGTCCTTAGTGAGAATTTGCCTGTGAAGATGAAACGAATTGGTGTCAATGATACATTTGGCGAGTCTGGCAAAATGTCTGAATTGTGGAAAAAGCACGGTTTGGATGTCGATTCAATTGTTTGTAGTGTTGTCAATTTTCTCCAGTAAAAAGCCCGCCAGGAGCTACTGCCAAGATCTAATAGACCTCAAAGCGGTAGTCCTGACGGGTATGCGCTGCATCTACTGGTGTGGTGCGCGGACCATGCTGTAGATGATAGCGGGCGTCATGACGTTGGCCATGAAGACGGCAATCACGCCGTCTGTCCCGTAGACTGTAATGATGGTCACCATAGCGGCGCACCAGATCAGGCAGAGTACCGCCATGATGATCGCGGCAAATTCTACTGTTCTTACGACAGGACTCATCTCTCTTTCCTCCCGAAAAGAAAACGCTCAAGACCAAAGGGCTCTTTTGCCCCTAGGAAAGCCTCGAGCAAAAGTTATTTTATGTTATCACCAAAACAACATAATGTCAATTCTCTTGGCATAGCGGGCGGTAATTGATATAATTACCATAAGTATTTTAGGGGGCAGTATGGGATTATCGATTTCAGAGATTCGGAAAAACACGACGCGGGCGCGTCATTTAATGCAGCGGACACGGGCGCAGCGTTTTGCAGTTGGGGCATTTAATATTGACAATCAAGAGACGTTGATTGCAGTGGCGCGGGCGGCACAAAAGCTCCAATCGCCAGTATTGGTTGAGGTTTCTGACGCCGAAGTGAAGGCTATGGGTCTAGAGAATGTTCGCGATTTGGTGGATAATTATAAGGCTGAGTACGGAATTGAAATGTATTTGAATTTGGACCACGGTCCGACGGTTGAGGGTTGTAAGCGAGCGATTGACGCTGGATATGAGTTTATCCATATTGACATTTCTCAGGCAAATCATAACGCTTCTGATGAGGAGATTATTGCCAAAACTCGTGAAGTTGTTGAATACGCCAAGTTTACTGGCGCGCTAGTGGAATCTGAGCCGCATTATTTTGGCGGAAGTTCAAATGTTCATACGGAAGATATAAATTATGAGGAAATAAAAAAGACTTTCTCTACGCCAGAGGGTGCGCGTGCGTTTGTCGAGGCGACTGGAATTGACACTTTTGCGGCGGCGATTGGCAATTTGCACGGCAAATATCCAGTTCCGAAAGTGTTGGATTTGGATTTGTTGGCTGACATTCGTGAGGCGATTCATTGTCAGATTTCGTTACACGGTGGGTCTGGAACTCCACTGCATTATTTTGAGGACGCTGCGAAAATTGGCGTTTCTAAAATCAATATCAATTCTGATATGCGTTACGCTTTCCGAACGACTTTGGAGAAAACCTTGCGAGAAAATCCAAATGAGTATGCTATCGTTAAATTAATGCCGCCAGTTTATGCCGCCGTACAGGAAGTGGTGGAGTCGAAGATTAAGGCGTTTAATTCCGTGCGAAAGGCGGTGGTTTAATGGCAAAAATTATCACCGTTGGTGCGGCGATTCAAGATGTGTTTTTAAGCCAATCAGACGCACTGACGCCAGTTTGTGAAAGTCCAGAGCATTGTTTTGCGCGACTTGATTTGGGAGCGAAAGCCGACGTAAACCAGATTCATTTTTCGACTGGCGGTGGCGCCACAAACGCCGCGGTAACGTTTTCCAGGCAAGGGCATTACGCTAGTTTTATGGGCGCAATCGGTCATGATCCAGCGGGGCAAGCGGTAATTGCGGATTTGGACAAGGAAAATATTGACACGCATTTGGTGAGGTATTCGCCAAAATATAGCACGGGATATTCAGTTTTATTATTAGCCTCAAATGGCGAGCGAACGATTTTAACATACCGTGGTGCTTCAACGCATTATCATGAGGCGGATTTTGATTTGTCTGAAGAGGACGCGGATTGGCTATACGTTTCAACTTTGGCGGGAAATATGCCGATGCTTCATAAATTATTCCAGCAAGCCAAGCGTCGCGATATGAAAATTTGTTTTAATCCTGGAAAGAAAGAGCTGGCGCAAAAAGATAAATTGCTGGGATTATTGTCTGATGTTGATGTTTTAACTTTGAACAAAGAAGAGATGCAGCAATTGGTGTCTGGCGAGGATTTGGAGGCCTTGGTTAGAAGAGGTTTGAGATTAGTTCCGGTCGTTTTGGTGACGGACGGCGTAAATGGATCAATTTCAAGCGACGGAAAAACTATCGTGCGAGCGCTGATGTACGACGATAGACCGTCAATTGACAGAACTGGCGCTGGAGATGCGTTTGCGTCGGGATTTTTGAGTGAGTGGGCACGAAGCGGCAATTTGAAAAACTCTGTGATTATGGGCAGTGCGAATGCTAGTTCGGTGGTTATGAAAATTGGAGCAAAGGCTGGAATTTTATATGCTGGCACAGTGCTTCACGCTATGCCAATTCAAGAAAGGGAATTATAATGGCGCAAAATTTGGGAAAATTGTTGGGCGGTGACGCGAAAAAACGTCGAGCATTAACCGAGCTCAGGCAGATGACTAGGGATGATAGCGATGTGCGATTGATTGCGGAAATATTGGCTAGGGCGCACTCGATTATTCGATCTCTAGGTCTGGATCCGTCAAATGCTACGGCAGAAGAAATCTATCAATCACTAATGGCTATCGCGCCGAAAGTGGACAAATGGGCGCCATTCAAGGCTTCCGAGTGGGTGCTTTTGGACGTTGATGGGCAAGTGATTTCGTTTAATCCAATTGACATTATAAATAATTATCACTGCCAGTTACCTCTGGGAAAGCAGCAAACAACGTATGGCAAACGAGGTCTGGGGTTTGAGATTACGCGTCGATATAAAAACCACCCGCGCACGTACAATCCAGCCGTAGAGCGAGTGGTTTGTCAGGGTGGAATTTGTTGGATTGAGCCGAAGCCTAAGAAATAGCTATCGGTCGCAACAAGTTCGCTGATTTTTAATTAGTTCAACTACTTCCGTAATGTCTTCAGTGATTGTGTAGATTTTTTCATCGCCGTCAGAAATTAGCTTATTTGGAAGCATATTTTCGCAAACAAAATCATCCCATTTGCCCCAGAATTTTTTATCAAACAGAACAATTGGCACTGGCGCCATTTTCTTAGTTTGTGTCAATGTGATAATCTCACAAATTTCATCCATTGTGCCAAATCCGCCAGGGAAACAAACGTACGCGTCGGCCAGAAGAGTCATAACGATTTTGCGTGGCGCGAAGTGAGTGAATGCGAACGAGTCTGTTGTGTAGCTGTTTAAGGATTGCTCGTGCGGCAAGCGAATGTTGAATCCGACTGATTTTCCGCCAGCTTCCATGGCGCCGCGGTTTGCTGCTTCCATAATTCCGCCGCCGCCGCCAGTAATAATTGTGTAGCCTTCTTTAGCTAATTGAAACGCTAAATCTTTGGCTTTTTGATAATATTCGTTATCTTCAGTTATCCTGGCTGATCCAAAAAAAGTCACGGTTTTATGATATTTTTGGAGAATTTCATAGCCGGCATGAATTTCGTCATCGACTTTTCCTAATCTGAACATCGCAGCCTGAAGTTGCAATTCGCGCGGAATACAAACATTTTTCGGTGTCATCATTATCCTTTTTATTTTATGATTTTAACTTTATTACTATATCATAAAATGCCTATGGTTACAATACGTTGACGGCAAATAATCCATCATATACAATCAAAGCACAATCTAAATGGAGGTTTTATGGAAAATAAATCAACGGCTAATAAATGGCTGATCGCGGCAGTGATTGTTATGGGTATAATCATTGTTGCTATGGCTACTTGGATAATTGCTGGTGCTGTGTATAAAGATAAGGATTCTAGCGCTTCGGTAAAAAGTAGCCAGACAAAGAAGGATTCATCTGATTCACTGGAAAAAACTCGCGGTGAAGGCGAGGAGCCGTCAAATGAGGCAAAGAAAGAGTATAAAGATTTCCGAACCAAAGGCGACGGTACGGGCATTCGTTTAACTTCAGCAAGTGATGTTGATAAATTGGATATTGATAGCTCTTTGAAGAAGTTTTTGAAGTCTAAAGTTGGTCAGCCAATTCCAGAGCGTGAAGGTTCTACGTATGAGCCAATCATTGACCGTGCATACGGAAAATATGCGGCAGTATATGGCTTGACGAACGCTTATACCATCATCGGTCCAAAGAACGGCACTGACGAAATTGCAATTGTCGCGGGCACACAGCAAGGCGGTATGTCATGTTCAGACTTGAAGTCTGCGTCGGTTCCGAGTCGCTTGGTTGACGGCAAATGTGAAGTTTCTGGCTCGTCTCAAACTTATAATCAAGACTAGTCTTCGTAAATATAGTAAAATAGAGAGGTGAATAAATTTCGCCTCTCTTCTTCATATCAGCCCACTGGCGATCAGCCGCGAGCAATTGCTCAGTTAGTCGATGGTTTGGAAAAAGGTCAGCGCGAGCAAACTTTGTTGGGCGTGACTGGTTCAGGGAAGACATTTACGATGGCGAATATTATCGCTAAGCGCAATGTGCCGACGTTGGTTTTGGCTCACAATAAGACTTTGGCGGCGCAACTTTTTTCTGAGTTTAAGGAATTTTTTCCGGACAATGAAGTCCATTATTTTGTTAGCTATTTTGATTATTATCAGCCAGAAGCGTACATTGCTTCGAGCGACACTTACATTGAGAAAGATTCGAAAATCAATGACGAGATTGACCGGCTTAGGCATGCGGCAACTTCCGCGTTATTGACGCGCCGCGACGTGATTATCGTAGCGAGTGTAAGCTGTATTTACGGCATTGGTTCGCCAGAAACTTACGCCGATATGGCTATTAAATTGACCGTTGGTGAACGTCGAGTTCAGGACAAGTTTATCCGCTTATTGACCGACATTCAGTATAAGCGCAACGACATCGATTTTGCGCGCGGAACTTTTCGGGTGCGCGGCGATGTCGTGGATATTTTTCCGGCAGGTCAAGACACTGCGGTTCGCGTGGAATTCTTTGGCGATGAAATTGAGCGGCTGACGAAGATCGACCCTTTGACTGGCGAGATTTTGGATCGGCCAGACCAATTGACAATTTTCCCATCCAGCCACTATTCGACGCCACGTGAGCGAATTGAAAAAGCGATTGTTGGGATTGAGAATGAATTTAATCAACGGCTGAAATGGTTTGAAGATAATGGCAAGTTTTTAGAGGCGCAAAGGCTGAGCCAGCGTACCAAATATGATTTGGAGATGCTGAAGGAAACTGGTTTCGTGAAGGGGATTGAGAATTATTCGCGCTATTTGACCGACCGAGAACCTGGCGAGCAGCCTGCGACTTTGATTGATTATTTTCCAGACGATTGGCTGCTTTTGGTTGACGAATCGCATATGACATTGCCGCAAGTTCGGGGAATGTACAACGGTGATCGCGCCCGTAAGGAGGTTTTGGTTGAGCATGGTTTTCGTCTTCCGAGCGCGCTGGATAATCGCCCACTTCGATTTGACGAGTTCAATCAGCATATTCATCAGGCAATTTATGTTTCCGCCACACCGGGAGATTATGAACTTTCTCACTCGCCAAAGCCAGCTGAACAGCTTATTCGACCGACTGGGTTGCTTGATCCGCCGATTGAAGTTCGACCGACCGACGGGCAGGTTGATGATTTGATGGAGGAAATTCGCCAGACGATTGTGAAAGGTCATCGCGTGTTGGTGACGACACTAACCAAGCGAATGGCGGAGGATTTGAGTGCTTATTTGACGGAAAACGGCGTGAGGACGGCGTATTTGCATAGCGAAATTGATACGCTGGAGCGTGGCGATATTCTGAAAGATTTGCGACTTGGGACGTATGATGTGCTGGTTGGGATTAATCTATTGCGCGAAGGTCTGGATCTTCCAGAAGTCAGTTTGGTGGCAATTATGGACGCCGACAAGGAAGGTTTCTTGCGCAGTGAGCAGGCTTTGATTCAGACGATTGGACGGGCGGCGCGGCACGTTGATGGGCGAGTTATTATGTATGGTGACAATGTTACGGACAGTATGCGTCGAGCAATTGACGAAACGAATCGGCGTCGAGCGATCCAGCAGAAATATAACGAAGAGCATAATATTACGCCGCAAACTATTCAGAAGAAAATCGACGATGGTTTGCGCTCGATTATTCCGCAAAAAGAATCTGATAAAAAGCCAAAGCTCAACCTGAAGAAAATTCCAAAAGACGAATATCCGGCTTTGATTAAAGATTTGACGGCGCAAATGGAACTGCATAGCGCTAATTTGGAATTTGAAAAAGCGGCGGAGCTGCGTGACTTAATTGCAGAAATTCGTCATACGATGTAGAATGAAAATACTATTAGATTAGGAGGGATTATGGCAACAAAAGAACAACCACAGCCAACAAACGTCGCGCAACCAGAAATGCCGATGCAACCAAATGCTTATCAAGCATATCCACAATATGCATACGAAGACCCAAATAAGGGCAAGGCGAAGATGCTAACTTTGGAATACGCTTTGGCAATGGGTTCGGCGATTATTTCAATCATGTTGCTGATTGACATTATAACTAAGGTGTTTGGTCTATGGACAAATTCAACATCAATGTTATTAAGAAGTGTTGGCGGATTTTTCGCCCCATCGATGATAACTCAGGGAACAGGAATTATTGCAGCGTCAGTGTTTGCTGTGCTTTTGGCTGTATTGTCACTAGTTCTATTCTCACGCGTATCAAAAGCTGTTCCAGAGCGTGAAGGCTACACAAAGCGAACAGCTTACAAATTGGTAACTTACGGCGGTTTGGCTGCTTTGATCATTCCAGCCGTTGACTTGGTTGCTCGATTGGTGAGTATTTTGATCAACTCATTGCTATTTATTGGCGTTGGTGACGGCGGCGAATTCTATAAGAGCTTGTACTTGGGTGAATTCTTGCCATACGCATTAGCTCTTGCAATTGTTGCTACTAGCGCTTACTTCATTTGCCAAATTGTCAAGGGACGCAACATGTCAAAGGCTTTGTCTTTGATGCTAATTGTGGCTTCTTCTGTCGTACTATTGACTGGCGCTATCACAATCGCTGTTAAGGCGCACGACACAGGTAGCTCAGTAAAGACTATTCCATCAGACCACAGTCGCTATAAGAACTACCAAGATTACTCAATGTAATAAAACTTGGAAAAATAAAGTCGCTCACTTTGATGGGCGGCTTTTTTTAGTGGTATAATATTGATATGATAACTATTTCTACCAGCGATATTCAGCACTTGGCGAGTTTGAGTAGTCTGGCATTGACTGATGACGAAACCGACGGACTGCGCCAAGATTTGGAAAATATAATTGGCTATATTGAGCAGTTGGGCGGGCTTGACGTGTCGGGTGTTGAGCCGACTTATCAAGTTACGGGACTGAGCAATGTTTGGCGCGAAGATGAAGTTCAGGCGGGAATTCCCGTTGAAAAGTTGCTCGATTTGGCGCCAGAAAAACAGAATAACCAAGTGAAAGTTCCGCAGGTATTGTAATGAGTAAGATTAGTGATTTTATCGGCAAGAGCGCGGTTGAGAACGTAAAAGAAGCATTGCGACGAGCGCGTGAAATTGAGGAATATAATGCGCTGCTTAGCTTAACGGAAGAGCGTGCGCTGGAGCGAGCAGAAAAAGTTGATACTGGCGAGATTTCTGGACGATTGGCGGGCGTGCCATTTGTTGTGAAGGACAATTTTTTGGCGTTTGGTGCGCCAACGACTGCCGCTTCAAAAATGCTAGAAAACTTTAATGCGCCACTACAGGCGACGGCTGTTGAGAAATTGGAAGCGGAAGGTGCGATCTGCATCGGTAAGGCGAATTTGGATGCTTTTGCGCACGGCGGTTCGACGGAAAACTCGGCATTTGGTCCAACTAAGAACGCTGCAGATGAAACGCGAGTTGCTGGTGGATCATCTGGTGGATCGGCGGTAGTTACGGCGCTCGACGTGGTTCCGTTTGCGCTTGGTACGGATACTGGCGGTTCGATTCGTCAGCCAGCCAGCTTTAACGGAGTGGTTGGAATTAAGCCGACTTATGGAGCGGTTAGTCGTTATGGCGTAGTGGCGATGGCATCAAGCACGGACACAATTGGCTGTTTTGCTACGAATGCTGAAGATGCGGACTTGGTGATGGAAATTATGGCTGGTCACGATGATAAAGATATGACGACTTTGCCTGATTTTTGGAATAATCAGCCAGAATTTGCAAAGAAAAAAATAGGTCTAGTCAAGCAGTGTATGACCGATGACGTGGATGCGGAAGTTCGCCAAAAAACGCTTGATTATGCGGAGAAATTGAAGCAGCTTGGCTACGAAATTGAAGAAGTGGATTTGAGCATGATGCAACATTCTCTGGCGATGTATTACATAATTGTGCCGGCAGAATTGTCCTCGAATTTGGCGCGATATGACGGCGTGCGATATGGTCATCGAGCGGCGGAAGTGAAAACTTTGGCGGAACTTTATGGTCGCAGTCGAAATGAAGGTTTCATGACTGAAAATAAGCGACGAATTATGATAGGAAGTTTCGTATTGTCAAGCGGATTTTTCGACGCTTACTATATGCAGGCTCAAAAAGCCAGGACGTTGTTGATTGACGAGTTTAAGGAGTTATTTACCGAATATGACGCGCTATTGATGCCGGTTGCGCCGACTCCTGCGTTTAAGATTGGAGAGAATGCTAGCGATCCGATAAAAATGTATTTGGCGGATATTATGACTGTGCCAGCAAGTTTGGCTGGACTTCCTGCAGTTGCTGCGCCGGCTGGAAATAGTGATGAAGGATTGCCAATTGGCGTGCAGCTTATTGGCGATTACAAGTCGGATAAGAACTTGCTGAAGCTAGTTTCGGAAGTGGAGAAGATTTGATGGATGGATTGATGGTTGCGATAGTTGTCGCGGCGTTGATTATCGGCGCCTTGCTGATGATTTTCATTCAATTGACTTCTCGTGGTCGCGGTCAAATTGACAAGGAAATGTATCAGAGGGTTTGGCGGCAAATTCTGCGCAATGTCGAAACCAGAAAATCGGAAAGTATGCAAATGGCGATAATGAAAGCGGACAAGTTGCTGGACAAAGCTATGCGCGACTGCGGCGTGGCTGGCGAAACGATGGGCGAGCGTATGAAATCTCGCAAGGGATATTGGAGCGATGAAAATGGGCTTTGGGCGGCACATAAATTGCGCAATCAAATTGCCCACGAAACCAGCGTAACGGTAACGGCGCAGAGTTTTCGTCGAGCTATGGCGAGTTTTGAACAGGCATTAAAAGATTTGGGAGCATTATAATGAGTGTATATGACGATTATGAAATGACAATTGGTATCGAATGTCACGTTCAGCTGGCGACGAAAACCAAGCTATTTAGCCCGGCCGATAATGACGCTCGTGACGCTGAGCCGAATACTAAGACACATCAGATTGATTTTGGTTTGCCGGGGATGTTGCCAGTTTTGAATAAGCACGCTGTTGAGTTGGCGGTTCGTGCTGGAAAAGCTTTGAATTCGCCGATTGCACACGTTAGCCGATTTGATCGAAAGCATTATTTTTATCCAGATTTACCAAAGGGCTATCAGACTTCACAGATGTATAATCCGATTATTTTGGCTGGATATGTCGATGCGCCGCTGGAAGATGGTTCTTTGAAACGTGTGCGAATTGACCATGCTCATATGGAGGAGGATGCTGGTAAATTGACGCACTACGACGGCTATTCGTTGGTCGACCTTAACCGCGCTGGCACGCCGCTGATTGAGATTGTTTCTGAGCCAGATATGCATTCGGCCGAGGAAGCCAAAGCTTACGTTTCGGAACTTCATAAATTGATGGTTTACGCGGGCGTGACTTACGGTAATTTGTATCACGGAAATATGCGATTTGACGTTAATATTTCGGTGGCAAAAAGGGGTGCAACGGAGCTTGGAAAGCGCGCAGAAATTAAGAATCTCAATTCCTTCCGCAGCGTTGAAAGGGCTGCTGAGTACGAGTTTAAGCGTCAAGTCGATATCTTGGAGCGTGGCGAAGAAGTTGTTCAGGAAACCAGAGGATGGAATGATGACAAGCAGATAACTATTTCTCAGAGGTCAAAGGAGGACGCGCAGGATTATCGTTATATGCCAGATCCAGATATTCCGCCAGTTGTGTTGACTGACGAGGTGATTACTGAAATTCAGTCCAAGGTGCCGATGCTTCCTGGTGAATATAGGGAAAAATGGAGTGTGCTGAATTTGGACAAATCTGTTATCAATTCGCTTTTGTCTAATCAGGATTACGCCCAGATTACATTGGAAGTCCAGGAAAAGTCGGGCGAGGCTTCCGCTAAGCGAGTCGCACATTGGTTTGCGAGCGCATTGACGGCTTCTGACGAAAGTGACGCGCAAACAGACAATGAATCTATACGCGTGGCGGTTGACGATTTGATAGAATTGGCTGAAATGACAGAGAAGTCTGAAGTTTCCAGCACGAATGCGAAGGAGTTATTCAATGAGCTTCTGGCTGGCGCAAAAAATCCGCGTAAGCTTGCCGAAGAGAAGAATTTGTTGCAGGTTTCTGATGAATCGGCGATTGCTGCAATCGTTGACGAAGTTCTGAATGATCCAGCTTCGGCGGCGTCAATTGCAGATATCAAGGCTGGAAAAGATAAGGCTATCGGCTATTTGGTTGGACAAGTCATGAAGAAGTCTAAGGGTCAAGCCAACCCAAGCCTTGCGCAAAAACTGATTCGCGAAAGACTTTAGGATTGCTGAAAATAATAGGGAATAGGAGCTGAAATATGAGAAAACCAACTAAAGCTATCATCGCCGCTGCCGGTTTTGGCACGCGATTTTTGCCGCAAACCAAAGCCATGCCAAAGGAAATGTTGCCGCTGATTGATAAGCCGATTATTCAATACGTTGTCGAGGAATTGGTTGAAGCTGGCATTAAAGACATTATCATTATCGGTAGCGCGAATAAGCGAGCAATCGAGGACCATTTTGACGAGCCGAATGAAGAGCTTTTGGCTAATTTGCGCGCTGGCGGCCCTAAAAAGCAACCGTTCATTGACGCGGTGCAAAATTTGGCTGATATGGCGAACTTTATTTATATTCGCCAGAAAGGTCCGTACGGCAACGCAACGCCTTTGGCTTGTGCTTCGCATTTGATTCATCATGACGAGCCTGTGATTTACACGTTTGCGGATGACTTTATTGCAGCTAGTCCAAGTCGTTTCAAGCAGATGATCGAGGCATCAGAAAATCTAGATGGAGCGGTTCTGTCATGTAAGAAAATCACTGATGACGCGGAGTTTGATCGTTATGGAGTCATCAATGGTCAAGGAGTGAAAGACGGCGTTATAAAAATGACGAATATCGTTGAAAAGCCGGGTAAGGAAAACGCGCCTTCTGATTTGGCTAGCGTTAGTAGCTATTTGCTTCCAGGCGAAATTTTCGGCTATCTAGACAAAGCCAAGGAAGAATTTGACGGCAATGGCGAGTTCACGATTCAGCCAATTATGCAACAAATGATTGACGATGGATTTGATTTTTACGGCGTGGAGATTACGAACGGCACTTATTATGACACTGGCGACAAATTGGAATATCTAAAAACGGTGATTGACTTTGGGTTGCGTGATCCTAAATTCGGTGATAAATTGCGCGCCCATCTGGCGGATCGTCTAAAATAATGTATAATAAATAGCATGAACGGATTGCTTATTATATTAGTGATTTTGATGGTGATTTTTGTCATCATGATGATCGCTATGACAATTTCCATCATCAAATTAACGCGTCAAATTCGCCAAACTCAGCAGAACGTGGAGGCGATAAGTCAGCGAATTGCTAGTCTGAACGGAATTGTAAGTACGGTTTCAATTGGCGTGGAGCTAGCCAAGAGCTTCGCTTCAAAGAGCGGATTTTTCTCAAAATTTTTCTCAAAGAAGAAGGTAAAAAAGAGTGAAAAAGTCAGCCAAAGAACAGTCAAATAAGCTAGCAAAAAAAGTCGTTCGTGATAACGAAAACGATGCTCGTCGGGCGATTTTGGAGGATTTGTTCTTTGATTTTCATAAATCTCGCCACCAGGTTTACTGGGTGAATTTTGTTCGCGGAATTTTCTTTGGCCTTGGAAGTGCTTTGGGTGCGACATTATTGATCGCGATATTGATTTGGATTTTGGGGCAATTTGCCGACATTTTTCCGCCGTTGGCTGATTTTATCAACCACTTAATTGAGACAATGCAACGTCGTCAATAGCGTGCTATAATTGTTATTAATGACTGAGGGGAAAAGCGAACAATCATCGTCGGCGGCTTTGAGGCCGTCAGATTTCGTGCATCTTCATAATCACACTTTCCATTCGGTGCTGGACGGATTGACTAAGATTCATGACTTGGTCGATAAGGTTAAGGAGCTCGGGATGGAGGCTGCCGCCGTAACTGATCACGGCACGATGAGCGGCATTTTGGACTATTACAAAACTGCCAAAAAAGCGGGAATTAAGCCGATTATCGGAATTGAAACTTACGTGGCGACTCGTTCGCGATTTGACCGCGATCCGGGCAAGGATAAGCAGCGTTTTCACTTGACCGTGCTGGCGATGAACAACACAGGTTTTCACAATCTGATGAAGTTGTCGACGCGCGCCAATCTGGAGGGAATGTATTATAAGCCGCGAATTGACCATGAACTTTTGGAGGAGTTGAACGAAGGGCTTATCGTTCTGAGTGGTTGCGCAAGCGGTGAAATCGGCGTGGCGCTGAAAGAAGATGATTATGATCGCGCTCGTGATATTGCCAAGTGGTACAAGTCGATTTTTGGCGATCGTTATTATTTGGAACTACAGGACCACGGACATCCGAAGTCGAACACGCATTGGGATGTGCAGGCGAAGATTAACGAGGGCTTGCTCAAGCTTTCAAAAGAGCTTGATATTGAAATGGTAGTGACTTGTGATGGTCACTATTTGACGCACGAATATCAAGACGCGCACGAGATTCTGCTTTGTGTTGGGACGGGTTCGTATCTTAGTGATGAAAAGCGAATGAGCTTGAAGGATTTTGAACTTCACTTGACGGATCCGCGCGATATTATCGATCACTGGGGCGAGGAATTTCCTGAAGTTATTCGCAACACGAAAAAAATAGCTGATCGCTGCGATGTTGAGATTGAGCTTGGGCGAATTCTTATTCCAAAATATCCATTGCCAGACGGCGAGAACGAACATTCGTATCTGCTTAGATTGACATATCAAGGTTTGTTGCAGCGTTACAATGGAGCTTCGAAGGAGGAGGCTGAAAAGTTGGATCCTGACGAGATTATTCCGAAGCTGTCTGATGAGGTTCGTGAACGCGCTGAGATGGAGCTTGGCGTGATGGGAAATATGGGCTATGAAGGTTATTTCTTGATCGTCCAGGATTTTATCAACTGGGGAAAATCTCAAGGAATTGTTTTTGGTCCAGGGCGTGGTAGTGCGGCTGGCTCGATTGTTGCGTACGCATTGAACATTACAGATCTTGATCCTCTAAAATATGGTTTGCTATTTGAGCGATTTCTTAATCCTGATCGTATTTCTATGCCCGACATCGACGTCGATATTCAGGATACGCGCCGCGACGAAGTGATTGAATATTGTGCGAAAAAATATGGCGAGGATCACGTCAGTAATATCGCAACGTTCGGTAAGATGTTTGGTCGTATGGCAGTGCGTGATGTTGCCAGGGTTTTGGAGGTTCCGTACGCTGAGAGCGACCGCTTGGCGAAGTTAGTTCCGCCGCCAAACCAGGGGCGTCATATCCCACTGTCTGTGAGTATTAAAGAAGACGCCGACCTTCGGAATGAATATGAAAATAATCCGACTGCGAAGGAGGTTTTGGACTATGCAATTCAGCTGGAAGGGACGATTCGTAGCCACGGCGTTCATGCTTGTGGCGTGGTGATTGCGCCAGATACGTTGGCTAACTATATTCCGCTTGAAATGGCACAAAAAGGCGTGGTGGCAACTCAGTTCCCGATGGGCGAGGTTGAAGAACTGGGACTATTGAAGATGGACTTCTTGGGACTTTCGAACCTTACGATCATTAATAACGCCATGAGGATTATCCGAAAGGCTTACAAGAAAGAAATTAATCTTTCGGAGCTGCCACTTGATGACAAAAAGACCTACGAGCTGTTTCAGCGTGGCGACACGACTGGCGTATTCCAGTTGGAATCGGCGGGAATGAAGCGATATTTGCGTGGACTGAAGCCGACTACGTTTGAAGATATTATTGCTATGGTGGCTCTTTATCGTCCGGGTCCAATGCAGTTTATTGACAGTTTTATTAGGCGCAAACACGGCGAAGAAGAAATAACTTATCTGCATTCTGGAATGAAAAACTCGCTGAAAAATACTTACGGAATTTTGGTCTATCAGGAGCAGTTTATGCAGATTTCTAAGGAATGGTGTGGATTTACTGGTGGTCAGGCTGACACATTGCGTAAGGCTGTTGGTAAGAAGAAAATTGACTTGATGAAAAAGGTCAAACCTGAATTTGTCGAGGGTGCGGTTAAAGTTGGTGGCGCAACTAAGGAAATTGCGGAAACTTTCTGGACTCAGCTGGAAGAGTTCGCCAACTATTGTTTCAATAAGTCGCACGCCGCTTGTTATGGTTTGATCGCCTATTGGACGGCTTATTTGAAGGCGCATTATCCTGACGCATTTATGGCGGCGCTTATGACTAGCGACCATGATGACACTGATCGTCTGGCAATTGAAATCACCGAATGTAAGCACATGGGAATTAGCGTGTTGAGCCCTGATGTAAACGAGTCATTCGTTGAGTTTGCAGTGGTGCCGAATGAGAATAAAATTCGCTTCGGAATGTCGGCGGTGAAGGGCGTTGGTGTTGGTGCGGTCGAGGAAGTTCTGCGAGCGCGCGAGGAGGGTGTGTTCTTGTCGGTGGAAGATTTTGCCAAGCGTGTTTCAACCAGCAAGTTCAATAGAAAAGCCTGGGAGTCGCTTATTAAGTCTGGTGCATTTGATGATATGGGCGATCGATCTGATTTGCTGTTCAACCTGGATTCTATTACGTCATTTGCGTCCAAGCTCCAAAAAGAAGCCGCCAGCGGGCAGACCAATTTGTTTGGAATGCTGGGCGGCGATGACGCAGCGAGTGTCCAATCGACTCTTCATCTCCAGAAGGCTCCCGTGAAACACGACGACAAAGAGCGCTTGATGTGGGAGCGAGAATTGTTGGGGTTGTATATCTCGGCGCATCCGCTTGATAGGTATGAAACGTATTTGAGCGAGCAAACTCAACCATTGACGCAACTAGTTCCTGAATACGACAGTCGAATGATGACGGTCGGGGGAATTATTAGCACGGTTCGTACAATTGTCACAAAAAGCGGTTCAAAAATGGCGTTTGTGGGAATTGAGGATAAGTTCGGCGAGGGTGAGATAATTGTTTTTCCAAATCTGTATGAGAAAGTTGGCGCTAAGCTGGTTCAGGACGCGGTGATTCGAGTTTCTGGTAAAAATTCAGCGCGAGATCGTGACGGAAATTTGGGCAATGAAAGTAAACTAATTGCCGATGATATTATTGCGATTACGGATAACGATATCAATGGCTATGAGTCGACTGGCCGTAAAATGGATGCGCCAAAAATTAGCGCTGCCGTAAAAAAAGAGCGCCGTGAAGCTTATCGTAATCAGAAAAATGGAGTTTCTCCGAAGTCTGCCGTAAAGAATGACGCCACCAAACCGCAGTCAAAAGCTCATTCGACGCCTGTTAATGTTGCGCCAGAAATTCCCGCTTCAAAGTTATTTGTGTATATTAAAGATCCGAATGACCATTCGCGGTTAGTGAAAATGAAGTCTGTTTGTGGTGAGAATGCCGGCACGACTGACGTGGTTTTGGTGCTGGGCGAGAAAGAAAAATCAGCCATGCGTCTGCCGTTTAAGGTGGATGCTAATGACAATTTATTAAGCCAATTAAAAAACACTCTGGGTGAAGAGTGTGTAGTTATAAAGTGATAGTTAGCCCGCTGACAGAGGCCTCGGCCGGAGCCGGTTGCTCTGGCGGGCTAACTATCTGTCAGCGGGACTTGTCCCGCAGTTTTTTGTGCTCTTCAATACAGCCCTTGTGATAAAGGATTGTGTATGTGAGAGCCATCACACAGCAATATATGTATATCACTGCCGTGTGGTGTGTTGGGCGATGAGGCGATTCCTCCACCATGTAGTAGGCGAAGAAAAGTAACAGCCATGCCGCTGAGGCGATGGCTAGCGTATGTGCCTTTAGACTAACGCCCGAAGGTGATGCATAGGCGTACCACGCGATGTACATGGTTGCCAGTATTGCTACTAAGAAGATGTTGTCAAATGACATCTCTTCTCCTTCTCTTTTCTGTAGGGACTACTTTCTCTGAGGGATTTCAAAGAAAGCTCATACAAATATAACACATATAGTTAATAAAGTCAATAAGCAGACTTGAGGAATTTATTTATGTGTTGTTGAGATTATTTCGTTCTCGGGAAAATCAGTCCAAATAGCGCAATTCCTGTTGCGACCGACACGTTGAATGATTCTTTTTGACCGAACATCGGGATTTCTACGGTGAAATCGCAGTTATCCAAAAGCTCCGGCGTGATTCCGTGGACTTCTTCTCCGAGTAGCAGCGCAAATTTTTCAGGCGGCTGAAATTCTGGCAACATCACACTATCTTTCGATTGCTCCAGCGCGATAATTGGCAAGTTTTCTGTTCGCTGATTTTCTTTAATCCAATCGTTGATATCTTCATAAAACTCAAATGGCACCAAACTCTCCGCGCCTAAGGCTGTTTTATGAATTTGGCTGGTGATTTTTTCGCGAATATGCGGCAGGCGAGGATCTTCAGATCGAATTTCTCCATCGACAAGCGCACAAGCAGGCGCCTTGCTACATAAACTCAATTCTGGATACGGCGTGTAGCCACTAAGAATAATCTTTTTTACGCCAAATCCTTCGGCCGTGCGGAAAATTGCCCCAACATTATGCGTTGAGCGAATATTGTGGACTAACAGAGTAATTTCTGGATTCATATTACTATTATATCACTCGTAAAACCGTAAGCTTTTTGGTATAATTTTCATATGGACGAAGATAAAATTCAGGCGCGACGCCGTGAGCAAGATGAGGAAGCTACTCGTCGTCGAGCGTCAATTTTAGGACTTCAATATCTTGATGGGCGGGAATTTGAAGAGACTTTACCTTTGCTTAAGGGTGTTTTGACGATAGAAGAAATGTATAAGGGTCGGCTGGTTCCGTTAGCCTTTAATGAGGAAGATCAGTCTTATCGATTTGGCGTTACATCGCAAACTTCTGAGTCGTTGATGAAGAAAATGCAAAGCCAATACGTTGAAAATGGCAAGCGAATCTTCTTTTTCTTAATCTCTGGTTCGGCGTTTCGATCAATTATGCTCAGGTTTGATCCGCCAAAAAAGGTGATCTACGATAACATCGAAATTGCCAAGGAAGGTGATAGCGATACTCTGGCGCAGGTTACGCAGACTTTGGCTTCCGTGGGTACGAATGATGTGTTTAACTATTTGATTGACCAAGCGGATTTGTTGGGCGCGTCGGATATTCACATCGAAAATCAGCGCGAATCGATTCGAATTCGTATGCGTGTTGACGGAGCTTTGCATACGGTGGCGGAACTTGGCAGGGATAGGTATCGAGTGATTATGGCGACTTTGGCGTCGCGTGCGAATATTTCTACCGCTTCCAGAGAGCCTCAATCTGGGCATATGCAGCAGGAAATTCATAGAGATGGCGCATCGCATGTGCTGAATTTGCGCGTGGAAGCTGTGATGACGGTGTATGGCTTGGACTTGGTGCTTCGATTGTTCAATTTCGATGAGTCAATGTTAAATTTGGATCTCTTGAGCATTTCAAAGAAAGAGCGCAAGCAAATTGATGAAGTTGTTTCTCATCCGCGCGGGATGTTGTTGATGGTTGGTCCGACTGGTTCGGGAAAATCCACAACGTTATATAGCATTCTTAATGCTCTTAATACGCCAGACCGAAAGATTATCACACTGGAGGATCCTGTAGAAAATACGATTCCTGGGATTGCTCAGATTCCGATTGATACGACGAATGGACAGAGGTTTGCTGATGGTTTGCGTAGTGTTTTGCGTCTTGACCCAGATGTGGTGATGGTCGGTGAGATTCGCGACAATGAAACTGCGAAGACTGCGATTCAAGCTTCAATTACGGGGCACTTGGTGCTGTCCAGCTTTCACGCTAATTCAACTGCGGCGGCGTTTAGTCGTATGATCGATATGATTGGGCAAAATCCGATTTTTAGCTCGGCGGTTCGGCTGGTGATTGCCCAGCGACTGGTGAGGAGATTGTGGGATGATAGCAAGGAAGAATATGAGCCAGATGAGGCGACTCGTAAGTGGGTAAAAGAAGTTTTGAAGGATTTGCCAGAGAATGTTGATTGCCCAGATTTGGATACGTTTAAGCTTTGGCGTGCGGTGCCAACGGACGACGTTCCGTTTGGCTATAAGGGGCGAATTCCAGTAATGGAACAACTGGTCGTGAGCGAGAATATTCAGAAATTCTTGCGCGGCGATGTTGAGGATGTTCATACGGAAGCGATTGAAAAGGCTGCAAAAGAAGATGGTATGGTGACGTTGCTTCAGGCTGGCGTGTTGGCGGCTCTTCGTGGCGAAACAACACTAGAAGAAGTTAACAGAGTAATATAATTGACTTTATAGCCATAAACTGATAAAATATCAGTTTATGAGCGAAATTCCGGAACACTCTTATTACGATAGTGAACCTTCAGAGTCTGAGAAAGACTCTGTCTGTGAAATTTTCGATACTGTTATCAATTTCCTTGAATATATATATGAAGATGTTCCTAAAGACTCATCTATGTTTAAGGATTTGGTTGAGAAATATAAGCCTGTAATCGATACTCTTAAGCAGGCTAGGGATGTGTACGATCAGTCTCCCGAGTATTTGGATGTTCGCTACGATTTTGATGAAGTGAGTTCTCGATTGAAAGAAGAGTTTAATAAGGAATATAAAACCTCGCTCGATGCTTTCATATCGTCGTTAGATAAAATTTTTCCCGCTAAAATAGCGGAAGTTAATGTTCCGAAGTATTGCAATCTTAAAGGATATAAAATTCCTACAGTAAAGAAATTTCAGAAGAATAACAATCTCAGACGAGATGATGCCGATTATGAATATATACAACTCACATTAGAGACTAAGAGATCTGTGATTGATGGGATTTATAGAAAAGACAGCACTTCTTCGTCTGTAGAATTTGGAATAAGTCGACCCGAATACGATCCAGTTCGCGAAAAGACACATCACTTGGTTGAGCTATTGACAAATTTTTCAATACTTAAAGCTGATGAGCTTGAGGCGATGCTCGGAGGCGAGAGTGATGTGCGTATGGAGCGCGTTGAAGCCTTCTTTAATTACGAAAGAGATCTGGAGTTGGTAAAAGCCATGCTCGACTGTGTAGGCAGGATGAGAGATCTGGACGAGGAGCTGTTGGCTCGTGAATATGCTGAAATTGTATTTGAGGAAAATTGCCTGAATGCACAGACTCTTGCTAAATCTGTGGCGGAAGAGAAAATGGGGTCAATTCTAGAAGGCGAGCTAAAGGTTCTTTCTGAAAAATTCAGAACCTACGAAGTGACGGGTGAAATTGCGAGTAGGTCTTTGAAAAAAGTCGCTAAGAGAAAAAGGTCGAATAAACCGAAGCTGACAATCGAAGAAAGCAGCCCTCAGTTGATAGAAATTGGACTAAAGGCGGGAGATGTTGTGGCGCTTGATAGCGAGACGTTTCCGTGGCTTAAAGAAGATTCTATTGTAGATGTACTGCATGTTGAGCGTGGTGGTGACGGTACTGTAGTCGCAGTAATTGACGCGCGCACTGAAGAGGCTAAAAAGGTCGAGCATAAAATGACTGGATACGAAAACGACGAGAAGAAACGGAGTATTCTGCCCATTATTAAGGATAAATTAATTATGGCCGCCAAATGCGTGGCAACTTCAGAAGATAAGTCTGTCGGTTTGCCAGTTGGCTTAAATAATAGATTAAAAGAGCTTTATCCGTTTATAATTTACGCCTGGAAAGAACAAACGCATAACGCCAAGAGGGTTTATGTGTCAAAAGTCAGCGTTGAGGATATGCCCGATGAAAGTGAGACTAAAAAATCTCTTCAGAAAGCTGGAGTGACTGAAATGGTGTTATTTTTGGGGGCTTGTGACAAACAAAATCAGGAGTCGTTAGTAGCTCTATTCATAGATGGCGACTCTCGTGATGCAGCTAAGTACGGTGCCGGTGCTTAGGGTCATCTAATTACATTCGCGACAGCTTCAACAACACCCTCGTCAAATGCGGTTGGGACGACTTTGTCGACGGTTGGGTTTTCGACCAGGTTGGCTAGCGCTTCAGCGGCCGCCAATTTGTGCTGATCGGTGATTTTCTTAACTCCGTGATCTAATGCGCCGCGGAAAATTCCAGGGAAGGCCAGGGAATTGTTGACTTGGTTTGGGAAGTCGCTACGACCCGTGCCGATGATTGCGACGCCGGCTTCTTTGGCGACATCTGGCATAATCTCTGGAACAGGATTTGCTAGCGCGAATACGATTGGATCTTTCGCCATTTTTTTGACTAATTCTGGAGTGAGAAGTCCTGCGCGCGATACGCCGATGAATACGTCTGCGTCAGTGATGGCGTCTTCAATTGAGCCAGATTGTGATGCGTCGACATATTCCAATAGCGCGGTTTTTTCAGTGTTCAAGTCTGTGCGTGATTTTCCGACAATTCCTCGGCTATCCACCGCCACGATGTTTTTTGCTCCGTAAAGATTTAACAATTTGATGATTGCTGTGCCAGCTGCGCCCGCGCCGATGACTACGAATTTGCAATCTGCCAGGTTTCGTCCTGTCAATTTGGCGGCGTTAATTAAGCCCGCCAACACAACGACAGCTGTGCCGTGTTGATCGTCGTGGAAGACTGGAATATCTAATTCTGCCTTCAATCGCTCTTCAATTTCAAAGCATTTTGGTGCGGCGATGTCTTCGAGGTTGATGGCGCCGAAACTTGGCGCAATGGCTTTAACTGTGGCAATGATTTCTTCTGGCTCGTGAACGTCTAATACAATTGGCACGGCGTCGACATCGGCAAAATGCTTAAATAGCAAAGCTTTTCCTTCCATAACTGGCATGGCGGCTTTTGGTCCCAAATTGCCTAAGCCCAAAATTGCTGAGCCGTCTGAGATTACGGCGACTAGATTGTTTGTCCAAGTGTATTTTGGTAAATCGGCTGGATTTTCGGCAATTGCTTGGCTGACTGCGCCGACGCCAGGGCTGTAATAGGCGCTAAGTTTGTCGCGATTAAGCTCTTCTTTATCTCTGAGGCTAGTCGTAATTTTACCTTTGTATTTTTCGTGTAGTTCGAGTGCTAATTTATTGTAATCCATAACTATATTATACTCCAATTTTATTTAATTGATATTTCTTTAGATTTGTGTTATTATCTTATGTAATTGTACGAGAGTTAAATATTCGAGCCTTGTTTGACGTGGAGCCGCAGAAGTACAACTGCGTGGCCAGTCGGAGCGAGTTCGGAAGATAGGAAAAAATTATGAGTTTTCAATTGATTGACAAAATCAACCAAGCACAAAAAAAGCAAGCAGTTGTCGATGCTCGCAGTGGTGACACAGTTCGCGTTTACCAGAAAATTAAGGAAGGCAACAAAGAGCGTATTCAGATGTTCGAGGGTGTTGTTATCCGTACCGACAATAAAAAATCACACACATCACGCATTACGGTTCGAAAGATCGCTTCAGGCGTTGGCGTTGAAAAGTCATTTTTGATGCACAGTCCACTGATTGAGAAGATTGAGATTGTTCGTCGTGCTAAGGTTCGTCGCAAGTTCTTAAGCTTCCTTCGCCAGCGTAGCGGTAAGTCAGCTCGCTTGACGGCTAAGAATTTCGATCGCGCCGCCGTCAATGACATTCATGACGTTAAGGCGGAAGCAGAAGCTGAACGCTTGAAGGAAGAAGCTGCTCAGGCTGCTGCTGCAAAACAAGCTGAAAAAGATGCCGCTCAGGCTGAACTTGACGCTAAGGCTGCTGAAGTTGCGGCTCGCCATAAAGACGCGTAATTATCAATTGGTTAATCGTTAAAACCGTCTCTTAATCTGAGGCGGTTTTCTCATGTTATAATCTCAATATGGCAATATTTCATTATATATCCGTCCTTGTTCCGACGACTTTGGCTGTGGCGACGCCTTACGTTTTGAGAAGAAACGGCTTTGATTGTGAGCAAAAATATCGCTGGCTACTTTACGTAGCGTGTTTGTTGTTTTTCATATCTTGGTATTTGCCGTCGCCGTTAATTGACGGACAGGACACTAGTTTTACGACGCATTTTGTGGGTGGCGGACTATTTACGGGGCTATTCTGGGTGTATTTGGTTTCGTCGATGAAATGGCGGGCGCATTGGCTGGTGACGGCATTTTCAGTTTTTGCTTTAGTTTCGGCGTTAGGTTGCATTAACGAATTGGCGGAATTATTTATGGTCAAGGCGGGTTTGGCGAGTATAAAATTAGACGACACGAATTGGGATATTCTAGCGAATACATTAGGCGCGGCAACAGTTTGTATTGGCTGGATTATTGTGGATTTTATGATGAAAAAGGGAAAATTGTCGGGTGATTCTGGGAATTGATGAAGTTGGTCGCGGCGCGTGGGCTGGACCGTTGGTGATTGGTGCGGTGGTTTTGGGTGGCGCTGAAATTGAAGGGCTTGATGATAGTAAAAAATTGACCAAAAAACGACGTGAATTGCTTGACGAGGAAATTCGCGAGCAAGCGTCGGCTTGGGCGTTGGGCTGGGTTCCTGCTGAGGAGCTGGATGAAATAGGGATGAGCGAGGCGCTTAAACTGGCTACGCGGCGCGCAGTCAAAGAAATTCAAGCGAAATGTCGGAAAAACGGCTCGACGTTTGATGAGATTATTATTGATGGGACGGTCAATTTTTTGGCGGGTACACCGCTAGAAAAGTATGTAACAATTATAGCGAAAGCCGACGGTTTGATTCCGAGCGTTTCGGCGGCGTCGATTATTGCTAAGGTGGCTCGCGATAAGTTTATGGCGAAGCAGGATAATATTTATCCGGGATATGATTTTTCTTCACACGTTGGTTATGGTGTGGCGAAGCATCGAGCGGCTATTGATAATCTGGGCGTAACTCCGCTACATCGGCTGAGTTTTGCGCCGTTGGCTAAATATGCTAATGTTGAGGTGAATTCGCAAAATGCGTCTGACGACGGAAAATCTAAAAACCAGCAAAAAGACACGACGCGTCAAATTGGTGATAAAGGTGAGCAAGTGGCGGCAGATTGGTTGGTGGGCGATGGTCATGAGATTATAGAACGGAATTGGCGAACGCGGTATTGCGAAATTGATATTGTTAGTAAAAAAGATAATATTTTATATTTTACAGAGGTCAAATATCGGAAAAATGACAATTTCGGCGATGGCTTGGCGGCAATTACAAATAAAAAACAGCAGCAAATGCGTTTTTCTGCTGAAATATTCATTGCCAAAAATGCGCAATATGAAAGCTGCGATATGCAAATGCTGGCAATTTCTGTTGATGGAAATCCGCCCGTAGCTAAAGAGTGTGTGGTGCTGGAATAAAAAAACAGCCCCGAATGAGGACTCTTTAACGTTAAGTGTATTAATTATAGGGAATGTACGACAAGGCAATCGTGGCGAAGAGTAAGTTTGCTTCATCGTACATTCTGCTTGCGAATTAATCCGCAAGCTCAGCAAGCTTTTTGGCGATAGCAAGGTTGCTCGCCTGATACAAGGGAACTTCCGTTGTGATGAGATCTCTCAGATCACGCAGGAATTTCCAGTACTGGATCCAGTAGCATCCTGGCCAATCAGACATAGACGACTCCTCTTCCGCTATGGATGAGACTGCGCCCAGCATCTCGTTGATCTTTCCTTGTACTGCCTCCAATGACCCTTCCAGGCCATTATGGCAGATAGAGACCAGTAGATCTCGAAGGGCTTCCGAATCCTCCTGGATGTGCGTCTTCTGGAGGTTAGGGTAATCACCCATGATATCGCTGATTCCATTGTTGTAGGTATTCAGCGTGGATACCTTCCCCTTCAGAATTTCCGTATACACGGAGATTGCCTCCGTGTTTTCGGTTAGCATGCTTTCGAGATTTTCTTTCGTGAGCATTGCTCTTTCCTTCCTCTCGTCCCCACTCGGCTGTGGTAAAGCACTTTTCTTCAGTGCAGGATGAGATCCTATCCCTTTTTGATATTTTTTAAAAAAAGAAATAGAAACTCATCCCGCAATGACTGCCTTGTCAAAGTGCGCTTTCGGACAAAACATTTGTTCTATCAACAAAAGCTGTACTCATTTATACCACTAATATAATAAAATGTCAATAGATTTTGTCAAAAACCGCAAAATAATGCGACCAAATTATTTACAACGCGGAAATAACCGCCTCTTTGTCTCGTTTAATCAGCTCAACTCGTGCTGATATTTCGGTAATTCCCAGCTTAATCGTTCTGGCTAGGGCTGGAATGTCCATCATCGGCTCAAAGAATTGTCGGAAATCGTCAAGTTCGTCGGTTGTCAGTAGGGCTGTGGCGGCATAGCGAATAAAATCGTCGTAGCTTTTATCTTCGCCAAATGTATCTTCGACCCACGCCCAGTTCTCCTTTAACCAATTCCAAGCAATCTGGCGGCTTTCTCTGGTCCGAATTAAATACACGAACCAACGGCTGGCGTCTTGTGGGCGGATAATATTGGAATTTTTAATGTTGGCAAGAATTTTTTCTGCTGTTTCAGGGTTTTTGGTGGAAGTTAGTCCAATTGCAATATCATTCTGCAGGTCATTTGACGGCGTGTTTTTATATGCAGAAAAGAGATTTTCAATCATCTCTGGCGTCTCGAAATGCCTCACGTTTGCGCTGATAATTAAAGCTCGAATTTCTGTCGGTAAGTCTTCCAATTTATTACTATCAAAACGCGTTTTTGCCTCGTTCAAAACTTCTTCATCTTCACTATACATCATCAAACTCAAAGCCGTAGTGCGCCGCTCGCGGTCGTCATCCGATTCGCCAGCTTTTTCATCCCAGCCCAATTCCTCAAATGTGGCGCGCGCAAATTCTCCAGAAATTTTCTTTAATGAATCTCTGGCGGCGTCATTGCCATCGACGAATTTTCGCAGTTCCGTCAAGGCGCTAGCCGCCATACCGAAGACTTTTTCATTGGTTTCGGTTTTTAGCGACAATGCCAATGGGAGTAGTGACGCCGAGTTTTCAAATCCAGCGCGGGCGAGTATTGTCGCGTCCTGTAAAATGCAAATCTTATCCAAGGTTGGCAATTCTGTAATGTTTTTCAATAAATATTCGCGAGTGGATTCGTCATATTTGGTGACGAAGTGGGCGCTTAAGCCGCAGTTTAATTGCAATGGCTTTTCAATAGAAACGGTGGTTTCTTTTTGATCCAAGATTTTTACGTCAAGTGGTTGGTTTGCGAATAATGGAATCGGCCATAATGTGTCGGATGGTTGGTGTTCGCCGATGAAGAATCTCTCCTGACTTAGAATCGCCGCGTCGTGACTGCTTGAAACTGATACGACAGGAAGGCCAGGTTGGGAAATCCAAGCGTTCATTAGATTGACGATTGG
Source organism: Candidatus Nanosynbacter sp. HMT-352 (assembly GCF_022819345.1). Lineage (NCBI taxonomy): Bacteria > Bacillati > Minisyncoccota > Nanosynbacteria > Nanosynbacterales > Nanosynbacteraceae > Nanosynbacter > Candidatus Nanosynbacter sp. HMT-352. The sequence goes on along the minus strand of NZ_CP089288.1, from coordinate 670,904 downwards.
CTGACCACTCGCCGACTCTAATTCTTGCCATAGGTCATTTCCGACAGTGTTTTTATACGCGAATTTTTCAAAATATGATTTAAGACCAGCGCGAAATGCCTCTTCGCCGATAAGTTTTCTAACCATAACAAGTAGTCGTCCGCCTTTGGCATAAACAATTGCTGGGTCGAACAAAGTGCTGATTTCGTCTGGGTGATTGACGTCGGCTTGAACTGATTGAACGCCGTCCAAGCTGTCGCGTCTGAGCGCGGCCGTTACTTCATTCGTGGCAAAATCTTCCCACATATGCCAATCCGGCTGGAGCGCGTCAATTGCTACATATTCCATCATATTGGCGAAGCTTTCGTTGAGCCACAAGTCGTTCCACCACTGCATGGTAACCAAATTGCCGAACCATTGATGGCTGAGCTCGTGCGCGATAACCGTGGCAATGAAGCGCCTGGATGATTCTGGAGTCAATTCTGGGTCCGCAAGCAAACAGCTTTCGCGGTAAGTAATCAATCCCCAATTTTCCATGGCGCCAGAGGAAAAATCGGGAAGAGCGACGTGGTCGGATTTTGGCAATGGATATTTGACCCCGAAATATTCGTCATAAAAATCAATTGAGCGAGTGGCGATGTCTAACGCAAAATCTAATGTATTTTCATTCTGAGCTGGTGTTGCCCAGATGTTGACCTCGACGCCAGACTTGGTGCGAGCGGATTTTTTGTGCAACTCACCGATGACGAAAGCCAGAAGGTAACTGCTCATTCGTGGTGTTTTCTCAAATGTCGTCGTGAGAGAATTGCCATTTTCTTCTTCGTATTTTACGGGCATATTTCCCAAAACCGTTATTCCTGTTCGGGTGACCAGTGTCAAATCATATTCAGCTTTGGCGGCCGGCTCATCAACACAAGGGAAAACTTCGCGGGCGTGATGTGATTCAAATTGAGTAGCGAAAAGTTGTTTTTTAATGCCGTCGTGAGTGAAATAACAAGGATACAAGCCGTGCATTGCGTCAGTAATATTTCCGGAAAAAATGATGTGAATTGTGTGTTTTCCGTTTTCAAGGTTCGGCTGAGATAATCTCAATTCGTCAAACTCACCAAATGAAACGTCGGCGGGCTGATTGTCGATTGTGGCTGATTGAATTGTTAAGCCTTTGGAGTGTAGTGAAATTGATTCGCCGGTGGACTCGCCAGAAATGATAACTGTGCCAGAAAATTCTTTTTCCTCGGCGCGTGTTAAATCAAGAGTTAGGTTGTAATGATTTGGTGTGAATGTGTCAAGTAAGCGTGGAACTTTAGTCATAGTTTAATTATAATACAGTCATGAGGGTGAATAAAATACGACGTCGGCAAGTGGTGATTGCGCTGGTAATTTTGGTGGCTGGCGTGGCGGTTTGGGCCTCGCGAATTTCGCAACCCGAACCTCAGACAATTCAAACTTCAACGCAACGAGAATTATTTGGTGCTTCGAACGCCAAATCGGAATTGGAAAAAATAGAAGTTAAAGGACGTGCGCCAAAGACTGGCTATTCCAGAAAGCAATTCGGCAACGGCTGGGGCAAAATTAACGGGTGCTCTGTGCGGGAAGTGATTCTGGTGCGAGATTTGACGGATGAGAAAATTGATGAAAAATGTCGAGTTTTGTCGGGTGTGCTGAATGATCCGTACACTGGTCAAACAATTCAATTTCAGCGCGGCGAAAAAACCAGCTCTAAGGTTCAGATTGATCACGTCGTGGCTTTGAGCGATGCTTGGCAAAAGGGCGCACAGCAAATTTCTCCAGAGGAGCGAGAGAAATTGGCGAACGATCCGTTAAATCTATTGGCGGTTGACGGTCCAGCGAACCAGGCCAAAGGCGATGGCGACGCGGCAACTTGGCTACCGAGTAATAAATCTTTTAGGTGTCAATATATTGCGCGACAAGTGGCTGTGAAACGAAAATATCATTTGTGGGTAACGGAAGCTGAAAAAAGCGCGATGTCGGGAATTCTGGAAAAGTGCGTGGAAGTGTAATATTGACAAAATATATTTTTATGATAAAATGTTAGAATGAATCCTGAAATATATCTTACCAAATTGTCGGTGAATGATGATGAGGCCTTGGAACGGGCGGCTATAGCTCATTCGGAGTCTGTTTTGGGCTGCGAGTTCACGAATGGCGCGAAAAAGGATTTAATAGAATATGTAGAAGACATGAATAATTACTGCGGTAGCGATGTTTTTGCCATCGATGCTCCTGGTGAAGAGTTGTCATCTGGGCTTATGACTGTATGTTCTAATGGTGACGGCGAGGTTACTATAGAAGATCTTTTTGTTAGAGAAGCTGCGCGCAAGCGAGGAATTGGTCGGGCGGCTATTGAAGCTTTGGCTGGTGAATATCCAGACGCGCGTGCTGTCAAATTGTATTCCTTGAAATCCGCTGAAGGATTTTACCAAAGAATTGGATTTGACCAAATATCGCCGGCTGATAATAAGTGTTTATCTCTTTGGCGAAAAGAATTGGATTGACAGAATAAAATCTTTCCGCTACAATAAAAGAGTACTCATCCGGCCAGCAGGTCGGAGTTTTTCGTTTATGGAAGTTTGAGACGGAAAAAGATATAATTAATAAGAAGGAGAATGTAATGGAAGATTTGAACATTAAGCAGTTGACGTTGGCAGTGCGTACGATTGCTGAGGAAAAAAACTTGCCAGAAGAAACAGTTTTGAGCGTGATTGAGCAGGCTATTGCGGCGGCTTGGCGTCGTGATAACGGTACGCGAGATCAGTTGGTTCGCGCAAGCTTGAATATCAACAACGGTACGGCTGTTGTGTCGGTTGTTAAAACTGTTGTTGAAGAAGTTGAGAATGATGCCAATCAAATTGACCTAGAGGAAGCTAATGAAATAGATCCTGCGGCTGAACTTGGCGGTGAAGTTGTGATGGAAACTCATAATGTGACGACTTTTGGTCGAGTTGCTGCTCAGACCGCTAAGCAAGTGATTCTGCAGCGTTTGCGCGAGGCTGAGCGTGAAGTTGTCTTGGCGGAATTTGAAGATAAAATCGGTACGGTTGTTATTGGTACGGTTCAGCGAGTTGAGCCACGTGTCGTGCGAATTGAACTTGGCAAGGCTGTTGGAATTATGCCTCAGAGTGAGCAAATTCCTGGCGAATATTACGGTGTTGGTCGTCGAATTAAGGTTTATATTAAGGACATTGAGCGCGAAGGTCGCGGTCCGCAATTGATTCTTAGTCGCGGCAATGAAGAATTTGTACGATTCTTGTTCAATCAAGAAGTCCCAGAGATGGAAACTGGTGCGGTTGAGATTAAGGCAATCGCTCGCGAAGCTGGTCGCCGAACCAAATTGGCGGTTTCTTCAGCGCTACCTGGCGTTGATCCAGTTGGTACGTTTGTTGGCGGTCACGGCGCCCGCGTTCAGGCTGTGATGAATGAAATTGGCGAGCAGGAAAAGATTGACATTATTCCATACGAGGAAGATGCGGCTGGATTTATTGCTAATGCGATGAGTCCGGCAGAGGTTTTGAGCGTGACTGTCAATGAAGACGAGAAGCGTGCGACGGTTTATGTTAGCGAAGATCAGCAGTCGATAGCAATCGGTCGCGCTGGACAGAATGTTCGCTTGGCAAGTCGATTGACTGGTTATGAATTAGACATCGAAGCAAAAGCTCCTGTTAAGGCGGAGCCAAAACCTCGAAAGAATATTGAGGATAGCTTGATGAGCGTAGTTGAGGAGGTGGCGGAATAAGCTGCCTTCTGCGAATCGCCGAAAACGAAAGGAGGGCGATATGTCAGAAGATTTTTCTGAATTAGAACCTCGGCTGACGGAAACGGCTCGAGCCAGTTTGGGGCGAGCTGGTTTTCTGGCGCATAATGAGGGGAGTGAATATGTTGGCACGGAGCATATTTTGCTTGGTGTGTTGGCACAAAATTCGTCGCTAGGCGCGAAGATTTTGGCTGAAAACGGCGTAACTTTGGATCGTGCGGAAATGGCGTTGAACCTGACTGCGAAGCCGCTGGTGATTACGATTGTAAGTAAGGGTTTGAGTGCTGAAGTTGTTGAGTTGATAAGAATTGCTTGGCAATTAGCGGTTGAATTTGGGCAGGAAAAAATTGGCACGGAACACATCGTTTATGGAATGTTGCAACAGCACGAGGCGCGAGCGACTAAATTGCTGCGAGATATGAACGTTGACATTGACAATCTGCGTGGAAGTCTGGAAGACGTGTTTGATAAACAGCAATTTGAATCTCTGCAGAGTGAACGCAGTACGGCAAGTAAAAATTCTGGCGATTTGCGAGTTTTGGAGAAATTCGGTGTCGATTTGACGCGGCGTGCCAGCGAAGGATTTTTGGATCCGGTGATTGGTCGAGCGTCGGAAATTCAGCGAATGATCACGATTTTAGGTCGGCGTAGCAAGAATAATCCAGCGCTAATTGGCGAACCTGGCGTCGGTAAAACTGCGGTCGTTGAGGGCTTGGCGCAAAGAGTTGCTGATAATAAAGTTCCCGAATTTTTGAAGGGTAAGCGACTTTTTCAATTGGATTTGACGGCGATGATTGCTGGAACGAAATATCGCGGGCAATTTGAGGAGCGATTGCAAAAAGTTCTGGTGGTCGCGAAAAAACATCAAGAAGTTATTTTGTTTATTGACGAGTTGCATCTGTTGGTTGGTGCTGGTTCGGCCGAAGGCTCGATGGATGCGGCGAATGTATTGAAGCCAGCATTGTCACGAGGCGAGGTGCGACTAATTGGCGCGACGACGTTTGATGAATATCGAAAACATATCGAAAAAGACGCTGCGTTATCACGGCGCTTTCAGTCGGTAACGGTTAATGAGCCATCGCCAGAAGAGGCGGTAGATATGATGCGAGGCTTGAGAAGAAAATTAGCCAAACATCATCAAGTTCAGATTCCTGACGAAATGTTGACTGAGGCGGTGGATTTGAGCCGGCGTTACGTGACGGAGCGATTTTTGCCAGATAAAGCGATCGACGTGATTGACGAGGCGGCGAGTTTATTGAAGTCTAGTTCGCCAATAAAATTGTCACGTAAGGATAAGTTGGCTCGCCAAATTAAGCGATTGGCTGGAAAAATTGACGCCGCGGTCGAAGCTGAGGATTATGAAAAAGCCGCAGAGTTTAAGATGCAAATGAGGCAATTGGAATTACAAGCCGAAGCGCTGAAAGATGAAGTCAGCGATAAACCTGTGTTGACTGATGAATACTTGCGGCGAGCGGTTTCGGCAATGACGAATATTCCGATTGACAAATTATCGTTAAATCAGATGAAGGATTTGATTCGTCTGGAGAAGCGACTGAGTCAAAGTGTTCTTGGTCAGAATGAAGCGATTGAGCAACTGGCACGCGCGATTCGTCGTAATAAAGCCGGGCTAAGTCGTCAGAGCGGGCCGCTTGGGTCGTTTATCTTTCTGGGTCCGACTGGAGTTGGTAAGACGGAATTGGCGCGAGTTCTAGCGCGGGAAGTTTTTGGCGGCGATGATAGTTTGATTAAAATTGACATGAGCGAGTTTTCCGAGCGTCACACGGCTAGTCGGCTGGTTGGTGCGCCGGCTGGTTATGTTGGCTATGAGGATGGCGGGAAATTAACGGATAAAGTTCGTCGTCGACCATATAGTGTGGTGTTGTTTGATGAAATTGAAAAGGCGCATCCTGACGTTCTGAATTTGCTTTTGCAGATTTTGGAGGACGGCAAGTTGAGCGATTCTCACGGACGAACGGTGAGTTTTCGGCAGACGATTATCATCTTGACGAGCAACGTCGGCGCTGAGCAAATGATTCAAGATTCGGAGCTGGGATTTGGCGCGTCTGGGCAGAAAAAGTTGGCTAGCGAAAATCGTCACGAGAAAAATTCGCGTGCCGCTCTGCGTGAGCTTGAGGAGTTTTTGCGTCCAGAATTGATTGGCAGATTTGATAGCGTGATTACGTTTAAGCCGTTGTCTCGTTCGGTCGTGCGAAAGATTTTTGACAATCTCACGTCTGACTTAATCGAAGCTGTTGGTCGACATGGAATGACGCTTGATATTGCTTCTTCGGCGAAGCGTTGGTTGATTGATCGAGGATTTGACGAGCAACGCGGCGTGCGAGTTTTAAGACGAACAATTCAGTCGGAGTTGGCGGATCCGTTGAGTGATGCTTTATTGTCCAATAAAGCAAAACCTGGCGACACGCTGGAGGCTAAAATTGATAATGATAAGGTGGTGATTAATGTCAATCGTGCGTAAAATATTCAGCGTCCTCACGCCTATAATTGTGCTTTCTACTGCGGTTTTTGTGATGGCGAATCGTCAGCAAATTATTGACGAGATTACGCTGTGGCAATATAAGCCGAGTGCGGAAATTGTCGCTATTGCTGATCGCGTGAGAATGTCAGACACTGGCAGGAAAATGTTCTATGTTTCTAATCCGCAGATTAAATCGGCGAATGAATTCAACGAAGATTGCCGTCGCGTAGAAAAAGGAAACGCGATTTTGGGCTGTTATAATCCGTCGTCTAGGGATATTTATATTTATAACGTGACCAATTCTGAGCTTGATGGCGTGAAAGAAGTGACGGCGGCGCATGAGATGCTGCACGCTGCTTGGGAAAGGTTGAGTGCGTCGGAAAAATCTCATTTGAGCGAGCTTTTGGAGCAGGCTTATAACAATGTGAAAAATAAGAAATTGTCCGAGCGTATGGAATATTATGATCGTGCGCAACCTGGAACGAGAGCTAACGAGTTGCATTCGATTTTAGGGACGGAATTTGCCAATTTGGGCGACGAGCTGGAAGAATATTATCGACGGTATTTTACTGATAGATCCGAAGTGGTGAAATTGCACGCGCAATATCAAGAAAAATTTGAGTCCAGGGAAAATGAAGCGCAGAAGTTGAGTGGGTCGTTGAAGGTCCGGAAGGAAAAATTGAACAGAGAATTATCACAGTATTCAACTGATTTGGCGGATTATAATGGTCGCGTGGCGGACTTTAATCGGCGAGCGGGCATTAGTGGTGGATTCTTGTCGCAGAGTGATTTTTATAGTCAACGCCAAGCCTTGAAGGCGGAGCTCTCGGAATTGAATGAAAGGCGTGCCAATTTGAATTCTGAGATTAATTCTTACAATTCCGATGTTTTGCGGCTCAGGGAATTGGGTGTGCAGATTGATGAATTGAATAAAAGTTTGGATAGTTTGGAGGGGGCGAAATAATGGCGAAAGCTCGAAGTCAATTTGTTTGTCAGCAGTGCGGGGCTAGTTTTTCAAAGTGGGCTGGCAGATGTGAAAATTGCGGGGAATGGAATTCGCTAGTCGAGCAGGTCGTTTCTTCTGGCGGGTCGTCCGTTGTTGATAAATCTGCTGGGCGCGGCAAAGCCTTGAAAACGTCTAGCATTCGTGAAGCTGCTTCTGAGTCTGGGCTAGAAAGATTAAGTACTGGAATTGATGATTTGGACGCTGTTTTGGGCGGCGGTTTTCTGGTTGGCGGCGTGGTGTTGGTGGCGGGTCAGCCAGGAATTGGAAAGAGTACGCTGCTGGCGCAAGTTGCGGCACATATTGCCAAATCAAAATCGGTGCTATATGTAAGCGGCGAGGAGTCGGTTTCTCAAGTGAAGCTTCGTGCGGAGCGTTTGGGTGCGGCTGATTCGGAAAAAATGCAATTGGCGTCCAGTAATAGTGCGGAAGATATTGCGGCGTCAATTCAGCAGGGTGGATATGATCTGGCGATTGTCGATTCGGTTCAGACGATCTCACTTAGCGAAATTTCCTCGGCTCCGGGGTCGGTTAGTCAAATCACAAACTCGTCAAATGTAATTATTCGTGCCGCCAAAGCTTCGGGTACGGCGGTGATTTTGGTTGGTCACGTTACCAAAGAGGGCTCAATTGCTGGTCCGAAAATATTGGAACATTTGGTGGACGTTGTACTGAATTTTGAGGGTGATCGATATGGTGGTTTTCGAGTTGTTCGTGCGCAGAAAAATAGATACGGCTCGACCAATGAAGCGGCTATTTTTGAGATGGACGAGCAGGGTCTAAGAATCGTGAAGAATCCGTCGGCGGAACTTCTGGCAGAGCGTCAGAATCTGGATGGGTCAATTGTGCTGGCGACCATGGAAGGCGCACGTCCGCTTTTGGTGGAAATTCAGGCGCTAGTTAATCCGACGAATTTTGGCTATCCTAAGCGCACGGCGAGTGGTTTTGATCTGAATCGATTGAATTTGTTGGTGGCGGTTTTGGAGAAGCGAACGAAGTTAAAATTGGCGGACAAAGATATTTATGTCAATGTGGTTGGCGGATTAAAGCTGAATGATCCAGCTGCTGATTTGGCTGTGGCGATGGCGATTGCTAGTGCTAGTGCTGGGCGAAGTCTGGACGAAGGCGCTGTAGTGTTTGGCGAGATTGGTTTGGGCGGCGAGGTTCGCTCGGCGACGAATTGGCAAGCTCGAATTAAAGAGGCGAAGAAGCTGGGCTTCACTTATGCGATTGCGCCGAAAGTTCATAAAGATAAATTTATAAAAGGCGTCAGCGATATGCGACAGGCGCTGATTGACTATTTACAATAGAAAGGGAAAAAATGAAAGATTTTTACGGATTGATAATAATTATAATGTTGCTTGGCTTGGCTGCTGAGGTTTATTTCTTGGCAAAACCGCGACGAAATTCGTCAGTGGGCGCGGCACCGATTTTGGTCGACACATCAGTACTCATGGACGGGCGAGTGACTGAGCTAGCGAAGACTGGATTTTTGCTAGGTAAAATTATTGTGCCGAGGAGTGTTTTGACAGAATTGCAATTGTTAGCCGACGGCGCAGATCACGACAAGCGTGAAAGAGCGCGATTCGGTATGGATGTCGTGAAGGAGCTTAAGGATATTTTGAAGTCTTCATTCGAGCTTTACGATGACAATATTCGCGTGCCGGAGGGCGTGGATTCTCGCTTGTTGAAATTGGCGAAGGAAATGGACGCGGCAGTGCTGACGCTTGATTACAATTTGAATAAGGTTGCGCAAGTTGACGGCGTTAAGGTTTTGAATATCAATGAGCTGGCGAAAAGTTTGAGGATGAGCTATTTGCCTGGTGATGAGCTGGATTTGGAGTTGTCGCAGAAGGGACAAGATTCTCATCAGGCAGTTGGCTATTTGAAAGATGGAACGATGGTGGTTGTTGAAAACGCCAAGCGCTACATTGGACAAACGAAGAAGATTGAGATTATCCGAAGCTTGCAGACCGACGCTGGAAAAATGATGTTTGCGAAGCTTGTGGTTGAACAGAAAAAACCTGTAAAGCAGAAGACTAGCGTTCCTAAAAAGCGCACAAATGGTCGCTCAAAAACATCAGCTCAACACGAGGCTGAGCTGATTAATTTGGTGAATAAACAATAGTTTATTTAGTTAACTTGGATGCTGCCAGTTGAAGTGGCGGTGTAATATGCCGAGTCTCTTACGGTTACAGAAACTGTGTGCGCTCCTGTCGTATCAAGCTCTACTGTGGCGGTCTGCTTGCCGCTTGAAGTAACTTCTGAGCTCTTAATACTCTTTCCATCCACGGTAATTTCGATTGCCGATAAGCCCCAAGTTCCTGCTGTAACGTCGACATTTATCGTATATTTCTTACCACTGTTGGTGTATGATATTGCTCCAATTTGCGGTTTAGTGTCGTCGCACTTGTGAACGTCATCTTCTGCGTTCGCGTCGTACCCTGAAGGAACGGTAATTGATTCTTTCTTAGTCAAAGGATCGATAATCTTTGTCACTTCAATCTCTTCCTTTGCGCCATCCGGAGTACAGTCTGTTGCCTTTTTCTTAGAGACTTTATCGAAGGTGATTTTCTCTGTAGATTGACTTTGTCTCTTATTCCACCATGACGGGTAGAGCTCACCGTTGACAGTCTGGATTCCGCTTGGTCGCTCATACCATTGACCTGACTTCCATTTGCCCTCCTTGGCGTAAACTTGGGTGTGGGCGAACTCCATAACCTTTCTAATCACCGGCATTCCGTAGTTAGAAGCTGATGTACCAATCACGCTAGTGTCGGAGTTTCCGAGCCACATTCCCATGACCAGAGCTGGGCTGTAGTTGATAATCCAGAGGTCTTTTGGCTGCGAGCCTTTGTCGGATGTACCAGTCTTTGCAGAGGTTCGAACGCCATTGACGCCCATCCAGCCGTGAAGTCCAGGAGTTCGGTCTGACAAGATGTCATTCACGATGTATGCTGATTGCGAGTCGATAACTTGCTTGCCTTCATCTTTCCATTTTTTCAGAGTTTCGCCTTGGCTGTTCTTCACTTCAATCACGCTTGAGACGTCTTTTTGGACTCCCATTCGCGCCAATGTTGAGTAGGCATTTACTAATTCCGTCTGCTTGGTTCCACATGCGCCAATTGCTGCACCGAGTCCGTAACCGCCGGCATTTTCTTCCTGGCGGCAATAGTTGGTGTCGCCCATCCTGCGGATTCCCTCGACGACTGGTTTAGCGGATCCGTCGCCAACGATGTAAGCGGCTTTAATGGCTGGGACGTTTCGAGATAGAGCTAGCGCTCTTCGAATATTGATGGCACCCATAAACTTATTGTCCCAGTTTCTTAGAGTTGCGCCGTACAGTTTATCAATGTTCTCATCAGCTAAGACGGTGCCGCTACCGTATGCTTGCTTACTGTCGTGTTTGTCGAACAATTGGGCAAAGACAAGCGACTTAATCGTGGAGCCTGGCTGGATATAGGAAACTGCGGCGTTGTCCTGACCGAAGCCAGTGTAATTAAAGTCGCGACTACCAACAAGTGCTACGATTTGTCCAGTCTGAACGTCTTCGACCGTTGCGGCGCCGTTACTAATTCGCACAGAATCTGGTCGACCTGTTGCAAAGAACGATTTCATTTCATTTTCAAGTTTCTCCTGAATTCGCCAGTCGAGGGTGGTTTTAATCGTCAATCCACCGCGTCCAACTACTGATTCGCCAAGCTCTTTGCTCAACTGATTGCGAACCATTAGTAAGAAGTGAGGAGCCTTAATATTCTCCAAGTGCTCGGTCTGTGGCTTAAGCGTGCTTAAAATATCAATCTTTTTAGCTTTTTCAGCCTCATCTTTGGTAATAACGCCTTGCTCAGCCATGTAATCCAAAACTGTATGTTGTCGGGCAATCAAAGCCTTATTTCCAGCGGTGTTGTATGGATTATAGTAAGTTGGATTCTGTGGAATACCAGCAATTAGCGCCGCTTCTGCCAGCGTCAGGTCTTTAGCGTGCTTGCCAAAGTATGTTTGAGCGGCAGACTCTGCACCGTTACGACGACCGCCGTACGGAGATTCATTCAGGTATAACGACAGGATTTGATCCTTGCTATACATGCGCTCGACTTCAATTGCAAGGATGATTTCCTTGATCTTTCGAGGAATACCACTAATCGATCGGTCGCCAGCCTCATCTGCGAAGAAAACCTGCTTGACTAGCTGCTGCGTCAGAGTCGATCCACCCTGAACTTGGCGTCGTGAAGCGGTTGAGAGCATCGCGCGCAACATACCGCTAATACTGATGCCGTGGTGATTATAGAAGTTTCGGTCCTCAATTGCGACGGTGGCTTTTTTCAAATAGTCGCTAATCTGGTAAGATTCGACAACCAATTGATAATTACCTGTGCCTTTATCTTCCCAAAGCAAATTGTCGTTACGGTCGTAATATTTAGTGACAGTCGTTTGAACGCGTTTAGCAAGCTCGCCAGGGCGAATTTTATCGAGATCCTTGCGGAAGTAAGCGAACATTCCGCCGATAAGTAGCAGCATCAACAAAATACTAACGCCAAGAATTTTCAGCGCCATCAGTCCGCCGCGCTTGGAGAACCAATATTTCGCCAATCGCTTCGGATGTAATCGATAAAAGAACCGCTTTACGGGATGTTTTGGTAAAGTCGCCAAATATTCCGCTCGTTCGCGCGCGTCCTTATCTTTTTTAGCCTTATGTTTCTGCGCCAAATTGGCATATAAGTTCATCCGTTTCGACGGAGATTTCTTATCGCTTGAGCCGTGTCCGGCGGTGCTTATCGTAGTCTTTTTCTTCACAATTCTATTATATCACGCATATGTTTCGCTTCAATTGTAAAATTGCTATACTAATATATAGAAAAGGAGTGATATGAAATTATCAGAAGAATTACAATGGCGTGGATTCTGGAATCAGACCACATTTACTGACGACAAACTTATCGATTCGGAGAATTTCACGCTCTATTTGGGGACGGATCCTTCGGCGGACAGCTTGCACGTGGGGCATTTGGCGGTTTATATGATGGTTCGGCATTTTTTGGAGCGCGGACATAAAGTGTTTTTGCTCGTTGGCGGCGGCACGGGAATGATTGGCGATATGCGCGACACGGAAGAGCGAAATCTGCTTCCGTACGAGGAAATTGAGCATAATAAGCAAGCCTTAAAATCCCAAGTTTCGCGAATCTTTGCTGGACGAGATTTTACTTTGGTTGATAACGCTGACTGGCTGGCTGAGCTGGAATTGCTGCCGTTTCTTCGCGATATCGGTAAGAATTTCAATATGGCAGATTTGGTGAGCCGCGAATTTTTCAAAGCGCGCATTAATAATGGCAAAGGTTTGAGTTTTGCGGAGTTCACTTACACTTTGCTTCAGGGCTATGATTTTTGGCATCTATTTAATCAATATGGCGTGAATCTGCAAATTGGTGGATCGGATCAATGGGGCAATTTATTATCTGGCGTGGATCTGATTCGTAAAAAAGAAAATGCTGAAGTTTACGCAATGACTGCACCGCTTCTTATCAATAAGTCGACTGGTCGTAAATTCGGTAAATCTGAAGGCGGCGCGGTTTGGCTTGATGAAAATAAAACCAGCGTCTATAAATTCTACCAATTCTGGCTGAATGTCGATGACGAGAGCGCGATTGAATATATGAAGATATTTACGATGTTGGACCGCGATACGATTGAAGCTATTGCCGAAAATCACGCTGTTAATCCAGGTGCGCGTTCGGCACAGAAGGTTTTGGCTCGTGAAGTTACTGACATTGTTCACGGTAGTGTACGTCGTGAATCTGTTGAGCGTGTGAATGAGGTTTTGTTCGGTGGCGGCGATTTTAAGAAATTGTCGGACGATGATTTAGGTGCTTTGGCTGAAGAAATTCCTTGCGTTGATGCTGGAATTGATGTGATTGAAGCGTTGGTAGAATCTGGGGCGGTTGGCTCTAACGGCGAAGCAAAGCGATTGTTAAAATCTGGAGCTATTAGCCTAAACGGCGAAAAACTTGCCGAAAATAAAGTTGTCAATGACACGTCGTTATTAAAGAAGGGCAAAAACACGTTCGTATTAATTATGGAAGGGGACGAATAATGAAGAAAATTATCGGTTTTGATTTGGATGATACGCTAGCAATTACAAAATCGCCAATTAGCGATCGTATGGCGGGGATTCTTAGCCGATTGCTTGAGAATTATGATGTTTGTGTGATCACGGGCGGCACGTTTCAACAGATAAAAAAGCAGGTGATTGACAGGCTGAATGTTACTCCGGAGTTGCTTCAGAAATTCCACGCGATGCCGACTTGCGGTACTCGATATTATAGATTTGACGCCGCTGATACCGAATGGAAAATTCAGTATGCGAACGATTTGTCCGACGATCAAAAAACTCAGATAACCGCGGCGTTGGAAGAAGTTGCGAAGGAAATGGGTATTTGGTGTGAAAATCCTGCGGGTGAAATAATTGAAGATCGACATAGCCAGATTACTATGTCGGCTTTGGGTCAGCAAGCTACACCTGAAGATAAATATGCGTGGGCTGAAAAATATAAGGATGTCCGTCCGATATATCGCGACAAGGTGGCGGAGAAGCTGTCCGGGCTTGAAGTGCGAATTGGCGGTACGACCAGTACTGATATCACGCTTCCGGGAATTGATAAGGCTTATGGAATTGGCAGGTTGCTTGAACTGAACGGCTGGTCGAAAGAAGAAACGCTGTTCTTTGGCGATAAAATTGAAGAAGGCGGCAATGATTTTCCAGTGAAGCAAATGGGCGTAGATTCAATCGGTGTGAGAGGCTGGGAAGATACAGCCTACGCTCTGGAAGGCATCAACGCCGTTTCGTAGATGAAACTAGCAACTCCTCTCGAGCAAATTAAGGGCGTCGGGCCGAAAACTGCTCAGGCTCTAGCGGCGGCTGGTCTTAGGACGATTTCTGACGCTTTGGATTTTTTGCCGCGAGCATATGACGACTATTCGACCGCGGTTAATATCGCAGATCTTCAGCCAGGAAAAGTTACTGTTAAGGCGCACTGCGAGTCGGTTTCGACGCGCATTGTTCGGCGCGGACTTAGAATCACGACTGCGGTTTTGGCGGATAAATCAGGCAAAGTTAAGGCGGTTTGGTTCAATCAGCCGTACCGCGAAACGCAATTAAAATCTGATGCGGAATTTATTTTTTCTGGCCAATTTGGTATGCAATATAATCGCTATCAAATCAATAATCCGTCCGTCGAGCTGGCGAAAGAAATTGCCAAAACTGCTGCGGAAAATAATTCTGGAATTCAGCCAGTTTATAAATCGATCAAAAATCTCCGCCCGAAAACCGTGCAAGATTTGATGAAAAATATTCGTCCAATTATGGATTTTTTGCCTGAAACTTTGCCGGAAAATATTATTCGGCGCCAAAAATTGGTTAGTCGTTCTGAGGCGGTTAAATTTCTTCACGCACCAAAAACTCACGAGGAAATTTCTCGTGGCCGTGAGCGCCTGGCGTTTGAGGAGCTGTTCGAAATGATATTGGCGGCACAATTTAATAAGCAAGAACAGACCAGATTAACAGGTTGGAAGATTCCGTTTAATAAGTCGGTCGTGAAGAGTTTTGTTGATCAATTGCCGTTTCCTTTGACCAACGCTCAGCGCCGAGCTGCGTGGCAAATTCTGCAAGATTTGGAGTCTGATCATCCGATGAATCGGTTATTACAAGGAGATGTTGGCTCGGGAAAAACTGTCGTTGCGGGATTGGTGGCTGCGGAAGTGGCGAAGGCTGGTTTTCAGACGGCGATTATGGCGCCGACGGAGATTTTAGCGCAGCAACATGCGAAAACGCTTGACGAGTTATTGTCGCCATTTGGTGTGTCTGTTGCGCTTCTGACGGGTCACGTGAAAGGCGCGGCGCGCAGTCAATTGTTGGACAATTTGGCTAGCGGTAACATTGATGTTGTGGTCGGCACGCACGCGCTAATTCAGGAAAAGGTTGCGTATCATAAATTGGGATTTGCGGTGATTGACGAACAGCATCGATTTGGCGTGAAGCAAAGACAAGCTTTGTTAGAAAAGTCTGATTTTATGCCGCATCTTTTAAGTATGACAGCCACGCCGATTCCGCGCAGCTTGGCGCTGACATTGTACGGAGAATTGGATATTTCTATTCTGGACGAGTTGCCCTCTGGTCGCCAGCCAATTCAGACTAAGATTTGGTCGCCAGCATCAGCTCCGAAGCTTTACGAATCGATTGAAAATGAGTTAGCCAAAGGTCGCCAAGCTTACGTTATTTGTCCGTTGATTGATGATAATCCAGACAATGATAAAAAATCGGTGGAAGCGGAATATAATAAATTGTCCAAGACTGTTTTTAGTCATCGTCGAGTTGAGCTGTTGCACGGAAAGCTTCCTGCTGAAGAAAAAGCTGAAGTGATGCAGAAGTTTGCGGACGGCGAACTGGATATGTTAGTCAGCACGACTGTGGTTGAAGTTGGCGTGAATGTGCCGAATGCGACGGTGATGTTGATTGAGAATGCGGATAATTTTGGACTGAGTCAATTGCATCAATTGCGCGGACGAGTTGGGCGCGGGAAACATCAGAGTTTTTGCCATTTGATGATGAGCGGTCACGATAAGCCGAGTCAACGACTTCGGGAGATTGAGAAATCTCAGGACGGATTTTATTTGGCGGAGGTTGATTTGAAATTACGTGGACCTGGCGAGATTTACGGCAAAATGCAACACGGGGATTTGAACTTGAAAATTGCCTCGCTGGCGGATACGGCGCTAATTGCTCGCGCTCAAACCGAAGCTGAACGTTTTGTCAAAGAGGGGCAAGATTTGCTACAATATAATCATCTGGCGCGCGCCGTCAGTCGCTATCAGCGATTAACTGTTTTAAATTAATATGTACGCAGGAACAACAATTAGAGATGGCTCTGGTCGATTTATTGGCGTCCACCAAAAAATAGATCGAGTCGCAAGGAAAAATATAAAACCAATTCTTCCTGATTGGTGTGATTTTCCTGATATTAAAAACATTCTTCATTTTGAGGGCAAGAATGGTCCTGATGGCGTCAAGCGGAAGAGCCCAGCCGTGGACGAGCCATGGCATTTTATAAATCCGGACGATCCGAATGACACTGCGCTTTTGGAGATGATTGACGGACATATTGGCAATTTAGCCCGAGCGCTACGAACAAATAATTCCGAGCGAGCCGCGTTTGAGGCGGCGTGGATGGCGCACGCGATTACCGACGGTTTGACTCCGGCTCATCATTTTCCTCTGGAGCAAGCTATGGCGGAACTTCGCGGCGGTGAAGGGTTGGAGACGCGAACTTCAATTTTGAAGAAAAATCTCATGAAGGGCGAAAATGGAATTGAGTTGATTAAGAACAACTGGAAATTCTGGGGTGCCAAAGGTATGATGACGACACACGTGGCGTTTGAGGCTGGCGTGGCTAGCGTGGTATCGTATCCGCGTTTCAAGGACGCAATTCCGAGTAGTGATGAGATATTGCAAGTGAAAAATCACGGCTATCGTGAGTATTATTTGGACCAAGTTCACGCCGTAGCATCGATGAAAATGTATGACAATTTTATCAAGAGCGGCTGGACGACGGATCTTGCTTGGCAGACAAATCACGAGCTAATGCCGATTATTATAAAGTCGGTGATGTTGGGCTGGCTGGCGTCTGTTTGGAAACTTGAGGCAGAAAAAAGTGAGAGTTAGGATTATCTCTGGCGAATTTGGCGGACGATTTATAAAAACTCCGCCCGGCTTAACGACACATCCTATGGGCGAGCGAGTACGTTCGGCTATGTTCAATTCGCTAGGTGAATCGATACGCGGCGCGCGGGTTTTGGATGCTTTTGCGGGGTCTGGTGCTGTTGGGCTAGAGGCGTTAAGTCGCGGCGCAGAGTCGGCGGTTTTCGTGGAGCGAGATCGAGTCGCTCAGCGAGTAATTGCTGAAAACATAAGCATTTTAGGTGTCGAAGAAAAATCTATTGTAATAAAAACAACGATAGTAAATTGGCTAGAAAGTGCGAGTTCAACAGGGGAGTTCGATATTATTTTTGCCGATCCGCCGTACCACAATCCACAGTTTTCCACAGTTTCCAAGTTAATGAGACTACTCAAACCGGGTGGAACTATGATATTATCACATCCAGGAATAGGTGAGGTGCCGGTTCAAGACAAAACTGTTGTGGTGGACAGTCGTAGTTATGGGGAGGCGCACCTCACCAAGTTCCTACGATTGAAATAAGTTTCTGGTAAACGTCCTGATAGCTGTCAGGACGTTTTTTTTGTTGTATAGCAAAACCCGCTGGAAGTAGAGAGCCAGCGGGTTTTTCTGTTTGAAGAGGTTGGCAATCTGAAATTGATGACCTCTTGTAGACAGAACAACTACACTGACCGCATTGAAAGATATAGCTCAATCCGACTCAATAGCGAGAATTATAGGAGTGACGGAGATTAGCTAGAACAATCAAAGCAAATATGTCAGAAAGTGATCTTTAACAATTAGGGCATCAATAAACTATTAGCGGCTGTGTCGGTGGGTGCGTCTCGTGAGTATCTATAAATTTAAGAAAAGCCGCCACCCACTAACTCAGTCGCTAAGCGAACAATAGTTTAATTGAGCGGAGCGAAGGGTTCTGTTGTTTGATAGTGTTGTGAAGTTAACTCTACCACTATATCTGGTGGTGTCGTATAATGGTTTATAGGTAAAGTAAAAAGAGGAGGAATATAGAGAAATGCCGTGTATTGATTATTTACCAAGTGGAACAAACACGAACGCGCAACAGGTAATATTGAACGATAATCTGAGTAACTTCGGCTCTTATAGAGAAGCTAATAAGGTTAGTGACGAGGAGTTAGAAAACGATACAGCAGAATCTAGCCAAAACAGTGATGATTGCTATCTAGACTTAGAAGCTCTCACCGAGGCTGCTAATGACAAGGAAATTAAAGAGAATATGGCTAGGTTGGCGACTGAATGCGCGGGTCTCTATCCCATAGAGGAGTGCGATACTGAAGATGGAACCTTATTCTAGTTGAGTGTTTTTATTACTGGACAATAAGTAAAACTCCGCAATATCCTGGAACTGTCATTTGGAGATTTTCTACGGTAATTAAATTGACAGAGTGAGTCGAGGTGATAATCTCGGTGTTTTCTGGAATGGAGAAGCTTTGTTTCTCGTCTGCGAAATTGATGAAAATGTAAGCACGTTGATTAGCCAGCTCTCTTTTTAATCCAAGAATAAATCCGTTTCCAGTGTTTTCTGCAATACTCAAGCTGCCATTTTTAAGAATCGGGAAGGTTTGGCGTAATTTTAGTAGCTTTCGGTGCATATTAAGCAGAGAATCGTTTGCGATTTTTTCGCTATCAACGTTAATCTTCGTGTGATTGTCATTAATAGGAAGCCAAGGTTTTGCACTTGAAAAGCCCGCAAATTGCGAATCATTCCATTGCATTGGCGTGCGTTCCAAATCTCGACTATCAACAACAGAATTGGCGGGGCTAAAATTATCTTGAATGTCATCAGCGGTCAATTCTCCATTCGTCATGCCAATTTCGTCGCCGTAATACACTACGCTAATCCCTGGAGTGAGGAGATTTAAGAAGCTGAGGGCGCGGGCGCGTTCTTCGCCCAATCTGGAGGCGACTCGCGGCTGATCGTGATTTCCGATACAGAAAAATGGCGTGGTTGAGCTCGCTGATTGTAGGTAATTTTCGATTTTTTTCTCAATATTTTTAGCGTGCCATTCGTTGTCGCGGTACTCCATAAAAAACGCCGAGGCTTTTGGGTGGACTGTCAGGATTTGGCTGTATTGATGATAAATATCACCCAGCTTATCGTCGGGGTAGAATTCAAACACCATTTGCTTGTCGTCATATTCATCACAGACTGACGCTAATTCTCGTAAATATTCCTGAAAATGCGGTCCCATTTTACATTGGTCGTGGACAAACGCTCCGTAATCGTTTGGATTGCCATAAAAATCAGGATTTGGAGAGTCGTCTTTAAAGTCGGGATCTTTGGAAATTCCCCAAATTGCATCGACACGCATTCCATCGACGCCCATATCAAACCAAAATCGCACTATGTTTTTCATTTCAGCGCGCACTTCAGGATTATCCCAATTAAGATCTGGCTGCGTTTTCAGGAACGAATGCAGGTAAAATTGCCCAGTGTGCTCGTCAAATTCCCACGAACTGCCGCCAGACAAACTTCGCCAATTGTTAGGCTCGCTATCATCTTTTCCGTCGCGCCAAATATAGTAATCTCGCTTGGGGTTGTCGCGTGAAGATCTGGATTCTTGAAACCACGGATGTTGGTCTGAAGTGTGGCAGGGAACGAGGTCGATCATAACTTTAATATCGAGATCATGGGCTTTTTTAAGGAGAGCTTGGAAATCTTCCATTTGACCGAAAGTCGGATCAATTGCTTGATAATTTGCGATATCATAGCCAAAGTCGGTCAGCGGCGATACGAAGAACGGGGAAATCCAAATCGAATCGACGCCTAGCCATGATAAATAGTCCAGCTTCTCGGTAATGCCATTCAAATCGCCAATTCCATCGCCATTCGTATCTAGAAAACTACGCGGATAAATTTGATAAAGAGAGGCGACATCTTGCCAGGTTTTCATAGTTTAAGTATAAGCGAGATAACAGGGAAAATCAAAACAAATAAGTTACATGTGATGATAATGATGAGTCAATGCGTGACCTTTGCCTCGGCGTAATAAATATAGATTGACGGGATATGATACGGCAAACGCGGCGAACATACAAATTAGCCGGCTAACCCAATAAATCGGATGAGCTAAGTTCTTATCCATGGCGCCCGGAATGATCAGCATGATTATGTTGTCTACGATAGTCATTGACAGTATGGACAATGTGTCGGCGGCGAAAACTAACTTTAAGGATTTTATGAGCGATAATTTGGCGCGTACTAATGGTATGATTGATGCGGTGTAACCGGAGATGAAAGCTAAGACTGATGCTAAAATGACCGTAGTATGTGGCGCAAAGCCAGCGTGCGTGCCGATGGTCACGCCGATCATCTCACCGATCATACATCCCGCCAGACAGTGCAAACTTGCTGCTAGCGCCATACGTTTGGTTGAGTTTTTTGTATTGCAATGATTATGAGATTCGTGATTCATTATTTTGTCCTTATATTATTTAATTCATATAGATTGAGTAGTTCTTCTATTGCTTTACTCTGTTGGGCTTTGTCGCCGGACGTCATTTTATCGGCAATGTGCGTGCGGAGATGTCGTTCCAGAATAAGTTTATTAAGCGACGCTAATGATTTTTGTATTGCTAGACTTTGGGTCAAAACATCCATGCAATACGCATCGTCGGTAATTTGTTTCTCGAGTCCGCGCATTTGTCCTAATATGATCTTTGTGCGGTGCAGGGCTCGTCGTTTGATGTCTGCTGTATCCATAAAACAATCATATACCCCCTGGGGGTATTATGTCAAATGTAATTAGCTATCTAAGGATTAACATACGAAAAAAACCACCCGTTCGGATGGCTGAATATCGAATTGGTGCGGGTAAGGAGACTCTAACTCCTGGCCTCTTCCATGGCAAGGAAGCGCTCTAACAACTGAGCTATACCCGCATATTGTTCACGATTTATTGTAGCAAAGTCGTGAATGAAATGCAATATTTGGTGGCTCCTCCCAGACTTGAACTGGGGACACAAGGCTCTTCAGGCCTCTGCTCTACCAACTGAGCTAAAGAGCCACAAACTTGCTATTTAATTGTACTAAAGTTGTCGCTATCTGGCAAGGGTGTTATAATTTTATCGAGCGCGGGTGTCGTATAGCGGCTATTATGTGACCTTCCCAAGGTTGAGATGGGAGTTCGACTCTCCCCATCCGCACCAGGAATTATAAAAGCACTCTGTAAAATTGCAGAGTGCTTATTTATTGATAAATGTTCTATTTTTTGCCACCACGAATTGCGTCGATGAGTTCGATAGGGAATAGCATCATCGTCTTTTGGCTTGGCTCCGTGGAGATTCGCTCTAAGGTATTCAATGTTCGCAGATTGATAGCTCCTTGAGTCTTTGCTAGGATTTCTGCGGCTTGAGCTAATGTCTCGGCTGCGGCTTTTTCACCGTCAGCGTTGATGATATTGGCGCGGCGCTCGCGCTCTGCTTCGGCTTGTTTGGCCATGGCGCGCTTCATATCGCCAGGAAGTTCGATATTCTGAATCTTAACGTTCTCGACATCGATACCCCACTTGTCAGTTTCGGCATCAACGATTTCCTTGATTTGCTGGGAAATCTCTTCGCGCTTGGCAAGCAAATCGTCCATATCAACGTTACCGGTGACGTCACGCAGTGCCGCTTGGGCAAATTGACTAGTCGCGTAAATATAGTTCGTGGTTTCCAGTACGGCTTTTGGCGCATTGATAACTCGGAAATAAACCACCGCATCAACGCCGACCGTGACGTTATCCTTGGTGATAACTTCTTGTTTTGGAACGTCAATTGGAGTTGAGCGAATATCGACCAACATCATCGTCTGCAATCCTGGAATGACGACTCTTAATCCTGGTTCGCGAACGCCAGTAAATCGCCCAAGCGTTAAAACCACGCCACGCTGATATTGATTGACAATTTTAATGCCACTAAGTACGTAAAGTCCCGTGAATACTAAAATTATTATTACAAATGCTCCCATTTTTCCTCCTATTTATATAGATCTATTGTAGCATTTTGTGCGAGGAAAGTGTAACGGCGGAGACTTTTTGGCTTTATGGATTTCGCGATATAATGGAAGTATGAGTGATAGTAGGCAGCCACTGGCTGAACGGATGAGGCCGCAGACGCTGGACGAGGTGATAGGGCAGAGTCATTTGCTTGGCGAGGGCGAGTTATTGAGGCGGATTGTTAAGAATGGCGAGCCGGTCAGTTTGATATTGTGGGGTCCGCCGGGAACTGGAAAAACGACGTTGGCGCGGATTATTGCACGTGAGGTGAAGGCGGAGTTTATTGAGTTGTCAGCAGTTACAAGCGGAAAAAAAGACGTTGAACAAGTGATTGAACATGCTCGTCAAAATTGGAATTTAGGACTCAGGACAATTCTATTCGTTGACGAAATTCATCGCTTTAATAAGGCGCAGCAAGACGCGTTTTTGCCGCACGTTGAGAGTGGACTAATTACGTTAATCGGTGCGACGACCGAGAATCCGAGCTTTGAAGTCATCACGCCGCTGCTGTCGCGTTCACGGGTTTTGGTTCTCCAGCGATTGACAAAAGACGAAATTATATCGGTATTAAAAAGAGCGCTGAAAGTCTTGAAAAAGTCTAAGCAAGTTTCGCCCAAAGCTCTGGACTATTTGGCGGAATTATCGGACGGCGATGCAAGGGTGGCGTTGGGCAATTTGGAATTGGCGCTGAGTTTTAATGAAAAAGTAACGCCGGAAGTGGTTAAGGCGGCGGCTCAGAAGCGGCTTCCGGGCTATGATAAAAAAGGCGATTCGCATTACGATGTGATTTCCGCTTTTATCAAGTCATTGCGGGGCAGTGACGCGACGGCTGCGACGTATTATTTGGCGCGAATGATTGACGCGGGCGAAGATCCGAAGTTTATTGCTCGGCGAATGGTGATTTTTGCGTCGGAAGATATCGGGCTGGCGGGTAATGGTGCGCTGAGTTTGGCAATTGCAACGTTTGAGGCTGTTGAGCGCGTCGGTCTTCCGGAGGCGAAGTACAATTTATTCCATTGCGCTATTGCGTTGGCTCGTAGTCAGAAATCGCGTGAAATTACCGATTTAATGCACGGCGCTTTTGAACTGGCACGTAAATATCCGAATTCTCCCGTGCCGTTACATCTCAGGAATGCTCCGACCAAATTGATGAAAGATTTGGGCTATAACAAGGGCTACAAATGGCAAGCTGGCTTTAAGCACGACAAAGGATTTTTACCAGAGGAAATTAAGGATGTGGTATAATTGACATTACCAATATTCTTAAAAGGAGAAATTAATATGCCAAAACAAGAACCTCAGCAGCCGCAATATGCGCCACAGCCTGATCCAAACGCACAATACGGTCCCGCACCACAACCGCAGAACACACCGTATGAGCAGCAACCAGTCAGCCAGCAATATTTTGCACAACCTCAAGCAGCGCCAGTGCAATATGTCGTGATGGCAGAATCTCTGAAGGGCGTTAAGGGTTGGTTAATGTTCTTTGTTGTTTGTTTTGTTATCGGTAGCCTTGTCAATACAGCAGTGTTTTTCCAGGCGATAATGAATCTTAGTCAGCCTGAAAACGTCATTTCTTTGATATTTTCACCTATATTAGTAGTCTTAGCTATTTGTGCAGTTGTGTTCATAACGATGCAGAAGCGTCTTGGCAAGTGGCTAGCTGTTGCTACGATCGCCACGGCTGGATTGGGCAACGTTGCGAATGCGGTAGTTATATATGCATCTGGAAGATCGGGAGTAGAGGTTTCGGCATTTATCACCGGAATCGTTACAATGCTAATAGTAGAAGGATTGGTAATCTTGTACTTCTTTGCTTCTCGTCGAGTCAAAGAAACTCTTGTCAATTAGTTGATGCTCACATTAAAAATAGCCGCCTCATTACGGGGCGGTTATTTTTATGGTTTACACGACTATTGTTTCGCGGCGCGCTTTCGCTCGTTTGCGTCCAGATATCGCTTGCGAAGTCGTAATGATTTTGGCGTAACTTCCAAAAGTTCATCATCTTCGATAAAGTCGATACATTGCTCCAAGCTAAACTGCGTAAATGGCGTCAATTGTACAGTTCCATCTGATGATTTGGAGCGCATGTTAGTCAAATGCTTAGCCTTACAAACGTTGATTTCGATATCTTCTTGGCGATTATAGATTCCGACAATCATTCCGGCGTAAACTTCTGTTCCTGGTCCGACCAATAATTCGCCACGGGCTTCGGCTGCTTGCAGGGCGTAAGGTGTTGTTGTGCCAGCCTCAAACGCGATCAAAACTCCATTGCGGGTTTTTGGTAGTTTACCGCCAAGCGGTTGATATCCGTGAGGCAGGGAATTCATAATCACCGTACCTCTGGTGGCGGTCAATAAAATGTTGCGCAGGCCAATCAGCGCCCTCGTCGGCAAAATGTAAGTCAGGCGAGCAGCGCCAGCGGTGGTTGTTTCCTGAGATTTCATTTCAGCGTGTCGCGCGCCAAGCTCTTGGCTGATCGCGCCGATAAATTCGCTTCCGACTTCAATTTGCAATTCTTCAATCGGTTCTTTTTCGACGCCATCTTCGGTAATTGTAACAACTTGCGGTCGTCCAACTTCAAACTCAAAGCCCTCGCGTCGCATGGTTTCAATCAAAACACTCAAGTGCAATTCGCCACGTCCAGAAATTGTAAAGCCAATTCCGTTTTCCTCAACACGTAGCGCCACGTTGGTTTCAAGCTCTCGCTTCAATCGGTCGCCAATTTGCCTGGATGTCGTAAACTCGCCCTCGCGACCTTTCATTGGGCTGGTGTTCGGTCCGAGGTACATGCTCAGAGTTGGCGCTTCAATGTCAATTGTCGGCAGCGCCTCAGGCTGTTCTTTGTCGGCAATCGTATCACCAATATGCGCGTCAGCCACGCCAACCAGCGCCACAATGTCGCCAGCAAAAGCTTCGTCAAGTTCTTCGCGATTCAAGCCGCGATAGCCAAAAACTTTCTCAATTCGTGCAGAGCCCGCGACTTCGCCATTTTTCATCAAACTGACTTGCAAGCCACGCTTAACAGATCCGCGAGCAATTCGCCCAATCGCGTATTTTCCTTGAAATGTGTCATATTGTAAGCTGGTAACAAGCAATTGAAATGCGCCATCTTCTGTCACGTCTGGCGCTGGAATGTCGTTAATAATCGCGTCAAAAATTGGCGTCAAATCCGCATCTTCGTCGGTGTTTGCAGGAATTTCTTTCCATGATTTTCCGTCGCGTCCGATTGCGTAATAAATTGGATATTGCAATTGAGAATCGTCGGTTGCTAGCTCCAAAAACAGATCGCTCAACTCGTCTTCAACCTCGGCAATTCGCCTGGCCGGCTTGTCAATCTTATTGATAATCACAACAGGCTTCAGTCCCAGCTCAAGCGCCTTCGCTAATACGAATTTGGTCTGAGGCATCGGACCTTCCTGCGCGTCCACAATCAGCAAAACGCCGTCAGCCATATTCAAGGTTCGCTCAACTTCGCCAGAGAAATCGGCGTGTCCTGGCGTATCAATGATGTTTATTTTGTAGTCGCCGTAAAAAATCGACGTTTGTTTGGCGGTGATGGTGATACCGCGCTCGTGCTCTTGATCGCCGGAATCCATAATCAATTCCTGGCTCATCTCGGCTTGGTTGTCGCGGAATGTTCGCGACTGCTTTAATAGCCCGTCAACCATGGTCGTTTTGCCGTGGTCGACGTGGGCAATAATGGCAATGTTTCGAATCTTGCTAGCGTCCTTCATAAAAATATGGTCTGATATTAGCACAGACCTTCCTCTTAATATAAAATTTTACCACGATAAGGGGGAAATAAAAAGAGTGAAAGTTGTGTTTAATGCTTTAGTATACTGTAATTTGCTGTTCGTCAAGTTGGTCTTTTGGAAAATTTATCAGCCGAGTTTTGCCATCAGCTCTATGTAAAATATCTAGATCAGCCATTACTATACCGAGAGCTTTCGTCGCCAATTTAACTTGCGTCGGATCTACTCCTAATTCTTGGCGGGCTAATTTCTTCGCTTTTCTATTATTCGTATAGGCTATTAGCAGTTCAGGATAGTCTGGCATGTCGTCTAACTGAGGTATATACATTCCATAGGCAGGTTCTGTTCGGACGAAGTAATTTACAATCTTGCCTTGTCGATTTTTTACTCCCCAACGTTCACGTTCTGCTACTAAAGCTTCATTCCTTTCAAGATAATCGTAATATATATCTGTATGATGGTTCTCGGGAGATATTATTATGTGTCCAGTTGGCTCCCCGTTTGTAGATAATTCTCGCGAGAATATAACTAACCCAGACGGATGAGGTTCAGTCGCCATATCTATGTCAAGATGAGTTGACGTAACGTAAAAAGATTCCATATTTATACCTAACGTGAAATGGTGGGAAATGCAGGGCTCGAACCTGTGACCTCACGAATGTGAATCGTGCGCTCTAGCCAACTGAGCTAATTTCCCGTAATTACATCTGTCGTTTTACCTAACGAATTCGTGATGTGAGTTAATTATAGTTCAGGTTTCAAGTCCTGACAAGTTACGCTGAGTATGTCCTATTGACTTTTTTACACAAGTGTGGTATAAATTAAAGTAGCTTTCGTTGATGAGTTGAGTAAATCCTTGTCCGAAAGCGTACTTTGACAGGCAATCGAACACAAGATGAGTTTTTATTTCTTTTTAGGAATAATTGAGAGGAATGAAATCTCATCTTGTGTTGTTAAGAGAACAACACTTCGCTGCACACCCGCAGAGATGAGAACACCAGAAGAAAGGTGAAAACCATGTCCATGCGATTCGAGACCTACGTAATCCACCTTAATATGGCAACTAGGTTGCTCAGTCTATTTTGGAAGGACATTCGTCGCACTGTTCTCGACGATATCCTCAATGATTTCCGTTTTGAAGATCCCGTCAAGGAGCTCTGCTTCAGAAAGTCTATTGAATCAGTACAGGATCATACGGAGAGTCTAGGAAATCTCGTATACTACTACTTCCTTGGGGAGTGTGACAAAGAAGGGGTTGATTCTGATGGGCTTGACGCAAAAGACACTGTAGAAGATGTCTTCGACGAGGCTCTATCAGCCAGACTCTCATTCACAATCATTAAGGAGGTCTTGGGGAGCATCCCCATGGAAAACGAAGAAGAGGCAAATTCAGTGGCTGATCTTCAGGTCACAATCTATGACATCCTTCTCCATATCATGAAGATTTCCAGTGGTTACCTGCAATCCTAGCGATTCTCTACTCTGCATGGCAGGTGATTGTTCTTTTACGATTGCCTGTCATGTAGACTCTGAACTTATGACATTAAAAATCACCCTAACTACGGGTGATTTTCTTATGGTAAAAAAATTCAATTCTTGGTGCGGATGAAAGGACTTGAACCTTCACGCCGTGAGGCACATGCTCCTAAGGCTAGATGATTAAGCTTTCTTTTCACTTAGCGGAGGAACTACACACACCGCCGACAAAAGGCTTACAATAGGCAATAAAGGCAAAAATGATATAAGAGTTCTAGCTCGTTGTTTTTGTTTGTTATTGTACGGGGCGCAAGGAGTCAATTCTGGAGTCTGGGGCGGAGTTTAATTAGCCAAATTGAATAAGTAAAGTTCTCTACTCTTAGAGGTGGTCAATTTTAAAAACAAGAGTGATATAATGGTACTTAAAGTTTTTAATAAGGGGTGGCGAATCAACTAAGCAAAAAGGAATAATGCCTCATGAGTAAATGGGAAGATCGTATACAGAATAGTGCCACATACACTGCAGCCAAGAAACTATTAACCAGATTTGATGAGGTAGATCTTGGTAATGTATCTCTTGAAGCAATCGATGATATTAATCGGGCAAAACTAGTCATTGAACTTTTAATAGATAGACTTAATAATACAGACGACCGCTTAATATCAATATCAAATCTTGACAATATCAACAACTATCTTTCAGGTGTAAGCTCGTGCTTTGATAACTGGCAAAACTATCGTAATGATGCGTATCTAGATATTTCTTATATGAATGGATATATCGATAATATATTGTCATACATCCCTTCATTAACACCCGCTATGGACATAAAAGAAACTCGCAAAGCTATTGCGGGATTGAATAGGTCAGTCGGTCAATATAAGCGTGTAGCAGCAAAAGAGATTAATAGCATATCCGCTAAAGGAGCCGCCTCAGAAAAGACCATTGACGAAAAAGTTACTGAAGCTAAGAACGAGTTTGAAACACTTGGTGCAAAAGTGGCTGAACTTAATAAAGATTTAAAAGACATAAAAGATTCGTCAAATAAAATCTCTGCTGAGCAGCAATTATCATTTACAAAATCTGAAAATGTACGCAATGAGATGGTTAATAAATTTATTGAAGAGCAGAAACGTACAATTGAAGAGACATTTAGCAAAAAGAGCAATGAAGCCGATCGCATTACGGATGACATAGATAAAAAGCTAAACGCCACTGAGGCGAAGGCAGAGGATAGTCTTGCTAGAATAGACGAACTACTGAATATAGCTGGAGACAAAACATTAATTCACGACTATTCTAGTAGTGCTAAGGAAGACATGGAAGCTGCTGATAAATGGCGTAAAATAACGACGCTCTTACTTTTTGTGGTATTAATATTTTCTTTCTGGGTAGTTTGTGAAGTTATTGATACTAAGGACGTGTCATGGCAACTCTTAGTAGCTCGAGCATTTGTTATGCTATTTGCTGGAGGTGTAGCAGGATATACAGCCACTCAATCAAGCGAGCACCGCAAAGCACAGCGAGCTAACCAACGAACAGCTCATCAACTTAAAGCACTAAAGCCTTATCTGCTAAGTATTGAAGGTGATGTAAAACTAAGAAATGAAATTATCAAAACAGTTGCATACCGAATATTCAATAATGAAGAGAATAATCAAGTCAAAAAATCAAAAGGATTATTTAAAAGCAAAGAGGAGGCTCCTATTATGAGTTCGCAATTGATTGAGTTGTTATTAGATTTAGCAAAGAAAATTCCTGTTAAATAAAAATATTAAAAATGTGGTAATTTATTTTATCTACCGATATACTTACTTACAGAAATATTTCACAATATCAAACTATGCGGATGTGATGGAATTGGTAGACACGCATGTCTTAGGAACATGTGCCTCACGGCGTGAAGGTTCAAGTTCTTTCATCCACACCAAGCATATAAGAGTTACGGATCCCTAAAGACTCTCTTTATTTTATGTTGAATTGCAATAATTATTGCGACACCTCTCCTAACAAATTTAATTCGTGCATGAAACGTTCAAATGGCGTATCAAACTCTAGGCATTTTCTCGGTCTGGAGTTTTTTATATATAACATCTACTAGTTCTTTATTTTTGATTTTAGCTAAATCAGTTTTCTTTGGAAAGAATTCTCTAAGTAGGCCATTACTATTTTTCGCTAGTCCCTCTTTGCCAAGCGCTATATGGATCTGCGAAATAAAAGTCTACGTTTAATTCATTTTTTACTTTTTCATAACAAGCAAATTCCTTACCTCTATATTATTTCCATCGTTTAGGGTAAGATAACTATGACTCATATTAACCTCTGTGTGTGTTTTTGTTGTTATTAACATTTTACACGAAGTTAGTATGAGTTTTTTACTTGCTAGAGGTGCCGCATTTAATTTTACAATCTATCATATACTTTGAGGCGCATTGCGCTTCGGCACTTACGGTCTTATTACCACTCAAGGCTGATAGACCTCCAGATGCTATGCGAGCAAATAGTGGCGCCCCGGTTGTGCCAGTTAGCTCGGCTACTGATTTCTTACTGAGTTCCTGTGCTGGTGCGCCAAAGGACATTATGTGCAGGTTTTCTATGCTAGTAAATAGCCACGGACTGAAGTCCATAATCTCGATATCGTTTGGATGTTTTTTTGAGTCAGACATTCTTCGGTTATTTTATCCACGGATGTTTTGCCACTATCTCAAGCACCATATAACCCGACCGTGAATGACTCAGAGTTTGGTACTTTGACGAGCGCTTCAGCTAGATCTTTAGCAAAATCAGTGCGATCAACCTATCTTCTTTGACTGTCGTTACTGGCTCATCGGGGTTTTATCAGACCTTGTCATCTTGTTCTGTCTCATTGCGAGTAATCAAATCATAGGCCAAACTAGAAAGCGATATGTAGTGAATAGCCAGGTTACGCTCAAGAGCTGCTGCCGGTGTGTGCGCTTTTTCATTGCGTAAAAATTGTATGGTCAGGTTCAGGTAACCGACACCGCGGAAGAAATCTTTTTCGGCATGGGTTGTGCCGTCCGATTTGCCAAACAGTTGCATGTAGTATTTTCTGTTCTCGGCATTCATACTGAACACTTCGGTGGCTTTTTCGTTGCCAGTTATCTCTTGCAGTTTGCTGCGTACCAATTTGTATGCTTCGTCCACCGCATGGAAGTAGTCCTCGTTGATTAAGTACTGTTTGATGTGGTCGTAAACATTTTTGTTGATCTGTAGCGATATAAAGTCGTTGTCTATAATTGCGAGCGGTGTTTCATCTATCTGTGTGGCGGGCGTGATATTTCTAGCACCCAGTATGTCGCGGCCTGATACTTTTGACTTGGCATACAACTCTACGCCATCAAGTGCCAAGTTTTTGTTGATGGTCGCCAAGACTCTTTTGGTGTTCCAATTTATATCTCTAACTTCCGGATGGAAGAACTCGGCCAGGAATTTCAGGAACTTGGCGTCTTCTGTTTCCAGCAGGTCAAACTTATCAATGTACCAGTTGTCATCCCAATCATCGTTATTCACGCGGTGCTGCCACAGGTCGCTCTTCATGTCAGGGTAACGGCTGTCGGTAGATGGTAGTTTTTCTAGGTTGAATATGCGCTCCCAGAACTCTACTTCGTTTAATCTGCCATAAAAGTCGATGGCCATGTAAGTGTCCAGAACTTCTAGGATGGCATACCTGGTTATCTTCGTGATTTTATTGGTCATCTGTACATCCTCCGTGGCGCATCATGACTTTGTCTCATATACATCAAACAGCATGACGTGAACTTCAACTTGTCGGCCGTTATCGTCAGGTTTGGCCATAACAAAGCGCCACTCACCATCGCGCTGCTTGATTGTGCGCACGTAGTCGCTTCGTTCAGTAAATATGAGTTCGACTTTACTTTGTATATCAGAGAAGTTAGCGTTGTCTTTATTGAATATAACGAGTGCGGTTTTGGCGTCGCGCCAAGTCAAATAACCCAAAAGCTGGTCTATGCCTCTGTCTATATATTTCTGACCTTTCCATAGCTTACATTCAGCAACAAAAGTCGCTTTATTGTCGAAGGGTATTGAGATGTCTGTTTTGCCGCTCTTGTGGAATAGCTCGCCGCCGACCGCGCCACTCTTTATGCTCGCAGACAAGCCGACCAGCAACATATCCCGGAGCGCTTCTTCGTCCTTTGATTCTGACGCTCGGTTGGTTTCCATAGATGCACCCATGCTTCGTATGGTTTCAAGTATCGTTTCGTAATCTTTGCTTGATATTGTTCCACCAGGTTCATCTTTTTTGGTTGAGAGTGGAGTCAGCTTTTGCACTGAAATCCTAACTTGACTTAATGGGCTAGGATTGTTTGATTTTTCAAGTGGTATATTCAGCGCAGTCTTTATCGAGTCGAGTTTATTTATCTGCTCAAAACGTTTGGCGACTGCTTCGGCTACCACGCCTTTAACACGCTCTTCAAACCCAGATAAGTCGCTGTTTATATAATCTATGTTTTGTTGTATTGATGCTATCTTTCCGTCTAATGCATCCTTTATCCGCTCCGCAGTGGTGTTTGATTCAGTAAACTCCAACGCAAAAGTCAATTCGTTGCCAGTAATCACGGCATCATCATACGTCATTCGTATTCTAGTAGGAGTGACTTTGAATAGGTCTGCGGAACCAGTGAACGGTATCGTAATAACGACCTTATAGCCGGGCACGCTGATTGGACTATTGTCAAATGCTTGTACATACATATTGTTGCCGGTGACATCTACCTTGGTCTCCACTATGTCCTGAGTTTTGTTGTCCGCCAACAGTACCAGCGGGGCTAAGTTATAGCCAGACACGATGTGATCAACTATTCGCTCCTGACTGTTTGCTTCAAAAACACTCTTTTCAATATTACTGGCTTTTTGACGAGCGTCGACAATAATACTCTCTGACCATTCGTGCCATCCGATTGCGTAAAATAGATAGTTCTTTGATCGACCATAATGCATATTACTTAAATTATATAATAAACCCAGCAAATCTGATTACTCAGATTTGCGACTTTGTACTAAACTAAGTTCTAGCGTGGGCGTAAAATCTCACCATTTTAGAGTAAAAATTCAAAAAATCGCCCATTCGGGCGACAATTGGGTTTTTTACTCTAAAATGGTGCGGATGAAAGGACTTGAACCTTCACGCCGTGAGGCACATGCTCCTAAGGCATGCGTGTCTACCAATTCCACCACATCCGCATAACCTGATTATATCAAAACAAATTCTACTTATCAACTGTCCGCGCTTATGCTAAAATTGAAGTAACATACCAAGGAGGATTGATGAATAAAGTTGCGAAATATTTGAATGAACATCTTAGTGGCGAAGTCGCGTCGCAGGATTTTGCATTGAGTCAAGTTGAAATTGACAATGGACTTTTAGCGCGCCGGCCAGAAATGATTGTTCGCGCGGCTAATATGAACGACATCAGGAAAGTGATGCGATTTTGTTCTCAATTGGCAGAGAAAGGTCATGTTTTACCTGTGTTTGTTCGTGGTTATGGCAATGATGAAACTGGCGCAGCGACGAATAAAGGTATTGCAATCGATGAAAAAACGTATATGAATCGTGTGGTTGGTATTGATCCTCGCCAGCAACTGATTCATGCTCAGGCGGGAATTTCTCTTTCGGCAATCAATGCGACTTTGTCTACTCATAAAGGCTTGGGTCTGCCGCGAACTTCATATGTGGCAGAAGGAGGCACAATTGGTGGCGCAATTAACACAGCTCCGTCTGGAATGTTATCTGGCGCACATGGTCGTTTTGCTGACACCATTCAGCAGCTTGAAATTGTTCTAAGTAACGGCGACGTGATCCAGACTGGGCGCATATCTCGACGTGAATTGAGTAAGAAAAAAGGCTTATCGACGTTTGAGGGCGAGATTTATCGAGAGATTGACAATTTAATCTCAGATAACGCCGAGCTGATTTCGCAAATGGATCCAGCTCTGCCAGATACGGTTGGCTACAGCGGGATTTCTCGGGTGAAGCAAAAAGACGGGTCGTTCGATTTGACGCCGCTGTTTATTGGTAGTCAGGGAAGTCTGGGTGTGATTTGCGAAGTTATTATGAAGGCACAATTTATTCGTCCAGAATATTCAGTTGTTGCCGCATCATATAAAAAGTTGCCAGACGCGCAATCAGCCGTGGAATTAGCGATGAAAAATAAGGCGTCGGCAGTGGAAATAATCGACGGGCGATTCTTCCGCCAGGCTGCGGTCGTCGGTAAAGTGGTTGAGTGGGCGCCGAAAGAATGCTTTAAGGGCGCGGTGGTCTTGGCTATCTTTGACGACTTTTCTGACAGGGCACGTAATAAAGCCGCGAAGAAATTGACTAGAAAATTGGAATCATCGGAAGCGATTGACATAAAAACTCTACATTTAGAAGAGCAGGATTTGTTCAGTTTGCATTCTGTTTTGGCTTTGGCGGAAACTCCAAGCGAGCCGCATATGATTACGCCGCGCGTATTTTCTGGGATTTTAATGGCGCCAGAAAAGATTGACAGTTTCCTTAGCGAGTTGAAGTCGCTGGAACCTAAGTACGGCGTGGATTTGCCAGTTTTTGTTGACTTTTCAAGCGATTATATTTCTTTGCATCCGACGTTTGACAGTAAAAAGGTAAGTGAGCGCCAGAAGATTCTTCAGTTGTTAGCGGAAATTTCTCAGATTGTTAATAAGTATGAAGGTTCTTTTGCGGGCTTTGGTGGTGACGGAAGATTGAAGGCTAACTTTATCTATAAAAATCTGCCAGATGATGAAAAACAATTATACGCAAAGGTGAAAAAAATCTTTGATCCAGCTGGAATTTTTAACCCAGGAATTAAAGCGGAGGCCCAGCCGAAGGAGTTGGCGGCGGAATTAAACGCGTGGTGTAAGCTGCGTAATCAAGCTTGATACTGGGTGAGAATTGGGCTATAATTGACGCGTAGCCCACATGCGGATGTGGCGGAATTGGTAGACGCGCTAGCTTCAGGTGCTAGTGTACGCAAGTACGTGAAGGTTCAAGTCCTTTCATCCGCACCAAGAATTGAAATTTTTCACCATAAGAAAATCACCCGTAGTTAGGGTGATTTTTAATGTCGTAAATTCAGAGTCTACATGACAGGCAATCGTAAAAGAACAATCACCCGTCATGTAGACTATATAACGTCAGTCAATCCAGGGATTGCTGAGTACGGCCTCGTCGCGGCTGTATTCTCGTTGCATGGATTCTCCTGCGTACATCAAGCACAGAAGAGTATCATCAATCTCGCTCAAGATACTCTTGAACTGGTCTTCGTCCGTCATGGTGGCGACGTGCTTGTCAACGAAGATTTTCAGCTCCTCTAGGGCTGAAGAGACGCGTACAGCATCGTTGTAGATGTTGACGCCTACAACGATGGCTGGGGCTTGCGCGAGACACATGTTCGCATAGACCTGGAGGTCTTGCACTCGTTGACACGTGTCGCGAATCATTTGGACGAATCGCCTTACTTGAAGGACGGGGATATACTCGTCCTTGCAGATAATCTCCATGGCGGTGTGCCATTTCGAACTCAGGTCTTTCGTCGTAGCGGAAAGATCGTCAGAGACATCGATAAACATTGTGCTATCTTTCTGTTCTCTCATCTGCGTGGGTGCAACGTATTGTGTTCTTTACAATACAAGATGAGATCTTATCTCTCTTATGGTGGTTTTAAAAAAGAAATAAAAACTCATCTTGTGTTCGATTGCCTGTCAAAGTTCACTTCCGGACAAGGATTTACTCAACTCATCAACGAAAGCTACCTTCATTTATACCACACTTGTGTAAAAAAGTCAATAGAATATATAAAAACAGCCTCAAATGAGACTATTTCAAAATGATTTCAGGGGATATATGACAAGCAGCCATAAAAAAGAATGTGGATCAACTCATCATATATCCCGCGTTGTCAGTCTTCTGTCCCCGTGTGGTCCAGAAGGCTTTGCGCTACTTGCGCCAGCACGATAGCTTCTCTCCTCAGTTGGTCAAGAAGTTTCCTGACCTCTACATCAGTGGCAATCGCGTGTGATATCATACCTTCTTTCGGGATATAGTCGAGGGTTAATTTCTTCCCCTCGACAGACGCGGTTGCTCGACGAAGAAAATTCTCCAGTGCCGTCGTATTGGTCTTTTTATTCACGGTCTTTGCTCTTCCTGCGTTTTCTCGCCCTCACTGTGATATATGCGCATTCTTTATGCACAAGACGAGATTTTATCTCTTTAAAGCTCTTAGAAGAAATAAAAACTCGCCTTGTGTTTCGGCTACTTGTCAATGAACGTTTTCGGATGAGGAGCAATCTCAACTCATTAACGAAAACCAATATTACTTATACCATTCTATGGTGATTAAGTCAATAGAAGGCTCTCAACTTTTGTTATTTGCTCAGGAACTTTGATAAAATAACAGAGATGGAAGATAAAAGAAACGTAATTGATAAGTTTAAGGGTCGGAGCGAATCGGAGATTATAAGCGAGCTGGATTCTGAAGATCACGGTTTGGTGATTGCGCTGGAAAATACCGAGCGGGATTTTAATATGGGGACAATTGTCAGGAGTGCCAACGCGTTTGGTGTGCGGCAGATTTATGTAATTGGGCGCAGACAATGGAATAAGCGCGGTGCGATGATGACAGATAAATATCTTCACATTACGTATCTGGCGACGACGGAAGAGTTTGTTGAGAAAATGCGGACTGAAGGCAGGGAAATTATTGCGATTGATAATATCCCAGGAAGTGTTAATATGTCGCAAACGTCGCTACCAAAGCACGCGGTTTTGGTGTTTGGGCAAGAAGGGCCGGGGATTTCTGCGGAGCTGGCTGGCGCTGCGGATAAGATTGTGGCGATTGAGCAGTTTGGTTCGACTCGCTCCATAAACGTCGGTGCGGCGGCTACCGTGGCGATGTATTGTTGGCTGCAGCAAAATGTGCTGGCGGAAAACAATTAGTTGATTTCTACGCCTTGTTGGCTCAAAAAATCACGAGTTTCATCATCTAATTTACAATTTATGAAACGCGATCGTGCTGCCAATTTCCCGCTACCATAGATAAATTGCGTTTCCTCGTCATATTTCATACCACGGAAGTCGCAGTCTTTTGCTTCAATAATAGCTTTTACGCCGCGAAAATCCACATTCCGAACCGACGAATCGGTAAAATAAATTGGTTGCCCGTAGATGTGCTTTGCGTTGTCCAGATTACAATTCTGAAACACGAAAAAGCCCATGACAAACTGGCCAAAATCAACGCTACCAAAATCCTCATCCGTAAAGCGAGCAAACTCGCCTTCTTGAATGGCGGGATAACGCTCGCGTTGGTAGGCGGAAAAATCGTTAGCACGAATAGATTCGGCGATACGATGCGTGATGTTGTCCATAAATTAATGATACACCATTATTTCTCGCAATAACTCCGTCAGTTCCTACTTTACAAAAAGCATGAAATTTACTATAATAGACGTATGATTTTACCTAAATTCCATCATTCACACGTGTTGCCGAGGTAGGACTCTGATTTTTGATTGTACGCGCCGAGTTCTGCCTCGGCGTTTTTGATTGCTATAAATAAGAAATAATGACATAATGGAGCTAACATGAGCAGTTTATCTACACAAAGTTACAAAGGTTCGCGAGACTATTTTCCAGAGGAAAAGCGTCTGCAGAATTATATTTTTAATGTTTGGCACAAGACGGTTGAGAGTTTTGGCTATGAAGAATACGGTGCGCCGCTGTTGGAGCCGCTAGATATTTATCTGGCGAAGTCGGGTCAGGAATTGGCGGGCGAGCAAACATACGCTTTTGAGGATCGTGGTGGTCGAATGGTGGCAATTCGCCCTGAGATGACGCCGTCGATTTCTCGAATGGTGGCGGCTAAGCGTCAGGAACTGGCGATGCCTGCGCGGCTGTATTCAATTGCTAATTTTATGCGCTATGAACGGCCGCAACGTGGGCGTGAGCGTGAGTTTTGGCAATTAAATGCGGATCTGTTCGGCGTGGACGGCGCGGCGGCGGACGCGGAGATTATTGAGCTGAGCCACGCTAGCGTGATGAATTTTGGTGCTAAGCAAGAAATGTTTACGGTCAGGGTTAATAATCGCCAATTGATCAATCGTCTAATGAGTCAATTTTTGAAGCTCGATATTGTTGGTTCGACGATGATGATGAAGTTGCTTGATAGGAAAAATAAGATTCCTGCCGAAGAATTTAAGCGTCAGGCGATTGAGATTTTTGGCAATCAAGCGTCGGAAGGTCTGCCGAAGTTAGCAAAAATGATCAGCATGAAATCTGTTGATGATTTGCCGAGCGAATTGATGGAAGATGAAAGTGTCAAGCAGCTTCGCGAAGTGATGAAATTGCTTAGCCAAAAAGGCATTACGAATGCAGTGTTTGATGTTACTTTGATGCGCGGTCTGGATTATTACACGGGCATGGTTTTTGAGCTTTTTGACAATTCACCAGAGAATAACCGAGCGTTGTTTGGTGGCGGACGATATGACGGATTGGTCGGGCTATTCGGTGTTGAGCCGATTGCTACGGTTGGCGTTGGCATGGGCGCGACAACGATGGAGCAATTTTTGGAAGTGCACGGCCTATTGCCTAAATTGGCGTCTAAAACAGATGTATATATAATTCCGGTGTCAAAAGAATCTATGGCTGGCGCGGACGATTTGGCGCGAAAATTGCGCAGTGAAGGTGTGCGAGCAGAACTGGATATCACTGGTAGAAAGATTGACAAGCAGATAAAAGCGGCGTTAAAAAAGCAAATTCCGTTTGCTGTGTTCGTGGGTGAGGATGAAATTGCTAGCGGCGCATACACGGTTCGAAACTTGGTGGAATCTGATGAGCAGAAGGTTGGCGCTGAACGAATCGTGACAATTGTCAAAGATCGTCGATATGATGGCGATGAAGACGCTCTGTTTGAGGTATAGCCTGATATCTGTTATAATTAGTCTTTATGAAGACTACTGTAAAAAAACTATCAGATACTAAAGTTCAATTGACGATTTCTTTGGGCGCTAGCGAATTGGCTGACGCGGAGCAGGTTTCCTTGATGAAGTTGGCGCGTGACATCAAAGTTCCAGGTTTCCGCAAAGGAAAAGTTCCCGCAAGCATAGCCGCTAAGCACATTGATCCGAATGTGCTTCAGGAGCAGGTTCTGGAGAATGCTTTGTCAAAGGCAGTAGCTGAGGCGTTTTTGCAGGAAAAATTGCAAGCTTTAGATCGACCTAGTGTTGAAGTTAAGAAGTTTGTTCCTGGTTCTGAGTTGGAATTTACGGCTGAAGTTGAAGTTATTCCGCCAGTAAAATTGGGCGATTACAAAAAATTGACAGCGAAAAAAGAAGTAGCCAAGGTCGAGGATAAAGATGTCGACGAGGTTATTGAGCGAATCCGTAAAAACTACTCTGAAAAATCAGAGGTCAAGCGTGCCGCTAAGGCTGGCGACGAAGCCGTGATTGACTTTACGGGAAAGAAAGACGGTGTGGCGTTTGACGGTGGTTCGGCTAAGGAATATGGCTTGAAGCTTGGCGAAGGTCAATTCATTCCTGGATTTGAAGAAGGTGTGATTGGTCATAAGGCTGGTGAAGAGTTCGATTTGAAACTGAAATTCCCAGAGGATTATCACGCTGAGAATCTGGCAGGTCAAGACGTTGTGTTTACCGTGAAACTTCACAAGGTTAATGAATTGAAATTGCCAGAACTAAACGATGAATTTGCTGCAAAATGTGGTCCATTTACAGAGATGAAAGAAGTAAAAGCAGATATCAAGCGTGAACTCACCGCACAAAAAGAGCGTGAAGCTGATGAGAAATTTAAGGACGCGTTAGTTGGTGAGTTGACGGAAAAAAGTAAAGCCGCGCTGCCAGAACTTTTGGTTGAGGATCAATTGCGATCAATCGAGCGTGATTTGACTCAGAATTTGATGTATAGCGGACTGAGTTTGGATAGCTATTTGAAGACTCAGGGCTTCAAGGATAAAGATGAGTGGGTGAAGAAAGAGGCTCGTCCAGCGGCCGAAAAGCGCGTTAAGGCTGGTCTAGTATTGGCTGAATTGTCAAAAGAATTGAAGATTGAGGCTTCTCGTGATGAGATTCAAGAACAGATTAATTTCTTTAAGCAGCAATACGGCAAAGATAAGAAAATATTAGAGCAATTTGATAATCCAAACGTCCACCGTGACATTGCCAACCGAATGATTACAGATAAGACCGTTGCTAAATTGGTTGAATTAAACACGAAGAAATAGGGTAAATATGCCAAAATCATATCTCATTCCAACTGTCGTTGAAAAGTCGGCCGACGGCGAGCGTGCTTTTGATATCTATTCGAGATTGTTGAATGAGAGGATTATTTTCCTTGGCGAAGATGTTAACGAGCATACCGCGAACAGCGTAGTGGCGCAATTGTTGCATTTGGCATATGTTGACCCGCAAGCTGATATATCGCTATATATCAATAGCCCAGGCGGTAGTGTTTATGACGGAATGGCAATTTACGACACGATGAATTTTATAAAGCCCGATGTGGCGACGTATGGAATTGGTTTGCAGGCAAGTATGGGGGCGTTTTTGCTCAGCTCTGGCGCTAAGGGCAAGAGGTTTTGTTTGCCGCACGCTAAGGTGATGATTCATCAGCCGTCTTCTGGAACGCACGGAAAAGTGACCGACATGGAAATTGACATGAAGGAAACTTTGGAAGTTAAGGAGATGTTAGCGAAGATTATGGCGAAAAACACCGGTCAGAAGTTGGCTAAGGTTAAGTCCGATATGGAGCGTGATTATTGGATGACGCCAGATGAGGCCGTAAAGTACGGTCTAATCGACAAAGTCTTGACTAAATTGTCGTAAAAAATTGCGTGTTTGTTGTTAAAACTACTAGTGATTCTGCTTGTGGTTTTTGAGGGATATTGTCATAATTTGAGATAGGCAAGGAGGGCTTATGAGGCAATATTTAGACGCATTGAAATACGTTCGTGATAACGGTGTGCAAAAAGGCGACCGTACGGGAACGGGGACGACGGAAGTTTTCGGTATTCAGACGCGATATAATTTGGCGGATGGATTTCCAGCTATGACCACGAAGAAGTTATATTTCAAAAGCGTCGCTCATGAGCTTTTATGGTTTCTTAAGGGTACGGGCAATATTGAATATTTGGCGCAAAACGGTGTTCATATTTGGGATGAGTGGCCATACAAAAATTACCTAGAAAAAACTGGTCAGAAAATACCGGAAATTAACGGCGATGAATGGCGCGCTGGAATGAAGGAATTTATTGATAAGATTGCGAATGATCACGCATTTGCTGAAGAATGGGGAAATTTGGGTCCTGTTTATGGTGTTCAATGGCGAAAATGGCCGGACGGGAAGGGCGGAACTATTGACTAGATTCAGAACGCTATTGACATGATAAAGACGAATCCAGAGTCGCGTCGAAATATCGTGAGTGCGTGGAATGTGGCGGAGATTGATGACATCGTTCAAGCTGGCGGGCTGCCTCCGTGTCATACGATGTTTCAATTTAACGTAAGACCTGGCAAGAACGGCGAGAAGGACAAACTGGATTTGGCGCTGACTCAGCGCTCGGCGGATATGTTCCTTGGGGTGCCGTTTAATATTGCTAGTTATGCGCTGCTTCTATCTATGGTCGCTCAAGTTACCGACAAGCAACCCGGCGAGTTTATTCATACCTTAAATAGCGCACACATCTACAATAATCACCGCGCGCAAGTTGACGAGCAATTATCGCGCCGTCCGCTGCCGCTACCAAAGCTGTGGTTGAATCCAGACATCAAGAGTATCGACGATTTCACGATTGATGATATCCGTCTGGAGGATTATGAGTGCCATCCAGCAATAAAAGCGCCGATTGCGGTGTAGTGTGACTCTCACGGTCAGTGATTTGCACTTATAGCCTGAGTGGCTAAGGTTTATTTTTTACGGAGATTTTTCTTCGGCAGAATTTTATATCGTCTGGTGTCGGGATTAAACTGTATATCTCTATATGTTCCTTTTGCTGTAGAACTGTCATTTTCAGATGTTCCTCTTTCCAGTAAGAACGCTTTGCTATTGACTGTTCCGTTCTTATTACGGGTGGGATTATCAACAAGTATCGCGATGAGAGTGTGTACTGAATTCTGATATTCTGGTATATCTGTAATTTTAAGGTCGTCAATCTTTTCGGGATCTAGGATATATAGATTATAT
This sequence comes from Candidatus Nanosynbacter sp. HMT-352, assembly GCF_022819345.1. NCBI lineage: Bacteria > Bacillati > Minisyncoccota > Nanosynbacteria > Nanosynbacterales > Nanosynbacteraceae > Nanosynbacter > Candidatus Nanosynbacter sp. HMT-352. The sequence goes on along the minus strand of NZ_CP089288.1, from coordinate 629,490 downwards.
TGCTCATTCATGTGCTTTATCATACCACAAATACCAAATACTGTCAACTTAATAAGGTTATTTTCTTTTATACGTCACAAAATCAAAATCGTAATTATTTTCATTATCTGCCGAATGATGTGCGCGACTTACTTCCTCCCATGCGTCCATATCTATCTCTGGGAAAAAAGTGTCAGCATCGGGAAACTCGGCATTAACCTCTGTGGCGTAAATAGTGTCAATTTCTGGAATATCTAGCGCGTCTTTATAAACTCGTGAGCCACCAATAATAAAAGTTGGATATCGGGATAAAGCTAGGGCGCTTCGTAAATTCATAGCCGTAAGGACTTTTTTGACGCCAGTTGGCTTGGACGAAATGACAATATTTTCTCTGTTTGGAAGCGGTCGCGAACCAATTGACTCGAACGTTTTTCTGCCCATAATGACATTGCTATTTCTCGTCAAGCGCTTAAAATTCACCAAGTCGGCCGGCAAACTTCGCCCCCACGGCATATCGCCATTTTGTCCGATGGCGCGGTTTTTATCGTAAGCTACAATAATGGCTTTTTCCATAATTTCAGTTTAACATGCTGTAAAATTTGCCGAAAGCTTGATAGGAATGCATAAACTTGCCATAATAAGATTTGGTAGAAAAATCACGCAATGGGAGGTGTTTAGTGAGCGTGTACTCAAATAAAGATATATTAGCGGCGATTGAAGATGGGACAATTGTCTGTACGCCGTTCAACCCAAAAAACGTATCGGAAGCCAGCTTAGATTTTACGCTAGGCTTTAATTTTTATAAGCAGGAATATGACGATATTTCGCGAGTTTATAATCCGTTTGACGAGTCCGATGTCAATCGATACTTCAAGGGTCCGCTTAAGGCAATTCCGCACGCCGAATGGTGCGAGCGGCACGGCTTTCGGGAATTTAAGAACATTCCGCCAGATCATCCGATTATTGTTTTGAAGCCTGGTGAGCGAATTTTGGCGCATACGCACGAATTTGTTGGGATTCGGACGCATGGCGGCGCGGCCGAGGTGAAAAGTCGTAGCTCTTGGGGGCGAAACGGCGTTGCGGTGTGTTTTGATGCTGGCTGGGTTGATCCAGGATATATCAATCGGATTACGCTTGAGATTTACAATTTGAACAAGCACGAGAGCGTAGTTTTGCCTGTCGGTGAGAGAATTGGGCAATTGATTTTTCATCACACTGGTCAGGTTGATGGCGGATATGCTAGTGGACGCGGTGGAATGAGCGGCAAATATCAGCACACTGACGATTTGGATGAATTGATAAAAACTTGGCGTCCAGAAATGATGTTGCCGCGGGCGTTTAAGGATCGTCGACATAAACCGATGGAAATCGCGGGACTTGGCGAGGGGATTTTGTGATGATGGCAGGTTCAATGTTTCGATCGCGAACGAAGGAAAAAGAATATATCGATCACAGAAAAAAACATAAGTCTGACGGCTGTGATTTTTGTCAATTGGTAAAGCATCACACAGATCAGGTTGTTGGTGAAACTGCGCATTGTCTGATTATCAAGAACAGATTTGGTTATAATTTTTGGGATGGCTGTGGCGTGGACGACCATTTGATGGTGATACCGAAACGGCACGTGGATTCATTGGCAAATTTGAGCGATGAGGAAAAAATTGACTATATGAATCAGATTGCTAGGTTTGAATCTAGTGGCTATTCAATTTATGCTCGAGCTCAAGGAAGTAAAACCAGGTCAATGGCGCATCAGCACACGCATTTTATAAAAGTTGACGGCAAGGCGAAAAAGATGATGCTTTATCTGAAGAAGCCGCACATTGTAATTACGAGGTGATGATGAGCGACGCGGGAAAATATATAGTTATCGAGGGCAATGACGGGACAGGCAAGTCGACGCAGGTCGCGAAATTGGCGGAATATTTTCGGTCAATCGGGCGAACGGTTTGCGTGATTGAAGAGCCGGGAAGTGATGATCCAGAAAAATCAACTCCGATAGCAAATGAACTTCGAAAAGTTATTAAAAATGGCGATTTGGCGCGCTCTGCGGCGGTGAATGTGGCACTATTTTCTGCAGCTCGGCGTGAATTGTGGCGGGAAAAAATTCAGCCTGCGTTGGAACGTGGGGAGATTGTTTTGAGCGCGAGAAATTATATCTCAACGCTGGTTTATCAGGGGCGAGGCGAAGGTTACGACGAGTCGGAGATTCTGCGATTAACAGAATTATTCACCGATGAAAAATACTTGAAGCCAGATGTTATGATTATTTTGAGTCTGAGCCGTGATAAGCGGGAAGAGCGAATTTCTATGCGCGGCGAGTTGAAAAATCCCGACACTTTTGAGTCGCGTGGGCAAGATTTTCAGAAAAAAGTCGACGATGGATATTTGGAAATTGCCGAGGCGTATGGAATTTCAGTAATTTCTGCTGACGGGACGATTGACGAAGTTCATGATATGTTGATTGATAATATTGAAAAACACTAGTAAAACCCCTTGATTTTATTGACACTTTTCGTCATAATGAGTAGTTATAGAAGTAGTGTATTCATGGCGGGTGAAAATTGCGAGTGGCAAATCGTGATTTTGGGCTATGAATTAGAGATCTTCACGGCCGTCTATTAACCACTAATTAAAGCGAGGAGTGTTTACGCCTGTGGCAAAAAAACCAACCACAAGTAGCGAGCGCGTCTATTTCACCTCTGGTGATAATGCCCTGCCGCTACCAAACTTAATCGCTCACCAAAAAGATTCTTGGCGCTGGTTCGTCGAAGAAGGTTTGAGTGAGATATTTTCAGAAATTAATCCAATTGACGACTATACCGGTCAGAAGTTGTCATTAAAGTTCGGCAAATACTATTTTGGCGAGCCAAAAAACACTGACCAATTTGCCAAGGAAAACAACTTGACATTTGAGGCTCCATTGCACGCAACAGTTGAATTGACAAACAAGACAACCGGTGTAGTTGAAGAGCAGGAAATTTACCTCGGTGAATATCCATGGATGACCGAGCGCGGTACATTCATTATCAACGGTACGGAGCGCGTGGTTGTTAGCCAGTTGATTCGCTCTGCTGGTGTTTTCTTCACTGCTGAAACAGTAGCGGGACGTAATTACTACGGCGCAAAAATCATTCCAGGACGTGGAGCTTGGATGGAATTTGAGACGGCTTCTAACGGCGCGATTTACGTAAAAATTGACCGCCGCCGCAAGATGCCAGCAACGACTTTGTTGCGCGCTTTGGGCTATCCAAAGACTAGCGAAATTAAGGAATTGTTCGCTGATATTGATACTGGCGACGTAAAATACATTGACGAAACTTTGGACAAGGATACTTCTCGCGGTGCCAATGAGGCGTTGATTGAGGTTTATCGTCGATTGCGTCCAGGCGATTTGGCGACAGTTGATAACGCTCGTCAGATGATTGAGCGAATGTTCTTTGACTTCAAGCGGTTTGATTATTCGCGGGTTGGTCGTTATAAATTGAACCAACGCTTGGGTCTGGATGTTGCAAATACAGCAGAAAATCGTACGTTGCAGATGAGCGATTTGGTGGCGATTTTGCGTGAAGTTATTCGCTTGAACAATACGCAAGAGCCAGCTGACGACATTGACGCATTGAGCAACCGCCGAGTTCGCTTGGTTGGTGAATTGATTGCCCGACAATTCCGCGTTGGTATGCTTCGAATGCAGCGCAATGCGATGGATCGTATGAGCGTGGCTGATTTGGAAAGTGTTAGCCCAAGTCAATTGATCAACGCTCGTCCAATTGTTGCGGCTGTTCGTGAATTCTTTACTTCAAGCCAGCTGTCGCAGCTACTTGACGAAGTTAACCCATTGTCAGAATTGAGCCACAAGCGACGCTTGAGCTCGACTGGTCCTGGCGGTTTGACTCGTGAGCGCGCTGGATTTGAGGTTCGCGACGCCCACCCAACTCACTATGGCCGCATCTGTTCGGTGGAAACGCCAGAAGGTGCGAATATTGGTTTGGTGTTGAACTTGGCGGCTTACGCACGCGTTAATGAATATGGATTTATTGAGACTCCATATCTTCGCGTGAAAGACGGCAAAGTGACTGATGAACTTGTTTACTTGGATGCTTCACAGGAAATTGGCGAGGTTATCGCTGACGCTGGTGAGGCTCTTAACGAAGACGGAACTTTCCGCGACGAGCGCGTTAACGCCCGTAGTAACATGCAGCCATCGCAAGTTGATGCTAATCAAGTTACATTCATGGACGCAGCTCACCGTCAGATTTTAGGTTCAACTGCGGCGCTGGTTCCGTTTATTGAAAAGACGCGCGTTGACCGTGCTTTGACTGGTTCAAACATGCAACGCCAGGCGGTTCCTCTATTGTGTCCAGAATCTGCAACTGTCGGTACTGGAATTGAGAAGGCTGTGGCTGAGAATAGTGGTCACTTGATTCAGGCTAGTGGTGACGGCGAAGTTGTTCGCGCTGACGCTGACGAAGTTCATGTTAAATATGCTGACGGCGTAAAGATTTACACATTGAAGCATTTCGTGAAGAACAATGACGATCGTTGTTACAATCAAAAAGTCCGCGTTGAGCGTGGCGACAAGGTGAAGAAGGGCGACATTCTGATTGAAGGCGCTTCAATTGCTGGCGGTGAAATTGCTCTAGGTAAAAACCTTCTGGTTGCCTTCATGCCATGGGGTGGCTACAATATGGAAGATGCGATTATCATGAGCCGTCGTTTGGTTGAAGATGATCGATTGACAAGCATTAACATTAAGGATTACACCGTTGAGGTTCGTGAGACGAAGCTTGGTCCAGAGATTGTGACGCGCGATATTCCAAACGTTTCCGAGGAAAGTTTGCGTCATTTGGACGAGAACGGAATTGTTCAAATTGGTTCCGAGGTTAAGGCTGGCGATGTTTTGGTCGGTAAGATTACACCAAAGGGCGAGCAGGAATTGAGCTCCGAGGAGCGTTTGCTTCGCGCAATCTTCGGTGAAAAAGCTAAGGACGTTCGCGATACATCACAGCGAATGAACAACGCGGGCGGCGGTAAAGTTGTTGGCGTTAAGATCTTTAGCCGTGAAAATGGTCACGAATTGAAGGCTGGCGTTTTGATGCAAATTCAGATCTTTGTTGCGCAATTGCGAAAGATTGGCGTTGGTGACAAGATGGCTGGACGCTTCGGTAACAAGGGTGTTGTGGCGAAAGTTCTTCCTGTTGAAGATATGCCATTCCTAGAAGATGGTACGCCGGTTGACGTAGTTTTGAACCCACTTGGTGTGCCAAGCCGCATGAACCTTGGTCAGATTTTTGAAACTCACCTTGGTATGGCGGCACGAGCATTGGGCTACCGCGTAGCAACTCCGTCATTTAACGGTGTTCCAAGTGAGAAGATTTCTGATGAGCTAGAAAAAGCTGGTTTGGCGCGTGACGGCAAGAGTCAATTGTTTGACGGTCGCACCGGTGAACCATTTGAGGAGCGAACAACAGTTGGTGTGATGCACATGATTAAGTTGCACCACATGGTTTCTGACAAGATTCACGCCCGCTCAACTGGCCCATACACGATGGTTACTCAGCAGCCGCTTGGTGGTAAAGCACAAAACGGTGGTCAGCGCTTCGGTGAAATGGAGGTTTGGGCACTGGAAGCTTACGGCGCTGCTGCAACCTTGCAGGAAATGTTGACAATTAAGTCTGACGACGTTTACGGTCGTGCAAAGGCTTACGAGTCAATCATTAAAGACGAGCCGATTGTCGGTCCAAAACTTCCAGAGTCCTTCAACGTGTTGGTTAAGGAGCTTCAAGGTTTGGGTCTTCGAGTTGACTTGGTTGATGACGAAGCAACAGTTGACGCTGAGCACGTTATTGCCTCAAGTGGCCCAGAAGACAAAACCGTTGCCGCTGACAATGAGGAAGAAGAAACATACTTGGACGAATCAGATGACATCGGCGAAATTGACGATGGCATGAGCGTGCAAGATATTGATGAAGTAGAAGAAATAAAGGAGGACGCGTAAGATGGCAAATTCTGCATTTAACGCAACGGGCATCAGCGATTTTGACGCGGTTCGTTTGGCGGTAGCTAGCCCAGAAGATATTCTGAAATGGAGCTACGGCGAAGTTTTGAAGCCAGAAACAATTAACTATCGCACACAAAAGCCAGAACGCGACGGATTGTTCTGTGAGCGAATCTTTGGTCCAGTGAAGGATATCAATCCACACGACTCAAAGCTTAAGGGTGTACGTTCACGCGAAGCCGCTGTCGATAAGAATGGCGAATTGGTCACTAAGTCAATCGTTCGTCGTGAGCGAATGGGACACATTCAATTGGCAGTGCCAGTTGCGCACATTTGGTTTATGCGCGGCACTCCAAGCGCAATGAGCCAGCTGCTTGGTATGACGGTTCGCAATATTGAGAAAATCGTTTACTTTGCAACTTACGTTATCTTAAATGTTGACGAAGCAACTCGCGATCAATATTTGGCAGATTTGGAAGCGGAAACTGATTTGGCCCGTAAGGCTATCAAAATCCGTTACGAAAAAATGGCTGAAGAAGATGGCGCTGATGTTAAGCAACTAGCTAAAGAGCAGAGCCGTGAAGTCGAGGAATTGGAAGAATCTTACGTTGGTAAGAAATCTCAATTGGAGAGCTTAAACAGGGGTGCTTTGATCTCAGAGAGCGAATATCGCAACTTGCCAGAAGAATATGACGAATTGATTGAAGTTGGCATGGGTGCCAGCGCGGTCAAGGAACTTTTGGACAATATCGACCTGTCAAAGCTTATCGCCGAATTGACAGAGGAAGCTGAAACTGCGAAAGGTCAGCGACAGAAGAAGTTGCTAAAGCGTTTGAAGATGCTCGAAAGTATGGAATCTGCCGGCATTAAGCCATCAAGCCTATGTATGACTGTTCTGCCAGTTATTCCTCCGGATCTTCGCCCAATGGTGGCGTTGTCTGGTGGTCGATTTGCGACATCTGACTTGAACGACTTGTATCGCCGAATTATCAACCGAAACAATCGCCTAAAGAAGTTGATTGAGCTTAACGCGCCAGAAGTTATTCAGCGCAATGAAAAGCGCATGCTTCAGGAAGCTGTTGACGCTTTGATTGACAATTCAGCATCACGCGGTCGTGCAGTTAGCTCGACTGGTGGTCGCCGCAGTTTGAAGAGCTTGAGCGATATGCTAAAGGGTAAGCAAGGTCGCTTCCGTCAGAACCTTCTTGGTAAGCGCGTTGACTATTCTGGTCGCTCGGTTATCGTGGTTGGTCCAAAATTGAAGATTAACCAATGTGGTTTGCCAAAACAAATGGCGCTGGAATTGTTCAAGCCATTCGTGATTAGCTGGTTGATTAAGAATGAATTTGCGCACAATATTCGCTCGGCTTCACGTCTAATTGAAGCTGGTGAAGCAGTAGTTTGGGATGCGCTGGATTCAGCAATTGAAGGCAAGTACGTGTTGCTTAACCGCGCACCAAGTTTGCACCGTTTGTCAATTCAAGCCTTCCAGCCAGTTTTGGTTGAAGGAAAAGCTATTCAATTGCACCCGCTAGTTTGTGCTGGATTTAACGCCGACTTCGACGGTGACCAGATGGCTGTTCACTTGCCGCTATCAAAAGAGGCTCAGGCTGAGGCTCGTGAATTGATGAGTGCAACTGCTAACTTGTTGAAGCCTGCCGATGGCGCGCCAGTGCTGCACATTTCGCAGGACATCGTGCTTGGCAACTATTACTTGACTTACGACAAGCCGCAAGCTCAGACTGACGAGGTTAAAACTTACAGCTCTGTTTATGAGGCAGAAATGGCTTACGACAATGGCGTAATTCACTTGCAAACCCCAATTCGTATCTTTGCGAAAGGTAAAATGCGTGAAACAACTTTGGGTCGTGTCTTCTTCAATGAGATTCTGCCTGAAGATTTTCCATACGATAACAATGTCCAGACTAAAAAGCAGCTTAAGAAGGTGCTGGCACAAATCTTTAACAAGTACGGCGCCGAAGAAACCGCTAAGATTGCAGACCGTATGAAGGGTCAAGCTTTCCGCTTTGCTACGGTTGCGGCTGTGTCGACTGGTATGACCGACTACGTCCACTTCGAGGAAATCCCTCAATTTGTGGCTGAAGGTGATGCTAAGGCGGCTTTGATTTCTGAGCAATTCGACCAAGGTTTGATTACCGAGGAAGAGCGATATAACTTGACGGTTAGCGCATGGCGAAACGTTGACAATAAGATTACGGCATTCTTGAAAGACCAATTGGCGCACATGGACACCAGTATTTCTATGATGGTCAACTCTGGTGCTCGTGGTGATATTTCCAACGTGAAGTTGGCGAGCGCCATGATTGGTGTTCAGATGGACGCAACCAACCATGAGATTGAGCTTCCAATCCGCAGCTCTTACACCGGAGGTTTGTCTAGCCTTGAAGCCTTTATCGCAACCCGTGGTGCGCGTAAGGGTCTTATTGACACGGCGCTTAAGACTGCCGACTCAGGTTACTTGACTCGTCGTTTGGTAGATGTTGCGCAAGATGTCTTCACCGTTGAAGATACTGATGGCGATGATGAAGGTTACGCAATTTACCGATCAGAAACTGAAGAGACGATGATCGACTTTTCAAACCGTTTGGCTGGTCGTTATGCTGCCGAAACAATTCCAGGTCACGTCAATAAGAACGAATTGATCACGCGTGAAATCGCAGATTCAATTGATGACGACGAAAGCATTGAAAGCGTTAAGATTCAATCTGTATTATCGACAAACAACCTTAACGGCATTCCACAACGAAGTTACGGTATTGATATGTCGACTGGTAAATTGGTTGGCAATCATCAGCCAGTTGGTGTTATCGCCGCTCAGTCAGTTGGTGAGCCGGGTACTCAGTTGACGCTTCGTACCTTCCACAACTCTGGTGTTGCTGGTGGTGACATTACCCAAGGTTTGCCTCGTGTTGAAGAGTTGTTTGAAGCACGCACACCAAAAGGCCAAGCATTCATTACGGAAGTTGCTGGTTTGGTTGACGTTTGGGAAGATGGCAAGAAATATATCGTTCAAATTACACCAGAATCTGGTAAGGTTGAGCGATTGCCATTGGAAGGCCGAACTGTTGTAGTTAAGGCTGGCTCAAGCGTTAAGGCTGGCGACGTCTTGGCAACTGGCGAGAGCGACACTCGACCTTTGATCGCGCCATTTGACGGTGTGATTGAGTCGGCTGAAGATACTTTGGTGATAGCGGCAGAGGCTGCTTCACCAACTCGCTACGAAATTCCAGGCAATATGCAGTTGGTCGTTAAGGCAAACGATGTTGTCGAAGCTGGTGATCGATTGACGGCTGGATCATTGAACTTGCACGATTTGATGCGACTTAAGGGTGTTGAGGCAACTCAGCGCTACATCATCAACGAAGTTCTGCGAATCTACGCTGCTCAGGGTCAGGACGTGGCTGACAAGCACTTGGAGATTATTGTTCGCCAAATGTTTAGTCGCGTACAAATCGAAGATGCTGGTGATAGCGAATTCGTGACTGGCGATATCGTTTCTAAGGCCGCTGTGGTCAATGCAAATAAGCAATTGGCTGCTGAAGGTAAGAACTTGATTAGCTACACACAATTGCTACTCGGTATCACGAAGGTGTCAATCTGGAGCGACTCATGGCTATCAGCCGCATCCTTCCAGGACACTACTCGCGTCTTGATCAACGCCGCCGTATCTGGTCGAGCCGACCACTTGCACGGTTTGAAGGAAAACGTCATCATCGGCCGCAAGATTCCGGTAGGAACTGGCGCAGTCGAAGAAGATGAAGAATTCGAAACACCGAGCGAAGACGAATTCGTCGAAGAAGAAGTTGCTGCTTAATAAGTAGGCTTCGCAACTACAGAAACCGCCTCAATTCCGAGGCGGTTTTCTATTGATTGTTCACAAGAAAGGTTGTATAATACGTGGACACTAAATGAAACACTCAGCTTGATTGTTAAGAAAGAGAGATTAGATTGTGGGCGAATTATTTACAGCCAAGACTATGCCTAAAAAGGATTGTAGTCAAGTGCCAAAGCCAAATGGCTGGGACGATGTCGCTTGTGAGCGAATCATAACGGATAACGGTCTGGGCGTTTATATAGCCGATGCTCGTCAAGGAGATGTTAATGGGAAAGCTACGATAATCTTGCCTCAGTGGTCTGATGGTACGCTCCATAATCCATTGTCTCAGGAGCGAGCAAAAGCCACCGCAGCTATAAAGGGCGATGTGGCGATATATGTAGATAACCCAGGTGTTGAACCTGATTTACCGGAGATGCCTGGGTATATTAAGCGGGCGCTTTCGTCGGGAGATTTTAAGCCTGGCGCCATAAAACAGTGGGATGCTATTGCTCAAGGGTTGGATTATGCTGGTCTGGATTTTAATTCAGTTAGTCGCGTTCTGGGGGCGTCGCTTGGAGCTCACGTTGCGTCGGCTATTGTGTGTACCGCACCGGAAGAAGTTCATCTGGAGCGGATGGACTTATGGGAAACGGCTGGTCTTGGTGAAGAGAGTAATTTTTTACAGTTTGCTGCCAATTTCATGATGCACGGCGGTGACGGGTACGCGGATATATTGAAGAATAATCCCGAATGGGTTGCTTATTTAAGAAAAATTAATGGTGCAAAGGAGTTGGCTAATATTGCGATTCGTCGAACGGCTGGACTGTTTTATTATCCGTGGGCTATTAATCGTCATGATATCGGAAATACGATTATTGAGGCTAAGAATAGAAAAAACCCAGCAATTGACGGAGATACTGCTTTAACTATCTTAAACGGCACAGAAAGTAAAGTCAGTCCAAGCGAATTTAACGATCGTTTAGCGTTGCGATTGGCGGAGAGCGGACTTCGAGTTGTTAGACTGATGTCTGAAGGTGGCGTGCATGCATCACAAGATAATATCGGATGGTGGACGGAGGCGGAGCGATATTCTGGGTATGAAGCTGTGTAGTTATCCTGTGTTTTTGTGACACTCCACTCTAGCCGTGCCGAGTGAAAACTCCACGAACGGGGATGGAGTTTTCACTTTAAATTGATTTTTTATAGGAAAAAAATTATATAATATAAACAATTAAAGGAGGTTTTATGCCAGTATATAACAAACTTGTCCGCGATAAAATTTTGGAAATCATTAAGGCCAACGGGCAAAAGCCAACTCACGAAATACTTACAACAGACGAATACGCCGTGGAGCTTACAAAAAAGCTAGTCGAAGAAGTTGAGGAATATAAAAAAGATAAAAATACTGATGAGCTTGCCGATATCATGGAAGTAGTCTATGCTCTCGCAAGCCTGCATGGTTGTACCGCGGAGGAATTAGAAAAAATTCGCGCAGAAAAAGCAGAAAAACGCGGCGGCTTTGAAAAGAAAATATTCCTAGTGGAGGTGATGGATTAGGGCAAGTATGCGCGACAAGTTGTGTCTATTCTGCGCAAGGAATTCATCTCTGACAATTAGTACCCTGTTTTTGTATAAATAAGTGGCGATTTTACTTTTACGAAATCTGTGCTAGAATAGATGTAGAGTTTCCTCTTTTCGGAGTGCGCGGTGATTTGGATGTGTACAGACTGCAATCTCGGCGGAAAAGGTATAGACACGGAGAGGAGTTGCTGAATCCAAACCGTAAGGCAAATTGCCATAATTAGTTAATCAACCAAGGAGAAATTGGATGCCAACAATCAACCAATTGGTGCGTAAACCGCGCCAAACGGCTAAGAAAAAGTCCAAGTCGCCAGCACTAGGTCGTATTCATAACGCCCTAAAAACACGTTACTACGACCAGAATGCACCGCTTAAGCGTGGTGTTTGTGTGCGTGTGACGACTAAGACGCCAAAGAAACCAAACTCAGCTTTGCGTAAAGTTGCTCGTGTTAAATTGAACAACGGCTATGAAGTTTGGGCGTACATCGGTGGTGAAGGTCACAACTTGCAGGAGCACGCTGTGGTCTTGATCCGCGGTGGTCGTGTGCCTGACCTTCCGGGTGTGCGTTATCACATCGTACGTGGTGCGCTTGACCTTCAAGGTGTCAACAACCGTAAGAAGGGTCGCTCTAAGTACGGTACAAAGAAAGGGGATAAATAATCATGCCTCGTAAAGTTACCAAAAAATTGCAGCGTGAACTTAAGCCTGATCGCCGATACCAAAGTGTACTAGTTCAGCGCTTGATCAACAAGTCAATGCTAGACGGTAAGAAATTGGCGGCTGAGCGCGCTGTTTACGCAGCCCTAGAAACTGCTGCTAAGAAATTGGATTCTGAAGATCCATTGGCAGTGTTTGAAAAAGCATTGAAGAATGTTAGCCCAAGCTTTGAGGTTAAATCTCGCCGCGTTGGTGGTGCCAACTACCAGATTCCATTCCCAGTTCAGGGACATCGACAATTGCACTATGCGTTTAGCTGGTTAGTTCAATCAGCTCGCGCTCGTAGTGGAATGCCATATTCACAGCGTTTGGCATTGGAAATTGTTGACGCTTACAATGAAGCTGGTGCTGCCTTTAAGAAGAAGGAAGACACCCACAAGATGGCTGAAGCTAACCGCGCCTTTGCGCACTTTGCTCGCGGCTAATTATTGCCCGAAAGCAAAATCAGAAAATCGCTCTAAACGGGGCGATTTTTTGGTATAATAGAAAAAATTAGGAGGGAAGATGGCGAGTTTTTCGTTTGATATTGTGTCAGAAATTGACAAGGCTGAGATGAATAATGTTTTCATGCAGGCTGAAAAAGAAATCCAAGGGCGTTATGATTTTAAGGGGACGAGCGCGGCAATTGATTGGCTGGACGATAAAAAGGGTCTGAAAATTACCGGCGATAATGATTGGCAAGTTGATGCTGTTCTGGATATCGTGCGCAAGAAATTGGCGGGGCGTGGTCAGTCGAGCAAAGTCCTGGATTTATCAAAAGAGAAAGTTGTTTCGAACCTGAAGACTACTTGGGAGATTCCGTTCAAGCAAGGTCTTGATCAGCCGACGGCGAAGCAGATCGCCGCTGATATTCGCGCTAATGCGCCGAAAGCTAAGCCGCAAATTCAGGGCGATCTCGTTCGTGTTACTTCTGCGTCGAAGGATGAACTGCAAAAAGTTATTAGTTTGTTGCGGGAAAGTGATTATGACACACCTCTGCAATTTGTAAATTACCGTTAGAATTTGAGCAATATGAATCAGAAGTCAATGAAGAAATTAAAAATTGTAGCCATCGTTCTGGGTGTAGTTTTCTTGGTATCCGTTATAGTTGGGCTGATTGTCGTTAATAATAATCGCTCTTCCGGGGTTAGTAAAACCGCAAAGAAGAAGATCCAGAAGATTTTTGCCGAAGAAGATGCTAAGAATTTGCAAAAAGTCGTTTCCAAATATGGCTATTCAATTCGATACGACAAGAGTATTTTTACTGGCGAAGGTCACGTCTTAAATAAAGATTCTAATGAAAAGCAGTATAGTGCCACCACGTATGCTGATGATGAGCTGAAAGAAAGCCGCGCCTATGCGATTTTGCGATTACATTTCAGAAAAGGTTCAGAAAAGCCGAAGGAGGAAGAGGAGAAGTTTTCATTTAGGAAGATTATGCCAGACTTCTCAATCGTAACTTCGCGCAAAAAAGCTTATTTTGATCGCTCAACGATGCCTGAGGAATACAAGGACACGAAGAAATATTCAGATTTGGATTTAATGCTTCAGGGTGATATCAACAAGCAGAAGAAGGATAACCCGAACTTAAAATATCACACCAGCGATGCGACGATTTCTGGACGTAAGTTTAAGAAGATGGTCGTTGATTACGGAAGCACTATTGATGGCAAGTGGCAGAAAACCGGCGAAAAAATAACTTATTTAACGATTCAGAACGGCAGACCGTACTGGATGACGATTTTTGCATTGAGCAAGAATTCATACACGCAGCCATATATTGACCAGCTGGAGGCGCTGGTTGCTAAGGTTACTTTCCAGAATCCAGACAGTAGCTACTTGGTTAGGGCTGATGGCAATAATGAGGCGCAAGTGGCTTCCGCTACGATAGCTAAGACCGAAACTAAGGCGGAAAATTTCTCAGAAGATAAAGATACCACGAACACCTTGGAAGAACTAGACGAAGAGTCCGTTATCAAAGTGGTGGCAAGGAATCAAATTGCTACGGTCCGCGTGGGAACATATCGTTGTGCTGATATGATTTATACGGCACAGAATGGTGCGAGTATGCAGCTGAATGGCTTATGCACGGGCGGAATTGGTAGTGGATCGATTGTTTCTGACGATGGCTACATTGCTACAAATGGGCATGTTACTGAAGTTTCTAATCAGAGTATGATCATGGGTCTCAACACGCAAGAGAACATGAATAAATATATAAAGTTTGTGATAGATGCGGGCTATGTGACTCGAGAGACGCTTCGGGATTTGGCAAATAAGGCTAATGGCGGCGATCAGAGTGCGCAAGCGGCAATTCTCGGTCTTATCAATCAAGTTCCTGCCGATAATATACGTTCGCAAAACGATCGATATGACTATGTCATCCAGACCTCAAGCGAACCTATTGCGCGCGAAGATGACGGTTCGGGCAATCTTAAGTGGAAAAAGACGAAGACTAATATTCCAGCCAAGAAAATTGACGCGGAAGTTGATTTGAAGGGTCATGGCATGGATCTGAATAGCGACAAAAGTGACGTGGCGATTCTGAAGGTTGAAGGGCGATTTCCAGCGGTAGAGTTAGGTGATAGCTCTAGGATTTCTAGAGGTGATCGGGTGACGGCGATTGGTTATCCAGCGATTGTCGACGACGGCGTAAATACGAAGAAGAGTAAGACTGTCCCAACTGTTACTCAAGGTGATGTTTCTGGTTCGGCTAGTGACGCGGGCGGTCATAAGCTATTTTCAATGAGCGCGCAAATTGCGGCAGGCAACAGTGGCGGTCCAGCGTTTGATGACGATGGTAAGCAGATTGGACTAAACACCTACGGCGGTTCATCCTGTGCGGATAGGAGCGAGCGCAACAATTCTTGTTTTGGAGAGGGGATATTCCGTGATGTCGCTGATCTGAAAACTATGGCGAAGAAAAATAATGTTGCGTTATCGGCAAACGGCGAATTGACTAAGCTCTGGAAAGATGGCTTGGAGAGTTTTTCTCAAGGTAAATATTCTCAGGCAAAAGCTAAATTTGAACAATTGGATAAAAAATATCCCGACAATTATTTAGTGGCGAAGATGATCGAAGTTTCATCCAATACTCCAGATGACTCTACGGAAAGCGAGGCGTCTAGTGCAGAAGCTGGAGCGAGCGAATCAGAAAATAACACTACAGTTATAATCGTGGTTGTGGTGATTCTTTCAATGGGAGCATTATTCTTAACAGTGTCGATTATCGCAATTGCTGTTTCTGTCAGTAATCGACGTAAGATGAATACTTATCCATATCCTGTCGCTGGACAATTCCCGCAGCAGCCTCAATATCCGCAGCAGCCGTATCAGCAGCCAATTCCGCCGCAACAACAATATCCGCAGCAAAATTACTATCAGCAGCAGCCTGGTCAATATCCGCCAACATACGCGCAGCCGCCTATAGAGCAGCCTCCGGCTAACTATCCGCCTGCGGCGCCAGCTCAGAACGACAACGAGTCTAAAAATCCTCCGGCTCAGAGCTAGTCAAAAACATAGATAACTGATATAATAAAATGTAAGAGTAGTTTTTTGGTGCCAAAAAATTGACCAAAAATCTCGGCAAATTAACGTAATATAAAGGAAAATTTATGGCAGAGACGCATGTTCCGCTAAAGAATTTTAGAAATATTGGTATTATTGCCCATATTGACGCCGGTAAAACGACGACAACTGAGGGTATTTTGTACCGCACTGGCTTGACACATAAGATCGGTGTGGTTCGTGGTGAAGGTGACGGTGCTACCACCGACTGGATGGCACAGGAGAAAGAGCGTGGTATTACTATTACGTCAGCTGCTGTGACTTGTTTCTGGAAAGATCACAAGATTAATATTATTGACACCCCAGGTCATATTGACTTTACCGCTGAGGTTGAGCGTAGTTTGCGCGTGCTTGACGGTGCGGTTACAGTCTTTGACGGTAAGATGGGTGTTGAGGCTCAGTCTGAAACTGTTTGGCGCCAGGCTAATAAGTACGGTGTGCCGCGTATTTGTTTCGTTAACAAGATCAACCAGACTGGTGGCGACTTCTACAAATCTCTAGAGTCAATTCACAACCGCTTGAGCAAGCAGGCTTTCCCAGTTCACTTGCCAATTGGTTTTGAAAAGACTATCCACGGTGTTGTTGACTTGATTGACATGAAGGCTTACACCTACGACGATTACACAGACCACGAGCTTAAGGTTGGCGAGATTCCAGCTGACATGCTTGAAAAAGCTAAGAACGCACGCTCTCTGTTGGTTGAAAACGCTGTTGAAGCCGATGATGAACTTACTATGAAGTTCTTGGAGCAGGGCGAAGAAGCTATTACCGTTGACGAGCTAAAAATGGCTCTACGCAAGCGCGTTTTGGCTGGTGACTTTTACCTAGTTACTGGTGGTGACGGTCGCGGTGTGATCGTTGAGAAGTTGCTTGACTTGATGGTTGATTTCTTGCCAAGCCCGCTAGACGTTGATGAAATTTGGGGTAAGAATCCAAAGACTGGCGACGAAGTTAGCCGCAAGCCATCAGATAAAGAACCTTTGTCTGCTTTGGCGTTTAAGATTGCCGCTGACCCATTTGTTGGTAAATTGATCTTCGTTCGTGTCTATTCTGGCGTTCTGAACTCGGGAAGCTACGTACTTAACACGACAACTGGTGAGAAAGAGCGAATCGGACGAATTGTTCGTATGTTTGCTGACAAGCGTGAAGAAATTAGCAAGGTTGAAGCCGGCGACATCGCCGCTGTGGTTGGTCTGAAATCTACCGCAACTGGTAACACGTTGTCTGACGTGGCGCATCCAATTGCTCTTGAGTCAATTGAATTCCCAGAACCACCAGTATCGATTGCGGTTGAGCCAAAATCAAAGGCTGATCAGGAAAAAATGGCGTTGGCATTGCAGCGCTTGGCTGAAGAAGACCCAACTTTCCGAATCCACACCGATGAGGAGACAGGTCAGACAATTATGTCAGGAATGGGCGAATTGCACCTAGACATTCTTATTGACCGTATGAAGCGTGAATTTAAGGTTGAAGCCAACATTGGTGAGCCTCAGGTTGCCTTCCGTGAAAGTATCAAGGGTCGTTCTGAAGTTCAAGGTAAGCACGCCAAGCAGTCTGGTGGTCGCGGTCAATATGGTGACGTTTGGGTTCGCTTTGAGCCAAATGAGACTGGTAAGGGCTTTGAATTCGTTGATGAAATTAAGGGTGGTGTGGTTCCTCAGGAATATCGCCCAGCCGTAATGAAGGGTATTCGCGAAACATTGGAAGGCGGTGTTATTGCTGGCTATCCAGTTGTTGACGTTAAGGCTACACTTTACGATGGTTCATACCACGATGTCGACTCCTCAGAATTGGCGTTCTCATTGGCAGGTTCGATAGCTGCTCGTGAAGGTATTAAGCAGGCTAACCCAATCTTGCTTGAGCCAGTTATGAAGGTTGAGGTTACTACACCAGAAGACTTCATGGGTGACATCATCGGCGACCTTAACTCACGTCGCGGACGTATCGATGCCATGGAAGACTTGATGGGTGGCGCTAAGTTGATTAAGGCATTTGTGCCATTAGCAAATATGTTTGGTTACACATCGGACATTCGCTCAATGTCTCAGGGTCGCGCCGCTTCAACGATGGAATTAGCTCAATACGAGGAAGTTCCACCAAACGTTGCGCAAGAGATTATCGAAAAGCGAAATAAATAATCTCTACCTCATAAAAAATCCTCGGAGCGAATCCGGGGATTTTTGTTTGGCTAAATTTCGGGTTTATAAGTTTGGGATTGTTAGATTTCGTTTGGTGAGTTCTTCTTTGATTCGTTTGGTCAATTTGCGCGCTTTTGTCGCCTGAACACTATCTGTGCCATATCTATTTTCAATATCTTCCAATCGTTGGTTTGTGGTTATCGGCTTGCCGTCTGGGCTAGTTGTCATGTCTGCCAAGTTTAAGATAAGCAATTCATCCGTCCAATCGTCTACGTCAGGATCTCCGTGATCAAACACAGCCTCAGCCCAATTGAAGCCAGATAGTTCTAATATCCTGCCGTCTTCATGTTCGTGATCCGTCTGATTTTCAACAAAAGCGTAGGCAAAGTCATGTGTTAATCCCATCACAAATAAGCTGCGCGCCACGTCTTCTTTCATATTGAAGACCTCGCGAGCCAGATTGTAAGATTTGTACGCCACTCCGCGCATATGAAATAATCGCGAGTCTGACAATCCAATGAATTTTGGGCTATTTTTCATGACGCTTGTGTGTTTCGGCGGAATAAATTGATGAATTGTCGGCGAATTGGGCGACCGACAACATTGCCGAATGATGCGCCAATTGCCACCGCTACGCCGATGAGGATTGCTCGCGCTAAGATAGCCAAGGCTGGTAGGAAGTTTGCGCTGTTCGGCGGATATAAGACTACGCCCATTAATCCATTGTAAAGCGATAACCCTGGGACTAGTGGTACGATTCCCGCCGCGATGATCGCCAGGGAAGGGAATTTCCATAATCTGGAAGTCATAACTGCGACCAGCCCAATTACCGCCGCCGCGATGCCGCTCGCTGTTACGATATCAAAACCAAAACTCATGGCTAATCGTGAAATCCACCAACCGAAAATTGCAATCAATCCAGAGATAACCATTCCCAAAAATCGAGAATGATTTCTCAGAACGAACGCCGCCGCGATAATTCCAGCGCCCAAGTATTGCGTGTGTCCGTCCGCCAATGTCAATCGATCTGGTGTTGCTGGGAAAGTAATGCCGAATTTTGTCGCAATGTATAATCCGACCATCACGCCAGCAATTACGCCGCCCGTCGCCATTACGACTTTTAATAATCTGGCGTTGGCAGTCATGTAATATTCGTCGATTGCGTCCTGGAATGCGCCGACAAACATTAGTCCAGCGACTAATAAGACAATTCCGCTGATAACCAACAATGTTGCGTTGACGCTCAGCCCCAGATAATTGCTACACCAAGCTGCGCCCGCCGCCACCAATGTTACGAAAATCGCCACGAGGGCTTGCGAATAAAACAACGGTGTGCCAATACGTCCCAGCCACCTCAGTAATCCAGTTGCTAGGAATCCGAGCAGAAACGCGATTGACGCCATGAGTAAACTGCCGCCGTATAGAATGACGGAACCTGCGCTCACCAATCCGCCCGCCGCGTAAACGACTAGTCGGGAATGTTCGGTGGGTTTTTTGAGTATTTGTTGCAATCGCTCTTCGGCTTCTTCCAGAGAAAGTTGCTTGCGACGAATGTCGAGGGCTAATAATTGCAATGCTTGGATCAATTGATAATTAGGATCGTCAGGAACGATAACTCGCGCCATTGTCAAAGGCTCGTGGCTAACTCCGCGGTCTTGAGAAATTGTCACCAAAGTGTAGCTCACGTCCACATGAACAGGTCTGCGGCAATATGTCCGCGTGATTCCTTGCGCCATACGAACCACATCGCGGGCAACCACGCCCATGCTCAGAAGTTGCTCGGCAATCGTCATAGCCAGGCGCAAAGCTCGCATATTCGGCGTCAAACTTTCGTCAATTTTCTCCAGATGATGCTCCGGCTCAAAGCTGTAAAGGTTAGCGACTCGGGCTAATGATTGCTCAATGAATTTTGGTACTTTTTTCTTCACAATATCTAGTGTAACAAATTTTATGCCAATAGAAATAGCCCGCCAAGAGAGCTCAAGCCGAGGCCTAAGCCTCAGGCGAACTACTTCTATTGGCGGGCGGTTAGTCCTCGTTATCATCATCCCGCATGGGTGACTGCGGGATGATAACCGCTAGGAGGATAGCGATAGAACTCAGAGACGAGGTATAATACCCTACTGTCTCTATTTTCTGTACCGGGTCGATTACAGCACTAAGCACCGTATCGACAGCTCCGATGTCTTGGAGCACACTAATTGCCATCGATCCCGATATAATGTACGCTGCTACCAAGAAGAACCATAGTAGATAGTCGTGCTGTTCTCCTGTGAACCATCTAAATACTAGATGGAGTGACAGCGCCAGCGCTACTGCTGTACAGATGATGGCTAAAGACACAGTGAGGTATGTACTCCCCATAAGGAGTAGAACCAGACCAGTCAGGGCGACGAACGCGACAGCAAGTTTGAGTTTCAGCATGACTGACTCCTTTTCAAGATATGCAAGGACTACTTTCGTTGACGGGATTGTCAACGAAAGCTGTATTAATTTATGCCACACTTGCGTAAAAAAGTCAACATTGGGAGGAGGTTAGTCAACTTTCTGTAAAATAATGCCCGTTCTGGCTGGCAAGTAAACTTTAAGATTGTGGCTGTTATCAGCCGGGGAAGTGAAAAAACGGGAATTATGGTCTATTCGCTCCTGTCCGCCGAAGTTCTTGTCGTCGCTACTTAATGCCAATTTATAAGAGCCGGCTTCTGCGGGTACTGCGTAATCTGAGTGGGATTTGTCGGGCGAAAAATTGATAATGAATAAAAAGTCGCCGTGCATAAAACTGACCGTGTGATCAGATTGGCGAACCGTCAGCTGCTGGATGTCAGGATTATCAATTTGCCTAATAATCTTCATTAGCGCCGCGTCAAAATCGCCCAACCATTGATATTTTAAGAAGCCATTGTCGCGCAAACTCCATTGCCGACGAGCGTGCTTAAACGACCAATTATTGCCTTCACGCGGAAAATCAATCCATTCCGGATGCCCGAATTCATTGCCCATAAAATTCAAATAACCGCCGCCGTGCAGCCCCGCGGTCATCAGACGAATCAGTTTATGTAGCGCCACGCCACGCTCAACCGTTAAGTCTGGATCAATTTTATCCATGTGCCAATACATATTTTTATCAATCAATCGGAAAATCAACGTTTTATCACCGACGAGCGCTTGATCGTGGCTTTCGGCGTAATTGATGACTTTTTCCTCTGGGCGATGCGAACTCAAAGTGTAAGCCAATTGTCCCAAATCCCAATCTTCATCATTTTTCTCTTTCAGAGTTTTTATCCATAAATCTGGCGCGCCCATTTGCAAACGATAATCAAATCCCAGCCCGCCGTCTTTTATCGATGCGCCAAGTCCAGGAAAACCGCTCATTTCCTCTGCAATTGTCGTGGCGTCGGGGCGAACGGCGTGAATGGTTTCATTCGCTAATCGTAAATAAGCGAGCGCGTCTTTATCGACATTATCGCGAAAATAATCGTCATAACTAGTGAAACTTTTCCCGAGTCCGTGGTCGTGGTAAATCATACTAGTTACGCCATCAAACCTAAATCCGTCAATGTGATATTCGTCCAGCCACCAGCGACAATTACTTGCCAAAAAATGCAAAACTTCTGGCTTGCCGTAATCGAATAATCGCGAATCCCATTCTGGATGATTTGTTGGCTTGAAATATTGTGTCGGATCGCCGGCAAAATTGCCCAGACCTTCGACTTCGTTTTTGGCGGCGTGAGCGTGAACAAGGTCAATGATGACGCGCAGTCCTATTCCATGCGCAGTGTCGACCAATTTCTTAAAATCGTCGGGAGTGCCAAATCTTGACGAAACCGCGAAAAAGTTGCTGACGTGATAACCGAAACTGCCGTAATATGGATGCTCGGCGATTGCCATAAGCTGGACTGTGTTATAGCCAGATTCTTTAATTCGCGGCAAAACTTCTGTGGTAAATTCATTGAAGCTGGCCACTTTTTCTTTCTGACTACTCATGCCAACGTGCGCTTCGTAAATTAAAGGAACTTTTGGCTTGGGCGGAGTGTTGTTTTGCCAATTGTAAGGAGTTTTTGGCGACCATACGACTGTGGAAAAATCGATAGAATTTTCGTCCTGAACTACGTAATTTGCGTATGAAGGCAGCCTCCAGCCGTCGCCGCCAGACCAATAGACGCGCAATTTGTATTTTTGTCCGTGACGAAGTGAATTTTCAGGAAGATTTATGCTCCATTCGCCGTTTTTATCGCGATTTAATGCGAGTTCCTTGTGTTCTTTCCAATCTGAAAAATCGCCAACTAAGAACATCCGAGTGGCATTCGGCGCCCATTCTCTAAACGTCCAGCCCACATCTGTTTTATGGAGTCCGAAATGCAAAAAACCCATCGCGAATTCGGCTGGCGTCTTGCCGCTTAAAACCTTTTTCAGTTTCGAAGAAATATATTTCTCGTGCGCCTGAATTGTGGATTTGTGCGGCGCTAGCCACTGGTCCAAATCAACGAGGGTTTTACTGCTCATGTTTCTAGTGTAGCGGAAAAAACTGATATAATCTATCAAATGAGACCTTTTTCTTTTGAAATAACTTCACGATTTAACGACACGTTGGCGCGAACGGGAATTATTCACACGCCACACGGTGATATTAAAACGCCGGCGTTTATTGTGGTTGGGACTAAGGCTAATGTTAAGGCGATGATTCCTGAGATGGTGAAAGATGTTGGCACACAGGCGGTGCTGGCGAACGCTTATCATTTATATCTGCAGCCAGGACACGAATTGATTGAAAAGGCTGGATATCTTGGCAAATTTATGCACTGGGATGGTCCAACTTTTACGGATAGTGGTGGTTTTCAGGTTTTGAGTTTGGGCTCTGGTTTTAAGAAGGTTTTGGCTATGAGCACTGATGTTGATGAAGAAATTGCGATTGCTAAAAAATCGTCGCGTCATGCTTGGGTGGACGAAAACGGTGTAATGTTTAAGTCACATTTGGACGGCTCTTATCATAAATTTACGCCAGAATTGTCCATGCAAATTCAGGCTGGAATTGGCGCTGACATTACTTTTGCGTTTGACGAATTGACCTCTTTGATTGATCCGTATGAATATCAAGTTGAGGCGCTGGCCAGGACGCATGCCTGGGCGGAGCGAAGTTTGGCAGAAGTCAAGCGCCTAAGGGCGGCTCGTCCAGATAAGCCATATCAAGCTTTATTTGGCGTTTTGCAAGGCGCGAATTACGAGGATTTGCGAAAGCAAACTGCCGAGTTTTTGGGCGCGATGGATTTTGATGGCTATGGAATTGGTGGCGCGTTGGAAAAGGAAACGATGGCGCAAACGATTCAGTGGGTCAATCAAATTCTGCCTGAAAATAAACCGCGACATTTACTAGGAATTTCCGAGCCTGATGATATTTTTGCGGCAATTGAGCAGGGAATTGACACCTTTGACTGTGTGAGTCCAACGCGTGTAGCTAGGAACGGCGCCGCTTATACGCCGTTTGGTCGGGTTAATGTGCGTGGCCGAAAATACCGCGAGATGTTTGCGCCAATTATGGACGATTGCGATTGCTATACTTGCAAGAACTACACGGCGGCTTATCTCTGTCATCTTTTGCACGCCCGCGAGTCGTTGGCTGGAACGTTATTGTCAATTCATAACGAGCGATTTATCGTTAAGTTGGTTGACGATATTCGAGCCAGCTTGGAGGATGGAACTTTTTACGAGTTTCGCGATTCATTCCTGGCGAAGTATTATAGTAAGAAATAGGCTATTTACAACTGATTGGAAAATCGTTATAATTAAACTCATACGCCGTGAGGTCTTTTTTATGGACTGTACCCGCGTGAAAAATAATAATTAAATTAAGGAGAACTTCTACAAATGGCAGATGCATTTGACCGAAGCAAACCGCACGTTAACGTTGGTACAATGGGCCACGTTGACCACGGTAAGACTACGCTGACTGCTGCGATTACTGCAGTGTTGGCAAAGCGCCTACCAAGCGCAGTTAACAAACCTGTTGCGTACGACCAGATCGACAACGCACCAGAAGAGAAGCAACGTGGTATTACTATCGCGTCTTCACACCAAGAGTATGAATCAAAGAATCGTCACTATGCACACGTTGACATGCCAGGACACGCTGACTACGTCAAGAACATGATCACCGGTGCTGCTCAGGTTGACGGTGCGGTATTGGTTATCGCTGCAACTGACGGCCCAATGCCTCAGACTCGTGAGCACGTTTTGCTTGCAAAGCAGGTTGGTGTGCCAAAGATCGTTGTCTTCTTGAACAAGATGGACATGGCTGACGAAGAAATGGTTGAGCTGATCGAAGAAGAAGTTCGCGAACTTCTTGAAAAGAACGGCTTCGACAAAGACGCTCCAATCATCAAGGGTTCTGCTCTTAAGGCTCTTGAAGGTGACGAGAAATACGAAGACGCTATTATGGAATTGGTTGACGCAATGGACAGCTACATTCCAGAGCCAGCACGTGACATGGACAAACCATTCATTATGCCAATTGAGGACGTCTTCTCAATTAAGGGTCGTGGTACAGTAGCAACTGGTCGTATCGAGCAGGGTGTTGTTAAATTGAACGACGAAGTTGAAATCGTTGGTTTGAAGCCAACTCAGAAGTCAGTTGTAACTGGTATTGAGGCCTTCAAGAAATCTCTTGACCAAGGTCAAGCAGGTGACAACGCAGGTGTCTTGCTACGCGGTATTGAGCGCAGCGACATTGAGCGCGGTCAAGTTTTGGCAAAGCCAGGCACAATTACTCCACATACTGAGTTTGAAGCTGAAGTTTACATCTTGAAGAAGGAAGAAGGCGGTCGCCACACTCCATTCTCAAAGGGCTACAAGCCACAGTTCTACTTCCGCACAACTGACGTTACTGGTGAAGTTGAATTGCCAGCTGACAAAGAAATGGTCATGCCAGGCGACACTGTAACCTTCAAGGTTAAGTTGCTTGCACCAATCGCTATGGAGCAAGGTTTGAACTTTGCTATCCGCGAAGGTGGCCGTACAGTTGGTGCTGGTGTTGTTACAAAGATTAACAAATAATCTTGATAACACAAGCCTAATTAAATCCCCCGAATTTTCGGGGGATTTTTGATTGCTATAAGAAGGATTAATTGACAAAGTGGTAATGTTTATGGCAGAATAAAGACATCTAATATAAAACAGAAAAAGGAGATTTTGGTGAACAAACAGAAATTGCTAATTGTTGGCGGCGGTGGAATGGTTGGTGCAACGGCGGCTTATGCGTGTGCGTTGCGTAGTGTCATCGAAGAGATTGTGTTGATTGACCGTAATGAGGATTTGGCTTGGGGTCAGGCGGCTGATATCAATGACGCGATGGGAATTGACAGAAATGTCGTGGTTCATACGGGAAATTATTCCGATATCAATGACGATGACATAGTTGTGATCACTGCGGGTGCGCCGCAACTTCCTGGTCAGACTCGGTTGGAGTTGATTGACGTTAATGCAAAAATTATGCGTGATATTGTGAAGAATATTATAGCGAATGGCGCGAAGCCGTATTTGGTGATTGTCAGTAATCCGGTTGATGTTCTGACTTACGTGGCACTTAAGGAATCTGGCTTTCCGAAAAATCGCGTATTCGGGACGGGCACGACGCTTGACACTTCGCGAATGAAGTCGTATTTGGCGGACGCATTGAATGTCGACAGTAAAGCGGTTGACGCTTATATTCTGGGCGAGCACGGCGATTCGTCGTTTTCGACAATTGAAACGGCGCAAATTGGTGAAGTGCCAATTAAGGAATATCCTGGATTTACAGAGGAAATGATTGACGGAATTGAGCAGAAGGTTCGCGACCGAGCTTATCGGGTGATTGAAACAAAGAAATCGACGTATTTTGCGATTGGGTTTGTCGTGTCTAAGATTGTTTCGGCGCTCCGGAAATCGACACACACGGTTTATCCCGTCTGTTCTTTGGTTGAGGGCGAATATGGGCTGAATAATGTTGTGCTTGGATTGCCATCAACAATCAGCAGCGACGGCGTGAAGATTTTGGCGGGCTATCCGCTTACTAAGCGAGAAAAAGAATCGCTGAATAAATCCGCTGGAATTATTGCGGAAATGATTTCTCATCTTGATAAAGCCAAAAATTGCTGATATAATCGCATAGTTAATAATAATTTATCTCGAGAACTCGATTGACTATAAATAGGGCAATTAGAGGTTACGAGATTGCACATAAGAGGAGGAGCTATGGCTCAAGATACAGGAATCAAAATCCGCATTCGTCTGAAGGCTTATGACCACAAAGTCATCGACCAATCAGCAAAACAAATTATCGACACCGCAATTCGCACAGGTGCTAACGTGGCTGGTCCAGTGCCTTTGCCAACTCGACGCAGCACTTACACTGTCGTAAAGAGTCCGCACGTTTACAAAACTGGTGGTGAATCTTACGAGCGCCGCGTTCACAAGCGTCTGATTGACATTACAAACGCTACGCCAAAGACGATTGATAGCTTGCAGAACTTGAATTTGCCAGCTGGCGTTGACGCTGAAATTCGTATGTAATTTAACGATATATAAAATTTCCGCCTCTTGAATGGGGCGGATTTTTTATGCTATAATTCCATTCAGCTTATGACAAAACAAAAAACTCGTACTTACGCTCGCAATCGCTCGAAGTCTAGCGAGCTGTTTAGTCGCAAGGGGCGCGAACGTATTTATGATAACGACGGCTCATTTTTCTTGAAATTGGTGGTTTTTGTGATATTAAGTGCGCTGTGGCTTCGTCTAAAAAATCCAGTTGAAGTTGGCGGTTTGGTTGTTCAGGCCATTCCTGCCGGGCTATTTATTGCATTGCTGCTGGTATTAAAGATTGAAAAGTACCAATTCAACCGGAAAATTTGGTATGTCACTATAATTTTCATGGCAATTCTGACTTCGTTTACGCCAGTTGGTGTGATGATTTAGGATCTGTCTTTATTGACAATGGCGTACATAACATGCTATAGTGATGAAGTAATTTCTATTACGCGTAATATCAACTGTTCTCCTTGGTGAATGAGCAGGTCTGGTTATGAACGGGTGTTTATATTTAATATCCTCTCAGAATCCAGAAACCGCACATCATCAGGAGTATTTAAGTGGGAGTGAGGAAAAGTGAAAACACTTCTCGGTACCAAACTTGGTATGACCCAGCTCTTGGCTGAAGACGGCAAAGCCATTCCGGTAACGCTGATCCAAGCCGGTCCTGTCACCGTTACTCAGGTGAAGACTGTCGAAACCGACGGTTATAATGCGGTACAGGTAGCTTTTGGAGAGGGTAAGAACCTGAGCAAGGCCGTGGCTGGACACGTTAAGCCAGCCCAAGTGATCCCGAAACATATTCGGGAATTCCGTGTCGACCAGATTCCAGAGGATCTGAAAGTTGGCAGTGAAATTAATGTTTCCGCGTTTGAAGTCGGCGATTTTGTCGATGCAACCGGAACCAGCAAAGGTAAAGGTTTCGCTGGAACCATTAAACGCCACAACTTTAAGCGTCATCGTAAGACGCACGGTGGTAAAGGTAATACTCGTAAGCCAGGTTCAATTGGCTCAATGTATCCACAAAAAGTTTTCAAGGGTAAGACGATGGCTGGCCACATGGGTCACGAGCGTGTTACTGTTAAGAACTTGGAAGTGGCATATGTTGATCCAGAGACCAATCTAATCGGGGTTAAGGGCGCTGTTCCTGGACCACGAAAGGGGCTGATTATTTTAGGAGGTAACAAGTAATGGCAGATTCAACCAAACTTCCTAAAGACATTTTTGCTGTGGAAGTGCCAAATCACGAATTGTTGAAATTGGCATACGACAGCTACTTGGCAAACGCACGCCTAGCTAGCGCTACAACCAAGCAGCGCGGTGAAGTTTCTGGTGGTGGTAAAAAACCATGGAAACAAAAGGGAACTGGTCGAGCACGTTTTGGCTCAAGCCGTAACCCAATCTGGCGCGGCGGTGGTGTGGTCTTTGGCCCACGCGGCAACGAAAACTACACTAAAAAATTGTCAAAGACTGCTAAGAAAGTGGCAGTTCGCCAAGCTTTGACTGTAGCTAACGAAGCTAAGAAAATTGTCATCAAAGATGTTAAGACTACTGGCAAGACCAAGGAAGTCGCAACATTCCTAGCTGACAATAAGTTCGAGCGCCGTGTTCTGATCGTTGTAGATGAGAAGACGCCAGAACTTATGCGTGCTACAAACAATATTCAGAACGTTTTGGTGGTTCGCGCTAATTATCTAAGCGTTTATCACATTCTGAATGCGGATACAATCGTTATAACACCGAAAGCTCTACCTGTAATTACTGCATGGTTGGGTAAGGAGGAAGCGTAATATGAAACAGACGATTATTATCCCACGCGTTAGTGAAAAGGCTTACGCACAGAGCGCCAACGGCGTATATGTGCTACGCGTTCCACTTAACTTGAATAAGAACGAAATCAAATCAGCTGTAGAAGCGCAATTTGGCGTTACTGTAGTTAAGGTTAAGACCTTAGTACAAGACGGCAAGGCTGTACGCTTCTCACGAGGCAAGAATCGTTATCCTGGCACAACAACACGCAAGGATTGGAAGAAGGCTTATGTGACGCTGAAAGAAGGCGATAAGCTCGATGTGTTTGACGCAGTAGAGCAGCAGATGGAGGAGACCAAGTAATGCCAGTGAAAGCTTACAATCCAACCACTCCTGCTCGTCGCGGCATGACGAGTCAGGATTTGTCAGACATTACAACAAGAAAACCTCTTAAAAGTCTGATTAAAGCTAAAAAACAAAATGCCGGTCGCAACAACCAAGGTCGAATTACTGTTCGTCATCGCGGAGGCGGCGTTCGTCGTCACTACCGCTTGGTGAACCACAATTTGCCAGCAGGCTTGACCTTGACGATTGAAGAAATCGAATACGATCCAAACCGCTCAGCTCGTATTGCTCGAGTTAAGGATCAGTACAATTTGTACCACTACATCTTGGCTGACACCTCAATGGTTAAGGGTAAAACTATCCGAACTGGCGAAGAAGCTCCAATTGAGGCTTCAAACCGCTTGCCATTGTCAGTTATTCCTGTTGGTACGATGATTTACGCTATTGAGTTGACCGCTGGTAAGGGCGCACAAATGGTACGCGCTGCCGGTGCTAAAGCTCAGTTGATGGCGAAAGAAGGCAATTACGCAACTATCAAATTGCCATCTGGCGAAGTTCGCAAAGTTCGTTTGGAAGCTACCGCTGCTATCGGCGTAGTCGGCAACGTTCAGCACCAAAATGTTAAGATCGGTTCAGCTGGTCGCAGGCGTCGCAAGGGTATTCGCCCAACCGTTCGTGGTGTCGTTATGAACGCCGCAGATCACCCACATGGTGGTGGTGACGGTGGTCGCCACGGTACTGGTAAGGCGCCACGTACTCCTTGGGGTCAATTGACATTAGGTTATCGAACTCGTCGCCGTAAAGGCTCGAATAAATTAATCGTACGCACGCGTCACGACGCGAAGAGGAAGAGGTAAATCACGATGAGTCGTTCATTAAAGAAAGGTCCATTCGTCGATGTAAAGCTAGCGAAGAAAATCGCTGCTCTTAGCCTTGACGATCGAACCGTTATCAAAACGTGGGCGCGCGCTTCGACTATTACACCAGAGATGGTTGGTCGAACGATTGCTGTTCACAACGGTAGAGTGCACGTACCAGTGCTGATTACCGAAAACATGGTTGGTCATAAGCTCGGTGAGTTTAGTCCAACTCGTAAATTCCGTAAACACGGTGGAAAGGATAAGAAGTAATCATGGCTGATACAACTTATACTGTCCGTGCTTACGCTAAAGGTGTTGATCAGGCACCACGTAAGGTAAGTCTAGTCGCAGCACTAGTGCGAGGTCGTACTGTAGCTGATGCGCTAGTTATCTTAGAGCACGTTCCAAAGCGCGCTACTAGCCCAGTCAAAAAGGCTATCGAAAGCGCTAAGGCAAACGCCATCAATAACCACGGCTTGGATGCTAAAAGCTTGGTAATTACTACTTTGAGTGTTACTACTGGCACACGTTTGCGTCGCTTTAAGCCTGCATCACGTGGCCGCGCTTTGCCATTCCAGAAAAAGACTTCAAATATTTTGGTTGAAGTAACTGGTACAGAAAAGCCAAAGAAAGCGCCTGCAAAAAAGGCCGAAGCTAAGGCAGAAGCAAAAACTGCTAAGCCTGCAGCTAAAAAAGCCACTAAACCGGCAGCAAAAAAGGAGGAGAAGTAAATGGGTCAAAAAGTGAATCCAATCAACTTCCGCCTACAGGTCAATAAGAACTGGAGCTCTCGTTGGTTTACGGCCAATAAAAAAGAGTTTGCAGAGGCGATTCGTCAGGATCACGAAATCCGCGAGTTGATTGAAAAGAAATTTGCCTCACGCCCAACTATCAATCGCATTGAGATTGAGCGTAGCGCTAACTTGATCACGATTACAATTCACACGGCAAAAGCTGGTGTTGTTATCGGTCGCGGTGGTGCTGGCGTGAACGAATTGAAGAAGCAAGTTGAGAAGATTGCTGGTCAGCCAGTTCGTATCAACATTGAAGAAGTTCGCCGTCCAGAATTGGCAGCCAAATTGGTAGCTGAGAATATCGCTCGCCAATTGGAGCGCCGAATCAACTTCCGCCGTGCAACTAAAATGACCGCACAAAACACCATGAATGCTGGCGCTAAAGGTATTCGTATTGAGGTGGCTGGTCGTTTGAACGGCGCTGAAATGGCACGTCGCGAAAAGGTAATTGAAGGCTCAGTGCCTCTACACACCTTGCGCGCTGATATTGACTTCCACTGTGCTCGCGCTCAGACACCAGCTGGTATCATTGGCGTGAAAGTGTGGATTTATAAGGGAGAAAGGAGTCGCTAAATGCTGTTACCAAAGAAAACTAAGCACCGCAAAGTGCGTATTGGAAAAAACCGCGGTCAAGCAACTCGTGGCAATTACATCGCGTTCGGCGACTTTGCATTGCAATCACAATCAAATGAGCGCATCAACTCCCGCCAAATCGAGTCTGCTCGTCAGGCGATGACTCGTTACATCAAGCGTGGCGGTAAGATTTGGATTCGAATCTTCCCTCACACTCCAGTTACCCGAAAGCCACTTGGCTTGAAGATGGGTGGCGGTAAAGGTAACCCAGAGTTCTTCGTTGCTAAGGTAAAGGCTGGTACTGTTCTATTTGAGATGCAGGGTGTTTCAGAGGAAGTTGCTCGCGAAGCAATGCGTCTGGCTAGCCACAAATTGCCAGTCAAATGTAAGTTCATCAAGCGGGAGGACGCATAAATGGCTGAAGCAAAGAAAACTGTTAAAGCAGCAGTTGTTAAGACGATTGACGATTTGAAGAAGGAATTGGCTGAAAAGCGAAACGACCTACTTCAGGCAAAACGTTCTCACGCTGCTGGCGAATTAGTTAATCCAAAAGCGTTGCGTTCACTCCGAAAGGAAATTGCACGCCTGCTGACACAAATTAATAATACAAAGGAGAGCAAGTAATGGCCCGACGAACATTGATTGGCGTCGTAACGAGTGCCAAGCGCGACAAGACCATCACTGTGACGGTCACTAGCCGCGAAACGCATCCGCTATACGGCAAACAGTACACCGTGACTCGCAAATACACTGCTCACGATGAAACCAACGAAGCAGGTGAAGGCGACAAGGTGCAAATCGAAGAGACTCGCCCAATTTCCAAGACTAAGAGCTTCACTCTAGTTAAGGTGATTGAAAAGTCTCGCGGTTCTATCAAACTAAAGGACGAAGTTTCTGGCGAAACTAAGGAAGAGGCTAAGGAGGACGACAAATGATCCAACAAGAATCTCGCCTTAAGGTAGCCGACAACTCAGGCGCTAGGGAAGTTTTGTGTATCCGCGTTCTTGGCGGTACACGACGCCGTTACGCTCGCGTTGGCGACGTAATCGTCTGCTCGGTAAAAGACGCTAGCCCAACCGGTAACGTTAAGAAAAAATCTGTTGTTAAGGCTGTAGTTGTTCGTACTCGCGATCAAATTCATCGCAAAGACGGCTCAACAATCTGCTTTGACGACAACGCCGTAGTGATTATCAACGATGACAAGCAGCCAAAAGCTACTCGTGTCTTCGGCCCAGTTCCACGCGAACTTCGCGACATGGGCTATATGAAGATCGTCAGCTTAGCTCCGGAGGTACTCTAATGGCTCGAATTCATAAAGACGATACCGTAAAAATTATTGCTGGTAAAAATAAAGGCACAACTGGTAAAGTTCTAAAAGTTAACACAAAAGACCAAACTGTTTTGGTTGAAGGTGTCGGCGTTGGACATCGCCACGTTAAGCCAAGCCAGTACAATCCAAAAGGTGGCAAAAAAGATATTCACGTACCAATGGATATTAGCAAAGTCGCTTTGGTTGTTGATGAGAAATCAGGCAAAACCAGCCGGGTTGGTTTAGTAAAGAATGCTGACGGCGGCAAAACTCGTGTTGCTCGCCAGGTAAAAAATAAGGAGATTAAATAATGGCAGAAAAGAAAACTGTCGTGCCAGCTCCTCGCTTGAAAGCCTTGTATCAAGGAACTTACCTTAAGGAACTACAAGCCGAATTGAATCTAAAGAACGTGCATGAAGTGCCAGCTTTGGAAAAGATCGTCGTGAGTGTTGGTACCGGCAAAAAGAAAGATGACAAGCGTCATTTCGAAATTGTCAAAAACACTGTCGAGAAAATTACCGGTCAAGCATCAGTAGCTCGACAAGCCAAAAAGTCAATCGCGACATTTAGCATTCGTAAAGGTATGGGCGCGCCAATTGGTGTTAGCGTAACTTTGCGCGGCGCTCGTATGTACGAGTTTATGGATCGTTTGATTAACGTTGCTTTGCCTCGCGTTCGTGACTTTCACGGCGTTGGCTTGAAGTTTGATAAAGGTGGCAATTACAATCTAGGCATCACCGAGCAATCGATTTTCCCAGAATTGACATTTGAGGAAACTCAGGTTTTGCACGGTTTGCAGATTACATTTGTTATCAAGAACGGCAACAAGGAAGCTTCTAAGGCGTTGCTAGAAAAATTCGGCATGCCGTTTGAGAAGAAAGGAGGCGTCAAGTAATGGCTAAGAAATCAATGGTCGCTCGTGATAAGAAGCGTATGAAGATGATTGCCAAGTTTGCAGCCAAGCGTGCTGAGTTGAAAGAACTTGGCGACCTCGATGGTTTGCAGAAATTGCCTCGCAATTCTAGCCCAACCAGGCACAAGAACCGTGATAGCATCTCTGGTCGCCCACGCGGCTACATGCGTCAGTTTGGCTTGAGCCGTATCAATTTCCGCGAAAAAGCAGCCAAGGGTGAAATCCCAGGCATAACAAAGAGTAGTTGGTAAGAAGGAAAGGAGATTAGAATATGTCTATGCAAACTACAGACCCAATCGCCGACCTTCTGACTCGCATCCGCAATGCGAAATTGGTTGGCAAAACGGAAGTTCGCGTTCCGTCCAGCAAGATGAAGAAAGTCATCGCTGAACAATTAGTTAAAAACGGCTACTTGGCAGATGTCAAGCTGGAAGACGCTAAGCCTCGTGGTGTGTTGGTAGTTACTATCAATGAAAAAGGAACTAACAGCACCATCAACGAAATTACCCGTATCTCAAAACCTGGTCGTCGCGTTTACGTCGGCGCTAGCGAGATTCCAAAGGTGAAGAGCGGCCGCGGTTTGGTACTCATTTCAACATCAAAAGGTGTCATGACTGGCGCTGAAGCAGCTAAGGCTAAACTTGGTGGCGAGTTGTTGTTGAAGGTTTACTAAGCCTCACGCAAATCAAATAAACGTCCTCATTACAGGGCGTTTATTTTTTATATCTATCTATGCAGAGATAGTATAATTTAACTAAGGGGTGATTTTATGATAGTTAAAGAATATGGAAAATCTAATAAAGATATTATTATGTTATTACATGGTGGTGGATTATCATGGTGGAATTATGAAGAAGTGTCAGAAATATTAAAAAGTGATTATCATGTAATATTACCAATATTAGATGGTCATTCAGGAAGTGATAGAGATTTTACTTCTATTGAAAGTAATGCAAATGAAATAATTGAATATATTGATAATAATTATAACGGAAATGTTAAACTTATAGGAGGACTTTCATTAGGAGCACAAATTTTATTAGATATATTGTCAAAAAGAGACAATATATGTGAATATACAATAATTGAAAGTGCTTTGGTGTGTCCAATGAAAATGACAAATAAACTTATAGAATCATCAATTAATGTGTCTTATGGACTTATAAATAAAAAGTGGTTTTCTAGACTTCAATTTAAAAGTTTAAAAATAAAAGAAGAATTATTTGATAAGTATTATATTGATAGTTCTAATATAACAAAAAATAATATGATTTCATTTTTAAAAGCTAATTCCAATTATCATCTTAAGAATATAAAAACTAACAAATCAAAATCAATAGTGATAGTAGGAAGTAAAGAAAGACCAATTATGATTAAATCTGCAAAAATAATACACGATGAATTAATTAATAGTGAATTAGAAATATTAAGTGGTTATTATCATGGAGACTTAAGTATTAATCATCCAAATGAATATGCAGAAAAAGTTAAGAAATTGATAAAATAACTGTTCGGAAAATTTTAGTAAACACAAGCAGTTTGAAGAGTAAATATGATGAGATCTGAAAGGTTCTTATTTTTATGTCTTTAAATCATATTCACTCTAAAAAGTTTGTAGTGTTAAGAATGGTAGTAGTATAATTATCTCTATTGCAAATGGCTTTTTACGCCCAGAGGATCAATATATAATTCCAGGAACAGAATTTAATGATGTTAAATTTTAAAAGGATGTACTAAATGATTGAACAAAAAACATTCGGCCAGAAAGTAATAGAATTTAATAAAAAATTATCTAAAATATCAATGGAATTACCGGATGATTTTAAAATTATAAATCCGTTTAATGGAAGTCAAAAAGAAATAGTAAATGAAATTTCAACAACGTTCTACAAAAGGTTTTACAATGATTGTAATAAACGTCGTATAATATTAGGAAGTTCACCAGCACGTCGAGGAACAGCTGTTACAGGGGTGCCATTTGAGGATGCGGAACATCTTCAAAAAGAAACTGGTATTTTGATTGATAAGTTTTATATTAATAAATCATCTTCAGGTTTTTTATATGATGTAATTGAAAAATATGGTGGATGCAAAAAGTTTTATTCGGATTTTTATATGAATTTTGTCTGTCCTGTTGGTATAGTTAGAGCCAATTCAAAGGGGAATGAGGTTAACTGTAATTATTATGATAGTAAAAAATTACAAGAAACATTGTATTCTTTGATTGTTAGTTCAATACGGGCACAGATTGATTTTGGAATCGATACTTCTGTGTGTTATTGCATAGGAAGTGGAGATAATTATACATTTTTATCTAAAATAAACAAAAAATATAATTTTTTTGATGAAATCATACCTTTGGAGCATCCGAGATTTATAATGCAGTATAATTCTAAACATAAATATGAATATTTTGAAAAGTATTTGACAGCTTTAAAGCAAAATCATGGCAAAGAAAAGGAGATAGCATATAGTTAATAAAAAATTTTAATGAAACATTAATACATGACGAGTTGTTCAAAAAGATTGATTATATTATTTTGTTGTTGAAGGTTTACTAAGCCTCACGCAAATCAAATAAACGTCCTCATTGCAGGGTGTTTATTTTTTATGATAAACTTTTATCATATGGGAGCTGGAGCGCTAAAAGACATAAAGTCAGCATATCGAGTAGCGGTAAAGGGATTAGTACGCGATGAATTAGGTAGGCTACTGTTTGTTCAAGAGAGAAGTGATTCATGGGACCTTCCTGGCGGTGGGCTGGAACATGGTGAGGATATTACAGAAGCGTTGAAACGAGAGTTTCTGGAAGAACTAGAGACAGATATCGAAGTCGCTGCAGAAAATCCCTTGATCATCCCAACTTGGAATACGAAGTTCGACGACCCCGTTTTGGTTATTGCCTACAAAGTTACTCTATTAACGACACCTCGTAAAACAGATGAAGTTTCAAACTTTAACTATTTTGATGTTCATGAGATAAAACAAGAGAGGTTGGATTCTACTCTAATAGGCAATCTTTCAAAGATATATCAAATTGACCGATAGTACTCTCGAGAGAAATATTTCTATGCTTTCCATACGGCAGACAGCATCGAAGACACTCTCATGTTGCTCTGTGCTATAAAAGAAAACGTAGGACACTTTCTGGCGCCTGGGGATATAAAGTATAATAGATTAGGCTGGCTAGCCCAGGCAATAAATTTAGGAGATATCATGGATACTATAAGAAAAACTATTAAAGCACGCACCTGGAAGGATGGTAAAGAAATTCACTCAGAAGATCAGACTCTTCCGGTAAATCAGGTATATGCTTGGCTTTTTACTCACGATAATAAAATAGCCATCGTATCTAAAGATG
Source organism: Candidatus Nanosynbacter sp. HMT-352 (assembly GCF_022819345.1). Taxonomy (NCBI): domain Bacteria; kingdom Bacillati; phylum Minisyncoccota; class Nanosynbacteria; order Nanosynbacterales; family Nanosynbacteraceae; genus Nanosynbacter; species Candidatus Nanosynbacter sp. HMT-352. The sequence goes on along the minus strand of NZ_CP089288.1, from coordinate 593,232 downwards.
GTCGAAAGTGGCAGCTGCCCGGCGGAAAGCCAAATAAGCACGAGACTTACTTGCAAACCATCGTACGTGAAGTGGCAGAAGAGACGGGAATTAATACAGATAGCGTGTCTAGTCAGTATAAGTTCTTTGGCTATTACGATATCTTGGAAACAGATAGCTTAAAAAATGATGACGAGTACTTACAACTTCGGGTTAGTCTGAAACTTAATAAGAATGCCGATGAGTATATCTTACATCAACAGAACGAGGACGAAGAACAAATGCAGGAAGAGCAGATACGGTATGCTAAATTTGTGACAGTTGACGAACTCACACAACACATTCCATGGGCAAGTGAGAGCGCGGAGTTGCAGGCAGCTATACAGAGCCAAATAAATCTCTCTGTATCACGTTAGCGCATTTTTCGACCGCAACTTCATGCCCGAGTAAATATCCATTACGCTTTAACTTCGGTAGCTCGCGCACTTCGTGAAACATCATATTAAGTTCGGGCACGAAAAATAATTCCCGAAACGGCATTCCTTTAAGTCGAGATTCCTCACGTGGCTCGGTTAAGATAATGCCGGAATTTTCTCCAAAAATCACTTTCTCACGACCATTGGGAAAATTTATCACAAAACACGTTGTGTATTGCGCTCGCCTGTTTGTTTTACCTTCAAGCTTCTTCAGGCAATAATCTACAATCTCTTGGTCACTCATCTCATGACCATTCCAGCGTCTTGTAAATACGCCAGGCTCGCCATTTAGGGCTTCAATCTCCATACCAGAATCATCGGCGATAATTATCAGATTTTTATCATTTTCATGTAAATGATTCCTTGTGTGTTGCGCCTTCAATAGGGCGTTTTGTTCAAATGTCGCGCCCGTTTCTATGCAATCGGGGATTTGATAATCCAAATCTGCCAACGAAATAATTGACGTTTGCGGAGCGAATTTATGAAACGCGGCGATAAATTCTGCGTATTTGCCTGGGTTTCTGGTGGCGAAAAGTATAGTTGCTGTCATTGAGTATGATTATATCAAATATCATAAATATCGAAAAATTGCTAATTTAACGGTATTATAATATCATCGAACCAAGCAATGATAATTTCATCCATATACAAAACAGCCGATAACGACGGGCTAATCGCTCATATTTATGAACATTTATTAGCTCAGTACGTTTTGAAGCGTCTTCAAGATAATGAGTTCTTTGTTTTGAGTGATATTATACTGTCTGCAAAAACATATGGCGACACTTGTTTTATGGATGCTGAATTATATAGCTCAGAAGCAAAAAAGACGTATGACGAGGCATTGCGAGGGTTTGATAAATTAGTCATTCCAGAAGATGATATCTTGAGAGCCGCTGGCGAGTGTGGAATAGAAATGAATCGAAATATAGTAGAAGTCGACCGAAGTGAACTGAGTAAAAAGCTGCGCGAAGTTCAGATTTCTCCGTGGCGTAAGCAAATTGATATGGCATATCGTAAAGCTCACGATGAGAGCTCTGTTAATACGCTTTTTCGTACTTCGTATATAAAATACAGTAAAGAGTCTGACGATCTTTTTCGTGAATGCGTTCTGGAGTATTCAATTGATGAAAGTCACATACAGACGCCTGTTGATCAAGCTTTGGCGGCAATTGTTATGCAGATTGTGGATCTCAATTTTTTGACGGTCGTGCGAGAAAAATATACCGTATATGATCGTGGCGATCAGTGGTCGGAGGCGTCAATTTCGGTTGGATACAGAATGTTTCTTGGACTATCGAAGAAAGATGACAAAATAATTAATCAATTGGGTTGTGATTTCTTAGAGTATATAAAAATTTTATCGTCGTCTGTCTTTTGTGATAATTTACAAAAAGCTCTTGTTCGATGCTCGGACAATCATAAACAGGTTATATTAAACAGGAGCACACTAAATGCAATCCTTGGAGGGTGTGTTATTGGCGGCAAAGGTTGGCTGGGAATGGCGGATAGTGCTCGAATAAGGCAAATGATCAATTCAATCGAGTTGGATGTGTATGAGGTTAATTCGTAACTTGAAAGCCTTGCTTTTTACCTCTAATCTGTGTTAAAATAATGAAGTTAATATCAAATCACACGAAAGGTGAGTAATGAGTCTGAGTCGAATCGGAAAACTGCCGGTGATTATTCCGGCCGGTGTGACAATCACGGTTGACTCTGGTGATGTGGTCGTTAAAGGACCAAAGGGTGAATTGAAGCAATTCATCACACCAGCAGTTGAGGTGAAAGTCGAAGACGGACAAGTCACGGTACATCCTAAGGACGAGTCCAAAGTAGCCCGTAGTCAGCATGGTCTGATGCGCGCGCTAATCAACAACATGGTAATCGGTGTAACCAAAGGTTATGAAAAGCGCCTAGAGGTTAACGGTGTCGGTTTCCGCGTTAGTTCAAGCAACAACGAGCTAGAAATGGCACTTGGATTTTCACATCCAGTCAAATACAAAGCCCCAGAAGGCGTAACTGTTACCAACGAAAAAATGATTATCGTTGTTAGCGGTATCAATAAACAACAAGTCGGCCAAGTTGCAGCGGAAATCCGCGCCTTGAAGAAGCCTGAACCATACAAGGGCAAGGGTATCAAGTACGTCGACGAGCAGATTTTGCGTAAAGCAGGAAAGACAGGTAAGTAATCATGGCTGAAAATAAGAAGCTACTCAACCGCGCTCTTCGCAAAAACCGCGTTCGCGCTAAGGTTTCAGGCACGGCAAAGCGCCCACGCTTGACAGTTACTATTAGCAATTTGCACGTTAGTGCGCAATTGATTGATGATGTAGCCGGCAAGACATTGGCTGCAGCAACTACGGTTGGCGCAAAAGCGACTGGCACGATGACTGAAAAAAGTGCTGCTATCGGTACTGAAATTGCTAAAAAAGCAAAGAAAATTAAGATTAGCGCAGTAGTGTTTGACCGAAATGGTCGTCAATACGCTGGCCGCCTAAAGGCTTTGGCTGATGCTGCGCGCCAAGAAGGATTGGAGTTTTAGTATGGCAGAGCAAGCTGCAAATACTACCCCACGTGCAGAAGGTCGTCGACCTCGAAATCCACGTGGTGGTCGCCGCGATGACCGGCGAAATGTGCGCGATGACGCACCAAAAGAGTTTGAAGAATTGGTAATCAACATTGACCGCGTTTCTCGCGTGGTTAAAGGTGGTCGCCGCTTCCGATTTAAGGCTTTGGTAGTTGTTGGTAACCGCAAAGATAAAGTTGGTGTCGGCGTTGCTAAGGGTGCGGACGTTCAAGCCGCAGTCGCTAAGGCTACGTCAGTCGCTAAAAAGCACCTAATTACATTGCCATTAAACGGCGAAACAATTCCGCACGACAGCGAAGTTAAATTCTCTGGCGCACGCGTATTGATCAAGCCAGCTGCTCCTGGTACCGGTATTATCGCTGGTGGTGTAGTTCGCCAAATTATCGGCGTAACGGGTGTCCGTAACCTATTGACCAAATCTCTTGGCTCAACCAACAAGGTTAACATTGCTTACGCGACTATTGAAGCTCTAAAGTCATTAGTTCCACGCGATCAATGGCTAAGCGCTCAGCCTGTAAAAAAAGTTGCTAAAAAGGAGGCTAAATAATGAAGTACAATGATCTCCAAGTTTCAGCAAACAGGAATAAAAAGCGCGTTGGTCGCGGTATTGCTGCTGGTCAAGGTAAAACTGCTGGTCGCGGTACTAAAGGTCAGAACGCCCGAACAGGTAAGAAGCTTCGCGTAATGTTCCAGGGTGGTCAGCGTCCACTAGCTCAAGCTGTGCCAAAGGCTCGCGGGTTCAAGAGCTTGCGAACTCCAGCTCAAGTTGTGTACATGGATCACTTGAACGCATTTGACGGCAAGACCGTTGACAATGCTTTGTTGTTCACTGAAGGCTATATCGCAACTCCTTTCCACACGGTTAAGGTGATTGCTCGCGGTGAATTGAAGGCTAAGGTTGACTTGAAAGTACAAGCCGCCTCAGCGTCAGTTGTTGCTGCTATCGAAAAAGCTGGTGGCTCATTCGAGAAAGTAGCTACACCTCTACGCCAAAGCGCGAAAGAAGCTGAAGAGAAATAATTTTTCTCGGTGATAATAAATCCCCTTCCATTTCGAAGGGGATTTTCTTTTGCCCTGATTTTTGGACTATTTTTCGCTACATTCTTGTGGCACGACTAGATAAATAGTCACATTCCTGTCGGCGGTGTCATCGCTACTGTCGTGGCTGGCGATTTTTGGCTCAGAGATAATAATCTTACTCTCAGGAAAACCTTGCGAGACTAGTCCTTGCTTGACTTTATCGGCGCGCTCTATGGCTAATTTTGTGCCAGCACTTGTCTTCGAACTTTCATACGTCTGACCGATCAGCTCAATTGAAAATTCCTTTTGACTATTTGATTTATATAGCGACCCCAGTTTAGCTAGTTCGTCAACGGCAATTTCTTCGTATGTATATTGCGTCGAATCCGCATTGAAGAAAACATTTTTAAAATTATATTTACCGTCGCTAAGCGTAAAAGAGCCGTCTTTCATATAGCCATAGCCGGCTTTTCGAAAATCAGCAGACGTCAAACATTTTGAATTTGATTTAGCTAAATTCTGCTTTTTGCCTTCGCTTTTCTTCTCGTCTTTAGGCTTGATTGCTTCTTTGTGCGAAATATTCGTGTCTTTTGAAGGAGTGGTTTTATTTGACATAAGGACGATTGCCACCACTATTCCGATTGTCGCCAGTACTCCCACGACTACCAGTGTAACCCATAGCCATAATTTACTTTTCTTTGGTGGATAATTTTGGGGAAATTCTGGGTTTGGTGGTGGCGTAATTGGTGGAGTTGATGGGATTTCAGGTTGCTGTTGCATATAATACCTCATTTATATTATGTTATTGACTCAATTATAACGCACACGCTTTTATGTTTTTAGTATGGAAATATCCGCTAAGGTAATGTATAATTAACAGAGTTAAGAATTGTTAGTGACTATGAGGGGCTAAAACATGAATTGGAGAATAATTTTCCGCTCGCTGAAAAATAAAGATATGCAAAAACGACTATTTATTGTCGTGGGAATAATCGTTGTTTATCGATTATTGGCGCACATTCCAGTACCATTGGCAGAACCAACGCAACTGCGTAACGCGATTTCGTCGGTGCTTGGGCAATCTGACCTCGGTGGAATTTTGAACTTGCTATCTGGCGGCGCGTTGTCGAGCTTTTCTCTGGTATTGGTCGGACTTAGTCCATTCATTACCGCCAGTATTATCATTCAGCTTCTAACTAAAGCCATTCCAAGGCTTGAGGAATTGCACAAAGACGGCGAATCTGGACGCCGAAAAATCCAGCAATGGACGCGTGTTATTACCGTGCCGCTTGCTATTGTCCAGTCAATCGCTTTCATTTTCATCTTAAGGCAAACAGTTCTTCAAGGCGGCAGTACGACATTAGCCGACCCGACGATGATGGAATGGATCGTTTCAATCACTTCAATGACGGCAGGTTCTGTCCTTCTGATGTGGCTCGGTGAGTTGATCACTGAGCAGGGAATCGGCAACGGTATTTCTATCGTGATCTTCGCTGGTATCATCAGCCAATTGCCACAAATGCTCGCGTCATTAATCTCCTCGCTGTTCAATACTTCATCTGGCAGCTTAAACGTCTTCAACTGGTTCACTCTCCCTGTAAACCCAGTTATGTTCTGGACGATATTAATCATGTCAATCGCCGGACTCATCGTCCTTTACTTCCTAGTTAAAATCAACGAAGCTCAGCGCGTCATTACAATTAACTACGCAAAGCGTGTTCACGGAAACAGTAATTACGGCGATGTAAAAAGCATTTTGCCGGTTAAATTGATTGCTGCGGGAGTTATTCCGGTCATCTTTGCTGTTGCATTCCTAAGCTTGCCACAATTTGTTGGTCAAGTTATGAAAGCGTCTGGTAACGCCGATCTTCTGCCGACCGCCAATAAATTGATCACTTGGTTCCAAGCTCCAAGCGCGGGCTCGTTTACAGGAAGCACCGCTGAAGCGTTTATTTACCCAACGCTATACTTTATTCTGGTTATCGCCTTTACATATTTCTACACTGGAATCGTCTTTAACGCTAATGAAATTGCCGAAAATTTGCAGAAGCAAGGCGGATTTATTGAAGGCGTGCGTCCGGGCGCTCAGACTGAAAAATACCTTATGAGAACTGTCAATCGCTTGATTTTGTTCGGTTCAATTGTCCTAGGAATCGTGGCTATTTTGCCATTCGTCGCGGAATATCTCACGTACAATTTGACAGGCTTGCAAGGTTTGCGTTTGTCAATCGGCGGTACGGGAATCTTAATTGTCGTATCAGTTGCCCTTGAAACGCTGCGACAAGTCAACTCTCGTGCGCTGATGGTTACATATGATGACTTTGACCCAGACGAGCTGCTTGATAGTGACAAAAAGAAGAGTAAGAAGCGTCGTTTGTTTAAGAAAAAATAATTGACATTAAAAATCCCCGCCGAAAAGCGGGGAATTCTTTTTGCGAATGGATTATCGTATTTTGTAATCGTAAGATAAATTGTCGCCAACTTTTTTCTTATTTTGGCAGACTGGCGCAATTTCATTACTAATGTTATTTTCATCAACCATCTTACAGCTCGGAATTTCAAACAGGTTAAATTGATTGGTTGGGGAAATCGCTTTCCATCCGCCGTCTTGCTTAACTGCAAACATTCGCGCCACAGAATTGCCGCAACCATAACCCAGCAACAACTGTTTCTCATCTTGGGAATGGGCAATTACCGCAGTTACGCCGTTGTTATCCTTACAGCCCGACTTCTTCACGTCTGCCTTCAGAAAATCGCGAAGCTCTTGTGTGGCTGAATCGTTGCGAGTAACCGCTTTGCCTCCTTCAATACGGAAGCCTAGAGATCCTAGGCTTACAGATCCATTATCAACCTTTTCCGCTGTTTGAGATGTCTTGTCGGAAGTTTGGTTGGCATGTAATAAAATTACGCCAATAACTATCACTATCAAAGCCGTCACCAGACCGATTAGCGCTGCGGTCATTATCTCATTCTTCGATTTTGTAACCTTAAAGTTTGCTGGTTTTTTCTTGCTTGCCATAAAAATCCTTATGTTAAATTTGATAACACAATTATAGCACGTAAATTTACGGCGAAAACCCTTGTCAAACTGTGTTTAGTACTGTATAATTGACAACTGTAACTTATGGCGAGTCAAAAGGAAGTCATCAAAATGGTAGGAAAGGTAGTGGAAGCACTGCCTAATACTCAATTTAAGGTGGAACTGGAGAATGGCCATAGTATCATCGCGCACATTTCAGGACGAATGCGCAAGCATTACATCCGTCTGGTGCCTGGTGATAAGGTTGAGGTTGAGATGACCCCTTACGATCTTACAAAGGGACGAATCAGCTTCCGCCTACGTGACGATCGACCTCAAGGTCGGTAGTTAAATATTAACGGTAATCTCGGGTTTACTCGGGAAGGGAGATTTAAGCACTTTATGAAAGTTCGTGCAGGTGTGAAAAAAATCAGTCCCGATGATAAGTTCGTTCGCCGCAAAGGCCGACTATATATCATCAACAAGAAAAAACCTAAGAATAAGCAAAGGCAGGGTTAAGCATGGCTCGAATTGCTGGGGTAGTTATCCCAACAGAGAAGCAGGTGCAAATTGCGCTCACCTATATTTACGGTATTGGGCCAAAGCACGCTTCGAGCATCCTTGCGGCGGCTAAAATTGAGCCGACCACTCGGGTGAAAGATCTCACCGAGGCTGAAGAAAACAAGATTCGCGAAATTATTGACAGCGAATACACCGTTGAAGGTGATCTCCAGCGCTTGGTGGCAAATAATATTAAGCGCTTGAAGGATATCAACGCCTATCGCGGTCTTCGCCACAAAGCAGGACTGCCAACACGCGGACAGCGGACTCGTACGAATGCACGAACTCGCAAGGGTCGCGCCATCGCCGTGGGCGGTACACAACCAAAAGCAGCAAGTAAGACCTAAAGAAAGGACTAAGAAATGGCAGACGCAAAATCTACCAAGAAGAAGCAGCGCCGATCAGTCCCAGCTGGTCAGCTGCACATTCAGGCAACATTTAACAATACTATCGTTACTTTTTCCGACAAGAAGGGTAACGTACTAACCGCTTCGTCAGCTGGTGCATGTGGTTTCCGTGGAAGCAAAAAAGGTACAGCCTATGCTTCACAGGTTGCTGCTGAAAAAGCTGCTGAAGCTGCGAAAACTCAATACGGCTTGAAGTCTGTTGACGTTTTCGTGAAAGGTGTCGGTTTGGGACGTGATGCCGCTATTCGTGCGGTCAGCGCCTTCGACATCTCAGTAGAAAGCATTAAGGACGTAACTGGCGTGCCTCACGGTGGTGTTCGTCCACGAAAGGCACGGAGGGCATAATTATGGCACGAGATAATTCACCAATTGTCAAGCAAAGCCGCCGCGAAGGTTATGCGCTTCATCCAAAAGCACATAAAATTTTGGCGAAAAAATCTGGTATTCCAGGTCAGCACGCACATGGTCGTCAGAATAAGCCAAGTCTATATGCTACACAGCTTCGTGAAAAGCAGAAGGTTCGTCGCTTGTACGGTCTAGTCGAGAAGCAGTTTGCTCGCTTGATGGACGAAGCAACACGCGCTCAAGAAGGTTTGGCGGGCGAAAACTTGTTGAAGCTATTAGAGCGCCGTTTGGATAACGTTGTTTATCGTTCTGGATTTGCCGTATCGCGCCGCGCAGCTCGTCAACTAGTTAGCCACGGACACTTTGAATTGAACGGCCGACGCGTCGATATTCCATCGATTCGCGTTAAAGCTGGCGATGTCATCACGGTTCGTCCAAAGAGTACCAAGTCAGAGTACTTTACGCGAATTGACGATGTAATCAACAATTCAGTCCAAGGCCCACTAAGCTGGCTAAAAGCTGATAGCAAGAAGCTGAAGATTGAAGTAACTGGTTTGCCAAAGCGCGAGGAAGCAGAAGCTGACATCAACGAGCAATTAATTGTTGAGTATTACTCACGATAAAAGAAGGGTTAGGGAAGAATTATGGCAAAAGCAATTTACAATCCAGCACTCGCGAGCGTTGATGATATTTCAGCAACCAGTGCTACTTTTCTAATCGAGCCACTTCACCCAGGCTACGGTAATACTCTTGGTAACTCATTGCGACGCGTTCTATTGTCAAGCGTTCGTGGTGGCGCGGTTGTAGCTTTCAGGATTGAGGGCGCAACTCACGAGTTTACCACTGTTGAGGGCATCAAAGAAGATGTTGTCGACATTATGTTGAACTTGAAAAACGTTCACCTGCGCGTATTTACTGACGATCCAGTTGAACTGCGCATTGAGAAAACTGGCGCTGGCGAAGTAACTGCCGCTGACATTAAAACTAATGCTGACGTTGAAGTTGTTAACCCAGAGCAAGTAATTGCTACAATCGACGACCCAAACAAGCATTTGGTTATGGATTTGGTAGTTGAGGCAGGTTGCGGTTACCAGACAATTGAAGAGTCAAGCGAAAAGCGTTTGCACAGCGACATGATTGCTATCGACGCAATGTACTCGCCAGTTCTGCGCGTTCGCTACAAAGTCGACTCAACTCGTGTTGGTCAGGAAACGAACTTGGATAAATTGGCAATCACTGTTGAAACTAACGGTACAATCACACCTCGTGAGGCGTTCGAAGAAGCAGCAGCGATTCTCGTCAACCAATACACAGCTTTGGCTGGCAACACGATGGTAACTGGCGCGCCAGCACTTGGCGCAGCTAAGGAAGACGAAGAGTCAGAGCTAGCAATGCCAATTGAAGAGCTAAACTTAAGCGCCCGCACGACGAACGCGCTAATTAACAATGAAATCCGCACTATTCGCGATTTGGTAACTTTGACCGAGCAAGATTTGCGAGAATTGAAAGGTTTCGGTTCAAAGGCACTAGACGAAGTACGTGACAAGATGGCGGAGTTGGAGTTTTAACTATGCATAGACACGGATATCAAGGGCGCAAGTTCGGCCGCGAGCGTGATCAGCGACGAGCCCTACTCAAAGGTCTGGCTACCAGCTTGGTTGAGTACGGAAAGATCGAGACCACCTTGCCAAAGGCTAAGGAACTAAAGCGTCACATTGAAAAAATCATCACCAAGGCTAAAAAGGGCGACCTAGCTAGCCGACGTCAGGTGATTGCAGCATTAAGCACACGCGCCGCTGCTTACAAACTAGTTGATGAAATCGCGCCACAGCTAAGTGGTCGAACCAGCGGACACGTTCGCGTTGAACGAACACGTTTGCGAGTCGGCGACGGCGCTCAAATGGCGATCATCGAGTTTGTTGACGATATTAAACCAATGCCAAAGGAAGGAAAATAAGATGAAGACTTATTCACAAAAACCATCTGAAGTTTCTCGCCGTTGGGTATTGTTTGACGCTAGCGAATTACCACTTGGACGTTTAGCTACAGAAATTGCCAAGCATTTGACTGGTAAATACAAGCCAACTTATACTCCTCACATTGACGGTGGCGACTACGTAGTTGTTATCAATGCTGCGCAAACAGTTGTTACTGGATACAAGGAAACTGATAAGTATTACTATCGCCACAGTGGTTTCCCAGGTGGAATTAAGGAAACGCAATTCAAAGAAATGCGTGAACGCCACCCAGAGCGAATTATTGAAGAAGCTGTTAAAGGTATGTTGCCAAAGAACAAATTGCAAGCAGAGCGCCTAAAGCGTCTACGCATCTTTGCGGGCAGCGACCACGCTCACGCAGCACAAACACCAGAGAAAGTTGAGGTGAAGTAATATGGCTGATACTTATTTCTACGGCTTAGGTCGACGCAAAAGTGCTTCAGCAAGCGTTCGATTGCTTCCTGGAAAAGGCACTATCACTATCAACGGCAAACCTGCCGCTGAGTACCTGGACGGCAACAAAACCCTACTAGCAGAAGTAACCGACCCACTTGCAATTGTCAGCAAGCAAAAAGAATTCGACGTTACTATTCTAGTTAAAGGTGGCGGTCTGGCTGGTCAAGTTGACGCTATCAAGCTTGGCATCGCAAAAGCTTTGACAGCTGCTCATGCTGACCTGCGTCCAGTTCTGAAGAAGGCTGAGCTATTGAAGCGTGACCCACGCGAGAAAGAGCGCAAGAAGTACGGTCTTCGTTCTGCTCGTAAGCGCGAACAATTCTCTAAGCGTTAGTACAGAAAAGGCTATCACAAAATACTCCGTTTCACATGCAGGCGGAGTATTTTCATAGTATACTAAAAATATGTTGGACAAGATTATCCATCGCTGGTTACGGATTCCGTATGCATTGAACGTGCATTATTTTTCTCGTCCAGAAAAACCGAAAGCGACGATTTTACTTATTCATGGATTAGGCACATCCTGGAAAACGTGGACGCCGCTGGAGCCGTATTTACCGAAGGATGCGCGAGTTATAGCAATTGATATGCTGGGATTTGGCAATTCGCCCAAGCCCGGTTGGAAGTCCTACAACGCCCATGACCAAGCCGCAAGCATCGTCGCCACTTTGCACAGGGAATTCATAAATCACGTCGATATTATCATCGGTCATTCTATGGGCTCGCTGGCTGCCGTAGAACTCGCCAAGCAATATCCGAAGTTAAGCAAGTCGCTGATTTTGTGTAGCCCGCCGATATATTATCCGATGGTCGACGAAAAAAATCATCATCCAGAGAAGATTTTGCGTGCGCTTTATGAGTTTTTCAATAGTCATCCGCGCAGCTCGAAACGTTTTTTGCAATTCGCTGATCGGCACAATATTTGGCCTGACGCTGGATTTAAGGCTGATGAGGTTACCGCCGAGTCGTTTTTAATCGCCCTGAACACTGCGATTATCAATCAGACGACAATGAATGACATTGCTAAGCTCACTCTTCCGATTGCTATTTTGTCTGGAAAACTTGATCCGCTGATTGTCGAGAGAAATCTGAAGAAATTGGCAAAAGATCATAGCAATATAACTCATACGTCAATGGCAACTCAGCGGCATGAAATAACCGATAAATATGCGAAGAAGCTGTCGGAAATTATAAAAGAGTATTTGGCGGGAAAATATTCACCAAAAACGAGTCGTCTTATAACAAAATCCAAACGAGAAAGTTTATGATTGAAGTAGAGTCCAAATTTAAAGTATTGAGTAGTATAACACGCGACGAGCTTCTCACCATTCTTAAAGACCAATTCATCGCGCCCATCTCAGTCAAACGCCAAATTGATACAGTATTTTTATTGCCCGAGCAAGTTGACGCGCCAATTGTTCCCGGCTCCAAAATTATGCGAGTGCGCGATGTTCTTAATCCGGAAACTGGTGAGCTGCAACGGAGCTTGATGACGCTGAAAGTTGAAGGACAGGCAAAATTGGTGTCTGATGAATATGAATTTGCGGTTGATGACGGAAATGCGGCGCGCCAAATGCTCACAGCGCTGGGCTGGCAAGAAATTGTTACGGTTGATAAAGTCCGCCTTGAATCGAAAACTGAGGACTATACGATCTGCATCGACGAAGTTGCTGGACTAGGACTATTTATTGAACTGGAAATCCTGACAGAAGACGATGCCAACGTAAAAAACATTCAGCAACAAATGTGCAATTTTCTGAAAAACCTGAACATTGACGGCAAATTATGGAAAATTCCGTACGACACAAGCATTAGAGATCTGCAAAATAACGTTAGTTAGCGTATACTTGATTAAATTTAGGAGGTCTTATGTCGGTTGAAATTAAAAGATCCAAAAAAGACATATCGGCTGTCTTTACGCGCGTGAAAAATAAATTAGCGCTAGTGCTTGCGGATAGTCCGCAAATTCATCATGTCGGCAGTACCGCAGTACTTGGCTTGGATGGTAAAAATATCCTAGATATCCTTATTTCTGCTAAAGATAGCGAACACATGAACGAGTTGCGGGACAAATTGGTAGCAATTGGATATTTTCCTTCATTAAATCCAAGTTCCCGTCAAGGGTATATCTTCCTGGCGTCCCGACAAGAAGAAACTGGCGAGGGCGATATTCATATTCACCTCGCGGTCGCGAATACTGAAACGCACGATAACTTCTTAATTATCAGAGATTATCTAAGGTCTCACAATGACGAAGCTGATCAATATTCAAAGATAAAATATCAATATGCCAAGCAAGCAAATTACGACAGGTCAGCGTATAAAAAACTTAAAGCAGCTTATGTCGATAAGTTATTGCAACGTGCCAGGCAGTGGAAAAATGGCGGCTAATCTCCTCATTCATATTCCGTACGGCACAAGCATTAGAAATCTGCAAAATAACGCTAGTTAGCGTATACTTATCAATATGAAACAAGAAAATAGCCCAATTTATTTTATCACTTCCAATCACAGTAAATTCGCCAGCCTCCAAAAACTTCTCCAACCGCTTGGCGTTGATTTAAGGCAGCTCGATTATGATTTTGACGAAGGGCGAAGGCTAGACATTCAGACGATTGCCAAAAGTAAATTATCTCAAGCCAAGAAAGCCTTCCCAGACAAGCGTCTGGTCGTTGATGACCGTGGTTTCTTCATCCCGGCGCTGAAAGGTTTTCCGGGGCCGTTTGTTAAATTGCTACTGAATAGTTTTAGCTATCCCGGCATTATCAAGTTGATGAAAGGCGAGGCTGATCGTCGAGCTATTTTTTCTTTTGCGGTTGGTTATTTTGACGGTGAAAAAGACCACATTTTCGTAGCCAACGAAGAGGGATTTATCGTCGACGAGCCACGTGGCGATAGTCTTCATGGCTGGACGGAATTGTTATATATTTATGGACATCCGAGCTTTCCTGGTCGTAGTTTGGCAGAACTGAACGACGAAGAATGGCAGGAATATCTGACGATAATTGAGAAAGTTGATGGGCTCGCGATGTTGAGGGATTATTTAATAGATGCATGAAAGCTGATAATAACCGTATACAACAGGCTGTCATTGCTCGCGAAATCATTGATCTCTACCGAGATTCGCCAGATAAATATGAGGTGGCGGAGTCTCTTAGCTCGTTATGTTTTGCAATGGCGCGATTAACTAACTATGATAAAGTCGACTATCCAGCAATTGACTGGGATGATTTAGCAAGTAACTTTGATGGCATAGCAACATCCCAAAGTGATGTATCAGCCATACGAAAGATAGAAAATGATATAGCGTCTACATATAAAAAATCTTTAAAGATTATAAAGCAACAACTAAGCTGAGCTAGGAAGAATACAGATAATATATTGTCCCATTACTTAACGATCGAATAATGCTATAATATACTTAATGAAACCATCAAAACCCGTCATCCTCACTGGCGTGCGCGCCAACAACAACATCCACATAGGTAATTACTTTGGGGCTATTTTGCCGATTATTAACATGGCGAAACGTCGCTCGGACGAATATGATATTAATCTATTCATCCCAGACCTTCACAGTTTTACGACGCCAATTGACCACAGCAAGTTATATGACAGCATCCTGAACAACGCGCGAGTTTATACCGCCGCCGGATTGTCACTGGACAATTCTTCTATTCATCTTTACCGCCAAAGTCGCATTTCGGCACACAGTGAACTGGCGTGGATTTTGGACTGCTTTACTGGATTTGGCGAGATGAGCCGAATGACACAGTTTAAGGATAAATCGCGCAAATTCATAGGCAATAAAATGTCTGAGGATACCACAGTAGATCATCGGAATATATCGGAAATTATCCAAAGCAATACCTCTGCTCATTTATTAAACTCTCCTATGCTAATGGCTTTAGAGAAGGTCACTTACAATAATGCGTCTGTTGGCCTCTTCAACTACCCAGTCCTGATGGCTGCCGACATTCTACTTTACGGCGCGACTTACGTGCCAGTTGGCGACGACCAGACTCAGCATTTGGAGTTCACGCGCGATATTGCCGAGCGAATGAATCGTAAGTTTGGCGATCTATTTATCGTGCCAAAACCCGTAATTCAGCAACATCAATTCTTCGGAAAAGATCAAGGATTGAGGATTAAAGATCTCGTGAATCCAGCGAAGAAAATGAGCAAATCTGACGAGAGCGGCAAGGGAATTATTTTCCTTTCTGACGATCCAAAATCGGCACATAAGAAAATAATGAGCGCAACAACAGATTCAATTGGCAAAGTTCAATACGACAAGGAAAATCAGCCAGGAATTTCTAATTTGCTGGAGATTTTGACTTTGGTTCGGCAAGATGCTGGCAGGGAAGTTACTCTGGAGCAAACCGCCAACGAGTACTTCGGTATGGATCGTTATGGCGATTTCAAGCGAATTGTGGCCGACGAAGTCGCGGAATTTTTGGAGAATTTCCAGAATCGGCTTGCGGCGGTTGATGAGCAAGCAATTGAAGAAAAGTTGGCTTCCAGTGAAAAAGACATGAATGTCGTCGCTAATGAAACTTTGTATCGCGTTCAAAAAGCTGTAGGGCTTCG
Organism: Candidatus Nanosynbacter sp. HMT-352; assembly: GCF_022819345.1. NCBI lineage: Bacteria > Bacillati > Minisyncoccota > Nanosynbacteria > Nanosynbacterales > Nanosynbacteraceae > Nanosynbacter > Candidatus Nanosynbacter sp. HMT-352. The sequence continues at coordinate 577,795 of NZ_CP089288.1, read as the reverse complement.
AAAATAGGGAGCAAATCGCGTGAAAATATTACCTCGGACAGTGCTGAAAATAGCTAGATTATATAAACTGGCGGACGACAATACGCCCGTTAAAGCACTGCGTCGGCTGGAAATTCAAACGGACGAGTCGCACGTTTTTGCGGAATTCATTTTGAATAAGCAGCATTTTGCGCTGCTTTACGGCTCGATTGTTGACGAGGAATCTATTGACGAGCTATGGACGGAAAAACCAGATAACGCCGAGATTTTGCCGAATCCGCTAGATCCGGAATTTATCGAAACACCGTTCCAGGGAAAATATGTCATAATGTTCAAAATTTCGCCAACCAAAGTGCGCTTGGATATTTATTTATCGACCAAATTCGACACGGCAATTTCCCGAAGTCTTTGGCAAAAATACATAAAAGCTGGATATGTTTCGGTCAATAATAAAGCCGTGACGACGCCGAAGTTTGAGGTTGATGAAACTGATGAAATTGCGCTTAATTTGCCAGAAAAAGAGCAGGCGGACGTTGATTTGCCGATTTTATACGAGGATGATGATGTGATTGTCGTCAATAAGCCAAGCGGGCTGCTGACACACGCAAAGGGTGGACTTTCTGACGAGCCGACGGTTGCGGAAATAATTCGCCCCAAAACCTCATTCGCAACGGACACCGATCGTCCAGGAATTGTTCACAGGCTTGACCGCGACACCTCAGGACTACTGATCATAGCCAAAAACCCAGAATCTGCTGCGCATTTACAGAGGCAATTTGCCGAGCGAACAGCCAAGAAAACCTACATAGCGATAACCGACGGCAAGCCAAAGTTGAATGCCGCAAAAATTAACTTGCCGATTGGTCGCAATCCTTCGGCGCCGAGCACGTTTCGCATAGATCCGAACGGTAAACCAGCTCAGACGACTTACCATGTTTTGGCGGAAAATGATACTCAGTCGCTTGTGGAATTGAAGCCGACCACTGGTCGAACTCATCAATTGCGTGTCCATTTGGCTCACTTGAATGCACCGATTCTTGGCGATCGAGTTTACGGAAAATCTTCAGATTGTCGTATGATGTTGCATGCTCAAAAATTAGAGATAACTTTGCCGTCTGGTGAGAGAAAAGTTTTTGAAGCCGCAGTTCCTGACGAATTCAAGAAGTTCTTCCCAGAGGATTTATAGATGTCTGAAGTGATCATATCCGCTCGAGATGCTCAAAAAATCAACCAGATTTCATCGCAATTGCCTCACGCACTTTTGGTGATTGCGGATTACGGACTTGATGGGCTGGGCGTAGCTCAAATACTAGCAAAAAATAGCGATACTTTTCACCTGAAGCCGCTTCCAGAAAAGCAAACCATATCTGTTGATCAAATCCGCGAACTCATCTCTATGCTCCGAACTTACGCCATAAATCGTCGAGTCATTATCATTGACGAAGCTGATTTAATGACCGAACCGTCGCAAAATGCATTCCTGAAAGCACTGGAAGAACCGAATAAAAATACCAATTTTATCCTTGTCGCGAAAAACCTAAAGTTGATACTCGACACTGTTAGATCTCGTTGTCAGACGTTGACGCTTCATAAAACAACATCTGCCCAAGATAAAAAACTGCTTGAAAAGTACAATTTAGACCCAGCTTCCAGCCAACAGATCCTTTTTTTGGCTGCTGGGCGACCATTGCTAATTAAGGAATTAGCGGAAAATCCAGAAAAATTCGCCGAATATCGACAATTAGCCACCGACGCAAAGCAAATTTTAGCCACAAATCGGGAATACGACGCGTTTAAGAATCTCGCCAAATACTTTTCTGACCGCCAAAAAGCGATATTGCTAACGGATATTATAGTAAATATGATTCGCTTTCAGGCTTTATCTCGCGGGATGAATTCGTCGCTTGAGGAGCAACTTGAAAAAACCACCTCTGTTGCGAGCGCGTTAAAATCCAACGCCAACGTCAGGCTGGCACTGACACAACTTGTGATATAATAGTATAGATATGTTTGGATTACTCCTCATTCTGATTTTAATGATTTGGGCGATTTTTTATCATCCGTCAATTAAAGAAACTGGCGATCTGCCAACTAAGATTACTAATAAACTTGATCAGTTATGGGAAATTGCTCAGGAATCGATTCGTGAAAATAAATATTTGCGAGCGGAAAAGGCTTTATTGACAATTTTGCGAGTCGACGAGAAAAACGCCACGGCATACAATCGTTTAGGAATTTTATACGCCAAGCAGCGCGCATATAAAGACGCTATCGAGTGTTTTGAGATTGCCCAGAGTTTGGAGCCAAGTGCTTCCAGCCTTCATAACGTCGGCTTAATTTACTATGAAACAGAGAATTACGAAAAGGCGTCGCTAGCATTTGAGCAAGCACTGGAAATGGAAGATGATTTGGCGGCACGCTACATCGCTTACGCTAAGGTTCAGGAAAAAATAGGAAACACAAAGAAGGTTATCAACGCCCTAGAAAAAGCTGTCGAATTAGAGCCGATTCCTCAGACATTGAAGATTTTAGCGGAAGCGTATGACAATGCTGGACAGACCGAGCTGGCTGAAGAATTGCGTAAGAAAGCCACAAAAATGCTAACTCCGACGACATCATCAAAGAAAGCTGACGCGCCACGTCCACGCCAACAGCGCAAAATACATCAACCACGAAAAATAGTTATGTAAACTCTTGTCACAGAGAGAAAAAATTGATAAAATAAATTCAGTTGCCGCTTTAGCTCAGTTGGCTAGAGCAACGGTTTTGTAAACCGTAGGTCCTCGGTTCGAGCCCGAGAAGCGGCTCCACATCACGCTGGAATCGTGTAGTGGCAATCACAGGAGACTGTAAATCTCCCGCCGTAAGGCTTCGTAGGTTCGAGTCCTACTTCCAGCACCAAGTTTGAATCATCGTCGCCTTTTCGGGCGACTTTTTATAATACTAACAGACTCTTTATAAATTAATCTTCCGCGATAAGGCATCGCGCCACCGCTATCACGCAAGTCTTCAGAAGGGCTATTTCAAAAGATGGTAAGCATTCGTCATACCTTAAATGCTCAATAGAAATAATATATCTGTTAATCTACTGGGTCCTTGTTGTATTAAATAGACTATTGCCAAAACCCTCTTCATGTTGTAAAATAGCGAAGTTGCAGTAATCGCTGTGACTTCGCTCCTTTACAGAGAGGATATTATCATGTCTCGTCAGCGAGACGCCGAGCTTGACCGTTTGAAATCTGCCCGTGAGTCTGCCCGCCAGCGACAGCAGGCAGCCTGGGAAGCTCAGCAAGCAGCCTGGGAGCGCCGCTCCTTGGCTCGTGCAGTCATGAACCGTGCCTGGGAGGCCAAGCAAGCCGCCTATGCAGACCAGCAAGCCGCATGGGAAGCCTACATGTCCATAAAGCTAACCAACGGCCCGCGAATCGAAATCCTGGATAATCAGCAAGAGAAAGCATACCAGGAAATGAAGTCGGCTTTCGAGTCGGCTTCACTAGCCCACGACATGCGCGACGACGCTAGCGCGCGTATGTATGCAAATCAGGGACATGTCCACAAGGCAAGGTCTCAAGCCTTTGCCGCCGAACGGCGACAGCTTGTCTCTGAAATTCGCGCCGCACGTGAGCGGTTCGATGCCGTCAAGCCAGCCTTCTGGTCGGCTAAGGATGAGTTTGCTCGTGCGCAGCAGACATTTCATTCTGTCAGGGCAGAGCACGAACTAGCGGAGGCTGAGTTAAAGCGCGCCAAGGCCGACTTTGAATCATGCGCCAAGGCTTTCCGCTCCAGGCTCGATGAACTGAAGTCGGCAAGCCGAAAGAAGCGTAAGGAGTTGGCCGCAAAGGCTGGAGTTCCGCTTCAGTATCAGGACGATGTATGGATCTCGATGGAGCCGAACGGCAACGTCAACATCTACTTCGGTGGTGTTGACAAGCCTGATGGTCCTGGTCACGGACACTACGTCATGGGTCGAAACGGAGTCGTAACATACAGGCGCGATCCGTTCGCACCGCATGGTGCGCAGAACTTCACCGATGAGCCTGGTGGGGAGCACTGTATGACCGCCGCGCCCGGAGAGATACGCTACCGCTAGGTGTGAGAAACCGCGACAACGACACCAATGATCGCAGTGGAGTGTTCTACGATAGGAATCGCCAGATAGATCTGCATGTGACGCAGTACTACGAAGATAACTACCGCATCTCGTGGAACACCGACGGAGAATCTAACAAAGACCATCACTAGACAAACCAGAGCCTTCCATACGGTCACCCTGACAGACATAATCCACCTGAAGATGCTCGATAGATAGAAAGGAGACGACCGTCCCAGGCTAATATTATATTATTATTAGCCTGGGACTTTTTCATGTTATATAATAACAAATATGAATAATAAGAAGAGCCAATACCCTCAAATGACTTACGAACAAGCAGTCGAGCACTGCAAATATTGGGCAGATCAAATTAGACATGATGGGCTTGACTTATTGACTACTGATTATGGTGCGGCTATTGGAGTTTCCGACCAGTTAGCGTATCCTTTGGAGATGCAGACTTGGATTAATTCACAAGAATATCCTCTCCTGCATAAAGTTTGCGTATACGCTGTTACCGTTGATAATGACCACACCGACAGAGCCTCATGGGAAAAGCTACTCGAGCTAATTGATAAATTATAAGGTCGGAAAATAATATTTTTCTTACGTGGATATTTTTATAGAATTGGTCGCAAGACGCCAGGCTGAGTGCCATTGACTTTTGATAATTTATGTGCTATTATATGGGTATGCTTGAATTTACAAAATCTATTCTGACACTATGGAATAGCGAAAAAAACCAACGATTGAAATTACAATACGCTTACATTATGTTAGCCATAATCGGGCTAGCCGTGGCGGGATTATTGACATTATTTAACGCTTCATCAGCGCACTTGGCGGCATCAGCTTCAGGAATATTGTTCGTTACATTCTTAGTCAATAGCGTAACGTGGGGAATAATAGAGGCATTTGTCACGCCAAAACTACCAAAAGAAGCCAGCACGCCAGCCAAAAAATCCATTCGTAAAAAATAGCCCAGTTGATTAAACATGGCTTAATATGCTAAAATTAAGCCTGTTACGCCGCGATAGCTCAGTTGGTAGAGCGCATCCATGGTAAGGATGAGGTCTCGGGTTCAAGCCCCGATCGTGGCTCCATATGAAACACGGATTCGCAGAGATGCGGATCTTTTTATATCATATAGCTCGAGTCACGGAAGGACTACAAAGCCTTAGTAACTTACTAGCTCCAGCAATTTTTCGTATGAGTTGCAAACTCCATAAATACGATCGCCGTTACTAATCTTTTCGAAGTGCTTTCTGGCGCACTCAATCTTAGCTTTTTCAATACCTTTCACGCCGACATCAAGTTGTCCCTCGCTCACGCCCTTAGTTTCCGCCACAAAGTAAATGTGCTTTACTCCGGATTCATCCTTAAACGCAATTGCCCAGTCTGGATTGTAATTGCCCATTGGAGTATTTATGTAGAATCTCTTTGGAAGTTTCACGTAAACTTCTACTGCATCGCTATTTTCAAGTTCCCTCGCAAAGTTCTTTTCAACTTCAGAATCGTAGCGCAATTTGTCATATAGATGATGATCGGGAGTATCTATGAGGTTGTAGCCATATTCACCGGTAATACTTTCATTGATGAAAATTTCTCCACTGTCCCATTTCTCGTTTAGCTTGTCATATTCAATATGTTTAACTACTGTCGAGGCTTTTTGGTCGTTTATGAGCTGAATTGCATTGTGGATAAACTCTTCAGGATTTGTTTTAAACGAATGAAATACACTCGGTTCAATTCTAGACAAAATGCTTGCTATAGCCTTACGCGTGAGACCCGTACCACCATCGCTATAAGACCTGGAAAGCTCAGAGATAATATCGTATTTAACCGTCTCATTCGCAATTTCAGAAACAGCAATTGGCATGCCGATTTTACTTCTATACATCTCCAATTTATCTTTACCGGCAGTCTTTAACAAACCTTCGGTAATAATAACTTCCGTCTTTGTCACACGCATATTTCTATTAAGAGAATCCACACACCTCTCTATAAGCTCATCGTCGTCAAACTCCACGGTATAATAAGTCTTTTCATTAATACTGTCCCACAGCTCCTTAAACTTCTTAGAGGCGAACTTTTCTTTATCAAGTTCAAGTTTCTCGCTATTGCGATTATTAGTCACAAGCCGCCCACGCTTTGAATCGTAAACAGAAGATAGGATGTTATTAATGTTCTCTGCAAACGGAGCGTACATCTCGCCAACAGCTTCGCGAACTTTTTGAATCTTCTGCTCGTCATTTAACGAATGATATGCATCCGTCAACTGCTTTGAAACCTTGTCAACAAGTCCAGTATTAACCAGTCCCATGTATATATCCGCAGCCGCAGAGTCATCAAGCGTAATGGTCTTTTCGCCACTAGCATCCTGTATTATCTTTCCATTAAACAATGAAGCAGACGCATCCTTTGGGCGCCTTGCAATAATTTCATTAAACTCAGACTGAAGACTATTGGCAAAACTCTCATAACTTTCATTCGCAATGACAGTAAGTATGTTCGTGTCATGGACGAGATTTTCACCGAGAATCTCCGCATCTTGACGAATACCGTTTTGATCTACACACAATCGAAGTCCACGACCAATTTCCTGACGTTTCTTAATTTCAGCATCAGAATCACGAAGTGTACAAATCTGGAAGACATTTGGATTATCCCATCCTTCGCGCAGGGCAGAGTGAGAAAAGATAAATCGCACCGGCTCTTTCAAGTCCAGCAGCTGCTCCTTATTCTTCATAATAAGATCGTACGCCGAAACATCATCAGAGCCGTTACCTTCACGACCTTCCTTACTATTGATGGCGTGACCTTTTTTATCGATAGAGAAGTAGCCGGAATGTATTTCAGACGGGGTAAATTTTTCTAAGTATTTACGAAAATCTGCATTTTCTTCGAATTGAAGCTGCTGATTCAGGTAAATATCTATAGCTTTTGTAAATTCCTCTTCGAATATCTTCGCGTAGGAACCTTTATGTTCACCATTTTCATCATAATATTTATACTTGGCAACCTCATCGATGAAGAATAGAGAAAGGACTTTAATTCCTCTCTTAAAGAGTTTTTGCTCGGTCTCCATATGAGACATAATAGTTTCACGTATTTGAATACGGCGTAGATCCTCAGCATTAGTTTCGCCAATGATTTCACCCTCGTAAATACGAAGCCCATTCTTAAAGTCTACATACCTGTCGCCCTCTCTGGCGTTTATCTCCGTAATTAGATATCCATCATGATACGCCTCCAATTCGCCTGAATGCTTATAGATATCATCGCCCCAGCTAAGAGTCTTCGTTTTACGGCGTATTCCAGTGCCTGCTTTTGAATCAAACTCAAATATAGCCGTAACGGTTGGCTTTTTATTCGGATAAGTATTAATTTTTTGGATATAAATATATCCGTTAGTCGCAGTACCACCCTTAACCGTGATGCCCTTAACTGTAATTTTCTTCACAAGCTGCTTCTGGTAAGCGTCAACAGCGTCCAGACGGTAAACTTTATTAAAATCTTCACGATGAGTCGCGGAATAGTTTAAGAAAAATAGCGGGTTGAAATTGGAGATGGAAGAGCGGGTGATATTCGCTTTTTTACTTGTGCCAATAACACTTTGCGGCTCGTCAATAATTACAATTGGTTTTGTGGCGGCAATCACGTCAATCGGACGACGAGACCGAAAACTATCAAGCTTCATCGTAATACGCTTGGCGTCGGCTCCACGGGCGTTAAAAGCCTGTGTATTAATAATCATGACGTTAATATTTGGATCGCCAGAAAATTGCTCCAGCTCGCTCAGCTTGGAGGAATTGTAAACAAAGAAACGAATCTTCTTACCATAATCTTCAGCAAAATGATCCGCAGTCGTCTGAAAAGTCTTATAAACACCCTCGCGAATCGCAATACTCGGCACCACAACAATAAACTTGCTCCAGCCGTATTGTTTATTCAACTCATACATCGTTTTAATGTACGTATAAGTTTTACCAGTACCAGTTTCCATCTCAATTGTAAACACCGGTCTGTTATTAAGACGCTCAATTTTTGCATTACGGGGAATATTCTGCAGCCCCTGAACTTCATGCAGGTTCTTAATCAATTGAGCGTCTTGCAGGGAAATGTCCTCATTACCAAAGCCATACATATCAACAAAGCTCATGCTGTCACCTTGATCCGCCAGGAATCGATGCTCGGATTTTATTTGCCCGGTAAAAATATCACAGGTCGCTTTAACGGCATCTTCTTGGAATTTTTGGTGCTTGAATCTTAGCTTCATTATATTACCTTAACTCTCGTATCAGGACTAATAATACGGAAGTGCTCAGACAGGTTAATTTTTTCAGCAGAATTCTTAAACGACGAATCCTTAAATGCTGCCGTCAGAGGATTTAATTTGGCAATTTCCTTAACAGTTTCTTCCGGAACTTCGTCATCAAAGCAGGCAATAAGACCGGTATTTTCATCCAAGTAGCCATACATATAAACCGTATTCTCACCAATTTTACGCGTTTCAAGCTTAAGATCAAACGGCAGGGCAGAGGTGTAAATTATGCCGAATAATAAGTCCAGCGGCGTGCGGTCTTTTTTAACGTTATCAATCATGTCAAACATGTCACTCTGATCAATTTCACCCAGTGGCTTACGAATGTTTTCATTATTATTACTGCCGTCAACGCGGAATACACGGAATCCAGTGTCAATGTCCGCTTCTGGATGCTCAGACTTAATTTTCTCCCCAGCACGGCGCAGACGCTCAGCGGTTATTTGGTCAATGGTGTCGTATCCAGCCTTTTTGGCTTCAGATTTTTCATCAGTCTTTTCATCAAGCTGCACGCAAATGTACTGACGCTTTCCGCCATCTTCAGCGTTTAAGTCCATGACGGCATGACCAGTAGTACCAGAACCAGAGAAGAAGTCGAGAACGATATCTTCTTTTAGACTAGAGGTATTAAGCCTAATTAAATCTTCTATGAGTTTTATAGGTTTAGGGTTAGAGAAAATATCACAACCATCAAAAGCCTTTTTTAACCCTAGACTACCATTGGCATTTGCGTATTCACTTTTCATAAAATCAGCCGTGTGAAAGATAAGCTTTTCATCTTTATCTACTAAGGAATTGGTCTTTTCGTCAAATCTTTTGTCGAGATATAGCTGCATTCTAAGAGTATTTCCAGTCTCTACGAGAATGCCTAGGTCAGCAGCCGCCTGCATCCTGTCTTTAGACCAAAGCCATCTGTTTCTAGTACCATCTTTCGTTACTGGAGAATATTTTTTACCGTTATATTCAAAATCATAATCCCCACCCTTCGAATATCCTTGGGTGATGGCAGCTAGAATAGCCTTCGTATCACCTTTTATGTAGCAACCATTCTTGTCTTTTAATATAATTTTATTTGTAAGGTCTCTAGTTATTATGTTATTAAAATCATAGTTATGATTTTTTACATAACACATGACATAGTCATGAGACACGTTCATATATTGTTCTTGTCCAGATCTTTGAGCGGAAGTTAATCTAGGAATTTGGGTAATAAAATTATCTTCACCAAAAACATCATCACAAAGTTTTTTTAAGTTTGCTTGCTCATTATCGTCAATTGAGATAAATATAGCCCCATCATCAGTCAGAAGATTCCTTGCCAGACGTAACCTCGGATACATCATCGACAGCCAGTCTGAATGGAATCTGCCGTTTGCCTTTGAGTTTTCGGCGTACTCGTCTTCAGAGATAATTACATTGCCATCAGAATCCGTAGAATTGTCCTCAAAGTCGGCTTTTTAACCGTAAAATTGTCATGATACACGAAATCATGACCGGTGTTATACGGAGGATCGATGTAAATCATTTTTATTTTACCGAGGTAGGATTCTTGGAGGAGTTTCAGTGCGTCAAGGTTATCTCCAACGATTAGCATGTTCTTTGTATTGTCAAAATCTTTGGAAGCTTCCAAGTCTGGGCGGAGAATTTTATTAATTGGCGCGCCAGCCTCAATAATGGACTTTCGTTTACCAACCCAAGTGAAGTCGTACGACTCATCTTTATCTTCCAGCTTATCCAGCGCTTCACCCAACGATTCAAAGAATTCGCGACTACTTTTCCAGTCTACGCGGTTCAAGTCGATCTTTTCGACGTTATCATTCATAAGATTTCCTCCACGGTTTGTTATAAATATCCTTACCGTAATTATATCACAAAAGCTGTTGTTTTAATCTGTAACGCTCTTCTGCTAGCGACTGCTTCTTACCAAGAGATGGCTCCATCTTAATCTTTCGGTCCAACGCCGCTATTTGTTTCATAATCCTTTCACGTTCTTTCAGAGTCTCAATATCTTCTTTAATGGAATTCGGGAATTTTTCCTTGTTATTTTTATTTGTTGTAGTAAGTTTATCTCCGGCAATTTGACGCACAAAGTTGCTAAAAACTGCATCTATATTAAGTCCATCAATTTTAATGCCCTGAAGCTTCTCGTCATTCCACTTCGTGTAAAAGTAAGTATCCACCTTAACAACGTTCTCATTTTTTTGACTTTGCTCTTTGTAGCAAATGGCGGCTTTTTTAATTGAACCTTTTTCTATAATGAAAAGAATCGGATATGGAATTACTGAATCAATAGTTCTCAAAACTTTTTCTGGAATTTCACCATTTTTAAGCACTATACGAAAAACTTCGATTTCTGCCCACTTTTTTACTGGGAGGTTAATTGTGTTGGGCGCAAGTTTATATTCCCAAATTATTCGAGCAATTTCGCTCTGAAAGAGGTTTTTCGTGGCAGCGTCAATATTCTTATAAAAGTATTCTTTGGCGACAATTTTACCGACCTTTGCGCGTTCTGGAAACGTTATCATTATTTAACCACTAAAAAGTTAATTAACTCAAAGTCATCAAGTCCGGATATTTTATTAGTTAGGGCAGTAGTGCCGCCGGCTTTGAATAAACTTGCGACATCTTTCTCGTCCTTAATCGTTACGATGCTATGAATTGCGTCAGAAAGTAGCTTCGAATATACATCCATTTTCTTACCGTTTTCGGTCTCAAGGTTGAATTTTGCTACCAATTCACGACTTGGAGTGTCTTTTTCTTTACAAAGTAAACGCATTTTATCAAGAAGAGACTTCGGGTTGAGATGATCTACGAATACTTCGCCATCATCTTTAATATAAACAAGGTAAAACGGATGTAGGCGGTTCTGCTTATCAATGTTTACTCCAGAATTGATATTTTTAAGAATATAAATTACGCCAGCTGGAGCCTCATCTTTAATAGCGCCAGCAGTTGCGCTAATGCCAAATGGTATATGATCCGCGTCACCGTATTTCTTATGGAGTTCTTGTAAATCCATATGGAATTCATTAAGTCCAAGATCCATAATTGAAACACCGCTATTCATCTCTTCGAGGTCAACTACTTCTTTCTGAAGTCGCTCAAGCTGCTCCTTCCTGTATTCAAGTTCTGGATCTGTATTTTCAAGCACATCGCCGCCAGCGCCAGTGATAGAAATAAGTTTTGTGCGATTTTCCACGCGTGCTCTAAGGTTTATGTATTCGTCGAGGTCGACATTTGGCCAAAAGTTCACCAACTGAATCTGTTTATTATCCGACCCGATTCGATCAACACGACCAAAACGCTGAATAATACGAACTGGGTTCCAGTGGATGTCGTAGTTAATTAAATAGTCGCAATCCTGCAAGTTTTGACCTTCTGAAATACAGTCAGTGGCAATGAGAATGTCAATATCCTTATCAGCGAGAGCAGCCCCAAACGCGTCTCGATTCTTCGACTTCGGACTAAAGCAGGTTAGGATGCTATTAAAATCTTTTGCCACTCCCGCACAATTGGTTTCTGGATTCCTACTGCCAGTAATAACCCCAGTATTTAAGCCAAACTTATCTTTAATGGCGCCTGATATTTCACCATATAAATAATCCGCTGTATCAGCAAACGCCGTAAAGATAACAATTTTCTTATTATCGCCGTTAATCGGATTTTCAAGCTTTTCTTTAATAACTTTTTCAAGCTCACGCAGCTTAAGGTCGTGATCTGGAGTAATGAGACGGATTTTTTCGATAAGTTCGGACAATACTTCGTGATCATCAGAGAGTTTTTGGCGCCAAGAAATGCGATCCATATCACCAAGTTCAATCCTCAGGTCTTTACCAACTGTATAATCTGAGTCATTGTCATCCTCGTCAATCTCGTTAATTTGCTCCATGACATTACCAAAGTTGAATTTTGTCGTACGACCTTGCTCGAATCGGTCTATATTGTCCATTGTGTCAGCTATGAGATTATCAAGGCGCTCAACCGTTTCACGGAACGCATACACCGAACTTTCCGCACGCTTCAAGAGGTTAGTTATCATAAGAATGTTTCGACCAGCTTCACGGTTCTCCCACGACTTACCCTGGGATGAATTCAAGTCAACGTATTTTGCTAATTTTGATTTGTGCACAAATTTGAGCGGAGTATAAATCTGGAGATTCAGTTTATCAATATATTCAAACAGCGTGTTAAAGTCTATGTCCTCGAGGTCGGTTAGGTTAGGGCGATAACTTTTCGGCGCGAGTCTTTCAGGGAACTTACCGAGGTTTGTTTCATTATAATATTTTTCGATATGCTTTCTGGAACGAGCAATCGTAACACTATCAAGCAGATCAAAAAAGTCAAAGCTAAGCATCTCCAGAAGTTTCTCGGTCGTGCGATTCTCTGGATCAAGCTCAGACCAAGATTTGAAGGCGTTATTTGCATCACGGAATATTTTCTCGAGTGAACCCCCGACTTTAAGCTTGCCAGAAAGTTCATATTCATTACCGCCGCTCGCAATCATCAGCTGGTTCTTAAGGTCGGTAAAATCTATATTCACCGGAGTAGCAGACAACATCAAAACCTTCGTGTTCACTCCAGCCTTAATGATTTTTCGAATAAGTTTACGGTAGCGATTCTCGTAATTTTTATCACTTTTACGAGTACTATGTTCGCCATTACGGAAGTTGTGCGACTCATCAATAACCACCAAGTCATAATTGCCCCAATTGATGAGACTTAGATCGATTCCATTAGAAGTGCCACGCTCACGACCAAGATCCGTATGATAAAGAACATCGTAATTCAAGCGGTCATCAGCCAAAGGATTATTCTTATAATTGCCCTTAAAAGTATTCCAGTTGTCACTTAAACGCTTCGGACAAAGAACAAGAACTCGCTGGTTTCTGGATTCAAAATATTTAATAACACCTAGCGCAGAGAACGTTTTACCAAGACCCACGGAATCGGCAAGTATACATCCACCATAACGATTAAGTTTTGTAATGCATCCAACTACGGCGTCACGCTGGAAATTGTAAAGCATATTCCAGACCTTAGATTGCTTGAAGCCAACAGCTTCATTAGGAAGCGAGGCGTCATCGATGTCTTCAAGGAATTCACTAAAAATATTATAAAGCGCAATAAAATAAATAAACTCTGGCGAATTTTCTTTGTAAGCTGCCGTAATATTTTCAAGCACGGCATCAGTTACGTCAGCCAGGCGATCTTCATCATTCCACACTTCATTGAAAGTGTTAATGTACTGTTCTGTCAACGGAGCATGAACTTTAATTATCGTAGAATATGCGTTATTGCCTCGATCTTCACCTAGTTCGGCAGTAGTGAAGTTTGCAAACGGACTATAAGTAGCATCTCCCTCAGGACTTTCTATATTCATAAATGGAGACATCATTTCATTGGAAATATTTGAGCGAAAATGCGCTTTCTTACGAATCCAATCCGCACACTCCTTAGCTATTGCTTGTTGATTAAGTTCGTTTCGAAGTCGAACTTCAAAGTTGGTGCCATAAAGAGAGCGCTCGCGATTGAGTCTTGGGATATAAAACTCGCGAGCTTCTTTTGGAGCTTTTTCTTTTGTAAATGTTTCTCCCGTAAAAAGAAAATGAAATTCATCGACAGAGTTTAATTCTTTCTTTAAGGCTTCAAATGCATAAATAGAGAAAGAAGCTGCTGCTATAGAAACCTTACTACCTTTTTTAATTGTCGTTTTTAAATCATCAATTACTTTTCTATTGACGTTGTCTAAAAATTCTGGCGCCTTTGGTGTCTCTGAAGACTCTTTGTTAAATAGACCCATTTGAGTTTTTCTCCACGGTTAAATTACAAGCTATCCTTATCTTAATTATACTATAAAACGACCACCAAAAGTTTGGCTAATGATATAATCTTAACAAGGTTAGGAGGGTGTTATGACGAAACAATCGATAGAGCAGAGGGTTGATAAAGTGCGCGGGTCAATGTTGGGCGGGGCAATTGGTGATGCGCTTGGCTATCAAATAGAGTTTGAGCGCGACATAGTGCCGAGATCAACGACTCGATTCACGGATGGAATTGGTGTGATTTCGGACGATACGCAGATGACGCTATTTACAGCTTGCGGACTTTTATGGCGATCTACGCGCCTACAAACGCGTGGCATAGCGCTACTTCCATCAGAGGCGATATATTTGGCATATTTGGATTGGCTTGATACGCAACAAAAAGCTGGACAGGTCGAGCACACACCAGTAGCTTGGATAAAAAATATTCCAGAATTAAACGCCGTGCGAAGTCCAGGAATGACGTGCCTTGATTCACTTTCCTCAGGAGAGATGGGAACATTAGAAGGCGGTCTCAATGGCAGTAAAGGCTGCGGTGGAGTTATGCGAATTGCGCCAATTGCCCTGTATTGCAAAGAAGACGTTGTTGGTGAAATTTCTGCCAAATCTTGCGCGCTGACTCACGGACATCCTCTGGCAATTCTTTCCGCATACGCGCTGGGATATATAATTTATTACGCGCTGGACGGAAAATCGATAGAAGAAGCCGTGCAAATCGCAATCCAGAAAATGAATGACTGGACTACCGAGAAAGTTTATGGAGATCAAGATCCTTTTGAGATTGGTTGTGATAGCGAAAAAGCCGAGCTAACCAAACTGTTTAACAACGCCGTTCGCTTAGCCAAATCTGACGTTGAAGATCAAGAAGCTCTTTATCAACTCGGAGAGGGTTGGGTCGCCGAAGAGTCGGTTGCGATTGCTATTTATTGCTCGATCAAGTACCAAGATGATTTCGAGGAGGCGATCATCGCGGCGGCAAATCACGACGGAGATTCGGACTCAACGGCGGCAATAACTGGAAATATTGTTGGAGCGAGGGTTGGTTATAAAAACATACCGGATTATTACAAAGATAATATTGAACTCAAGGACGTAATATTGGAAATTGCAGATGATATGGCAAAAAATATGCCGCTCAAAAAGATTGACGACAAACACCTTGAACCGACGGATGAATGGCTGAATAAATATTTATACTTGGAAAAGAAAGATTAGAGTCCGGCGCGTCTTATCGATCGGCGAAGTAAGCATAAAAATTAGTAAAATCTGATATGGTACTAGCATTTTCACTTCACCCATGCTATAATTAGCCAAGACGTTTTATAAAATCTAACGAGTAAAGAGATGGCAAAGAAGAATACGAAACGAAAGCTGATTGGTTTGGTGAGTAACTTGAGCAACCACCGAACTTACTATACTACTGTTAACACCCAGAACCGCACCACAAAAGGTCAGGGTAAATTGACACTACGTAAGTACGACCCAATTGCAAAGCAACACGCTACTTACACCGAGACTAAGAAAAACCTTGGTCGTAACGAAGTTAAAGCTCGTAAAAGCTAATTTAACAGAATTATACAGAAACTCCCTCGCATTCAGAGGGAGTTTTTATTTGGCAAGGATATTTGGCTATTTCCTCAATCGAGATTTCATATCACGAATGGTATTCATATAGTAAAGAAAAGCGTCGTACGGCAAATCATACGGGCTAAAATAAGCATGGACGTCGCCGTCAGCAAAATTCTTCGTTCCCATGTAATAGAAGTGGTCTGAAGTTTGCAATTTTCGCCAATCGCTAATTAGACCTTCGTCTTTACTGTTCAAGACCTCATCTTCAAGCTCATAGACATATCGCAAAGCTTCTTTCTGCAGGTTGTTTCCGTTCCAAGCCGTCAAATCCCGCTCGGCGTCCGCCCACGTTACAGGCGACGGCATACTTATTTCACCAGCAGGCGCATTCGCGTCCAGCGCCTCGCTAACGGTATAGAAAGTATTGCCACTAACGCTCAGCCATTTATCAACAAATTCCTCAAAGAAGCCGAAAATCCCAGATTCCGCCCATTGATGTTCGCCGAAAGTTTCATAGTCCATAAACAGGTTAAGCAGTGGCGCGTAACGAACAGAATCTTCCACCCAAGTATTAAACTTATCCGCGGTCAGCGGCCATTCGTTCCATTTTCGATCACTGAACCTAAACGCTAAATCATCACTCAATCGATAATTCTTAAGCAACAATCCAATTTTCTTCGTGCCTCTTGGGCGATATACATAATTCGGACTGCGCCAATTTAGAATCGGATCCCAGCCCTCAGCCAACACGCCCTTAAAGCCGTCCTGCTCAGCCCATTTCGCCAAGTCGTCGCTATATGCCAATTCTGTATTTGCCAAAACTCGCGTTTCTGCACCAAAAATCTCGCGAATCTTCCAGCGGTGAAGTTCAACTTGACGCTCGAACTCCTTGCGCGAATAGAAAAACGCCAGACTGTGATGATACGGACTTGATAAGATTTCCACTTGACCAGTTTTCACTAGGCGCTTGAAACTCTCCAAAACCTCAGGATTAAACCTTTCGGCTTGCTCTAAAAACGTTCCACTAAAACTCAGCGAGATCTTAAAATCAGGATATTTTTTTAACAATTTTTCAAGCAAAGCATTCATCGGCAAATACGACTTTTCTGCAACTTTTTGGAATATTTTTTGATTGTCCTGATCTGGATTTTGACCGCCAGAGAAATAATTATGCTTCCAAGCCACGTCAAATATACTATACTCGCGTATTCGCCACGGTTGGTGTACATGTAGATATAAAACTATTCCTTTATTTTTATTCATACCAGCGCTCCTTTGTACAGTTTCAGACATTTTCTAGCGGCGTCTTGCCAGGAAATTCTTGCGTATTCATTCTTAACGTTTTTCTTCAAAGATTTCTGTAAGGCAGGTGATTCAGCGATATTAACAATTTCATCCGCCAATTTATTCACATCCCAATAGTCAAACCGCATAATATTATTCAGAACCTCGCCAACGCCAGATTGATGACTAATAAGTAACGCCGTATCATGATGCGCCGCTTCCAAGGCAGTCAAACCAAATGGCTCAGAAACCGAACTCATCACAAAAACATCAATCAAACAGTAAATATCTCGCCACTGTTTTCCGCGCACAAATCCCGTAAAAATCATCTTATCGCTAATCCCTAAATCTGCCGCCAGTTCAATCAGCTCATCTCTTTGCTCGCCATTTCCAGATAGAACAAAAACGATTTTCTCATATTTTTCAAGTGCCTTCGCTGCGGCCCGCACAAAATACGTCAAACCTTTCTGAACCGTGAGTCGCGTCAACGCGCCAACGACCGTATAGCCGTCCTTCTTCAATTCCTCCAAATACCTGTAAGTACTGGCGTCATATTCATGCGGCGGCAAATCAGCCAAATCAATCGCGTTATAAACCACCTCAATTTTCTCTGGCGGAATGTGATAATTCTTAACAATTATTTCCTTCGTGATTTCACTAACGGCGATTATCCGATCAGCCATCAACAAGCCTTGTTGCTCAATCTCGTGAACTAGAGGATTCCCAGACTGCTCGCCAGAACGGTCAAATTCCGTCGCATGAACGTGCACAATTAGCGGCGCGCCCGTTATTTCTTTGGCAATTATTCCAGCTTCCATCGTCAACCAATCGTGCGCGTGAATCGCGTCAGGCTGATGATTTTTCACAAACTTCCGAACGTATTTACCGTAACGCCTCTGTACGGCACGCATTGGCGAAAGACCATACTCGTCCTTGGCGTTTTCACGATCTTCCTCCGAACCGTTATTGTATGCACCCAAATCGTGATAATTCGGCGGCAAAGGAGTGGCTGAATAGATATTCATATAGTCAATTCCAGGATGCTCGGCGGTGTAGGGAATGATAAAGTCGATATCAACGCCCTCCGAAGCAAGCGCCTTCGACATCTGATAGCAAGCAACGCCAAGTCCGCCACTATTGTGCGGAGGAAGTTCCCACCCAAGCATTAAAATTTTCATCTCTGAGTTAATTGTAGAACTACGCTTATGTTTTTTCAAGAGATTTTGGGATCTTTTTCACGAGTTTTTTTATTTTTCACAATTTTAACATTTGCGACAAAGCTAATTCGTGATAAAATGGTTGCTATAGGAGTGTAGCTCAGGTGGCTAGAGCACTGGTCTCCAAAACCAGGTGTCGGGGGTTCGAGTCCCTCCACTCCTGCCAAGATTCTCGCTTGAAAGAGAATCTTTTTTATTAGTCAAAAATCTGCTATAATTTCTCAATATGAAACCTTTATCACCTTCACTTCCGCATATTATCGCCATGGTTGGTGCGCCAGGTTCAGGGAAGACACAATTCGCTGTAGAATTTGCGAAGATTTTCAATTCTCCAGTGGTAAGTTCTCGACAATTTGAAGTTTTTACGGACAATACAAAAACCATTTCTGACGCAACATTATCGCTTTTGGAAGAATTTTTGAAGACTAAGCAAACTGTCATTTTGGACGGATCAACAGATCAGCGCACGAATCGTATGCGCATCAATCGCCTTGCCAGGGAATATGGATATAAAGTCCTATTTGTTTGGGTGCAAACCGATCCCGCCACAGCCAAGCATCGCTGGATAAAGGCTTACGGCGGAAACGATGAATCTTTCGAACGACGACTAAAGCAATTCTCAGCGCCGCACAGCAGCGAATCTTACGTCGTGATTAGCGGTCGTCACACCTTAAGCAGTCAAGCTCGCACTGTTCTTAAGCAGATCGGCGCCAGTCGCCCAGAAGCTCCACGCCGCCCAATTGCCGGAAATCGCATTAGCATAGGTTAGTCATGACAATTATTACCGACGAAGAATTCGGAGAAATTGTCGTTAAAAAACGCAGCCTGGCGAAAACTGTTAGTTTGAAAATTGCGCCAGACGGACGAATACAAATTACAATGCCGCCATATGCGCCGCTGTTGGCTGCAAAGGCATTGATTAAAACCTCTCGAAAGCAAATCCGCGAATTAGTTTCTCAATACCGAGAAAAACTTTCTTATACGGAGAATCAGCAGATCGGCAAAAGCCATCATTTATTAATACAAACGACCACGAAACCTTCGAGCGCGAAAATCGTCGGAACGCAGATATTGGCAGAAATCAACGAGGCGGAATCCGTCGAATCGGCCGCAAACCAACAACTTATCCGCAGCAAAATTCTGGCAGCTCTCAGAAAAGAAGCCAAGTCATATTTACCAAGGCGACTGTCGTTTTTAGCGGAAGAACACGGCTTTTCTTTTGCTCGGAGTAAAATCACGCACTCGTCAAGTCGCTGGGGAAGTTGCTCTTCATCTGGGACGATTAGCTTGAATATCGGAATGATGAATTTGCCATTTGAGCTGATTGATTACGTAATTATCCACGAATTATGTCACACCAGGCATATGAATCACTCGACGAAATTCTGGGACGAAGTTGCCAAATTTGACCCGCATTATAAAATGCACCGAAATGAATTGAAAAAATATTCGCCATACATATAGAAACGTATATGCTTATGTTATACTTTAGCTATGTGGGCGCTAATTTTTCTATTGATCACTCTGAGTGTTGTTTTAGGTGTTATAGCTATTGTTTTACATAAAATATTGTCGGAAATTAGCGATAAATCTGATTATAAAAATGATAAAAAAAGCCTCAGCGAGCACCAAAGAATGATTACGCTTATCAATAATATTACCGACGCAATTCTCAGTACGGACGAACACGGAATTATCAATACATACAATTCGGCGGCACTTAATTTGATTGACACGAACAGCGGAATTAACGGCGAACATATCAGTCAGGTGCTGAATCTTGAAACGACGGATAAAAAGCCGATTGACATTTTTAAGGAACTCACCAAGTCTTCCGCAATTCGCCAGCGCGACGACGTTCTGATGAAAATCGAAGATGACGATTATATTCGCCTGGAAGTTACGCTTGCGCCAGTTCAGGGCGGCGACAAGATGACGCCGGACGGATATGTACTTATCTTGCGTGACATTACGAAGACGAAGAGTCTCGAGGAGGAGCGCGATGAGTTTATTAGCGTAGTTAGTCACGAATTACGCACGCCAATTGCTATTGCTGAAGGCTCGCTGAGTAACGCCAAATTGTTGGTCGAGCGTAAAATGACTAGCAAAATTCCTGAAGCCATCGACGAATCTCATAAGCAAATTTTATTCTTAGCGCGAATGATCAACGACCTCAGCACATTATCACGCGCCGAGCGAGGAGTGGCTGATGAAACAGAAATAATCGACGTAACAGAGTTGGCGGCTCAGATAAATTCCGAATATTCACCTCAGGCGAGCGAAAAAGGTTTGGCTTTCAATTTGGATATCGGCGGGCGACTTGGCGTAGTTAAGGTTTCTCGTCTATATCTGGAAGAAATTCTCCAAAACTTCATCACCAACGCCATTCGATATACACAAAAGGGCTCCATAACTTTATCAATCAAGAAAAATAAATCTGGCGAAATCACCTTCAAGGTTGTTGACACGGGAATTGGCATTAGCAAAGCCGACATGGCAAAAATTTTCGACAAGTTTTACCGCGCAGAAGATTATAGAACTCGCGAGACGAAAGGCACGGGATTAGGTCTATACGTTTCCGCTAAGTTGGCGAAGAAATTGGGCTGTAAAATTGAGGTAGAAAGCCGATTAAACCACGGATCGACGTTCGGATTCAAGCTGAAAGAGTTCAAAAATAATGACAAATAATATTCGGTCAACTTGTTTTTTTGACTCGGATGAATTACAATGACTATTGACAGTCTGTGAAAAACAGACTTTTTAAATTGGGAGAAAATATGGCACAGAAAGGCAAAGCAAGCAGCAAAACTACGGTTCGTCGAATCAAGGCTACCGACGACGCGCCAAAAAAAGAAAAAGCTGTAGCGAAAAAAATCAATAAATCAACAAAAATCACCACAAAAGCGTCTAAAAATTCTGACGAAAAAGGTGGATTGATTGGATATTTTAAGGGCGCTTGGGAAGAGTTGAAGCTAGTTCGCTGGCCAACCCGCTCAGCAACTTGGGCAATGACAGCGGCGGTGCTTATCTTCACCTTTGTGTTTGTCGTTCTGATTTTATTACTTGACGCCGCATTTAACTGGGGCTTTAACCAAATTTTGAAGTAAAGGAGAGATTATGAGTTCAAAACGATACGATGATAGTCAGCAATGGTATGCAATTCATACCTATTCTGGCTACGAAGAAAAAGTTGCTGAATCAATCCGCCAGCGAATCAACGGCGTTGATATGGCTGATAAGATTTTTGACGTTATCGTGCCAAAGGAAAAGCAGATCCAGATTCGCAACGGTAAGCGTAAAATTGTTGAAGCTAAAATTTTCCAAGGCTATGTCTTGGTTGAGATGAAATTGACTGACGAAACTTGGTACATCATCCGCAACACGCCGGGCGTTACGGGATTTGTGGGTGCCGACACTACGCCAACTCCAGTTTCTGAAAAAGAGATTGCGAAGATTAAGAAGCGAATGGGCGTTGAAGAGCCAAAGCATCAGATTGACTTCTCAGAGGGTGAAGTTGTTTCAATTATCGACGGTCCGTTCAAGGGCTTTGATGGCGCCGTGAGCGAAATTGACGCGTCTAAGGGTACTTTGAAGATTATGGTCAGCATGTTTGGCCGTGACACTCCAGTCGAGCTGGACGCCCTGCAGGTTAAAAAAGTTTAGCTTGCAATTTTAAGCATTTTTCGATATAATATTCGAGTTACGCACTACAAACTATAAGGAAGAACTATGGCAAAGAAAATTATTGGTAATTTGAAATTACGCATTCCAGCCGGTCGAGCAACAGCAGGTCCTCCAGTGGGATCAACGCTTGGTCAGTGGGGACTAAACATGATGGACTTTATTAATCCATTCAATGACGCTACAAAAGACATGATGGGTAAAGACGTAATTGTTCACATTCAAGTTTACGAAGACCGAACATTTACTTGGAACTCACTTGGTCAACCAGTTGACGATATGATTCGTGAAAAAGCTGGAATCCAAAAGGGCAGTGGCAAGCCGCACTCGGACAAGGTCGGTAAGATTACTCGCGCACAATTGCAAGAAATCGCTGAGGCGAAAAAAGACCAATTGAACGCAATCGACATCGAAGGCGCAATGAAAGTTATCGCCGGATCAGCACGCTCAATGGGCGTTGAAGTCGTCGACTAATCTACAGAACTTTTAGCAAATAGCCCCGAACTTCTCGGGGTTATTTTATGGTAAGATGTAATAAATGATTGTGAAGAATATTTTAGATGACAGCGCAATTTCCGCGCTTAAAAATGAGCAATTGATAATTGCTAAAACTGATACGATTTATGGAATATTAGCCGCTGCCAATTCAAAAAAAGCCGTCGAGAAATTATACGAAGTTAAGCGGCGCCCCTTGAATAATCCGGTCATTATTTTGGTTGCAAATATTGACGACATTCCCAATCTCACGCCGTCGATCAAACACAAATATCAAGAAATCTCCAAAAATAGACCGACAACAATCGCCACCAAAGTGAGTCCTGATTTCCTGCCACATCTTCCGAGAAATGGCGGAACATTGGCATTCAGAGTCGTGCCAGAATCTCCGTTGGCAGAGTTAATTCGAACCGTCGGTCTTTTGGTCGCGCCCAGTGCAAATCCATCAGGAGAAGAACCGGCAAAAAACATCACCGAAGCGATAAATTACTTCCACGAATTAGTGCCGATTTATGTCGATTCTGGAGAAGTCGCCGATACTCAACCGTCACAAATTGTCCGAATCAACGAGGGCGGGGAAATTGAGTTTTTAAGAAGATAATCCTCGAATAATTATCAAAAATCGCCAAATAAAAAAGACTTCCTCTGAATTATGGGGAAGTCTTTTTGCGCGAGTTACTTCACAAACGGATGTGCAATCTCCAAATCTGGACGCTTTTCCGCAATTCTCAGCAGCTCGTTATACTTAGCAATTCGCTCTGAACGCGACATCGAGCCAGTCTTAATTTGACCCGTACCCAAACCGACCGCCAAGTGAGAAATCGTTACGTCCTCCGTCTCGCCAGATCGGTGGCTCATCACCGTATTCCAGCCAGCATTCTTCGCCATCAAAACAGCCTGAATTGTCTCAGTCAATGTGCCAATTTGGTTCGGCTTGATTAAGATCGCATTGCCAGCCTTTTCTTCAATTCCGCGCTTCAATCGCTCGACATTCGTCACCAAAAGATCGTCGCCAACCAATTGCGCAAAATTGCCCAAATCAGCCGTCATTTTCTCCCAATCTTCCCAAGCTTCTTCGTTCAATCCGTCTTCAATCGAGAGAACAGGGACGCGTTCCAACAGGGCTTTATACGTGCGAATCATTTCGTCAGCCGACAGAATTCGGTGTTCAGTCGCCAAGTTGTATTTGCCGTCCTTATAAAGTTCGCTCGCTGCAACGTCCAATGCAAAACCAAAGTCCACGCCTAATTTATAGCCAGCCTGCTCGATGGCGCGAGATAGCAACAAAATAGGCTCCATATTACCATTCCTAACATGAGGAGCGTAACCGCCTTCATCGCCAACCGTCGTAGGATAACCTTCATCTTTCAGGATTTTTGCCAACGCGTGAAAAACTTCCGCACTCATTCGAACTGCGTCCGCGAAAGTTGCCGCGCTAGTTGGGATAATCATATATTCCTGAAAATCAGTCGCGCCCAACGCATGCTGACCGCCGTTCATCACGTTGATCATCGGCATCGGCAGGCACATTGCAGGACTTCCAGCTAAGCTATTGACGTATTGATACAACTCCACGCCACGCGACTTAGCAGCAGCTTTCGCCACAGCCAGCGACACCGCCAAAATCGCATTTGCACCCAAGCGCGCCTTATTCGGCGTACCATCCAGACTCTTCATTTTTTCATCAATTGCGACCTGATCGAACGGATTAGAACCCTTCAAAGCCTGCGCAATCTCACCATTGACATTTTCGACCGCACGAAGCACGCCTTTACCGCCGAACGCCAACTCGCCATCCCGAAGCTCAACAGCCTCGAAAGAGCCAGTGCTTGCGCCAGACGGAACAGCCGCACGACCGAACGAACCGTCACTCAAAGTCACGTCCGCCTCAACCGTCGGATTTCCGCGCGAATCTAAAATTTGCCTTGCTTGTATGTTTGTAATTGTTATATCCATAATTACTATTTTATCAAACATTTGCCTCAATCTCTGAAAATATGGTATAATTTCACTATTATCAATCAATGCTGGGAGGCTGGTTTGTTAAGATGACAAATTGCCGTTCGTACCACAGAAAGGATTTTTATGGCAAAGAAAGCCGAGTTGCTAGAAAAAGCAGCAGAACTAAAACTATCAGTCAGCGAAAAAAACACAATCGCTGAAATTGAAGCAGCAATTGCAGAAGCTACCAATGAAAGCAAATCTCACGACAACAAAGACAAAGACGTTGTTGCTGAGCGCGAAGCTACTGTCGCTAAGTCTGGCAAACGTAGCCAAAAAGCTCTTGACGAAGCTGCTGAAAAAGCAGAGAAGGAAGCTCGCAAGGAAGCTGGCGACACTACTCCACAATCAGACGACGCTGAAGCTCACGTAAAGAAAGGTCCAAAGCCAGTTACTCGTCCACGCTTGGAGCGCCGCGGTAAAAAATATCAAGACGCTGCAAAAAACGTTGAAAAGAACAAATTGTACAGCTTAGACGAAGCTTTGAAATTGGCTACTGAAACCAGCCCAGTCAAGTTCGACGCTAGCGTTGAAATCCACATCCGCTTAGGCGTTGACCCACGCCAAGCCGACCAAAACATTCGCTCAACTGTAGCATTGCCACACGGTACAGGTAAGGATGTTCGCGTTGCTGTTTTCGCACCAGAATCAGAACACGCTGCCGCTAAAAAAGCCGGCGCCGACATCATCGGTGATGAAGAATTCCTAAGCCAATTAGACAAGGAAGAATTGAACTTCGACATTTTGGTCGCAACTCCACAGTACATGCCAAAGCTTGGTAAATACGCACGTTTGCTTGGTCCACGCGGTTTGATGCCAAATCCAAAGTCTGGCACCGTTGCTACTGACGTCGCTAAAGCCGTTTCTGAAGCAAAAGCCGGAAAAGTTGAATACCGCGTTGATAAGCAAGCCATCGTTCACTTGTCAATCGGCAAAGTATCATTCGGCGCTGAAAAATTGTCAGAAAACGCACGCGCATTCTTAACCAGTTTGAACTCCCAAAAGCCATCCAGCTTAAAGGGTGTTTACGTTAAGAGCGTTGCAATTGCCACAACTATGGGCCCTGGTATTAAAGTAGAGAACTCTCTGTAATATTTATATTTCAGGCAATTAAATCCCGTCGATTTTGGCGGGATTTTTGTGTTACTATTGCATTTTTCATTTTTTATGATAAAATAGTAAAGTCCACGCAGCTGATGTTCAGATTTCCTGATTTCCAGCATGGCTGGATAAGGACCTTAACATCTTCTGTACCTGACTCAACAAAGAAAGGATGGTGCGAAAATGCACCACCGTAACAGGACTCCGCTGGGGGTCTCAATCGTGGCGACCCTCGTCGCGATTCTTGCTATGTCCCTCTTCGGGGGTGTGGTCGCTCCGTCTTACGCGGATGGCCACCCCATGACTGCTGAAATCACCAAGGTCACCTCTGCCGGTACTCACGTCACCTCGACGGTGTCTGTGAACGGCACGTGGGCGGCAGACAAACTTGAGGTTGGTCAGACGTTCACCGTCTATGCCAACATCGACCTCAAGTGGGCTTCCGAGTTCCCCTTCACGCTCGACAGCGGCGAGAAGATCGGTGACTGCAAGGTTGCCGACAGCAAGCTCACCTGTACTGTCACCACTGTACCCGACTCCATGACCGATAAGGCTAATGTCTCCGGTCACTGGTGGGCGAATGCCAGGATTCAGGAAACGGCAGTGGGTAAGAACACTTCCAATCTCATCCTGGATGGCAAGACGACGTCTGTCACGTTCGGTGATAGCAACGGTGATGGTACATGCGATAGGGACTGCGGTCCTGTGCATTACCCCTACGCAAGTATCGACAACTTCAAGGCGGGATGGGTCAATCCTGACAACACCGTCTCTTGGATGATCAGCTGGGTCACCACGCCTGGCACTGAGTACACAATTCACGACGAGAGCACCCGTCTCTCGAATGTTGTCTCGTGCTCTACGGATGAGACGTGGAACCCGAAGACCGTTATCAAGGTCACGGCTACTCAGGTTGACAACGAGACCATCAAGATGATGGCTCCCGAGGGATCGAAGGTCTGTGTGACCTACACCCCCGATCCGGTGAACCCTGATGGCGCAAAGGCGGTCACGAATGTGGCTACCGTCAATGGCGTCCGCTATGAGAAGACGGTCGAGATCAAGGCTAATGGAGGGACCGACGGAGACGGCACGACGCCTGCTCCTCAGCCTACACCCACTCCCTCTGTGACCCCGACCCCGGCACCGAGTCCGAGCCCGTCGGCACCCGCGCCGACCCCGTCGACGAGCCCCACACCGGCTCCGACACCAACCCCGTCGGCACCCACGCCGGAACCGACACCGACTCCGAGCCCATCGACGACACCGTCGGCAACACCGGTGCCGACACCCACGCCGTCGGCGACTCCAAATCCGACGACGACACCGGCACCCGTGCCCACGCCGTCGGCGACACTGGCACCAGCACGCCAGCACAAGAAGCTGGCGATCACTGGTGCAAGTAGAGACGCAGTCACCAGCGCGGTCGCGCTAGTGACTCTCGGAGGATTCCTTATTTGGGCGCGTCGTCGCCAGACGGCGCACCCAGAAGGATAACCAACATCTCGTTGAGGGGTGTTAGTTTAATCGACTAGCACCCCTCAGCGGAGAACTCAGATACAGAAGGAGGTTTCACACACCACACCCGCTCTACGGAGCGGGTTTTCTCTTTGGCTAGACATAGAAGCCTATTGATTTTATCACGTTATTATTGTAAAATAATCGGCTGGAAAATAATTGCCATAACTCTTGTTTTTCGTTGTCATTTCTGCTACAATTCTAAGGAACATTACCAAAGACAGTGGCGACTTGACGTAAAACAAGTGTAAAAATGCCACCGAGGGATGAAACTAACAGTTTTATTTGACGTCTTTGGTAGTGCGAGAATCAAAGACGTTTTTTGATTCTCCATTACCGCACGTTAACAAATTGGCACATAACAAATTAACTCAATCAAAGAAAGGATTTTTATGGCAATTTCACGCGATAAAAAACAAACTTTGGTTGCTGAACTGACAGAGCTATTAAAAGACGCTAAGGGTACGGCTTTTGCTCGATATCAAACCCTTACCGTTGCCGACCTACAAGAACTACGCAAGGCAGCTCGCGAAGCGGGCGTTACCATCAAGGTTGTTAAAAACCGACTGGTACGCGTAGCTCTTCAGGAAATCGACACTTACAAAGAAACCGACACCAGCTTATTGGTTGGTCAATTGGTTTACGCCGTAAGTAGCGAAGATGAAGTTATGCCAGCAAAGGTATTGGACACGTTTGCAAAAACACATCCAGCATTACAACTTGCAGGTGGCTTCTCAGGCGAAGGCTTGGCAATTAGCGAAGCTGACGTTAAAGCATTGGCGGGTCTACCAAGCAAAGACCAACTCGTTGCTCAAGTGGTATCACAATTGCTATCACCAGTACACGACACGGTCAACGCGCTTGGCGGCAATTTGCACGGACTTTTGGACGGCATCGAAGCCAAAGCTGCTGCTTAAGTTTAGCAATCAACACTAGTAACGTTGCATTCATCGCAACAATATAATAATAAAGGAGAATATCAATGGCTGATATTAAGAAATTGGCTGAAGAACTTGTAAAGTTGACAGTTCTAGAAGTTAACGAATTGAAAAATCATCTTAAAGAAGAATACGGCATCGAGCCAGCTGCTGCAGCTGTCGCTGTTGCTGGTCCAGCTGCTGGTGGTGACGCCGCTGCTGCTGACGAAAAAACTGAGTTCACAGTTACTTTGAAAGACGCTGGTTCTCAGAAGGTTGCAGTCATCAAGGCTGTTAAGGAAATCACTGGCCTAGGTCTAGGTGAAGCAAAAGCTATCGTTGACGGCGCTCCAGCACCAGTCAAGGAAAAAGTTTCTAAGGACGAAGCTGAAGCTGCAAAGAAAACTTTGGAAGACGCTGGCGCTACTGTCGAGCTTTCATAATTTGTTATATAACGCCAATTTGTTTCGTTTAATCACCGTCCGCTCTGGGCGGTGATTTTTATGTCGCCAATCTTAATATCACGAACCACACGTCGATTTCAAGAGTAAAATTTGCAACACTTTTTTATTCATATCTTATAGCGCTGTGGAAAATCGGATAAAAATAGATAACGCGACTTGATATAAATGTAAGGATATGCTATATATTAGTTAAGTATTATAAAAAATAGACAAAGGAATTGCGAGAACCATGTCTGAATTACCAGAAAAGCAAATTAAGCGTCTGAGGACACTTATTCAAGAGGCGGAAACCAATTTAGCTGCCGCAAAAGAATTATTGATTAGTATTATTGGCGACGACGGTCAAGTTGTCACGCCAAAAAATTCGTCAGATGATGTAACAGGAAAGATTATCGAAGGCGTATTTGACGGCCAGATGATGCTTAGCCCAGACGGCAAAAATTACCCAATCCCAGCCAACTACGCTTCAAAGTCGAAGCTGGTTGAAGGTGACCTGATGAAATTGACAATCGCTGAAGACGGCAGCTTTATCTATAAGCAAATCGGTCCTGTACCACGAAAGCAAGTTATCGGAACACTCGTCCAGCACGACGGAATTTACTACGTCGAGGCTTCCGGCCGCGAATATCGTATTTTGCTTGCTAGCGTAACTTACTTCCGAATTAACGTCGGCGACCAAGTTACAATCATCATCCCCGAAGACAATCCTGACGCAACTTGGGCTGCAGTCGAAGCTGCATTGTAAATATTATGCTACCGAGCGAATTTCTGCTCAGTTACGCCAGTTTTAACGCCGACAATAAGCCTTTTATTGAATGTCAAGTTGGTGATAAAATTGAGCGCCATGAATTGTTCGAACAAGATTTGTCTCTTAAGTTTGATTTTTCCGTTAAATATTGCACGGGTTGGGTGGATTTTGAGAATCGCTGTAGCCAAATCTGCCCAGACCACGCCACGGTTGATGAAAAATATGAAAATTGCCTAAAATGCCGCGACAAAACTGGCTTTAATCCAGCATTTTATAACGCCAATTCGGTTTCCGCCCAACAAGAAAAAATCAATCAAAATCCGCACTTTGTTTACTTGGCGTACTTCGCGCCGAACGTCATAAAAGTTGGAATCTCGCAAGAAGAGCGCGGAATTCGAAGATTATTAGAGCAAGGAGCGCGATTAGCCGTAAAATTAGAAACATTTTCTTCGGCATTGATCGCCAGACAATATGAGGCGAAAATTTCCAAGCTGGACGGAATAACTGAAACTCTGCCAGTTTACAAAAAGCTGGAATTGATAAAACAACCTTTTGACCGTGCAGTTGGCGAAAGGGAATTGCGACAAAAATTACTTGAAATTGAGCAAAAAATTGGTGTGTCGTTTCCGAAATCCGAGCTAATTCCTTGCGAAGATTATTTTCAAACCACTGGTGTTGATTTGTCACGTGTCGTTTTAATGAAGGATTATAGTCAACTAGTCGGACATGTACGTAGCGTCATCGGCTCAATTGTCATCACTGATTACGACGGTCAGCTGCTGGCTTACAACATCAAAAAGCTCATTGGCTATCGGGCGCAAAAAGTTGACGGCGTCATTGACATAGAAATACCCAGCACGCAGCTGGCGTTGTTTTAAGAGTAATTTAACCGCGAGGCTTTTGTTAACATTATTACTTTTATTTTAGAAGAGCAGGGGTTGACTTTTTGATAGAACAGAAGTATAATTCCACTCATCCGAGAATAATCTCGGTGTACGTTTCACAATCAGAGGAGTTGATGATGAACAGCAAGAAGCGATTGGCGGCATTTATTGCCATCATTTCTCTCGTGTTCTCAGCGATGACGCTAGCCACCCCACCCGCCGCTCATGCCGTCGGGTGCTACGGAGACTGGTGCTCGGGACAGGACGCAGACGCAACGGGCTGCAGCGCCGATGCCGTCACCACCCAAGTCTACAACAACAAGGAATTCTCCTTGCAGATTAGGTGGTCGCCAACCTGCAAGACAAACTGGGCTCGCATTGTCATGTATAGCCCAGGCTGGATCAAGTGCGCTAGTAACGGATATCTGAAAGCCGTCCAGGATACTGGATACACACAACAGATATTCTTCGATACAACATGCGCACCAGTCGCCACTGTACACTATACGCCGATGATCTACTCGCCGGCACATAAAGTGCGTGCAGTGTTCGTGAACCAGAACAACTTCACATATTCAACACCATGGTCGTGAGACCAGTCCCTCGCTCTCTATGCAAACATAGAGAGCGAGGGTAAAACACAGCAAAGGAGGCTACCAATGAGCTTAACTACAATATTATTCAATACTTCAATAGTACTGGCACGATACTTGCCATACATCTTGGGAGTGGTGACTCTAATTACATCAATATTTATCCTTAAGAGAGAAAAAATTGGCAAGAAGTCTAAGGCTCTGCTATTAACTTGTATAATTACTGCCATTATTACAATAATAATCGTATTTATGCGATCTCGAATAATCGGAAATCACATTTGTTAACTTCTGTCTCAAGGTATAGTTTGCTATAATTATCTCATGAGGAGCATGAGGGGATGAGTCAGGCGCTATATCGTAAATATCGCAGTCGCAGTTTGGATGAAGTTTTAGGTCAAGATCACGTGACTAGTATTTTACGTCGAGCGTTAGAGCAGAGAAAAATTGCTCATGCGTACTTATTGACTGGACCACGTGGCGTGGGAAAAACATCAGTGGCGCGAATTCTGGCGCACGAAATTAACCACTTGCCATATGATGACGACGCTTCAAACTTGGATATTATTGAAATTGACGCAGCCAGTAATAACGGCGTCGACGACATTCGAGCCTTAAGAGAAAAGGCCCAAGTCGCGCCTGTTTCTGCGCCGAAAAAAGTTTATATCATCGACGAAGTTCATATGCTGTCAAAATCAGCATTTAACGCGCTATTAAAAACCCTGGAAGAACCGCCAGAGCATGTGGTGTTTATCTTAGCTACAACCGACGCCGACAAACTTCCAGCTACCATTCTTAGCCGTGTTCAGCAATTTTTCTTCCGCCCAATTCCGACGGAAATTATGACGCGCCAGTTAATGAATATAGCGAAAAAAGAAGGATTTGCAATCGAAGAGGATGCTGCCAAGTTAATTGCTGAACGTTCCCGCGGCGGATTCCGTGACGGCATTAGCACGCTTGACCAATTGTCGATTTTAGCAACTCCAGACCAGCCGCTGACGGCGAATATGGTTACCGAATATTTGGGACTGAGCGACGCGACGATGCTCGGCAATTTGTTGGATTCATATCCATCCGACGATAACGAAAAAGTCTTAAACATCTTCCAGGAATTAGAAAATAGTGGCGCAAATTCAGTTGTTGTGTCGCATCAATTATTGTCGATTGCTCGCAATAGGTTACGAAAAAATCCAAACCTTGTTGGGCTAGTTCAGCAATTGATCGAGGTTGATCGGCACCCGCATCCAGACTTGAAACTATTGACGATATTTATGAATAGCAATTCTCAGCCGGCAGAAAAGCCAATCACGACAAAGAAAAATACAACTCAAGCTGCATCCCAAAAACCTGCCGCAAAACCAACACCAATTAAGCCCGCAGAGCCAGCAAAACCGACCGAAAAGCCGATTAAAAAAGAAGAAAAACCAGCCGAGCCAGCAAAAAAACCCGCCGCAAAACCAAAGAAAACCGACGCGCCACTAGAGCTAAATTGGGAAAAAGTCATTGAAAGAGCGAAGGAAAAATCCCTCGGACTGGCGTCATTATTACAGAAAAGCCAGTGGTCGTTTGACGGTGAAAAATTGACAATTTACGCAGGTTCCGCGTTTTATAAGAAAAAACTGGACGACGCAAAAAACAAACCATTGATCTCAGAAATTATCTCAGAAGAAACCGCGATGGATTTGGAAATTGATATAATTGGAGAGAAGAAACCGCCAGAGGACGAAAAATTGGCGGAAATTGCAGAATTAATGGGTGGCGGCGAAGAAGTTAAGCTGGAGGATATTTAATGGCAGATAAAAGTGAAGAAGTAAAAGGGAAGATACCGCCACAAAATTTGGACGCGGAAAAGAGTTTGCTTGGGGCGGTTTTAATTGACGAGGAAGTTTTGGCGGACGCCGCAGAGATTACTCACCCTAGCGATTTTTACGACAAGAATCACGGATTGATTTTTGCCGGAATGATGCGGCTATTTGAAAAACATAAGCCTGTCGATCTATTGACCTTAACTGACGAATTGAAGCGAAAGGACGAGCTGGAATTAGTTGGCGGCTCGGCATACCTGACAGAGCTAACAAACTACGTCCCAACGGCAGCGCACGCATCGGCTTACGCGGAAATGATTGCGCAGGCAGCGGTTCGCAGGCGTCTGATAAAAGCGAGTGGCGATATTTCAGAACTTGGCTATGACGAATCGACGACCACACAGGAATTATTAGAGAAGGCCGAAGCTGAACTTTTCAGCGTATCAGACCAATCAACCAAGCAAGATTTGGTCAGTCTGGAAAGCATTCTGACGGATAGCTTTGATCGAATTGAAGAGCTCAGTAAAAATAAAGGCTCTCTCAGGGGAGTTCGTACTGGCTATCGTGATCTGGACAATATGACCGCTGGTTTGCAAAAATCAGACTTGATCATTCTGGCGGCGCGCCCAGCCATGGGTAAGACGACGCTAGTAACAAATTTGGCTTATAACGTGGCGACGATTGAGAAAAATCCTGTCCTATTTTTCAGCCTAGAGATGAGCAAGGAACAGCTGGTCGACCGTATGTTGGCGGATGCGTCGGGAGTTGATAGCTGGAATATTCGTACCGGAAACTTGAGCGATGAAGATTTTGCAAAATTGTCTGAGGCTATGGGAGAAATGGCTGAGGCGCCAATTTACATCGATGACACGCCGGGATTATCAGTTTTGGAAATGCGAACTAAAGCGCGCCGAATTGCTCATGAGAACCAATTGGGACTAATCATCGTCGACTATTTGCAGCTTATGCAGGCCAACGGAAACCACAACGGAAACCGCGTTCAGGAAGTTTCGGAAATTTCACGCGGACTGAAGCTTATTGCTCGCGAGCTGAATGTGCCGCTAATTGCCCTAAGTCAGCTGAGCCGTTCTGTCGAATCGCGCACGCCGCCAATTCCGCAACTAGCCGACCTGCGTGAATCCGGTTCCATTGAGCAGGACGCCGACATCGTGAGCTTTATTTATCGCCCTGGATATTACGAACCTGACAACCCGGAAGTCCAGAATATTACTGACCTCATTATAGCTAAGCACCGTAATGGTCCGGTCGGTAAAGTTCAATTGTACTTCCACCCAGAGCGCCTACGCTTTATGAGTCTGGATCGCAAGCATGAATAGAATTGTGTTATAATCATACCAATGAAAAAGCAAAAAGTTACCGATATATTCCTTTACCGATGGCGCTACGTTTTCGGCTATACGCTGCTGGCGCTGCTATACATAGGAGCTATTATAATTTCCGCGTTGCACGTGCCGGGAGGTTTGTCGCAAGCAGAAATCGACATGGTCAATACGACAAATCACTTGAATTTTAGCGTCGAGGGAATCGCCGTCACAAATCTGCCATTTCACCTTCTTCAATTGCTATTCTTCAAACTGTTTGGCGTCGGTTTATTAACAATTAAAGCGCCCGCCGTAATCCTTTCAATCGCCAGCTCCGTCGCTATTTTCTTCCTCTTAAAGCGCTGGTTTAAGCCGTCCACAACAATTCTATCGCTATTAATCATGGCAACGACTGGTCAATTTTTATTCATCGGTCAAAGCGCAACTGTTGGCATTTTATATATTTTCTACACCGCGCTAACTTTACTTTTTGCCACATTGATTCTCCAAAAAGCCCAGAACGCTTCCATTTGGCGAATCAGCTTAGCAATCACCACGGCACTCAGTCTCTTCACTCCGTATTTTTGGTATATCAATCTGGGACTTCTGATCATCGCCCTCCTGCATCCGCACCCACGCTATTTCCTCATCTCCAGAAAACATCGTAAATCTTGGATTGTGCCGTCCGCTATTTTATTCACAATTGGTTGTGCGATTGGTTTTCTTTGCTATAAATCCCACGCGCTATTTTACAACCTCATCGGCATCAACGGCCTAAGTTTTGACATCATCGCAAACCTCAGGACTTTATATTACACATACATTCGCATTTTCCCATCAGTCGTAGGAAACCAAATCACGCCAATTATGGACGTCAACGCAATGGTGCTGATCGGACTAGGGCTATTCCGCAGCTTCCAAAAAATCTCCAGCGCCCGCTCGTTTATGATTTGGTCGTGGCTAATCTTAGCATTGGCGCTACTCATCTTCCAGCCAAGTCTCACCCCGATAATCATCATCCCGCTATTTATTCTCTTGGCGGTCGGATTGGAATCCCTAATGAATATGTGGTACGGCCTTTTCCCGCGCAATCCATACGCTCGCGGCACAGGACTGGTTCTTATATCAATGTTAATTATCGTTATGGTGGTGGGTGGTAGCTTCCGCTATATTGACGGTTATCGTTATTTCCCAGAAGCAGTTTCACGCTTTAATAAAGATTTATCTTTGCTCCGTAAAAATACCGCACCAACTGATTCATTCTCGTTATTGGTCAGTAAAGAAGAATCACCGATTTACGAAGCGCTTAAAAAACACAACTATCACCAGATATCAATTATCTACACAGCGCCAGCGAATGTCGGACAGACTTTATATGTTAGCCACAGCGTAAAGTCTCAAATTCCGCAGACTTACTCTGGGCACTTGTCGTCAGTAATTGTCAATGACCATAAAGACGGCGATCGCTTCTATATCTACACATCCGACCGCAAATAGGGTATAATTATAAGTGTTAAATAAGGAGGAATATGGCGTTTGATCAGGTAAAAATGCTGCAACAATTACGCAAAGCACAGAAACAATTAGGCAAAGAAATCATCGAAGTTGAGGCTGGCGATGGCGCTGTGATCGTACAAATCACTGGCGAATTAAAGATCAAGTCTGTAAAGATTGACCCAGAAATGGTCGACTTGGAGAATATCGAAGAGTTGGAGCACTGGATTGAAATCGCAGTTCGTGACGGCATGACAAAGGCACAGGAAGTCGCTGCTGAAACTATGAAGCCATTGATGGGCGGCTTGGGCAACTTGCCATTCTAAAGTCATGTCAATCGACATTTTACCAAAAGCACTAACTGCTTTAATTGATGATTTTGGTAATCTACCTGGAGTTGGACCGCGTACGGCTGAAAGATATGCCTACGCGGTTTTACGCCGTAATCCCAAATCCGCAAAGCAATTAGCGCATTCATTAGACCAATTGCACGACCGCGTAAAAACCTGCCCGAAGACATTTGCGTTAATCGACTCAGATGACGATGTGTCGCCTTTATACGCAGATTCGAACAGGAATAAAAAAGTCGTTTGTGTAGTCGAGGAGCCGCTAGACATTGTCGCTATAGAAAGAACAGGGCAGTTCCTGGGTACGTACCACGTGCTGGGCGGCGTTATTTCACCAATTGACAATATTGGACCAGAGCAATTACACATCCCAGAGCTGATCGAGCGCATAAAAACCGACGACGTTCAGGAGATTATCATCGCTACGAACGCTTCAGTAGAAGGCGAATCAACCGCGCTATTCTTACAGCGTTACATCCAAGAAGCTGGCTTGAATACGACCATCACACGCTTGGCTAGAGGTATTCCAGTCGGCGTTGACCTTGAGTACGCAGACCAAATTACACTAACTCACGCACTAGAAGGTCGAAAACAGTTATAGACTCAACAGCTTCATCACCAATAAAAATACCCGCCATCTCGGCGGGTATTTCGTTGCTAGCTTGACCTATTACATTTGGCGGCGGCTAGCGATGTAAGCGATAGTAGCTGTAGTTAGTCCACCTAGACCTAGTGCTGACATGATCGCGTCACTTGCACCAGTCTTTGGCAATTCTGGGCTAGGTGTTGGTGTTGAAGGAGTGTTTGGTGTAGGGGTTTCCTGACACTTGCTCAAGTCAGTTGTATACTTTGACTCGTTGTACTCTTCCTTCTTGATTTCACGAATCTCTTTTTTCTCGATTACACAGATTTTAATCTTAGCAGGAGCTTCCTTGCAGTCGTTTGGATTCTTTGAATACTTGCTCTTGTCGAACTCTGATTCCTTAATCTCTACTGGATACTTATTAGTCTTAAGTTCACAAACAACAATCTTTGGCTCCGGCTTAACCGTAACAGTTTTTTGACAGTTAGGGTTTTGCCTCTTAACTTCACCAGTTTCTTTACCGTTTACAGTAATAGTAACTGTGTAGTTGCCTTCTTTTGCGTAAGTGTATTGAATTTCTGATGAGTTAGTTGTCTTGATGTTGTTATCACCGAAGTTGTATGTGTAGCTGGTGATAGATGCGCCATCCTTAGCGGTTGCCTTAACACTGAATTTGAAGGTGTTTCGAGAAATTTCAGTTACTTGCAAAGCGTCACATGTTAGAGCAGGCTTTGCTGGAGGTGTTGTTGGGTTACCCCAAACTGGGTTACCACAGTCTTTAATCACACCAGTGATAAATGAGCCGTTATTGTCAAACCATGCGTAAATATTGTAGCTCTTAGGTCCGTCAACGAAGCTCTGACCAGTTGTGTATTGGTAGTAAGTATATCCGTTTGAGGTCTTGTAGCTACGTTGTGGCTGAGGCTGACGAGTACCAGCTTTAGACTGTACGGTTATAGCGTTTGTAGCTACAACACGACCGTCAACAGTAATGTTACCATTTGCGTCAACTACACCTTCACGCATGTTTGAGCCACCTTGAACCATAGTCTCAGTAACGTACCACTCTTTGTATAGTTCTTTAATTTCTGTACGACTGTATGCTGTTTGCAATTCTGACATAGAATGTGTACCACAGTATACAACGTTAAAGCTGTTACAGCCGGCAGCCTGTGAAGGTGATGCCAACCAGATTCCACCGAGCATAGCAAATCCCAAAGAGATAGCAATGCCGATTTTCTTAAATTTGTTCATAAAAACTCCTCTTTTCCAGCCCTATCTTCAGGCTTTATGTCCTCATACTAGCACAATCTTTATATTTTGTCAATAATAATTTATAAAAATGTTTATGTTTTTTTCGATTGCGCAGTATTTTTAATAGTCCATCACATATTATACCACTTATGTAATTAAAAACAATATATATTATATTAGAGTAAAAATCATTTGTTATAATAAATAATATGCTAGATACAGCTAAACAATTCATTCAATCCGCAAACAATATAGTTATTATTCAAGCCGAAAATCCCGACGGCGATAGCCTGGGTTCAAGTTTGGCGCTGGAAGAAGTCTTAAGCGACCTAGGGAAGACTGTTACTTTATATTGTCCAGTAGACATACCGAAATATCTTCATTATATTCGCGGTTGGGATCGAGTGCAGAACGACTTTCCGTTTCAAGCTGACGCCGCGATAATTGTCGATACAAGCGCGGACGTGCTTCTCAGTAAGGTATTAGAAACTCCTGGGGCGCGCCATTTTCTGGAAACGCACCCGACTCTGGTTATCGATCATCATACAGCCGAATCGACGCTCAGCTTTGATCATATTATGTTATCAGAAACCGTCGTGGCGACCGGGGAATTACTGTATAAACTATTCAAGCATTCCGACTGGAAGATAAATCCTCAGGCGGCCGAAGATTTGTTGATAGCTATTATGAGCGATAGTCTGGGACTTACTACGCCAAACACTACGGCTCAGACTTTTCATACGGCGGGAGAACTTACAGAACTGGGCGCTTCCAACGCGGAAATTGAAGAGCGACGACGCGAATTTATGAAGAAATCGCCAGAAATTTTGGCGTACAAGGGAAAATTGATCGAGCGAATCGAATATTTACTGGATGGACAATTGGCGTTAGTGCATGTGCCATTTGAGGAAATCCAAGCCTATAGCGATGCCTACAACCCTGGAGCGTTGATTGGCGACGAACTGCGGTTGGTTGAAGGCGTGGCGCTTAGTTGCGTTATTAAAACTTACCCTGACGGCAAATTGACTGCGCGCCTACGAGGTAATTTGCCAATCGCCGACACCGTGGCTGGATACTTCGGTGGCGGCGGTCATCCGTATGCGGCCGGCTTCCGCGTATATGAAGATTATGACGAAATCGTAAGGGAATTAGTTACAGCAACAAATCAAGCTCTACAAACAGAATATTGATCCACTACGCTATCAATATATATCTCCCAGACCTGCTCTATCTAGTTGCTCTATCAAATCATCATTCACATCAAATGCACCCTCAGACCATAGGGGGCCGTTAACTTTTCTTCGTACCTCTTCTACTCGGTCCGATACACTAGGGTAACTAAACATTATTCTATCATTATACGTCAGATAATCCTGGAGAACTTTGCTTACGGCATAAGCTTGCAATTCAGAACGGAGGTTTACTTGATCGGATTTAGGGTCTATTTCCAAAACTGGATTCGTGACACAATCATGCGCATGAGATGTCTCGTGACCCAACGTGGCGGTATTAACACATGTCAGTCCACTCTGAGCCACACTAATAACAGGGCGAAGATATACATAAGGGCCCGTCCCGACGTCCCCCATTTCGTAAAAAGTAGTACTACAAAAACCGCCAACACCTGTTCTTTTTATTTTTGTGGGCGAATAGATATCTACATAAGTACACATTCTGGCGATACTTTCACTAGCAAAAGTATCGCTTATTCTATCTTTTTGCACTGGCATAAGAGATATCTGCCTTCCAGAAACAACAAACTCATTACTCCCAGTAAGTGGTATTATATTTTTATCTGTCCAGTCTGGGTCAGGATGACTGCCTCCCAGCTCTTCACCTTCAACAGATTTCATAGGCTCCAGCATTTGAGCCGTATTACATAGTCCTAAGGCTAGATTCCCCAGTTTATCAATTATCTCAGGCTCCTCTAAAGCACCTATCAACCTATCTTTCATATACTTTAAAGAATCCAGTGTAATAGGCCTATCGTAGCTGAATATTGGCGGACGACGCACCTGCACTTTTTCTCTCATACTTTTTATTATATATTAAATATCTTATTTTGTCAAGTACAAGGTCTTATCTGGCGACATAGCTACGACGTCTTAGACCCTGATAGGACTAGGTTAGAGTTGACTTTTTAATATAAGTGTGGTATAAATAACACCAGCTTTTGTTGACAAGTTGAGTAAATCCTTGTCCGAAAGCGTACTTTGACAGACAGTTATATACAAGGTGAGTTTTTATTCCTTTTATAAAAAGCAGAAAAGAGGAATGAGATCTCACCTTGTGACAAAACGTCACTTAACCATCCAGGGGTGAGAAGACAGGAAAGAGATTATGTCTCGACAGGAAAAAGACAACACTCTGAAAATTAGCGGAAAGACTTTTGTCTTCAAGGAGAGCGACATCAAGCTCTTTTGTAAACTGGAGAATGCCGCCAATAATCTGGGGCGTGCGTTCCAGAAGAGTGGAAAAATTACGGGGGAAGAAGTCATCGATAATATGATTGAGAGCTGTCTCTCAATCATGCTCATCTTACATGACGTCTTGGCGTCGTCGCTTGACGTCAGATATCACTCTGTTAGCAGAATGACACTTGCTTCGTATTCGGCGGAGCAGAATCTACTTGCTGTGTTCAACACAGCAGGGTCTTCAGGCAGGACTCAGACCTGGTCGCGCTGGGAGATAATGTCGGCCTACGGTCGCCTTTCACTGTGCCACGTCAAGGTTATGAGGCGCCTAAACGGCGCGATCATCACTGCCTTGAAAAAGGCAGTGTGCGCCTTGGAAGAACAGAGGAAGGGGGTGAAAGATCTCGGAGACTATCTTGTCGAGATCGTTATACCTGCAATGCAAGTAAGGGAAAATACCCATATCTTGCTCGACGAGTCCGACATTCTTCAGTTGGGGGAGAATCAAATTTCCCAGCTGCATCAGCTACTCGGGAGGATTAAAACCCTCCTAGAGTGGAACTAATCTTCCGACGGGAGAAATGGCGGGCGGCGTTTTGTAATAATACTGTCTGTCATTTCTTCCTTGAAATTATTAAGTCCCGTTGGGGCTGTTTTTTATACCAATTTTGAAAAACTGACCAGAGTAACGTACAATAGAACTAATGATAAAACTCTATAACACGCTTACCAGAAAAAAAGACGAACTGAAACCGCTCGACGGAGAAACGGTCAAGTTTTACACCTGTGGTCTAACAGTTTATTCGCAACCGCACATCGGCAACTGGGTTGGCTATATTTATTGGGACGTGCTGGTGCGATTGCTACGCTGGCAAGATATTCCCGTTATTCGAACGCAAAACATCACCGACGTTGGACATTTGACCAGCGATGACGATAACGGCGAGGATAAAATGGAAAAAGGCGCGCGCCGTGAAGGGAAGACTGCCTGGGACGTGGCGGAAAGATATATTTCCATAGCCAATCATGAGGCTTATGACGTGCTGAAATTGATAAAACCAGATTACTTGGTGCGGGCGACGGATTATATTCAGCAGCAGATTGACTTCGCAAAAGGACTGGACGAAAAAGGATTTTTATATAAAATCGACGGCGACGGCATGTATTTTGATACGTCGCTTTTGAAGGATTACGGGAAATTAGCGCGGCTGGACGTAGCGGGCCTGGAAGCTGGCGCCAGAGTGAGCGTTGAGGGGAAGCGCAATATTACCGACTTCGCCGTCTGGAAGTTTTCGCCAAAAAATGCCAAGCGCGATATGGAGTGGGACAGTCCGTGGGGAGTCGGTTTTCCTGGCTGGCATCTGGAATGTTCGACAATTGCCCGTGAAACACTTGGGGATTCTATTGATATTCACGCGGGCGGGATTGATCATATTCCAGTTCATCACACGAATGAAATTGCCCAGAGCGAGAGTTTGACTGGAAAGCAATTTTCTCAGATTTGGCTGCACAATAATCACATAAAAGTCGACGGCCGAAAAATGAGTAAATCCCTGGGAAATATTATTACGCTGGAAGATATTATTTCGCGAGGCTTTAGTCCGATGGCGTTTAAGCTGGCGATTCTCAGTAAGCATTATCAGACGGAGGGCAATTTTACTTGGGAAATTCTGGAAGCAGCGCAGGCGCGGCTGAATCATTGGCGGGATTACGCGGTTCTGAGACATCAAACTCACGACACGCTGGAAGATGACGATGATAAGGACGAGCAGGACGATTCGGTTTCGTTATTAGCGGGACGTCAGGCGTTAGTCGAGAAATTGAACGATGATTTGGATACTCCAGGCGCACTGGCGTTGATTGATGAAGTATTTTCAAAGTTGGATCATACGCCACTTGATAAAATTCATCGACAGAGTTTGGTGCAGTTTATTGATGAGATTGACGAGATTTTAGGGCTGGATTTGGCCGAATCCACGCCTGATATTACTGACGATTTGAAGAGGTTTATCATCCAGCGACGTCAAGCACGCGCAGAGAAAAATTGGGAAGAATCCGACAGAATTCGTGATGAACTTCTTCAGGCTGGCGTTGCCGTTCGTGATACGCCAAGCGGCAGCATTTGGACATGGAAATAGCCCGCTGGATTCAACGGGCTATATTTTTTCTGTGTCAACTAATCTTCGTTTTTCAATTTCTTAACTAATTTATTAAGCGGTTTTTCGCTTTCGACGCGGTTAGACTTGGCTTGCTCCAAGTAATTATCCAGCAAAACTTTCACGACGCCAGCGGCTGGAATAGCAACTAAACCACCTAATAGACCACCGACATACAAACCAATTGTCACCGCGACCAAGACAGTCAGAGCCGACAACTCAACCTTCTTTGACTGGATAGAAGGAGAGACAAAGTTATTCTCAATCTGCTGGTAAATCACGAAATAAATCGCATAAATAACGCCCGCTGTCATGTTATTGAAGAATAGTAGTAGTGATATCAACGCGCCAGCAATCGTTGCGCCAAACATCGGAATTAGCGTCAGCACAAACGTCGCCATAACGGTGAGCATTGCCAAATTTGAATTTATGACAGGGAATGTCAAACTCAGCACAAACACCACGAAACCTGATAATATCGCATCGATTCCAGAAACTGTCAATTGCCCAGAAACGTATCCCGTAATCACGTTATACATACGACCGACCAGCTTCTTATGACGCTCCATTTTTTCTTCGTCGTTGTACAATCCCCACAAACGCTTCACCCAAGTTGGACCCTCGAGGAGCATCAGGAATGACAGCACTAGCACCAAGAATAGCGAGCCCAAGAACGACGCCAAAGAGCCAACGCTGGACAATAGATTCGTGCCGACGCTCGTCGCCCAAGACGAAAATTGCTGCTTGATGTTTTCCATCATCGAATCGACCTGTGGGCGCAAATTATTCTTATCAATAAAATCGTTGACGCCACGCCACTGTGAACTTGCTTGGTCGATTATACTCGGAATACTCTCGACAAATTTGGCAGATTGTTGGACAATTGGCGGAATAACAAACCAGATCACACAACCCAAAAGCAAAACCAGCGTCGTGTACGCCAGCGCTGTGCCGCCTAATCGACTTTTTCCAGGCAATTTTTTAGCAATTGCTGCAACCGGACGATTTAGTGCCAACGCCAAGAACAGGGAAATTCCCAATAAAACCAGCGCATCCTTTGCGGAATAAATTGCCAGACCAGCCAGACCAAAGCCCATCACGACCAGCCAAAATCGCACAAATGTTTTCGTGTCTATCTCTATACGTACTTTCATACCTAAACTTTACCAGCTTTTCGGCGTGTTCGCAACGCCGACAGAGATAATTTACTATCATAAGACATCGCGCCGTAGCGGAAAACGCGCACCGATAGCCACATAACAAACACCGCCGTAGCGACCAAAATTGCCGTACCGAGCAAAGCTTCCCAAATTGGCAAATTGCCTATTGCGTTTCGTAATAACAATGGAATCGGCGCGGTGAATGGAAATAGCGATAAGAACTTAACGAAGAAATAATCAGGGAAGGAAACGAACGCCGTGATTCCGTAAAATGGGCCAATGAATAGCATAATCACAATTCCGAACCACTGACTGGCTTCTTTGGCGGTCGGCATCATCGCGCCCAAAGTTACCAACATTCCCGTAAATAAAGTGAAGCTTGCGGAGAAAATTATGATCGCCAGACCAATTCTCACAGGATCAAACACGAGCGTGCTCAAGTCCAGATTAGGCAATTGCAACTTCGAGCCAAATGCCAAATAGCCCGCCAAAACTGGCAAAACAATCACCAAAATCTGAATCAAAGCCAACACCATCAAAGACAGAATTTTACCCGTAATCAAAGTGTCGGTTTTAACGGTCGTGAGCAGCATTTCCACCGTGCGATTTTCTTTTTCCTCGGTGGTGCTAATGAGCATTTGATTGCCAAAAATACTGATGAGAATGAACAAAATAACCAAAAACATTCCCGGCACAATCATCTCATTAATGCCGCCGTGTTCTTTTCCGTCCAGATATGTGGTTGATAACAATTGGACTTTGCCGCGTAGAATTGCAACTTGTGCTGGATTAACGTCGCTTGCTACTGATTGGCTCAATAAGCTCTGCGCCACCGCGCTGTATTTTCCGTTTTGGAATAACCCAACATCTTTACCATAAACTTCAACCTTTTGCTTGCTCAAATCCTTTGGAAAATAAATATACGCATCAACCTTATTATTTTTTACGTCGTCAATTCCAGATTCTTTCGATTTGGCGGTTCTGGCTTTAATTGCCGTCAGTAATTCTGGCTTCACGAACTTCGAATCGTCCGTGACTTCCAGCGAAAATTCTTGCTTTTCCAGATTTTTTGACGCTTCAATAGTCGTACTTTGTGACCAAAACATAATGCCGTACAGCACGCCAATCAACAGAGGAAACCCTAAAGCCGTCAACCAAAACGTCGGTTTTTTCAGCGTTCTAAGCGTTTCAAATTTGAAAACCGTCCCCAAATTATGCATTTTACTCATCACTCAACTCCTTCGCTTCGCCGCCGTAAACTTGGACAAAAATGTCATCCATTGACGCGCCGCCAAATTGACTTTTTACTTCTTCCAATGTGCCGTACGCCGCCGCTTGACCATCTTTCAATAAAATCAAGCGATCGCACAATCTTTCGACTTCCTCCATCTGGTGCGTAACGTAAATAATTGTCGCGCCAGCTTTTCGTTGCTCCTCAATTATATTCATCAACAAACGGCGATTCACTGGATCAAAACCTTTGGCTGGCTCGTCCATAATCAGTAGTTCTGGATCGCCCATAATTGTTACGCCGAGCTGGATTTTCTGTTGCTGTCCGCCAGATAATTTATCAAGTTGCGTATTAGCCTTATC
The DNA here is from genome assembly GCF_022819345.1 of Candidatus Nanosynbacter sp. HMT-352. Classification (NCBI taxonomy): domain Bacteria; kingdom Bacillati; phylum Minisyncoccota; class Nanosynbacteria; order Nanosynbacterales; family Nanosynbacteraceae; genus Nanosynbacter; species Candidatus Nanosynbacter sp. HMT-352. Next base: position 532,977 of record NZ_CP089288.1, on the reverse strand, counting down.
GCTTAAATTGACACGCTCCAAAAACTTCAGAGAAAAATCCTTAGCTTCTTTGCGACTCAAGCCTTTCAATTGACCAAAGTAGAGCATCACGTCTAAGACTTTTTCTTTTTTATACAAGCCGCGCTCCTCAGGAAGATATCCGAGGCGAATCTGACTCTCCACCGAATATGGCTTGCCGTTTATCAATAAATCACCCGCGGTCGGCTGGTATAGTCCAAGCAGTGCGCGCAACGTCGTAGTTTTTCCCGAGCCATTGCTTCCCAAAAAACCAAAAACTTCGCCGCGAAAAACATCAAAACTCAGATCTTTAATAACAGTTTTATCGCCGAAACTCATCTTAAAATGACGAATCTCAACCATTTTTTTATTATCTGGCATACGCCTCCTTTTCTTTAAATAAAATTATAGCACTTAGCGCAGGAAAAAAGATATAATATAAATATGCGACTGCTGGTTATTGAGGACGAACGAAAAATTGCGAGGATCATAACCGAATCTTTGAAGCGCGAAAAATACGCGGTCGATGCGGCGTACGACGGAGAAGAGGGCTTTAATTTGGCGGACAGTCAGCCATATGACTTGTTGATTGTTGATCGAATGCTGCCGGGATTAGAAGGCACGGAGATTGTTAAAAAATTGCGCGAAAACGGGAAAAATATGCCAATTCTGTTTCTGACAGCCCTGAGTACGACCGAAGATAAAACGCTCGGACTGGACGTGGGAGCCGATGATTATTTGACTAAGCCTTTTGCAATTGATGAATTGTTGGCGCGCGTGCGAGCCTTGCTTCGTCGGCCGCCAATTCAGCAACCAGACATCTTGAAAATTGACGATTTGAGAATTGACAAGCAGCAGCAAACCGTAACTCGCGCAGGAAAAATTATCGACCTCACGAGCAAAGAATATGCGCTGCTGGAATATTTGATGCAGCATCCGAACCAGATTCTCAGTAAAGAAACGCTGATTGATCACGTTTGGGATTTTGACGCCGATATTTTGCCGAATAATGTCGAGGCGTACATAAAAAATCTACGCCAAAAAATCGACAAACCGTTCAAAAAACAATTGATAAAAACCGTGCGCGGTTTCGGTTATAGGATTGAATCATGAAAATTTTTACTTCAGCAACAATTAAGCTGGCGGGCTGGTATTTGATGATTTTGATGATCGTCAGTTTGCTGTTTAGTAGTATTATTTTTCAGGTGGCGCGCTCGGAAGTTGATGCGCAAATTCATAAAATTATCGTTCAAAGGAAGGGCGATTTTCCTGCAATCAATTTGTCGGAAAGAATAGATAATTCAACTCGAAATCTTTTAATTAGTTTGGGCTATATAAATCTTATAGTTCTGCTCGCTGGCGGTTGGTGTTCATATTTATTGGCGAAAATTACTTTGCGACCGATAGAAACCGCCCACAAAGCTCAATCGCGATTTGTTGCTAATGCCAGCCATCAGCTCCGAACGCCTCTAGCAATTATGAAGGCAGAAACTGAATTTTCGCTAAAAAATCGGAAGGCGAATAAGGCGGAACTTACAGAAACTCTGGAAAGCAATTTGGAGGAAATAAATAAGTTGACTGAGCTTACAGCGATGCTTCTGGAACTGTCGCGGACAGAAAATAAGTTGGCACTGGAAGATAAAAGTTTTAACTTGACGGAATTGATATCCGAACTCATCCGCGAACGAAAAGCCGAAGCGCGAGTTAAAATGAATTGCCCAGAACACATAAATATTCCGCTTCATCACACTGCGACGCGAGAATTGTGCGCGATTTTACTCGACAATTCATTGAAACATAGTCCGAAAAATTCTGTGGTAAAAATTTGCATCATTCCATCGAAACAAAACATCACCGTCAACTTCATCAACGACGGCACGATTTCACAACAAACTCTGCCACACGTTTTTGAGCGATTTTTCCGCGGTAGCCAAAGCACAAAAGGCTACGGCTTAGGATTGCCATTAGCGGAGCAATTGACAAAAGCGCTAGGCGGGCAAATCTCTGTTAGTACCTCAAAAAACTCAGCCATTTTCACAATCTCTTTGCCGATTCTGTAAATTTTCAGCTATTTTTCAGAATTAGATGTTGTAATAGGATTGTTGATTGGCAAATTGCCGATCCGAAAGGGGAAGTATGAGTACAACATTTTTAAGCAAAAAAGGATTTAAGGAGCTCCAGAAAGAAATTTCTGGACTAGAGATTTCAGAGAAAGCGCTCATATTAGAATTGAAAGAAATTGGGCGCGCCAAATCGCGTGATGACAAATTACGCCGCAACGATGTAATTACGCAGCTGGAAAATATTCAATCAAAAATCTTTATGAAGAAGGACATTTTACGCCACGCCAAGCCGCTGCCAAGGAAGCGCGATCGATTGAAAATTGCTATTGGCTCAGTCGTGGATTTGGTGGATCAGCAGGGAAAAATTTTCCGCTATACGCTGGTTCATAGCCTGGAAGCAAACCCTCTGGACGGGCGAATTTCCGTGGATAGTCCACTAGGAAAAAGTCTACTGAACCGCAAGAAATCCGAAACTGTTTCCTGGAAAAATGGCTTGATGACCAGACAGCTACAAGTCGTTAAAATTAGCTAATCCAAATTGTCCACCACGACAGTTTAGCTCTCACTAGCGAGTGGGAGCTTTTTTTATATAAAGCAATAAGCCGATGCTGCGGCATGCTATAATTACACTAAGAATATTCACAAATTTAGCGACAAAAAATAAACGGGGGATATTATGTCAAAGCTAAACGTAGACCAAAAAAGTATCTATGCACTCTTATCGGATAGAAAAGCAGACTACATCATACCAGATTACCAGCGTCCATATGCGTGGGATGAGGATAGTTGTCAGACTCTCTGGGATGATATATTTTCTTTTGCAATACCAGACAATGATGCCACAAAGTTCGATAGTAACGACGAGTATTTTCTCGGTTCAATTGTGACTTTTGAAAACGACAAAAAACAACAAGAAGTGATCGACGGTCAGCAGCGCCTAACCACATTCATGCTTCTCCTTCGAGCTTTTTACGATCGCTTCACCAAAATGCAAGACCAAGGCTCAAAAGACTTTTCCGAACGCATCGCCAGCTGTATATGGAAAACAGATGAAATGGGCAAGCCAGATAAAGATCACCTAAAAATAGATTCTGTTGTCGCCACTGATAAAGACAAGGAGGAATTCCTTTCAATTCTAAGAACAGGCATCGTTACCGACAACCAAACTAGCCGATACGCCAATAACTTTAGATTTTTCCTTAAAAAAGTCGATGAATTCATCAATAGCTTCCCAACTTTTGCAAAGAACTTGCCAGCAAGAATTCTTAATAACTGCATCTTAATGCCAATCGAAGCCGAATCTCAAGATACCGCTCTTCGCATATTCTCAACATTAAACGATAGAGGTCTCCCACTTTCAGATTCTGATATTTTTAAGGCTCAATTCTATCAATATTACAAACAGAAAAGCGAAGACGACAGGGATGAGTTTATTAAAGATTGGAAAAAACTCGAGGAGACATGTGAAAAAATCTTTCACCCAATCACCGGCACACCAATGGACGATTTGTTTACGAGATACATGTATTTTATTCGTGCCAAGCGAGACAATAACAAGTCTTCCACGACCGAGTCACTTAGAAGATTCTATGAGCGCGATAAATATTCCGTACTTAAACAAGATGACACTTTTGAAAATCTTAAAGATCTTGCTCAATTCTGGGAAGATATTACCGATCAAAATCGTGAACGTTTCAGCGAAGAGGTTTTAAAGAAATTATTCATATTAAACTATGCTCCAAATAGCATGTGGAATTATTTCATATCTGTTTACTATTTAGCAAATCGCACCGAAGACGGAAAATTGGATGATGAAGACTTTAAGATGTTTCTCGATCGTACAATTGCATTCATATGGGGATACGCAATAATGCACCCAGGCGTGAACGCATTAAGAACGCCTATTTTTGCCGAGATGCTGAATATAGTTAATCTAAATGAAGTTACATTCTCAGACTTCAAATTTGATAAAGAGCAAACACGCAGTGCGATCCTTATTTATGATTTCAAAAACGGCAGACCAATCACTAAATCCATGCTGGCGCTTCGTATGATGCTCAATAAAGAGCAATCATATCCAAAACTCTCTCAGCAGTTTGATATTGAACATATTTATCCCAGAAAGCGACAAGAAAATGAGAAAGGATTGTCTAATAATCGGCAAATCGACCTCCTTGGTAATAAATCTCTTTTAGAAAAACGAGTCAATATTCGCGCATCCGACTATAGGTTCGAAGATAAAATTAAATATTACCAGGGTTTTGATAATAGTAGAGGACAGCGCATAGGCGGAACAGAAAATCTTGAACTCAAGAATATAAGCAATGTTTATAAAAAATTCGGAGAAAAAGAAATTGTTGAGAGGACTAATTTGTTTATTGACGATTTTATGAATTTACTAGATAAAAATGGCTTGATTGCTTAAAAACAAAAAATCGCCCAAAAGAGCGATAATTTATGTCTGTCAAATTTGGCTGGGACGGCAGGATTCGAACCTGCGAATGCTGGGACCAAAACCCAGTGCCTTACCACTTGGCGACGTCCCACTATTGCCAGGACAATGACGATTATAGCACGCCAGCCAGAAAAAATCCACACATCCTGATATAATATAACCTAATGAGAAAACAAATTTTTGAGACTTTAAGATTGGAAAAAATCGTTGGCGGCGGGCAAGCCATCGGGACGCTTGACGACGGTCGCAAAGCATTCGTCTGGGGAGGGTTGCCAAAAGAACTTGTAACGATTCGCGTGACAAAGAAAAAATCACACTTCGTCGAAGGAATAGTGACGGAAATTATCGAGAAAAGTCCAGAGCGAATTACGCCGAAGGATGAAAATAGTTATTTAAGCACCAGTCCTTGGCAAATAATGCCGATGTCCAGCGAGCAATCGTACAAAGCGTCGCTAATCGAAGAGGCTTTTTTGCTTCACAATATTACATTGCCAGGTAAAATTGACGTCTTTACCGACGGCGTAGAATTTAATTATCGCAATAAAGTCGAGTTCAGCTGGTTCGGCGACAAAACGGACGACGACGAAAAAGAAACTTTGGACTTGGCGTTTTTCAAGCGTGGCGGCAAGGGAAAAGTTGTCGTCGACGGAACCAGCTTGGCGCACCCGAGCATAAATAAATTGGCAATTGAAATTCGCGACCTATTACGAGAAAAACCGATTGTCGCGCGCCAATTAAAAACACTCTTGATTCGCTCAGATCAACAGGGAAACGCCGTCTGGCAATTGTACGTAAAAAATAAGATAGAAAATCTGATTTCCGACGATGAAGTCAAATTGCTATCAGCCGCGGGCGGCGAAATAATCTATTCCGACCCCAAAAGCCCAGCCAGCAGGATCACAGAACGCTTGAACAAATTCGGCGACACGACACTGAGCGACACGATTTTAGGCGTCGCCTTCAACTACGCCTGCGAAGGATTTTTCCAGGTCAACATTCCCGTTTACGAAAAAGCCCTAAGCGACATGAAAGCGTGGATCGATTGCAATGAAAAATTGCCGACACTTGACCTTTACTCTGGAGTTGGGACAATCGGTTTGACAATTGGGGGTGATGACGTGACGCTGGTGGAAATTAACGAACATGCCGTCGCGGAAATGCGGAGGAATATTACCAAGCTGAATCGACCGAACGCCAAGGCAATTTTGGCACCGAGCGAAAAATCTCTGGAATATATAACGGGCGAGCAAATTGTCATCGTTGATCCGCCGCGCGCTGGACTTCACGCGGATGTTACTAATAGACTGCTGGAAACAGAGCCGCCTCGGATTATTTATCTGAGCTGTAATCCAGTCACGCAGGCGCGAGACGTCAGCCTACTTCAGGAAAAATATGAAATCGTGCATCATCAAGGCTACAACTTCTTCCCGAGAACGCCGCACATTGAGCACCTTGTGGTTTTGGATAAGAAAGCGTAATCTATAGCCATGAAGACTAGAATATTAAAGCAAGCTACGTTTAGAGGAATTATTCCTTTCGTTATAATGTCGGCATTAGCGCTCATAATGACATATCAAAAAATTGACCCGTCACAGATTAAGGGGACATTCTTATCTGGCATCATAATATCCATAGTCGCAGCCGCATCTGTAATATACGACATTGAAAAATGGTCATTACTCAAACAATCTGCCATACATTTTATCGTCATGATATTAACAATTTTTCCTTGTCTATTGATAAGTGGCTGGTACGAGTTAAGCTCGTTCGCAGACTATTTGAAAGTATTCGGAATATTTTTACTATGCGGTTGCGTTTTCTGGACTATAGGATATATCGTTTTTGGCAAATTACTGAATAGATAGACAAGTTCCTACCGAACAATTCGTCGACCAGCCCAGCGAGCAATGAATAGCTGAGCTAACATCGCTACGACAATTGCGCCAGCAGCTGGCCACATTATGAACAAATTCGGTACGGTAAAGTCGAAGAAATCGCGTAGGAAACCAAAGCTAAAGCTTCCGGCCGCCACAATAATCACCGACAGAAGATAAAGCAGACGAGCGCGCTTGGCAGATTTATCGATGGTTACGTCAAGCATAATCCCCACCAAGAACACCAAATATACACCAAATAAAGTCGCGGTAAGCACGGTCATCGTTGCGACTTCTGCAGCGTGACCAGGGAATATAACAGAGGTAATCCAATAGGTGAACGCGACAGCCACGCCAGTAATCAAGGCAATCGGCGTAACAGCCAGCAAAGTATCATGCCAGAATCTCTTCGGATTTATTCGATGCTTCGGCACTGGCGGAAACAGCGTCCACATAAGAGTTGGCATCGTCACCAGAAAGATATTCATAAATGTAATGTGGCGCGGCGAATACGGATAATTCATATTGATGAGAATCGTCGCAAGAAGAAGCGTCACGCCGTAAATAATTTTATGGAAAAACAGAACAGCGATGACTTCGATTGCTTGCATAATTTGATTGCCCAATTTCATTCCCATCGGCAGAGAAGTGAACGAATTGTTGAGCAATATAATGTCGGAAACTCGACGCGATGCTGGAGCACCAGCGTACATAGCCACACCGAGGTCAGCCTTTTTCAGCGCCAAAGCGTCATTTACACCGTCGCCGACCATACCAGTGAACTTGCCAGATTGCTGGAATCGATTAATCAATCGCTCTTTTTGGTCTGGCAAAACTCTGGCAAAAATCGTGTAAGTGTCAGCCGCTTTATTAAATTCATCTTCGCTAAGCGCCGCCAAATCCTCGCCTAAAATCGCCTTTTCTGGATGTTTAATTCCAGCCTCCTTAGCGATGTATTGAACCGTGCGCGGATTATCACCAGAAATTACGCGAATAGTTACGCCTTGGCTCTGCAGAAAATCCACCGTTTCAACAACGCCATGACGCAGAGAATTGCGCAGAACAACCGCACCAATTGCCGTTCCAGAGCCGTTTTTCAAGTCTTTCAATTTGGTTTTATCGTCCGAAAATTCAGCCAGCATCAACACACGCAAGCCATTGTCAGCCCAATCATTCAGTTTCTTCTGGATCTCCTCATCTACCGGCGCCAACTTCGACACAAACTCTGGCGCGCCCATCATCAAAGTCCGAATTTCACCGTCAATATTCGCCCTCACGCCAGCCATTTTACGCGCCGATGAAAACGCCATCACTCCCAAAACTTTCGTATTTTTTGGCGAAGTAGCTTCCGCCAAAATTGCACGACCAGTGATATTCCCGCCACTGGTTTCATGAGAAATTAATGCCGCAAAACTGGCGATATCAGAATCCAAATAGTCATTTTCATCACTGAACGCCGCGACTTTTTCAAGCGTCACTTCATCGCTAGTCAAGGTGCCTGTTTTATCTACAGCCAGCAAATTCAAAAGCGCCATAGCTTCAATCGCTGACAATTTTTGTGGCAAGACTTTCGCCTGGGCTAATCGCAGTGAGCCGAACGCCAAAAGCAGAGAACTCGCCAACAACAGACCTTCAGGCACGACCGTAACCGCCGCCGAGGTTATAGTTTTTAAGATAACGACGACGTTATCGCCAGAGAAATAATAGACGATAGCAATAAGTAGCGACAGAACAATTGCGCCGTAAGTCAAGAAGTAAATTGCGCGCCAAATCGCCAATTGCAAAGGTGTGAGTTCTGGTTTGTAACGCTTCAGGACTTGGCTAATCGCGCCAGCTTTCGTGTCGTCACCAATCGCAATTACTCGCGCCATACCTTCACCAGCCAAAACCGTGGTCGCCGCCAACACGACATCGCCGTCCTTTTTCTCAATCGACGCAGACTCGCCGGTCAACATACTTTCATTCAGCTCCAAGCCTTTTGACTCAATAACTTTCGCGTCCGCCGGTAGTTCATCGCCAGCCTGAATAAGAATTTCATCGCCAACCTTAAGCTCGTCATAACCGACCTCGACAACATTTCCATCTCTTAACAATCGAGCTTTCGGCGCGCTCATCAATTCCAATTGACGTAAAACTCGCTTAGCCCTTAATTCCTGGATAATGCCAATCGTCGAGTTCACGACAATCACCACCGAAATAAACCACGCGTCACGATATTCGCGAACATAAACCAGCGCGCCAGCCAGCAGAAAAATCACCACGACAATAGGTGAAAGCAGATTCCGCTTGATAATGTCCAAGTAGTCGCGCATTAAATTGCCCGAATCCTTCTGTAGCTAAACCTCGCGCCAACTCGCCAATTTCCGTACGCGTCAGAATCGAATTGATATATCTCGCCATTTTTCACTTCAGAAATCAAAACCAAGGCGGGATTATACGGCGCCAAAGTTTTATAAAAATGCAAATCTTCATCCGTGACGTGCTTTCTCCCAGGAAAAACCTCGCGGAATTTGCGCTTGCCAATATCTTCAAAATATCGCGGCTGACCTTTTGGTGGAAGAAATAATTCCGCACGCATACCCATTCGTGAAATTATCTTTTTAACGTCAGACAAAATCAACGGCGAAGTCGCCTCCAAATACATCATCAGCTGCTTTTTATTCGTCAAAAACACCGACGCCTTAGCAGTGCGACTAACATCAGCGTGCCACAAAATTATCGACTGAACATCAATTGGAAAACCAAATTTCTCCTTAGCAATTCGCTCCAGCGCCAGCTCGTCGTACGTCGCCTTATTCATAGATAATATTTTACCATTTTTTTATGAGGTGCGCGAGATGACAAAGATATGAAATCTAATAGCCAAACTGTCTGACCGATTCGACTGATTGACGGGAAATATCCAAGTGGCTTTTACCCTTAAACGCGTCTTCTGGATGTTTTTCATTCCAAGCGTCGACATTTTCTTCAGTACAATCTTTAATGGCGTGATTAACACAAAACTCAAGTCGCTTAATGCTTTGGGTATTAGCAATTTTGATATTGCGTTCTGAAGACTGCCGACATGGTAGAATAAAACTATGGATTTCAATACTCGTTACGCTAAATTAAACGATAATCAACGACAAGCAGTCAACTACATTCACGGATCACTTCTGGTAATTGCTGGGCCGGGAACGGGGAAAACCGAGCTTCTGAGTATGCGTACCGCCCAAATCCTAAGACAAACCGACACTTTGCCGAACAGCATTTTATGTCTAACGTTTACCGAAAGTGGCGCCACAAATATGCGCCAACGACTCCGCCAGATTATCGGTGAGGACGCGTATAAAATTGCGATTCACACATTTCACAGCTTCGGCACAGAAATCATCAATCAGCACCGCGAGTATTTTTTCCGTGGCGCCGACGCTCAGCCAGTTGACGAATTGACGCAATATCAAATTATTTCTGGAATACTCGAAGGACTTGATTGGCGGAATCCATTAAGCGCGAAAAATAACGGGGAATTCGTTTATATTAAAGACCTCATTCGCATTATTTCCGAGTTCAAGCAAAGCGGCTTAACGCCGTCAGAATTACGGGCAATTATTGAGGACAATCAAAGCACAATCGCCGAAATTGAGCCAGATATTCAGCAAGTATTTTCCGCCAAAATATCGAAAAAGACGATTGAAATGTTTGCGCCGATAGCTGAGAAAATTGCCAATTTAGCCGCCAAAAATCCTGACGAGAAAAACTCAAAATTGCCAGCCTCAATCACGCCATACGCCAACGTTTTGGCGCTGAGCATCGTGCATGCCACTCAAGAAGCAATTGACGAAAACTCAACCAAGCCGCTGACTGCCTGGAAAAATAAATGGTGCGAAAAAAATGCCAATGGCGAATTTGTCCTGAAAGATTTTACCGCTGCAGAAAAATTATCCGCCGCAATTGACGTTTACGAAAAATATGTAAATATTTTATCCGAGCGCTCGTTATTTGACTACGACGATATGATTTTATCCGTTATTCAAGCCTGCGAATCTCACCCAGAACTGCGCGCAAACCTTCAGGAGCAATTCCAATTCATCATGGTCGACGAATTCCAGGACACGAACTTAGCGCAATTACGATTATTGTTTAATTTGACCAGCGAGAACGACGACGATCCAAACATCATGGCGGTCGGCGATGACGACCAAGCAATCTTCAGCTTCCAAGGCGCAGACGTAGGCAACATCCAGCGCTTCCGCCAACATTATCACGACCCAAAAATTATTGTTTTGACCGACAATTATCGTTCCGCCGAAAATATTTTGTCATCGGCGCGGGACGTCATCACCCAAGGCGCGGATCGATTGGAAAACACAATTGACGGGCTATCAAAACAATTGACCGCACACGCAAATAGCGAAGGCTCAAAAGTCGAAATCCAAGAGTTCTCATCTGTTGGCGAAGAGCGAGCGGGAATTGCCAAACAAATTGCCGAGCTGATAAAAAATGGCGAGAAACCAGAAAACATCACGATTATTGCGCGCCACCATAAGGAACTCATTGAGATTCTTCCGCATCTTTATAAGGAAAATCTTTTTGTCAATTACGAGCGTCACGACGACATTCTGGAGCAAGACATAATCCAGATTCTGGACAAATTAGCGCGAACTGTCGTGGCGATTAGCCAGAATAATTTGGACGTTGCCAATAGTCTACTACCGGAAATTACGGCTCATCCAGCGTTTGGATTTTCTGCACTGGACATCTGGAAATTGAGCCTTCAAGCTTACAAAAATCGGCAATTGTGGCTGGAAAGTATGCTGGCGAACAGCGTATTCAAGGAATTTGCGGAGTGGCTTTTGGAGCGCGCTAAGGATGTGTCGAATCTGCCGCTGGAAGAGCAATTGGACAATTTATTAGGCTTAACTAACGATGAAAGCGGCGATCTTCAGGTCAATTCTCTTGCCAATTTCTATTTCTCGCCAGAAAAGCTAGATAAAAACCCAGAAGCATATCTGACGATTCTGGAAAGTTTGCGTACTTTACGCCAAAAACTTCGCGATCGAATCACCGATAAAAATCCGACTCTGGAAGACTTTTTGGAGTTTATTGACCTGCACATTTCGACAAAAACTCGCTTAACACAAATTCGCACGCACGCAAGTTCACTCAGCGGTGCCATAAACTTAATGACCGCACACAAATCCAAAGGCTTGGAATTTCCGCACGTTTTTGTGATTGGGGCAATTGACAGCGCTTGGGGCGAGAAGGTTCGTTCGCGCAGCCGAGCTATCCGATATCCCGCAAACCTCCAACTTCAACCAGCGGGTGCCACTTACGACGAGCGACTTCGGCTGTTTTTCGTGGCGATGACTCGCGCCAAAACCACATTAACCATGACCTATTCCCAAACCAACGATTCTGGTAGCGACACGATAATCGCCAGTTTCTTGACAAATTGCACACCAACCGTCATTCCGACCAGCGATGATCCAGCCGAACAAATTGAACTCGCTGAAACCGACTGGACGACGCGGCTAACTTCGCCGATTGTTCCAGAATTAAAGGATTTATTGGCGCCAGCGCTGGAAACATACAAACTTTCCGCGACACATTTGAACAACTTCCTCGACGTTTCACGTGGCGGGCCGCAGAATTTCTTATTGAACAATTTGCTGCATTTTCCATCCGCCAAAAATTCCGCCGCAGCTTACGGAACTGCGATTCACAGCAGCCTCCAGCAAGCACATTGCTCGTTCAGCGCCGATCACCAATTGCCAAGCACCGAACAAATCCTCCAATTCTTCCAAAAATCCCTCGAGAGCCAACATTTGCCGACGGACGATTTTCAATTGTACTTGGACAAAGGGAAGTCGGCTTTGACCGCGTTCTTAAACGCCAAATCTTCAGATTTTCACGACACAGACTTGGCGGAATTAGACTTTTCAAACCAAGGCGTAATTATCGATAACGCCAGATTGACCGGTAAACTTGACGTCGTCGACATCGACAAGCAAAATAAAACCATCTTCGTAACGGATTATAAAACTGGCAAACCGGCGCATTCCTGGAAAGGTTCGGCTGATTACGAGAAAATCAAACTTCATAAATATCGTCAGCAATTGATGTTCTATCAGCTGCTGGTCGAGCATTCACGCGATTATAGCAATTTCACGTTTACTGGCGGGCGACTACAATTTGTCGAGCCAGACATGAAGACCGGCGATATCCTCAACCTGGAAGATACATTCTCCAGAGAAGAGCTGACTGAATTTACGCAACTAATTGAGATTATTTGGCAGAAAATAACCACTTTAGATCTGCCGGATATTTCTGGCTATTCGGCGGATTATAAGGGAATGTTGCAATTCGAAAAAGACTTGCTGGCGGGCGAAATATAAAAATATTCTGGTATATTGTTGCGTTTTTTTATAATTAGTGTTACTATAATAAACGCTTTATTTATAAAGCAGCTCTCGACTTGACGCCACAAATGGTATCAAGTCCTGACCATGCTTCGCACAAAAGCATGGTCTGAAAGATGGTTAGAGATCCTTGTCTTGTCTATCGCCGATACTTCGGCGGGGAGGGGGTGAAAACCCTTGGCTGGAAACCAAACTGACGCACGCCGCCGCGCGCAGCAGGACTACGAGTCCGCTGTCAGAAACGGCGCCGAAAAGTCCACTCTGGACCGTCTGTACGCGACGGTTCTGGACAAGCAGGCCGCGGAAAACGCAGCCACCGGTCAGAGCGACCGTCCCAGGAAGCTCCACTGGTAGTCTTTTTCTTTGGCAGTCGGGGCTTGTGCGACCCCGAAACCGCTGACTCCGCGTCAGCAGAGGGCGTCTGTCCGCCCTCGGCTTGATTCGCCGACCGGTAATCCGGAAAAGAATCAAAGGACATGATTCTGGAAAAATCCCGCCGCTTTGTTGTGAAAATGGAGTAGCGGTTGATAAGTGGGTTCGACCCCCTCCGTGTCCGCCATCCGGCAATTAAAAAACCTAACGCTATCGAGCGCCCCAACGGGCGGCGTTCAGGTTCATCAATACTCCCTGCTAGGCAATGGCGCCTAGCAACGTGAGCCGGCACGCGGAAGTATTGATGTTTTCTAATTTTCGGGCTCGTGAGTTCACTCGTGGCAGTTTTTCTCAACGTTGAGAATTACTCCGAGCAGAACCGCTTGAGCCCCCATCCCCCTCATTCTCAAAGGCGAGAGTGAGGGGTTTTCTCCTTTTTGTGATAAAATAACAGAGATGACATCGTTTTGGAATGATTTACCGCAGCCATTTTTCATATTGGCACCAATGGAAGCCGTCACCGACGTCGTGTTTCGTCATGTTGTGAAACAGGCTGGCGCGCCAGATATATTTTTCACCGAGTTCGCAAATGCTACCGGCTGGGTTCACGCTGGCGATAAAGCCATAGCTGGGCGATTAATCAAAACTGACGATGAGCAGCCGCTCATTGCGCAAATTTGGGGTGGCGAGCCAGGAGATATGGAAACTTTCGCTAAGCACTGCGCAGAACTTGGTTTTAACGGAATTGATATCAATATGGGTTGTCCCGCCAAGTCTGCAATTAAAAGCGGTGGCGCGGCTCTGATTCGTCGACCCGACATAGCGATAGCCGCAATTGATGCCGCCAAAAAATCTGGATTGCCTGTTAGCGTAAAAACTCGGCTGGGCTATACTTACGTTGATGAATGGCGAGAGTGGCTGACGACAATTCTCAAGCAAGACATCGTGAATTTGACAATTCATCTGCGCACAAAAAAAGAGATGAGTAAGGTTGCGGCGCATTATGAATTGATTGACGAGATTGTTAAACTGCGCGATGAAATTGCCCCACAAACTCTTTTGACTATCAACGGCGACATTCGCGACAGAGAACATGGGCTGGAAATTGCCAGAAAGCATCCTGGCGTAAATGGAATTATGATCGGGCGAGGCGTTTTCAGTGATCCGTTTTGCTTCCGCGAATCGAAAACTGACGCAGATAATCATAAAGAAGAATTGTTGACGCTTCTTAATTATCACTTGGATTTGTTTGATTCTTACCAGCAGACTTTAGGGCGACCTTTTGAAACCCTAAAACGTTTTTTCAAGATTTATATTCGCGATTTTGACGGCGCAAAGGAACTTCGAGAGAAATTGATGCACACCACGACGACCGACGAGGTGCGATCAATACTTGCACACAACGATCATCCACATTATACTTATTGACATGACAACAAAAAAACAAAAACTACAAAAACAACAGGCCATAGACACATGGATCGTCATAGCGTTATGGGTAAGTGCTATCTGGTTCTCGTTCGCACGCGGATTCATTACTGGCATCGGCGGTTGGGTACTAGCACTACTTGCCCCGTGGGCGCTTATCGTTAGCTGTATCTGTCTTGCAATCATCTCCCGACAAATGAAAAAACGCCATGCATCAAAAGACCATCTCACCACAATAGTACGTGTTTCCTTTATCGTCATGTCAATCTCATTATTTATCTGCGGCCTTGCAATGCCTGATTTTAGCGACATGGAGACCTTTTCAACATTATCCGTGTATACAAATAACGCTATTTCATTTAAAACATCAAAAACTATCGCCATTATCTCAGGGTTTGTAGTGGTTCTGTCTCTATTCGTGGCTGTTACTTTTGGTATCGCTGAAGATAAAGAATAGACGACGGAAGACGTCGCTATTTAGATTAGTATTAATTAGAGTCTTAGTACTATACGCAAATTGATTGAAAAAGTATAGATAATATTATATAATATAAATATGTTATCCTCAGAAATGTGCGCATGCGGCATACTACATCAGGATCAGCCAAAGAGGAAACTGCGTACGGCAATAGAAAATACACCCAGCGGACAAAATACACCGCTGAGTAGCGTCACTCGCGGTCAAAGATTAACATTTACTCCCGTTGAAGATTATTATACAGGACGACAGGACGCAACAAGTGGCATCATGTTCGGAAATATGTCAACAAATGACATAGAAATACCTGTAGCGATTAAGCCTCATGACAATATCGCTTCTGCACTTTCAGAATTTTGTATTACACAACATCTTATTAGTGAAGGACATATTAAACCATACCAACCACTAGGATTTTTATCAGGAAGAGATTCTATATATACGCTATCCGCATTCGAAGACGATGTTGTGAGCTGCGACACGATTACCGACAGTACAGACAATCCTAAAAAGATACAAAGGGTTCTGCTTGTGGGAGCAGCAACTCTCGCGAGGCTACATAAATCGGGAGTTGCACATGGCGACGCGCAAATTAAAAATACCGCATTCAGTGTAAAGACAGGAGAGGAGCGAGCAATAGACCTAACTTCCTCTTATTTTGATAAAAGCGGTCGCGGTATCGCTGATGACATGCATTCGTATATAGATACATTACCCGATTACATTAGTCCAGTGCTAGACAATAAGTATATCGAGGAATATTTTATTGATCCATACTTATCTCTAGTCGCTGGTGCACTATCAAAAAAGCAACAGAATAGTGTCCGTCGCGTTACTAGTAGTCTATGAGTAGATCTGTATAATACCGCACAATACCTTTCAATCTTCACGCCCAGTTTAAGGCACAAAAAAACAAAACCCCGACGATATTGGCAGGGTCTTGTCCAATTATTTACGCGCTCAAACCTAGTGTCGTCGCTTACGCCTATGAAGATCGGCAACCTTCAATCGCACCATATGACGATCGATAAGCTGTTTGGCTTTCTCGCGCTCAACTTGATCGCCAGCTTCATCACGCGCCTTAATAGCACGCTCCAGAGCCTTCTGCGTTTCTGCCTCGATGATGTCATCGCCGTGATCAGCTTCATCAACCAGAATTTGCACCGACGAATAATCAATTTTTACCACGCCACCAGAGATTGCGAAATATTCCAACTGATTATCGGAATCTTCTTTATGTCGACGCACGGTAATCACGCCGTCCCGAGCAATCGTCACTAGCGGCTCATGGCTTGGGAAAACGGAAATTTCGCCATCAGTAGTCGGAATTGACACCGAATAAACTTCTTCGTCAACCTTCGTACCGACAAGTGTGACTAATGACAATTTCATGACTATTTAGCTTTCTTTTCAGAATGTTTTTTAGCCTCGGCAGATTCAGCTTCAGCGTCGCGAGCGACTTGGTCAGCCAGCGTACCCTGAACCATATAGAACCAGTTTTCAGGCTTATCATCGTATTTACCAGCCAAAATATCGGAAGCGTCGCGAATGGTATCTTCCAATTTAACGTAAACACCTGGATTTCCGGTAAACTTCTCAGCCACATGGAACGGCTGCGCCAAGAACCTCTGAATACGACGAGCGCGAGCAACAATCTGCTTCTGATCATCTGACAATTCTTCCATACCCAGAATAGCGATGATATCCTGAAGCTCTTTGTATTGCTGCAAAATTCGCTGAACCTCGCGCGCTACGCGGTAATGCTCTTCGCCGACAATTTCTGGATCAAGCGAGTTTGAGCTGGAGTCCAAAACGTCAACCGCTGGATAAATACCGATTTCCGTCAATGCACGGTTCATCACAATTGTAGCGTCAAGGTGAGCAAAGGTCGTCGCAGGAGCTGGGTCGGTCAAGTCGTCAGCTGGCACGTAGACAGCCTGAACAGAGGTAATCGAGCCTTTCTTTGTTGAGGTAATTCGCTCTTGCAAGGCGCCCATTTCCTGCTGGAGGTTTGGCTGATAACCAACCGCACTTGGCAAACGACCAAGCAATGCTGACACCTCGGCACCAGCCTGAGTATAACGATAAATATTGTCGATAAATAGCAAGACGTCCTTACCTTCGTCACGGAAAGCCTCAGCCATCGCCAGACCCGACAATGCCACGCGCAAACGTGCTCCAGGTGGCTCGTTCATTTGCCCGAAGACCAGCGAAGTCTTGTCCAAAACGCCAGCTTCTTCCATTTCATAGTAAAGGTCGTTACCTTCACGCGTTCGCTCACCAACACCAGCAAAAACAGAGTTTCCAGAGTGGAACTTAGCAATATTGTTAATCAACTCAGTGATAAGAACAGTTTTACCAACACCAGCACCAGCAAACAAGCCAGCTTTTCCACCCTTAGCAAGTGGCGCAATCAAGTCAACAACCTTAATGCCAGTTTCCAAGATTTCAGTCTTATTTGACTGCTCAGAAAGCGCTGGAGCGGGGCGGTGAATTGGAGCGGTTTTGCCCTTTGGTTGCGGTTTTTCGTCAATCGCTTCACCGACGACATTGAACATTCGTCCTTGAGTTTCCGCGCCGACTGGAACGGAAATTGGAGCACCAGTCGCAACAACTTCTGCGCCACGACTCAATCCATCTGTCGAAGACAGGGCAATTGCTCGAACGGTATGCTCGTCCAAATGCTGAGCAACCTCCAGCACCAAATTCTCATTGCCGTTTTTAACGTGCAACGCATCGTAAATCGCTGGAAGTTCAACGTCTCGCGGAAACTCCACGTCAACGACCACGCCAACAATCTGAATAATTTTACCTAGATTTTTACTCATTTACAGCTCCTGTTGTATTATCGGTGATATTACCTTGTGCAGTTAAGAAGCCATCAACAAATTGACGAAGGTGTTCTGGAGACTGAATATCATCAATTGACTTAATGCCTAGTTTTTTGCATTGTTCATTCATTCTCTCAAGAGCAGCCATTGTGCCTGGAAGTCTATAATACACACCAGTCTCTCGATCAATTTGCAGACCACCTTCACCAGGTATAGTTGGTCGGTATGTGGAGCTAGTGTAATACTCATCAGGGACTAGACTTACCAACCATCCATACAAGGTTGGTGTTATGCGCTTATCTAAAACTTTAAATGCAAAATGCTTTGCAAGAAATTGTTTCACTTGTTCAATTGTAACCATTGCAGCTCCTTCATTTTTACTCATAATTGCTCCTTTACTTCAAGATCTCCTTTATCATTGTTCCATCGCCTCCACGCCACCAGAAATTTCAGCAAGTTCCTGAGTAATCGCCCCTTGACGAGCTTTATTCATAGCTAGCGTCAAATCGTCAACCAAATCGCTGGCATTATCCGTAGCATTCTTCATCGCCATCATACGCATAGAATGTTCACTGGCTCGAGCGTCAAGTAACGCCTGCAACAGTCGCGCACCAACCAAACGATACGCCACCGCGTCCAAAACTTCTGGAATGCTCGGCTCATATTTGGCGTCAGAAATCGTGTCAGAAACCTCACTCGGATCAACCAAGATTTTCGTTCCTGCTGGCAATAATCTATCCAATTCAGCGGTCTGAACCATACTATTCACAAAACGCGTATAGACAAGCGTAACGGCGTCAACTTCGCCATTTTCAAACATATTTACTGCCGTATTCAAAATCGTATGAAACGTCAATCCAGACGGCTGATCTGGCAGATCTTCATACGTACCGATGATTTTCGTATCTTTAAGACGCGTTGCGAATTGCGAAGCTCGCCGACCAATCGTCAAAGTCAAGTTCTCAATTCCGCGTTCGTCATCACGCTTTAACAGCTCCAAATATTTCTTCAAAACGTTGGTGTTGTATGCGCCAGCCAGACCCTTGTCGCTGGCCACCACGATAATCAATCGCTTATTTATCTTTCGCCTAACGAACAGCGGATGATTGTCGGTTGCGCCTTGGCTAGCCAAATAAGACAGCAATTCTTCCGCCGCCATTGTGTACGGCGCAGAAGCTTTGTCCGCCTCTTGAGCGCGACGCATTTTACTAGCCGCCACCAACTGCATAGCCTTGGTGATCTGCTTAGTCGAGTCCACCGAACGAATGCGATTTTTCAGCGCGCGAGTGCTCGGCATGAATTACTCCTCAAATCCTTTCGCTATTTCTTTTGTAGCTTCGTCAATCAATTTCAATTGCTCATCCGAAGGCTTATCGCCCTTGTTTAGCTCGCGCATAGCATCTTTAGAATTTTTCCAGAGATAAGTCAATAGGGCAGACTGCGCATCCTTAATCTTAGAAACTGGAACATCGTCAAACATGCCGCCAGTCACCGCGTGAATGCTGACAAATTGCTCCCAAACGCTCATTGGTTGATATTGTGGCTGCTTCAAAAGTTCAGTGAGTCGCTGACCGCGGTCAATTTGAGCCTTTGTTGCGTCGTCAAGATCTGAGCCGAATTGAGCAAATGACGCCAATTCGCGGAACTGAGAAAGACCAAGTTTCAAGTTTCCGCCGACAGATTTAACGGCTTTCGTCTGAGCTGCGCCACCAACACGAGAAACTGATAGACCGGCTGAGATGGCTGGGCGAATGCCTTGATAGAACAAGTCGGTTTCCAGGAAAATCTGACCGTCGGTAATAGAAATCACGTTGGTCGGAATGTAAGCGGAAATGTCGCCAGCTTGCGTTTCAATAATTGGCAGAGCCGTCAAGCTTCCCGCGCCAAGTTTATCTGACAATTTAGCCGAGCGCTCCAATAATCGTGAGTGCAAATAGAAGACGTCACCTGGATAAGCTTCGCGTCCTGGTGGACGGCGCAACAATAGCGACATTTGTCGATAAGCCACCGCGTGCTTTGTCAAATCGTCATAAATCATCAATGCGTGACCGCCGTTATCGCGGAAATATTCTCCCATGGCGGTACCGGCGTAAGGCGCCAAGTAAAGCAGGGAGGCCGCATCGGACGGGCTGGTCGCAACGATAATCGTCTGGTCCATCACGCCTTCTTCTTTCAATCGGTCGACCAATCGAGCAATCTTCGACAATTTCTGACCAATCGCCACATAAACGTTCACCACGCCAGTCTTTTGACGAGCCTGGTTGATCATCGTATCAATAGCAATTGCCGTCTTACCAGTTTGACGGTCACCGATAATAAGCTCACGCTGACCACGACCGATTGGGAACATCGCATCAATTGACATGATACCGGTCATCAGAGGTTCGTGAACCGATTTACGACCCATCACACCAATAGCGGGACGCTCAATTAAACCACGTTTCTTCGTCTTAATCGCTGGACCGTCGTCAAGAGGCCGACCTAGCGGGTCAACCACTCGCCCCAACAGCTCTTCACCGACAGGAACGTCTAGCACCGAACCCTTACGGCGAACGCTGGCGCCAGCCTTAACCTTATCTTCGCCGCCAAGAATCACCGCACCAATTTCATCTTCCATCAAGTTCAAAGCAAACGCTTCAACCGTGCCGCCGTCAGTTTCAATTTCCAGCACTTCGCTATAGCCAGCACTACTTAAGCCATGCACCCAAGCCACGCCGTCACCAACGCGAATAACCACGCCAGCATCTTCCAAACCTTCTGTCGCCTCCAGCTGCGCGATTTTTTCCCGCAGGCTTTTGGCTAATTCTGTCACATCAATCTTGCTCATTTTTCCTCCTAGATTTTCTTCGCCCGCAAGTCGTTTAACTTCTTCGAAACCGTTGCGTCCAGTGTTGCGGTCGGCGTTTGTAGCTTAAATCCGCCAATCAACGTCGGGTCAATTGATTCTCTTAGCGACACTTTTGGCTTGCTATTTTTACCGCTCGCCGCAGTCGCCAGAAATTGCTCTATTTTACGCCTTGTATTGTCATCGAGCGCTCTCGCACTCTCGACCGACGCTACAACTTCACCACGCTCAGCCAACTCAGCCTCAATATCTCGCACCAACAAATCAACTTCACGTTCGTGCTTTTCGTAAATCAAAAGACCAGCAATTTCTTCTAATACCGCGTCATTGCCAGCTAAAATTTGTTCAGCCGCGTACTTTGCCAACTTTCTCCTGGACACTAATCTCATCTATTCAGCCTCCTCAAGCGCTTCCGAAATCAGCTTTGTATCTTTCTTCGCATCAATTTTCTCGCCCAAAACCTTGCCAGTCGCTTCAGCCACCAACTCTAGTGTCGAATTGTGCAAATCTTTCTTTGCATTCTCAATTTCTTGAGCAATCGTATTATGCGCTTCTTTAATCAAAGCTTCAGATTTGGCAGTCGCTTTTTTAGCCGCTTCTTCAACGACTTCGGTCGCTTCTTCTCGAGCAGACGCCACGATGTCGCTAGCTTGCGCTCGCGCTTTCCGCATCATTTCGGCGGTCATTTCTTCAGCTCGGTCGGCATTTTCCTTAGCAGATTTTGCCGCCGCGTCAGCCGCTTTCAAGTCTTTTTCTCGCTTGACGAGCATTTCCATCATTGGCGGATAGACAAACTTGCGAAGAACAAATAGCAAGATTAAAAATGCTACCGTCTGAAACGCCAATAGCGCCCAATCAATACCTAGCGAATCAAACAAACCAGCTTTTTCCGATGCGCCAGAATTGGCAAATTGTGTTAATATTTTCTCCACAATTTACTCCCGAAAACTACATAACTTTGCCGACGATTGCTGCGACGAAACCGATAATAGCAATAGCGTCGATGAATGAAATACCCAAGATCATCATTGTGCGTAGGTCGTTGATTTTTTCTGGGTTACGACCAGCGGCGTTCATAGCTGCTGCACCAACGATTGCGGCACCGATTGCAGCAAATGCAGCTGGGATTGCGTAGGTAAGTGTGAATGCTAATGCTTCCATTGTTAATATTCTCCTTTTAATTAATTATTATCTAATTTAATCACTCTCTGATGTTGCTAATTTATTAGTTTCAACAGAGGAGTGAACTTCATCAATTGGCTCGTGTGAATCATGGTGAGCCAGCCCCAGGGAAATAAACACAGTTGATAACATAAAGAAAATATATGCCTGAATACCGCCGATAAATAACTCAAAGAAATAGAACGGCTGCAGAGCTACGGGCGACAGAAACTTCGTCATATAAGCGATAATTGCCAAGAGAATTTCGCCAGCCAAAACGTTACCAAACAGACGGAAACTCAGCCCCAGCATTCGCGAGAACTCAGCCACCAATTCCAGAATACCAACAAATGACATAATTGGATCGCGCAGTGGGTTAACAAAATATCGCCCCAAATTACCCTTGAAACCCAAATACTTAAACGCGTAAACCTGCGCCGCAACAATCGTTACAATTGCCAAGCCGAAAGTCATATTAAGATCCGCAACTCCACCGCGGAACAGCGGAGTGTGATGTTCACCAATTGTAATTGGACCGACAATCGGCAAAAGCCCCAGCCAGTACTGCGCAACGATAAAGAAAAACAACGTAATACAGAGCGGAGCAACTTTACGCGCCCATTTTTGATCTGGAATAACTTGGCAAACTGTATTATAAAGTCCGTCGAACGTCCACTGAATTAGCCTCGTGATAAAATTATGTTTCTTTTTGCCCAAAACCGCCGCACGAGTACGGAACATTGCCCACACCAGTACGATCAATCCCAAGAATCCCATCAAGTGTGAATTCGTAATAGATACGCCAGCAATGTTGAAAACTTCGTCAACCTTTACTGAAATATGCGGACCAGCGCTTGCCATATAATCGATCATTTCTTCAACTCCTGCTGTTTAATTTTAGCAATTTGCAAAGCTACGAGAATCACTGAGAAAATCGCGCCAGAAACAATTCCAGCAAGCAACCATCTCATCTTCATTCCGCTGACATTATCCAACCACAATCCTAACAAAGTCAAACCAATTGTCGGCAAAAACATTCGCCACATTGTACCAATCATCGTCCTTGCCAAAATCATCATCGCACCAGAATCGCCTGTATCATTAGCCGAAATGTCAGTTTCTTTTACCATTACTTTCCACTATATCAATCTGTTATACTATTTTGCAAGATGCCACGACGAAATTATTCAAAAAATAGTCAAAAAAGCCAAAAAACATCATTGATGTCAATTTCAGGGTTGGCTAATTGCCAGAAAAAACGTCGCTTCTCAACAGAGATAAAAGCGCGCCAAGCAGCAGAAATCCAAGAATTAGCAAACCCGAATTTGTCGATTGATATATATCACTGCGAATGGTGCAAAAATTGGCATTTGACGTCGAAGAATTCTAAATAGACGTAACCGTTATGTTATAATTGGAAGTGTTATTAAATAGGGGAATATATGAGCGAAGACACAACGAACAACCATCAAGACACAAAAGTTGTCGTATACAGCACTAGCTGGTGTGCGTTTTGCCACACGGAAATGGAATGGCTGAAGAAGCTGGGAATTGATTTTGTTTCTAAGGATATCGAGGCTGATCCTGGCGCAAAAGAGGAATTGCTAAATAAAAATGGTGGCAATTTCCAAGGCGTGCCGGTAACGGATATTAACGGGGAATTAGTGCTTGGTTTTGATCGACCGAAACTACAAGATTTGCTACGAAAAAACGGCTTACTAGCTGACTAATTTCTTGAAAATAGACTTAAGATTTTCCGTCAAATTCTGGCGGAAAATTTTTATTCTGCGCCAATTTGCACAACTTTGCCGCCAAGTTTTTCGCGGAAATAATTATCGTGGCTGACGTAAAGAATCGCGCCGGAATACTTGACCAACGCCGTTTCCAGCTCTTCGATGCTCGGCAAATCCAAATGGTTCGTCGGCTCGTCCAGAACTAACAGTTGCGGGTCGTTCGCCAGCATAGCAATAATCTGAAAGCGAGCTTTTTGACCGCCAGACAAGCGAGCCAGCGGCGTCATTCGATCAGCGTCCGTGAACAAATAATCTGCCAAAAGTTGCCGAATTTTCGTATCAGAAATCGACAAATCGCGACTCATATACAATTTTTCAATCGCTTTTTCTAACGGATCAGACAGATATCGCTCGTCAATTTCTTGCTCATAAACGCCAATTCGAACCTGCGGATCAAGGAAAATATCGCCAGAATAAAGAATAGGACCGCCGTCAAAACTCTTGCCCGACGCCAAAATCATCCGAATCAACGTAGTCTTACCAGCGCCATTGCGACCTCTAATTTCAATCGCTTCACCTTCACGCAAATCAATATTCACATCCTCAAACAATATCCGCTCACCAATCCCAACCGCCACATTTTCCGCGCGAACCAACACGTGCTGACTACGACTGGAAGCGTCTTTCATGTTCAGGCGAATATTACGCGACTTGAATTTTCCGTAACGCTCCGCCGATTTATAATCCAATTGACCAACGGATTCTTTGTCGATCCAAAACGTCGGCTTTTCCATTTCTGACAATTCCGCCAGCTCCGCTCGCGCCTCGTTCTCCAAGCGCTTAAATTTCTGAATCGTGCCAGGATTTCGCGACTTTTCCTTAAGCCTTTGATAGTCCAAAACTTTTTGTTTCAGGTTAACAATTCGCTTCTCAATCTGCTCAAAATTGTTCATTCCAGCTGTCGTGGCTTGCGCGTTCTGCTTCAAATACGCGTCGTAATTTCCACGGTAACTCACGGCTTGACCGTCCTTAATCTCAACTATTCGATCAACTTGCCCAAGCACATCGCGATCATGCGTAATGATTAGCATCGCTTGATGCGGCTGCGAATTCATCCAGTCGATAAACTGCTGTTTCGCAACGTAATCCATGTGGTTTGTCGGCTCGTCAATTAGCGCCAGATGCGCCTCCGAGTGCATAATTTTAACAATTTCCACCAGCCTTTTTTGTCCACCAGACAGGGAAGAAATCCGCCGATTGCCATAACCATCTAATTGAAAATTGCTCAGCTCTCGCTCAATTTTTTCTTCAACTTGATAAAATCCTTTTTGGTCAAATCGCTCCAAAGCTTGTGTATATTCCTCAATTTTTCGCATATTATCGCCCATAGTCAGCGGATATTCATCGATAATTTTCTTTAGCTTGGAATATTCTGGAAGTCCGCCAAGAATATACGACATGACCGTTTGCTCACCCAAACCGTGATGCTCCTGAGCGGTAGTCGCAACCGTAATGCCGCGCCGAAAAATAACCTCGCCAGTATAATCAGTGTCTTTTCCGCTCAATATTCCAAACAGCGTCGACTTGCCAACACCGTTACGACCAACCACGCCGACTTTCTCGCCGTCGTCCACACTGAACTTGACGTCTTTCATCAACGTCTTATCGCCAAAACTTTTCTCAGTAATGTGAATGTCGGCTATCATGCTTGAGATATTGTAGCATAAGTCATATTTCAGCCGCACCAAACTAGCCTAAATATACTGTCGCGTTAAGTTTTGCTATAATATAATCCATGTCAAAGCCAAAAGCTAAAAAACCAGCCACACAGAATATTGTCAATCGTCGCGCACGGTTTGATTATGAACTTGGCGAAGAAATTGTAGCCGGCTTGGTTTTAACTGGAATGGAAGTGCGAGCCGCCAGAGAAGGACACGTCCAGCTTAAAGGCTCATTTGTTAGCTTAAGAAATGGCGAATTGTGGCTAAATAACGCCAGCTTTTCACTGCGATTAAACGTTCGCGGAGAAGCAAATAGCCGCTCAGTCGACACTTCGGCGCGGAAATTGCTAGTCAGTAAAAAACAATTGTCCAATTTTACAGAAGCCAAAAAACAGGGAATGACAATTATCCCGACCAAATTGTTGACCAATGGAAAGTTCATTAAAGTTGTAATTGCGCTCGGAAAAGGTAAGAAAAATTACGACAAGCGCCAAACCATCAAACGCCGCGACCAAGACAGAGAAACCAGACGACTCATCTCTAATAGATAATCGCATTGACTACGAACCAGGCTCAGAATTTATTGATTTTCGCGCGCTTTAATTAGATTTTCATAAAGCTTTTCAAGTTTCTTCACTTGACTGCGCTCCGTGAATTTATTAGCCAGCTTCTTACTTTCAGCACTAAATTCTGCTTGTTTCTTCGGGCTTTTTAGAATTGCAATTACTTTTTCCGCGACACTTTCTGGATCATTCTCCGCAAAATAGCCACTAACTCCATCCTTCACGACCTCTGAAACTTCCTTGTCAATAATAACAATCGGCTTTCCGGCGTGAGCGGCTTCGTGAAGAACCCAGCCCTGCGTATCCTTAAGCGAAGGAAAAGTAAACACATTCATCACTTTATACGCCACACCCAAATCTTCTCGTGGCATAGCGCCAGTAAATATAATCCTATCCGCAAAATCCGTCTCAGCCGCCATTTTTTCCAAAGTTTTTCGATATTCAAAATCGCCAACAAACAATAGCTTCGATTTCGGACGGGCTTCGGCAATAAACTCACTAAACGCCTGAATCAAAATTGGCAAATTCTTTTCCTCACCCAAACGCCCCACAAAGCCAAACACTTCATCTTTTTCGTCAAGACCCCATTGCTCGCGAAATTCTGCAACCCGCTTCGCGCTCGCCCGCGGAAGAGCATTCACTCCGTTTGGCATTAAAGTAACATCGTAGGTGTAATCTTCGGTCTGCCAAGACTCCAATTGATCGCGGCTTTTACGCGACAGAGCAATCACCGCATCCGCCTTGCTGTATAAAATAGTTATGACGCGCTCAATAATATCTTTATTCCATTTCGTTACGCCATTACGCGGACGATATAATTTGGCAACTTCCAGCAAATCCTGTCCATTCAATTTTACCGACAACGGAAAAACCACTCCCGCCAACGCCAAAACTCCTGGCAAAACCGCAGGATAATGATCGACGAATTCGTATAGATCCGTACAATGCTGAATAATCAAAGGAATGTTATTTTTCTTCGCTGCCTTCACGCCCAATAGACCAATTTGCGACGGCGTAAAAATATGAACAACGTCCAGATGCATATTAGCAATTTGACGCTGCACCACAGGAGGGAAGAACACCGACGTGTCGTAATCATCAAAGAACGCGCCCGTAATTGAGCGAAAACGAATTATTCGACTATTCTCATCTTCGTGAAGGAGTTCGGCTTGCTTGGACGGACTAATAGACTTTGCTGGGCAAAAAACATAAACCTCATGCCCCAAAGCTTCCAGCTCGCGCTTTAATGATTCAACAACGTAAACGATACCGTTAATGGACGGTCTGTAGCTGTCCGTAAAAAGTCCTATCCTCATAATAGCCCCATTATACCATTTATATCAGCGATCGATAAAATTCAACCAATCGCTCAGCGCCAGCACTGCTGTCAAAACGTTTGGCAATCTTTTCTGCTAATAGACATTGTTGGCTATAAAATTTCTTATTTCGCCTCAGTTTATCTACTTGGGTAACAAAATCGCTATCAGACGAAGCCATTACCGCCCCATCTCTAAATGTTGTGCCATAATCAGAAATATCTCGCAAGACAACAGGTAATCCTGCGGCAGCGGCCTCAACAACAACCAAACCGAAGGTTTCCTGCTCGCTCGGCAATACAAACACATCTGCCGCACGGTAATAATCAGCAACATCGTCAAGCGGTATCACACCGGTAAATTTCAAATTCTTTGGCGGATTATTCATCATTCTTTGCATAGCACCATTCTCAGCCGCAATCACTCCAAACGGCACGCCGCCGACCCATACAAACTCCACATCAGGCATCTTTCCTGCCATACCAAAAAACACATCGACACGCTTACGTGGCTGCACTTGACCACTTCCAACGACCACAAAAGCATCATTGCTAATGCCAAGCTTTTGTCTAGCAGATTTCTTCTTCGCCAGTGAATTGGCATATTTTGCCGTATCTATAGTGTTGTATAGTACAGAAATTGGCTTCTTGACACCAATTTTTTCCAGTTCGTTCTTTGTATAATCAGATACCGCCAAGACCAAATCAGCTTTATTGTAAAACCATCGTAAATACGCGCGAGCAAGTGGCTCTAGCAACTTCGCACCCTTAATACTACCTATAAAAGAAGCTGGTACAACATGAGCAGACACGACCTTCTTTCCGCCAGATTGACGCATTTTTTTCATCGAATACAGTCCAGTAGTTTGCGCATGGACTATATCCGCGTCTAACCGAGCCTTATTCACCGCAATATCAATATCATCACGATCTTTAAGTGCATTTGTCATCTCTACAAATGCCGTATGTACACCATGACCCTGAACAGTGAATTCGCTCTCAGAAATCATATCAACAATTAGTTTTTTATCGTCTTTCTTACTCATACCTACAGTATAGCAAATAATTATTCCGCCAATATCAATTCGGCAACCAGCTCTGGACTATCCAACACCGACAAATGCCCCGTATCAATCTCCACAAATTTATCAATTTTTACACCATCGGCGGCGTTCACAGGAAGCGAAATCTTGTCCCGTCGCCCAACTATCAATCCCGTAAACTCACGCTCAGAAATAATAATTTTATTGCCCCGAGAAATGTCCCGCGCAATTTTCGATTGCTCCAAATATTGCCGCCGCGTTACTCGCGTATTTTTCGTCAGCCACCGTATCAAATCCACGACATTTTTCCGTCTATTATTCACCAAGCACAGCCCACGGAACACTGAAAAATAATAGTTCAAATAGATATATTGACTTATCCGACGAGTGTGGTAAAAGAACGACGAGGAAATTCTCGACATAACCGAAGTTTTAATCGGAGGGCTGATGTACCAAATTTTCTGGCATTGCATTTTATTTGCCGCCAAACATCCAAGCGAATGAGCAACAACCTCGTCAATTGACACGCCTTTACCGTCAAAAGCCGACATCAAATTCATCGCCCAATTTTCAACGTCGCTCATTTTCATATCTTTTATCAATTGACTTCTGCCGTGAGAAGGCAAGTCAACAAACACCAAATTCGCATCATTTTTCAGACAGTAAGCTAACGGAATCAGCCCGTGAAAATCGCCACCAATGCCGTGAATTAGCAAAATAGTTTTATTCGAGCCACCTTGATAAAAATAACAAGCAGTTTTCACGCCTCCGACGTCCATAAAGCCGCTTGATATTTCGCCCAAAAACTTATCGTACATTGGTAGCATATTCATTAAATTATATCATCACGGTATAATAAAACTATGAAGCTTTTCTCTTGGAACGTAAACGGCATTCGTGCAGTTATAAATAAGGGTGAATTTGCTAAGTTCATCGACACGTACAATCCAGATATTCTGTGCCTACAAGAAACCAAAGCCACCAGAGATCAGGTTGAAATTGACCTGCCAAATTATCACGAACATTTCTATTCCGCCACCAAAAAAGGCTACTCTGGCACGGCAATTTTCTCAAAAATTCCGCCCTTAAGCTGGCGCGACGGATTTCCGCCGAACATCATTGAGCAATTTGATTTAACGGGCGACGAATACGGCAATCCTGCTGACGAAGGACGAATCATTACCGCTGAATTTGACGATTTTTGGGTCGTCAATTGCTACACTCCGAACTCAAAAGGGGATTTAAGCCGATTGGATTTGCGATATAAAAAATGGGACAAGGCAGTGTTGGCTTATCTGGAAGAATTGGAATTATCAAAGCCAGTCCTTTATTGCGGCGATATGAACGTGGCGCATCAGGAAATTGACTTGGCGAATCCAAAACCCAACGTCGGCAAGCACGGCTTCACCGACGAAGAGCGGGAAGGTTTTCAGAACTATTTGGACGCTGGATTTACGGACACTTTCCGGGCGACTTTCCCCGAAAAAACTGGCGCGTACACTTGGTGGACGCATTGGGCGAATGCCAGAGCGCGAAATGTTGGTTGGCGGATTGACTATTGGCTGGCGTCGCGTGAAATTGCAAATCGCGTTACTAATCCGCAAATTCATCCAGAACAAATGGGCAGCGATCATTGCCCGGTGAGCATTGAGGTAAATCTATAATGGATATGAAATTTTGGCAAAAACAAGAACCAGGGAAGCCACTTTTTCCAGATGTCGAATGGAACAAGCCAGAACGACGCGACCAAGCAGGGAAATTGGGAATTATCGGCGGCAACAAATTAGGCTTTTTGGCGGTGGCAGAAAGTTACCAAGAATCCCTTAAAACTGGCGTGGGCGAGGCTCGCGTTTTACTGCCTGACGCCTTGAAAAAAAATGTTCCCGCGAATATGACCGACGTGCTATTCGCGCCAACAAACCAATCGGGCAGTCTGGCAAACGAAGCGCTCACTGAAACTTTGGCGCTAGAAAGATGGGCGGACGTATTGCTATTATGCGGCGACGCTGGACGGAATAGTCAAACGGCAATTGTCTACGAAGAATTGATCAAAAAGTCAGAAATTCCTGTCGTGCTGACGCGAGACGCGATTGACCTCGTGCAAAATAGTTTTCAGGAAATTCTGGACAATCCGCACGTGGTTTTCATAGCGAGTTTAGCGCAAGTTCAGAAAATATTCCGCGCAATTTTTTATCCAAAAATGATTACGTTCAGCATTCAATTATCGCAACTCGTCGAAGCTCTTCACAAATTCACCATCACATATCCCGTAACAATTTGCGTTTTTCATGCCGACAATTTAATAATCGCCCACAGCGGAGAAGTCGTCACCCAAAAATGGGACGCACCAATGGCAATTTGGCGAGGAACCGTCGGCGCCCGCGCCGCAAGCTACTTGATTTGGTCGCCGAAAGCGCCGCTAGCAGCAATCAGCACCGCTATCTGCAAAATGTAGCCTCGCATAAATATCCGCTTGACATTACGTACAATTAGTTGTATTATACTAACAAGCTTTCGCTCGGACTTGTCAAGGGCGAGAGTAGCCCTTGGTCACGAGTGAACACTTACTGAAAGGAAGTGTCATGCGGATAGCGACGACAGTACTTGTCATGATCATCGCGGTTACATCAATCGTCATCACCTTCGCCCTGATCGGGGCGGTAGTCGGAGCGATAGTAGCACTTCTGCTACAAACCGACCTCATCCCCGCAGCGCTCATTGGAGCGCTGGGTGGATTCTGCTCTGGGCTCGCATTCTTGCTGAATGCAGGGCTGAATGGGGAAGAAAAGGGGCTGTAAAGCCCGCAGAGAAAACAGCTTGCCTGGAAGGCTATAAAAAGCCTCGGCATAATGCCTTTCTGCGGGCTGTTTTCTTTGCATAAAAAATCGCCCAAAATGGACGATTATCACCTGAAGCTGCCTCTGGTACCGCGGGCCGGACTTGAACCGGCACGAGCTATTGCTCACCAGATTTTGAGTCTAGCGCGTCTACCAATTCCGCCACCGCGGCACAAGAGAACGCTCCAAGCTACCGTATGATTGTAACACAACCAGCAATTTCTCACAAGCACGACTTTTATTTGATATCAATTTGACGTATAATGAAAGAAGTTATGTATCCGACGGATGATCAATCAAACGGTCGAGTGGGCATGCCGGTATCAGATCAGCGCCGATCTCTCACGCCGCCAACTCGCGATTCGGTAGCTTCGCAAAATGCCGCTGCTGATGTTATTCGTGGTCAACTTGACGCTATTTATTCCAGAACAGAAGAACAGAATTCCGCACCAGAAAGATCTCAGCCGCAACCATTTTCCGCTCAATCACAATCAAAACCCGAAGTCCGATCAGAACAGCCTAAGGCACAAATAGTCAAACCTCAGCAAGCTCCAACAACGCCACAGCCAGAGCTGAAAAAAGACTCTGCTAATCACGCTATGCGGACGACGCCAATTGCCCAAACCCAGATTCAGCCAAATCCACAAATTAGCAATTCCGCACCCGCAAACCAAGCCGCTCAAACTCAAAATTCAACCATCCACACTCAAGTTTCAGCCGACCAATGGAAGCAATACCACAGTGCTTGGCAGAAATATTATCAGATGTATTATGAGCGTTACTACGCCGGCGACATTGCGGCAAAGAACCGTGAAATTTCTCGATTGACGGAGGAAAATCAGAATATCACGCCAGTAATCAGCGCAGACGAGCCTCTGGACCCACAAAAAGCAGCCATAAAAGAACTCCGCAGTCAAATTCAGCAAAAGGTTCGCGACTCCGCAAATAAGGTGAAAAAATCCCGACATTTTGTTCCAGCGATTGCTGGATTATCGGTGCTGTTAGTCTTCATGTTTTTGCAATATAACCGCGTTATTTTCGGCGCGGTCGCAGCCTATACAACACCTGGCGCAATTAACCCGCAAAACATCATCGTTGACGCCTCCACTGACGTAACTGTCGGACCTGAACCTAGGATTATCATCCCAAAGATTAACGTTGACGCGCCGGTCATTTACGGCGCCGCCAGCGACACAAAATCGCAATCAAAAGCCATGGAGAAGGGAGTAGCTCACTTTTCAATTCCTGGCGCCAGCGCCGTGCCAGGCGAAGTCGGAAATGCCGTATTTGCCGCACACTCCAGTAACGATGCCTTTGCTAGTGGTGATTATAAATTCGTCTTTGCTCAGAATGAAAAGTTGGTCAAGGGCGATATTATTTACATGAATTATAATGGAAAGCGCTACACTTACAAGATAACTTCAACAGAAGTTGTTATGCCAACCGAAGTTTCAAAAGTTCAGATTAATACAGATAAACCAATGCTGACACTTGTAAGTTGTGTGCCTTTAGGAACCGCAGAAAAGCGACTTCTTATCTTTGCGGAACAAATCAGCCCAGACCCAAGCAAAGCCACTGCGACGTCAGAATCCAGCTCAAATCAGCAGCAAAACAACAAATCAAATATCCCAGGAAAGCCCGAGCCGACTTTACTTGAGAAATTATTCGGCGGTCGATAGACTAGCTATTTAATTAAATAACCCAGTCGATCCATTGTCCATATTCATTTTACTCAGGACAATTTTTCCAGAAGCGTTGGTTGTCAATCCGTAAACGTATCGCTGGTTCGAGGACAAAACAGAATCCAAACCAGGCTTAACACTTATCAACGTATGAGCATTCGTGCCGTCAAACTCGCGAATCTCCATTTTTCCCGACGCAGAAATGCTACGGATATAGAAATTGTCAAGCCACTTCACTTCCTGCGCCACGCCGATGTTAAACGCGCTCGACAATTCTTTACGCTCCAAATCATAAGTCTGCAATGTCGCGCCGTTTTGCGCCACGATAAATCGCCCAGCATTGTCCATCGTTATGCTCGTAATCGCATTATCGGTTTTAATAATCTTTGCCGTTTTTAAGAACTCTTTTTGGCGGTCCTTAGAATCCGAAATGTCGCCTCTATAAATTGTCATATTTTTGCCATCAGTCAAAACCACCGTGTCTTTATTGAAATAGCGAGAAATTCGAATTACCGGGGTAGAATCAGTAGCAAAAGTGCCAATCACAAACGGCTCTTTCCAATCTCGTTTCCAAATTCCTGCCACTTTTTTACCGTCAATAACAGCCAGGTAGGACAAACGATCGTCGCCGTAAAGCTTGAAAGATTCGACGCCAGTCAAAATTGGGCTGGAAATTGTCGAGCTATCAAGATCAACTCGCCTCAATTCGCCAGTTTCCTGCAAGGCGTAAGCCGTGTGTGCGCCAGTCCCCGCAAAGCCAATTTGCTTAATTCCAAAACCAGTCATTGCTGTTACGTCGGTAATTTTCTCTGGATTTTCTCTATCAAAAACCAACCACTGCACGCCCGTAGCGTTATTTTCCGCTGGATACGAATGCTTCACTAGCGCGTAACGAGAATCGCGGTCCCACTCCGACACAGTAAACGTATGATTGTCAGAAGACAGGGAATAGCCAGCCAAAACGCTCGTGCTTAATGCATGTTCCGTGAACTTTTCCTTATCTTTGTTTGTGTCGCGAATGTCGCCAATTGTCAGAATAGGAGTTTTATCCTTAACGCCAAATCCCATCAAGAAATTACCAGCTGGCGACAGAGAAATGGATTGTAATGAGTCGAACGTTTTTACTTCGGTAGTTTCGCGTTTTGTCGGAATCAGTCTGGCGTAATTCAGATTTGTCACGGTATCAGATTTAATATTCAACGTTTTTTGCCACGGTTCGTATTTATCCAATTTCATCGAAAAAGTGTGCTTACCAGGAAGAACAGTGCTTTTCGTCGGAGTGCGGCGCAGCTCCATATCGTCAACATAAACCAGCGCCCCGCCAGGATGTGATTCATATTGGACAAGTCCAGTTTGTTGCAATTCTTTCGTATTCGGATCAAACGTATAGCCGAGCATTCTAAACGTCAAAAACGTAAGAAGAATTATAAGTGATAATGTCATCAGCGTGTACACAAAGGTCCGCCGTGCGAGCTCTTTAGTGCGATTCTTTTTCTGGTACATAATTACGGAAATTATAACATATTTTTACACTTGAAAAAACCTTAGGCGATTTGTAATATAATATACAGGAATAAACATTAGGGGGATTAATGGCAAGTAAAAACTACGTGGTTATCAATGGACGAGCTTACAATACTATTACTGGAATGGTAATGGATGATATTAAGATTGAAAAATCTGAAATAGAAAAAGAACAATCAATCAGTAAGCGTGGTACGTCTGTATCAAATATTCACGCCGCACACGTTCAGAAATCCAGCACATTGAATCGCCGGCACGTTAAAATGCCGCAGCGTACGCCATTGGCTGCCAAACCCCAGAAAGCTCGCGTCGACGTGAAACAACATATCGCCGTGAAGAAGTTTTCTACGCCAATTGTCAGCAAGCCAGTTCCTCAGAAAATTGCTATTAACCGCCCAGCCGAAGCTCACCCCGTTACTCGTCGCGCTCAACAAAGACCTCTTAGCGTTGATACTAAATTGCGAAAAGAGCGCCAGCCTCTGGCTATGAATAACAATCCGCTTGTCGCCGTCGCTCCGCAAAAAATAGAAAAGCCAGTCGTAAAAACCGCTCACCAATTGAAAAACGAAGCGATTGAGAAAGCTTTATCGAATGAGATTATCAGCAATAAAAAAGCACGTCGACGCCAGAAAAAGGGCGGCGCCTTACGTTGGTTGAATACGTTTTCTGTTGGTTTTGCGGTGATGCTACTCGGTGGCTATTTAACATATCTGAGCATGCCAAATATTTCCATAAAAATGGCAGCCGTTCAATCGGGAATTGATGCCAAATATCCAGGCTACAAGCCAGACGGCTACGCCTTAAACGGACCCATCAAATTCAAATCGGGTGAGGTCTCTATGAAATATGCCTACGCCGACGGAAGTTCAGGGTACACCATAACCCAGCAAAAAAGCGGCTGGAATTCGTCAGCAGTGAAAGAATTTTTCTCTGAAAAGCACAAGAATCCAAACACCACGATGATCGACGGATTGACAATTTACAGCGGCGGGAAAGAAGCGGCTTGGGTGAACGGCGGGATTTTATATCAAATCAGTGGCGACGCGAACCTCTCAAGCAGCCAAATTGAAAAAATCGCCACTAGCCTGTAACTCATCAGATAACGTGCTATAATTTACTCATGACTATTAGAACTCGTTTTGCGCCAAGTCCGACTGGCTATATTCACTTAGGCAACGTCCGCACCGCGCTATACACATACCTTGTTGCCAGGGCGCATCAGGGAGATTTCATCTTACGCATTGAAGACACGGACCAAGCTCGGTTCGTCGAAGGCGCGGAAGAAATGATTTTGGAAACCTTAAATTGGCTAGGACTAAATTGGGATGAGGGACCAACTCTTAACAATCCAAAAGAAGAGTCTGGCAATTTTGGTCCATATCACCAAACAGATCGCCGCGACATTTACATAAAGTGGGCAAAGAAAATGATCAGCGAAGGACTAGCTTACGCCGATCCGTACACGCCTGAAGAAGTGCAAGTTTTCCGCGACAAAGCCAGGGCTGAAAAGCGCGCATTTTTATATCGCGACCATCGTCCAGAAAATCCGCCAGAGTGGCAGCTCGGGATGCCGCTGCGTTTCAAAGTTCCAGAAATTAAGCGATATTCTTGGAAAGATGCCGTTATGGGCGAATTGTCGGCCGGCCCAGAAGCTTTGGACGATTTCATTCTGATCAAAGCGGACGGTCTGCCAACCTACAATTTTGCACACATCATTGACGATTTCGAAATGCAAGTCACGCACGTGATTCGCGGCTCGGAATATATTGCCAGCACGCCTAAATATCTGTCGCTTTACGAAGCTCTTAAAATTACGCCGCCGATTCTAGCACACGTGCCACACATTATGGCGCCATCGGGAAATAAAAAACTTGGCAAGCGTGACGGTGCTAAAAGCGTAACTGAGTATCGATCAGAGGGAATTTTGCCAGAAGCGATGCTTAATTTCTTAGCGCAACTTGGGTGGAATGACGGCACGGAGCAGGAAATTTTCAGTAAAGCCGAACTGATTGAAAAGTTCTCACTCAACCGCGTTCAAAAATCTGGCGCGCGATTTGACGAACAACGACTCATTTGGCTGAACGGTCAATGGATTCGCTCGCTTAGCTTGGACGATCTTTATTCTCGCTGCCAATCATTCTGGGGCGAAGAAGCCAAAAACGCCGACGAATCGTATAAAAAGCGCGTTCTAGAATTGGCGCAAGATCGCTTGAAGACATTACAGGATTTGCCAAAATTAACAAGTTATTTCTTCGTCGAGCCTGAAATTGATACGGAATTGATTGACGGAAATAAGCAACTTCGCAAATTGACCGACGACGAACGACGAGAATTATTGTCAATTGCGCGCCAAGAATTCGAGAAAATTACAGATTGGACGCCAGAAACAATTCAGAATTACCTTAATCAATTGCTGGAAACGACAGGACGAAAGCCGGGGATTTTGTTTAGCCTGGTGAGAATTGTGACGACGTGGGCGCCGTTTAGTCCGCAGCTTAACGACACGCTGGCGCTAATTGGCAAGGAAAAAACTCTGCAAAGAATCGATAATTATCTACAAAAATAGTTTATTCGTGCGCCGAAAATGCTATACTAAGCATAAGCATGAATGTTGAAAAAATAGATAAATCAGGACAAAAAAAGAACGCTCGCTGGGAGTCGTTCAAAGAATGGGTAAAAAAGCACATTCTGGCAATTGTGCTCGTGGTGAGCGCAGCGGTTATTGCTGGAGTTTTCATAATTGCAATTCACTCCATAAAATACGAGCAGACCGCTAGCGTGGATCTGAAATTACCAACTAAAAAACCCGCGCCGAAGAAGTTTTATTCGCCGCTAACTGGCGTGGAAATCGCGAACGAAGCCGCCGCAAAGTTGCCCGTAACTGGCGTGATGATTGAGAATAGTCCAGCCGCCAGACCACAGTCAGGACTGAAGAAAGCCGGCGTGGTTTATGAAGCTGTGGCGGAAGGCGGAATTACTAGGTTTTTGGCTCTGTACCAGGGAGAAAAGCCGGCGCTAATCGGTCCAGTGCGAAGCTTGAGATTGTACTATTTGAGCTGGGCGGCGCCATATCAAGCATCAATCGCGCACGTTGGCGGAAGCCCCAACGCTTTATCTCAAGTCAGAAACGGCAATTATCGCGACATCGACCAGTTCTTTAACGACGGATCATATTGGCGATCTCGCGACCGCTACGCGCCGCACAACGTCTATACTTCAGGAGAAAAACTTGATCAATTGAACAGCGCAAAAGGCTATAACAATTCCGAATTCACCAGCTTCGCGCGAGCAGACGGCAAGCCTGTCGAATCACCAAACGCCACATCTGTAAACATAAACCTCAGTGGGTCGCTCTACAACACCTCATACGCTTACGACAAGGCGTCAAATTCTTACCCCAGGAGCATGGCTGGCGCGCCACACACTGACAGGGAAGATGGACAAATTACTCCAAATACCGTTGTAGCTATGGAAGTGGGCGTTGAAGCTCGGGCTCAAAATTACGATGGCTACGAAGATGTCAAAACGACAGGATCCGGCAAAGCTTACATTTTCCAAAACGGCACAGTCGCCACCGCCACTTGGTCAAAAGCGGACATCAATTCGCCGCTTAAATTGATAGACGAATCCGGAAAAGACATCGCCTTAAATCGCGGACAAACATGGATTGCAGCCTTCACGCCAGGAAGGGGAAGTGTTTCATGGCAATAGATCCAGCATCTAAAACTTTGCGCGAGTACAAACAATATTATTACCGAAAAGTCATATTAGTCTTATTGTCAGCGAGCGCCTGCATCATATTGGGGCTGGGAATCGCACTCCACTTCACGGCAATTTCCGTATTCCAGCTAAATTTCTGGATTATCATTTTAATTACCGCTATTTTACAAATCCTATTTTCAATTTCTATCGTTAAAATTATCGCTGCGCCGCTTAATAAAATTCTGGCAGCACTTTCTCATAAAATTGGCGAACCGACAACCGACACTCCGCCAAATCCTAACGATAAACGCTACGAAAAAACTGGATTTAAGACGGCGCTTCAGGCAATTTATGGCGATTATCAGCCAGAGCAAAAACCAGCTAACGACAACGACAAGCCAAAAATTCCGCTCACTCAAGCTCTAAATCAAGCCAGCACTGGCGTCGTGATTCTTAATTCCAATCAGAAGATTATCTTCGCCAATTCCGCCGCCCCGATTTCCAGGAACGCAAAAGGCGAGGATTTTCTGGCGCTTGATTTTCTAAACGAACCGAGCATTTCCGATTGGCTTCACGAAATCTCCAATGAGAAAATTAAAGCCGAACGCCGTTGGCAACGCATTAGCACCAACCCCGACATCATCCAAAAAACGCGGATTTTTGATATCGTGGCTTCATTTGAGAAAGGCGCCGCCGCCGAAACTGTCATTTTCCTCATCGACAAGTCTAAAGGATATTTGCCAGAAGAAGAGGACCTCAATTTCATCTCATTTGCCGCCCACGAACTTCGCGGACCGATTACGGTTATTCGTGGATATCTGGACATTATCAACGAAGAGTTTGCTGGGCGCCTACAGGGTGACGAAAGGCAACTTCTTGACAGGTTGGTCGTTTCGTCCAATCGCTTGTCTAGCTACATTGACAATATTCTTAACGTTGCCAGATACGATAGACATCACTTGAAGGTTTATTTGTTGGAAGATACTGTCGCTAATATTTACGCCTCGATTGCTGATGATATGCAGCTTCGCGCCTCGACGCAACACAGAATGCTCAGCGTCAATATTCCAGATGACCTTCCAACCGTAGCCGCCGATCACGGAAGTATCGGGGAAGTGATTGGTAATCTAATTGACAATGCCATCAAATACAGTTTTGAGGGCGGATCAGTTACGGTTTCTGCCGAACAAAAAGGCGACTTCGTGGAAGTGTCCGTCGCCGATAACGGAATTGGTATGCCGGCGAATGTTGTGGACAATTTGTTCCACAAGTTCTACCGATCACACAGATCACGCGAGGCTGTGGCTGGAACAGGAATTGGGCTTTATATTTGCAAAGCCTTTGTCGAATCGCACGGCGGCTCGATAATCGCTCGATCCCGCGAAAACGAAGGCTCGGTATTCTCGTTCACTTTGCCAATTTATGCTACAGTTAAAGATAAATTGCTAGAAGACGGGCAGTTGAATAATCAATTGATACGAAAGGGCGGCGGCTGGATAAAAAATCACGCTATGTATAAGGGCTAGGAGGAATTATGATAAAGACAATTTTATGCGTGGAAGATGATCGATTTATTGGCGAAATGTACGTCAGAAGCTTGCAAAAAGCGGGATATGACGTGACGTGGGTGGTTGACGGAAATGACGGGCTAGTGGCGGCGCGTAACCAGAATTTTGACTTGATAATCTTAGATTTGATGTTACCAGAGCAACGCGGCGACCAGATTTTAGACGCGCTGAGAAATAACAATGTCGATTTGGTTCCGAATAGTAAGATTCTGATTATGACCAATTTTGAGCAGGACGAGGCTTCACGAAAATCCGTTATGAGTCGCGTTGACGGATATCTAATTAAGGCTGACATTACGCCGCGGAATTTGATAGATGTCGTTAAGCAGATGGATAGTGACAACTCTTAGCACAATTCATAAAAAGCCATAGGATAAATAAAAAAACGTAAAGTCGGCAAACACTTTCCTTAAATTAGACAAAACTAAAGCGCAAAGATAGCTGAAAGAATGCTAGAATGAGTAATATGACTACAATCGACATAGATCTTTCGCAGTATCCAGACAGATTTAAGGATGAGAAAATATCTTTCACAGAAGGTAAGCCCGCTTTTATTTTTGGCAGAAATGGCACCGGTAAAACCACTATAACCAACGCCATAATAGAACAGTATAGAGATTCTTATGACGTGAGAGTATTTAAAGATTTTGAAAATGTTGCCGAGAATAAACAACTGAACGCAATATCCCTTGGAGAGGAAAACTCTGAAATTCAAGGTAAAATCAATAATCTAAACAGAAAAATTGATGAATTAAACGAAACAATAATAGATGACGACATTAATTATAATAATAACCTATGTGCAGAATTTAAAAAGTCGGAAAACTCCTATAGCGAATGCAGTAATAAAATAGAGAAGTTCTTTACCAATAGTGCAGCACAGATAACCAACAAGTGTAATCTTGGACGGAATTATAACAAGAATAATTTTAAAAATGATATAAAATTAAATCCAGTAGAATTAAAGGAAGATGAGCTAAAAAATAATAATAGTATTATCAAAGAGGATAAAAAAGAAATAGTCAATCTGTCACCAATTGAAGACTATGAGCTAAAAAAGATTCTTACCTCTGCAAATGAAATTATTCGAACAGAAACACCTCAACCGACCAATCTGCCAGAGCTATCAGACAATCCTGATAAGCAAAATTTCGCAAGGCAGGGCATGAAACTTCATGAGCCGGGAGACAAGTGTTCTTTTTGCGGATCTATTTTTGAAGAAAACCGTTGGAGCGAACTAAGCCGGTTCTTCAATGAAGAGCTTGCAAAAACCGAAGAACGCATAAATCACGAACTTGACTACATTTCAAAAATCGAGAAGCAAATAGATGAAATTAAGCGCATTGAGCCGGAGATGTTCTACAGGCATTTATTAAAAGAGGTGTCGGAAGTTAATAACCTTATTACATCTAGAGTAAATGAGATAAAGATTTTTCTGTCAATAATAAAAGGCGCTTTATTAGAAAAACAAAAATCCCCCTTCGTTAAGCTTGATCCAATAAAGGAAGATATTCCCAAGGGCTTTGAAGATATTAATAATAGAATGAAACAGCTAGTCGATGACGCGAATAATTTCACAAACGAAATCTCGGAAAGGAAAACAAAAGCAGAAAAGGCTATTCGCTTGAGCTACGTCGCACAACTCCTCAAGGAATTCGATTATACAAAAAATAACGAGCAGCTATCTATATTAAAATCCTTAATGGATAGTAAAAAAGAAGAAATTGAAAAAATAAAAGAAGATATCCGAGGGAAGAAAGAAGAGATAAAAGACTTAATTTCAGAAACAAAGAATGAGCAGTTGGCGGCAACAAAAATAAATCAGCTACTAAAACAATTCGGCATTAATTCTTTTTCTCTCGAGCTAGTACAGAATCCAGACAATAAACAAAAAGGTCAGTATCAAATTCTAGGATATAACGGTAAATTAAGAAATGTCGAAAATCTTAGTAGAGGAGAGATGAATATTGTAGCCTTCCTCTATTTTATCTTTAAGCTTGACGAAGAAGGAGACAGCAGCAATCCAAGGATAATTATTTTCGACGACCCAATGACAAGCAATGATGATGTTACACAGTATCTAATGATATCTGAACTTCAACGCATTTATTTAGCTATGATAAATAAGAAAGACTATTTCATAGTCCTTACTCACAACTGTCATTTCTACTTAAATGTCAGGAAAAGCCAAGAAAAATTTTACAAAAAATACGACAATATTCATCTATTATCAGACGGAAACAAAACATCCATACAGCCAATTAGAAAAGGAGACTGCGATCTCCATACCAGCTACGAGCTACTATGGATAGAATTAAAATTCTTATACGTCGAGAACAAGCCAGCCTTAATGATTAGCTGCTGTAGGCGTATATGTGAAACATTCGAAAAATTTAACGGGATAGAAGAATTTTACAAAGACAGTAATAAAAGTGCAAAAAAACTATTTGATGTCAACGTTCATTCTATTGATGACCTAGATAGCGAGCAGATCGGCAAGACGAAAGAAGAAATAATAGAAATACTAAAAGAACTGTTCCGGTCTAATAACGCAGAGGATCACTTTACTAAATATTGGGAGCAAGATGATAGCTCTAATAATATCCGCTGACTGCAAAGTCTGTATTTATACGAAAAGTTGAAGAATATTGAGAATTGAAGCATACTACTTCACAAATTAAAAAAACACCTTCATGTAGATGTTTTTTAATAAGTTAACTATTCTTGGTGACCCCACCGGGAATCGAACCCGGGTTGCCAGGATGAGAACCTGGTGTCCTAACCGCTAGACGATAGGGCCGTAACTCCATGGATTATACCACGAGAAGAGGAGGCTTGTCTACTTTTCCGCATCCATACAACCTCTATGTCATATTTATCACTTGAGATTTTTCTGAAAATTCGCCATAATAAAAGCATGAAAAAGGGCGGGATTTACTTTAAGCCTCACGCAATTTCCAGATTTTGGCTAAGGAGATTGTGTGAAGTGGCATTGCTGAGCTGTTTTACGATCATTCTTTTATACGCATGGGCACGATTTATACCGACCGGTTATCAACTACCAATCGGATTATCGGTCTCAGATTTGGCGGCTGGCGTAGCAGGAATTGGCAGCTTAATTGTGCTGATTTTATGTTTTTGGCTTCCCAGAAAACACGAAACTGAAATCGGAATTTTTGTATATTTATTAACCGTCACCGTCGCCGCAACCACCATAATTACCAGCGGCGGAGTCGTTTCACCATTCTTAGTTATGTGGATTATCGTGGCAATTTTTGCAGGATTTTTCGGCGCAATAATCTTAGGAATAATGGGACTTTTGGTTATTTTGCAAATTATAGCCGCCAGCGTTCAACAGGGAATAAATATACAATTCATCATCGGCTACCTATTCTTCGGATTTTTGCCTTTGATTTTCAGCCTTGTTTTATGGATTCGCCGCCAAAAAACTGATGACAATACATCCAATCTGGAGAATAGACTTTCCGCGGTTGAGAACAAATCTGACGTAGTGATTAATGCTATCGACGACGGCGTTCTGGCTATTTCCAAAGACGGCAACATAGAATTAATCAATCCATCCGCCCAACAAATCATCGGCTGGGACCAAGGCGACGCTCTCGGACTTAATTGGAAAAGCGTCTTAAAACTCGTTACCTCAGACGGAAAAGACGTAGAGGACCTCGATAATCCAATAGCCCAGTCCTTATCAAAAAACCAGCCAACGCACAACGATAAATTATTCCTATTGACCAGCTCTGAAAAACGCATTTTAGTATCAATCGTCAGCTCTCCAGTCGGCACGGACGGCGAAGGAATTATCGTAGTTTTCCGCGACATCACCAAAGAAAAAGCCGAGGAGCGCGAGCAAGCCGAGTTCATCTCCACCGCCAGCCACGAGATGCGTACGCCAGTTGCGTCAATTGAGGGCTATTTGGGTCTGGCGTTAAATCCAGCCACCGCTCACATCGACGAGAAAGCCCGCGATTTCATTACCAAAGCCCATGAATCAGCGCAACATCTGGGGCGCTTATTCCAAGATCTCCTCGACATTAGCAAAGTTGAAGACGGGCGAATGAAAAATAACCCGAAGATCATCAACGTGAACGAATTTTTGAAGGATATTTTTGATGGTTTAGCGACGAAAGCTAACGAAAAGCAGCTCAATTATATCTTCATGCCAGACATAATTGATGAAGGTAAGGAGAAGTCATTGCAGCCGATTTTTTATGCCAATATTGACCCTGACCATTTTAGGGAAGTTGTCAGCAATCTGATTGAAAATGCCATCAAATACACGCCGTCGGGCGAAGTTGTCGTCAATATTACCGGCGACGATAAGCAGATTTCCGTAAGCGTAAAAGACAGCGGCATTGGCATTCCCGCCGAAGATATTCCGCATTTATTCCAAAAATTTTATCGGGTGGACAATTCTGACACGCGAGAAATTGGCGGAACTGGCTTGGGGCTATATTTGAGCCGCCGCTTGGCCGAGGCGATGTCTGGAAACTTGCGAGTTGAAAGCAAATATAAAGAGGGAAGTACTTTCTATTTGGAAATTCCTCGCATGAGTAGTTCGGAAGCCAAGCAGCGATTAGAATCTGCGGAAGCTAAAGATTCAATGCCAGATTCTACCGTTCCAGAAGAAACTGAAATTGCCGCAGAAGAGAAGGCGGAAGATATCGCGGCTGAAAAAAATAATAGCGAAATTGCCGATTCAAATCCAGCCGCAATCGCAACTCCAGAAAATCCAGCTCCATCCGCGCCCGCAGTCCCGACGACCCAGCCAGAAATTCCACAACCAGCCAGAAATTCTTCCGA
This sequence comes from Candidatus Nanosynbacter sp. HMT-352, assembly GCF_022819345.1. Lineage (NCBI taxonomy): Bacteria > Bacillati > Minisyncoccota > Nanosynbacteria > Nanosynbacterales > Nanosynbacteraceae > Nanosynbacter > Candidatus Nanosynbacter sp. HMT-352. The sequence goes on along the minus strand of NZ_CP089288.1, from coordinate 488,563 downwards.
GCCAACGTTGGCTGAAATTGAGGAAGAATTGCGAAGAAAACGCCAGCAATTGTCCATACCTGGACGCGAATAATAGCCATAAGAACTATGGATTTTTTGTCAAAACTTCAGTATAGTATAAACATATGACAAAAATTTTATTGGTTGAGGACGACAAAAGTTTACGCGAAATTTACGGCGTACGACTTTTGGCGGAGGGCTACGATATCGTTTCGGCGGGCGACGGCGAAGAAGCTCTGGCCATGGCAATTAAAGAACGTCCGCGATTAATTTTAAGCGACGTGATGATGCCGAAGATTTCCGGATTTGATATGTTGGACATTTTACGCTCGACAACAGAAACAAAAGACGTTAAGGTGATTATCATGACCGCGCTATCCTCAGAGGATCAGAGAAAGCGTGGCGAGCAACTTGGCGCTGATAAATACTTGGTGAAGTCTCAGGTGGGAATAGAGGACGTTGTGAGGGCAGTTCACGAAACTTTGGGAGATCTTCCAGGAGTCGGCACAAATCCAGTGCCAGTTTCACAACCAGCTCATACATATGAGCCAGTCGCTCCAGAGCCTCAGCCAACACAGATTCCAGCGCCGCAGCCAGTTACTAGACCTGATATTTCTTCATTGTCACCGCAACCAGCCGCCCCCGCTGCAACGCCAACAACTCCTGCAGTAAATCCACTCATACAACAACATCCGCAACAGGCATTCGCGCCGGCGCCGCAGCCGCTACCTCAACCAACTCCAGCAGCGCCTCAACCGATTCCAACACCTCAGCCGACAACCCTGCCGCAGCCTATGGCGCCATTTTCATCGCCCGCACCACGACCCTCAGGGCTTGGTGACCGCATTATTCAACCTTTACCAGCTGACGATTCTCAGAATTCGGTAGACATCTCTAAGCTTATGGCAGAAGAATTAGACAATACACAGAGAATTTCTCAACCAACTCCAGAGCCTCAGCCAACACAGATTCCAGCGCCGCAGCCAACGCCAAATCCTATTGAGCAAGCTAGCGTAATACCTCAGGTCCAAGCACAGCCTCAGGAGCAAAGCATCCCACATCAACCATCAGAAACTTCTCAGTCGCCACAATTTCCACCGATAAATCCACAACAATGATAAGCCCAGACACAAATCAAGAATCTTGGCGCCTCAACAAATTCGTGGCGCTTTGCTTGGGTGTTTCCAGGCGGAAGGCTGACGAATTGATAGAGAAGGGAAAGATTACTATTGACGGTCAGCCCGCCAGATTGGGTCAACAAATTTCTGACACAAATAAAATTTCCTATAACGGCAAATTGCTAGAATTACAGTCCAAACAACTCATCATCCTACATAAACCAACAGGATACTTATGTTCGCGCGCTTCTCAGGGCGGCGTTCCGACAATCTACAAATTGCTACCGAAGAATCTTCACCACTTAAAACCTGTTGGTCGCCTGGACAAAGACAGTTCTGGGCTGATTCTCATGACGAACGACGGCGATTTTGCTCACAGCATGACGCATCCGTCGTTTTATAAGATTAAGCGATATCTCGTTACAATCGACCAGCCACTGCAACCTCTACATCGTCAAATGATCAATGATTTTGGCGTGCAGCTTCCTGACGGACGCAGTCAATTGACGCTAGAAAGACAACACGAAGGTGATGATTGTCGCTGGATAGTGGAAATGAGCGAAGGTAGGAATCGTCAAATTCGGCGAACTTTCGATGCATTAGGCTACACTGTCAAAAAACTCCACAGAACAAACTTCGGCAATTATTCGCTCGGCGACCTCAAGAGAAGCGAATGGCGAGAAGAGAAATTCACGAATTCATAATTTACTCCGCAGCTCTTTACATTTTACAGTAAATATTGTAATATAGCTTTTGTGCTAAATTTGATAGAAAGTGTAATTGCAAAATGGAAGCGCTAGGGCGCGAACCTGAACCCTTGTCCTCAGAAAAACTAAAAGCAGTCGTATGCAACCTTAAGGAAGAAAGGTCGAATACTATATATGAACTGTTCTATGAGAAGGACGAGTCCAGCATTTTACCAAAATTCCTAGAAAACCAAATCTACGCTTACATCGAACTCATTAAAGAGGTCGAGAAACGTACTAAGAAATTTAAATATCCTATATCCGTAGCGTTCGAAGATGACGACAATAACGTTTACTACTGCATAAATAACCCTGAAGAAAATTGCTACATAACACTTTACCCAAATCCAATTAACGAACAATCTCCAAAGGCCTACATCCACAGTTACACCAGAAAATATAATAGCGATAACGAGGGATATAGGCGAGTCGTAGAGACCGAGAAATTCATAGCAAAAAGCGGCCTGAGATGTTTTGAGGATTTCCTGAAAATAGTTCGCCCATGCGAGGCTTATATAAACAGTGTGCTCGCCAAAATGTCTTAAAACTGCTATAATATACAATCATGTCTAAATTACCAACAGTCGCCATCATCGGGCAGGCCAACGTCGGCAAAAGCTCACTATTTAATCGCTTGACGCGCTCTCGCACAGCCATCGTCGCCAGGGAAGCTGGCACGACACGCGACAATGTTGTTGGTAAAGTCTCATACAAACGACGCAACGTAGATTCTGCACCGTCAGATGACTATTCGCAATTTTGGCTCATCGACACAGCCGGACTGAAAACTGCCGAGGACGAATTTGAGGCGACCATTCAGGATCAAATCGCTGATGCTTCCGCCGCCGCTGACGTAATCCTCGTAACAGTTGACTCCACTGTTTATCCTTCTGACGCTGATCGACAACTGGCCAAAAAAGCTCTAAAAAGCGGCAAGCCAGTCATTCTAATCGCAAATAAAGCAGACTTAAAAGGCTCTCTTTCTATCGACGAATTCAAACGGCTCGGCATTAAAAACATCATAAAAACTTCCGCCGAACACAGCATTGGCATTTCGGAGCTTCTTGATAGCATTGCCGAGCTTATTCCGCCAGCCACCGAAACCGCGCCTGATGATATCATCCGCGTCGCACTAATCGGCCGTCCAAACGTCGGCAAAAGTAATCTATTCAATACCTTAGCGGGCAAGCAGCAAGCCATCGTCGCCAACGTCGCCGGCACCACTCGCGACGTAAACCGCGTTCAAGTTCGTTATCACGGTCAGACGATTGAACTGCTCGACACCGCTGGAATTCGCCGCCAAGGAAAGCAAGAAACGGGAATTGAAAAGTTCTCAGTTCTTCGCACAATGCAAGCCATCAACGAGGCCGACGTTTGTCTGCTTCTTATGGACGTCAATGAGCTTAACGTTCAATTGGATCAGCGCCTAGCTGGAATTATTGACGAGGCAGGCAAGGGGCTTGTCCTGGTCGTCAGCAAATGGGACTCCGTCGAAGGTAAGGACACCTACACGCACGATGAAATTGCATCACAAATCAGCTATAACTTCAAGTTCACGCCGTACGCACCATTGATATTCACCTCTTCCGTCACTGGGCAGAATGTCGCCAAATTGTTTGACCTAGCGCTTGATATCTATAAGCGTCGTCGCCAAGAATGTAAAACTCGCGCCTTAAACGACATTTTGCAGAAAGCCATCGCCGCGCATCCGCCAGCTGGTCTGAAAAATTCGCACCCGAAGCTGCGCTACATTGTCCAGACTGACGTTGCTCCGCCGTGGTTTGTTATATATGGCAGCAATCTGAAATTTGTCCACTGGAGCTATAAACGCTATTTGGAGCGAACTTTACGCGAGGCTTTCAATTTTGCGGGAACGCCAATTAAAATGTCTTTCCGCGACGAAAAGCAGTTAAAGGCTAATCGCGAACGCGTCGCCCGCGGTCTGGCGCCAGTCACAAAAGCCTACAAACAGGCCAAAAACGCCGAAAAACAGCTATAAAACCACATTTTTGACAAAATCCATTGACATTTTATTCTATTAGTGATATATATATTAGCTTTCACAATGTGTGTTAGCTTGCGTCAAATCGACGCACCGTTCTGCGGAGAGTTTATTTCTCCGCCCGACTCCAGAAGAGGAGTTATCATGGGAGAAGGATTTCTCAAAGCAATGATGATCATCGCGCTTGGGATGGTCGCTGGAGCTGGCCTCGCGGGAGGCCTCGCGGGAGGTCTTCTGGGAGGTATTGTCACGATGGGGACAGGGGCTCCTGTCTCTATCACTGCTCCGATTGGAGCAGTGATTGGAGCGGGGGCAGCCGGTACGCTAACGTACCGGCGCATCTGGTACGGAAACAACAAGAGGGATAACGATCCTCATGTTGACGGCCAGGCATAAGCCTGCTTGAAAATAGCTCGCTCGAAAATAGACTCAATTCGGTTAGAAATGCAGGTTTTGCGTTTCCTGGATTAAATCTAGTTTTCAGCTTGAGCACGTTTTCGAGCGGGCTATTTTCTTTTATAACGAATCTTAGCTGTATTCGCTCCATAGATGTGTATCTATGCTGATGAGTCGGAAACGACGAAAGCGAACTTTTATTCAAACATCACCAATTGCGCAGACAAAACTTCACGCGTAATTTCGTCCGCACGTTCACCAATTAGCACAATTTTTGCTGGCTCTTCCGCCGCAGAATTAGCTATTTGAATCTGATTTTCCGTCGCCTCCAAATGATGCCGCACGCCATTATCATCAATAAAACAGCCCTTCATTCGCCTGAGTTTATAAGCATCAAAAAGTTCCGGCCAAATTTTTTCCAGAGTCGCCACAGCAATTTTCATACCAGAAATATCCAGCACGGCATACGTCGGATTATCCGGCACGACCAACTCGCCGTCATACTTATCGAAAAACGTTAGTAGTCCCGACGGCGTGGTTAATTTACTTAGGTCAAACCGACCGCGTGGCGCGCTCAATATTTTTCCGTAAGGCAGAGAGCTCAGCTTGGATTCATACTGCAATCGCTCGTCGTCACTTAGCAAATCTTCTTTGGTCACTAAAATCATATCCGCCGCTTGCAACTCAATTTCATGCGCCGGCTCAATTCCGTGTAAAATCTCATGTGCATCAATAACATAAAAACTCTGCGCCAACTCGTACTTATTGAATATTTGTGCATTAATCAATTTCTCAACCAAATTCATCGTTCGCGCCACGCCAGTCGCTTCAATAAACACTGGGGCGGGGGAATTGCGACAAAAGTCAAGTAACATTCGCGTCAATGCATGCTTCGACGAACAACAGATACAATCGCCAGCCAAAGTCGTCACAATATCTGCCAGCTTTTCCAATCGATAACCGTCAACATTTTCATTAGCATATTCATTCTCAATCACTCGAGAACCCTTATAGTCACTTTGTTGCAATAAGAACTCAAGAACACTAGTTTTCCCAGCGCCCAACGAGCCGTTCACCAAATACAACGGAACTTTATCGATAATCGCTCGCCCATCATCAAACGGAGCATTAATGCTAAATTCTAAATCATCGTCGCGTTTTGCCACATGCTTATTATACGTCATTTTCACAAGGTGATATACTAAGTCTATGAAAGTCATCTTAGCATTGGGAAATCCAGGCGAAAAATACACAAACACAAGGCATAATGCTGGATTTTTGGCTATTGATAAATTTGCGTCAGAAAATAATGCAGTTTTTTGCAATAAGCCAAAATTTTCCGCCGATATTGCCGAGCTGAATATTTCTGGGGAAAAAATCCTGCTGGTTAAGCCAACTACTTTTTACAATGAGGTCGGAATTTCCGCCCGAGCAATCTTAGATTTTTACAAATTGACATTGGATGATTTACTAATTATTCACGACGACACGGCGCTGGATTTTGGTAAAATTCGAACCCGCAAAGGCGGACGAGACGCGGGCAGCAACGGATTAAAGTCCTTGCATTCTCACGTCGGATCAGATTTTTGGCATATTCGTATTGGCACAGATAATTTGCTCAGACGCCAAGTTGGTGACGTAGATTTTGTCCTAGGCAAATTCAATTCAGACGAGCAGAAAATTCTCCAAAGCTGGATATTACCCGAATCAATTAGCTTGGTCGAGAAGTTTATTAACGAAACTATCGAGCCATTCAGTATAAAATATTAAACCAGATTCTAGCGTCGTTTTCGCGGCACAATTTTTGACGCGCCGTTCTTCAATTGCTCTTCTGCTTGATGTAATTTTACAGCCGCAGCTTCTTGCAGATTGATCGATCGAGCTTCCAATATACTGCTGCCAACCGCCAAACTCACGAACAACAAGCCCAAGCCACCCGTCGCCCATTCCGGCAATTCCAAGTGGAATAATTTGGCAATCATCATCACGCCGAGCGCCATAATTGCCCAGTGAGCGCCATTTTCCAGATATTTATATTTGCTAAGCGCGCCTGTTCGCAATAAATATACAGTTAGTGATCGGACCCAAATCGCTCCAGCGCCCAGTCCAGCCACGATCAGTAGCACGCTGTTGGTGATGGCGAACGCACCAATCACACCGTCAAAGCTAAAGCTGGCATCCAGAATTTCCAAATATAACAAGCTAGCAAACGCCGCCCAACCAGTTTTAATCTTAACAGATTTCGCGTCATCTTCATGGAAAAATGACCCAAATAGTTCCAATCCGATATGCAACACAATTCCAAGAACCGCTGAAATCAACACCAAAGATTTATGCGGCGCCTCGACTGTAAAATACAAAACAGCCGCCACGCTAAGCATTATGCACACCTTAAAATTCTCAAATCGCCCAGCCTTCGCCAAAATCGGCTCAACGTGCCGCATCCAGTGAACACGCTTGTTATAATCGATGAAATAGCTAAGCCCAATCATAATCAAAAACGCACCACCGAACGCGTCAATCATCGGCGACGCCTCATGCAGGATTTTGCCGTATTCAACAGGTCTATGAAGCGCCAGATTGACAACATCCATAAATCCGTGGCCGCTCGCGATCATCACAATAGCAATTGGCAATATAAATCGAACGACAAACACCGCCACAAATATACCAGCCGTCAGGAAGACTTTCTGCCAGACTTGGCTCATTCCCGCCAAAACCTTGCTATTTATCACCGCGTTGTCGAAGCTAAACGTGACTTCCAAAACCACCAAAATAGTAAATAACCAAAGACCGCTAACGCCCATATGGCTAAAAATCAAACTGCCCAGACCTAAGGTCAATAGGACTGAAAACCAGAAAATCCGAAACGGATGATGTGAATGTAAAAGATGCTTCATATTGATTTAGTATAGCATAAGCATGGAGTATAATTTTATATATGGCACAAAAATCGCCAGATGGTCGCATAAAAAAGTTTTTATCAGCCAACAGCGAATTGATCGGTTGGGTGGTTTTTGGCGTCCTTATAATTTCTATTTATCAATTCAGCTCGCGATTCGGCGTTATGTTATTAAACGGAGAATTTGCAGAATGGTGCAATAAATTACTTCCGTCATTACAAGATTTCATCACACTGACACTAAGCATAATCGTCGAGGCGGTCCCATTCTTAATTTTAGGAATTATCATATCCGCGCTTATCAGGTACTTTTTATCATCAAAAGATGTCTTCAAAATGTTACCAAAAAACGCCTTTCTTCGACGAATTGTGCTCTCTATGATCGGGCTAATTTTACCAGTGTGCGAATGCGGCAACGTACCAATTGCACGCAGCTTAATAGCAAACGGATTAAAACCTGCCGACGTTATTAGTTTTCTTTTCGCCGCGCCAATCTTAAACCCGATAACCATAATTTCAACCATGACCGCCTTCAGTTTTGACACCCGAATGGTTTGGTGGCGAATTATCTTTGCGCTAATTATCGTACAAATAACCGCTTTTATCGTCAGCTTTTTTAAGGAAGATTCCGTCATTAATCCAGAGTTTGAAAAACTTTGCCACTCTCATAATCACGGTTCAAAATTATCAAACATATTCAGCTCATCACGTAATGAATTCTGGCAATTATTTACTATGTTAGCCTTAGGTGCTAGCATCGCAGCCGCCACGCAAATCTTCGTTCCGCGATTCATCATAAACGCTGTCGGTGGCGACATTTTCCTATCAGTCATATCCATGATCACGCTAAGTTTCGTCATTTCGATATGTTCCAGCATCGACGCGTTCTTCGCACTTGCTTATGTGCGAAATTTCACGACAGGCTCAATTTTATCTTTCTTGCTATTCGGACCGATGATAGACATTAAAATGATTACGTTGTTAAAAACAACTTTTCGCTGGAAATTTATTGCAACAATTACCTTAACTGTATTCGTCTTATCATTAATTGTCGGGCTGGGAGTTAATTTATATGTACGCTAATCTTACCAAATCAATTGGCGGAATTATCATTTGTGTATATATTTTGCTATTAGCTTGGCGTGACCAACTCGGCTTTTACATTCATCCACGCTATCACACATTCGCGGTCGTAATTAGCGTAATCGGCGTTATACTTTTGCTTATTGATATAATGTTGCAATTAAAAAATAAACCCGCAAAAGACAAATCTAGAATTGGCTTGAAAAAAATTGCCCCAATATCTTATTTTGCAATAATTATATTATCAGTCGGATACATATTACCGCCAAAGCCACTCTCTCCAAGCAGTCTCGCGCAAAAAGAAAGTCCTATGATTATTGAGCCAGAAAGTCGTTGCGAAACGCCTCAACCAAAGGAAGGCTCTTCTACAATCTCAATAAATCGCTGGAAAACCGCAATAAATTCCTGCAAAGAAACCGCTTATTTTAACGGCAAAGATATCACCATTACTGGCTTCGTTTCAAATGATCTGTTAAAAAACTACGGCTACAACTACTTCAATATTGCCAGATACGTTATAAGTTGCTGCACCGTTGATAGTGTACCTATGAAAATCCTGGTCGAGAAAAACTTTTCAACAGACTACCCAGACGGAACGTGGCTAATCGTCAAGGGTAAATTGTCGCAAAAAATCGTTAATAGCCAAGCCGAATACGTCATAACCGACGCGCATATCACAAAAATCAGCCAACCCAAATATCCTTATGAACTACTCGGACTGTAAGCCTATTGCACACTTGTTGCAATAAGTTATAAACTATTGATAGCACTATGCTAAATGAAATATTTGAACGTCACAATCTTCGCCTGACAAAACCACGCCAGCAAGTATTTGATATCCTACGAAATTCAGACGTACCTCTTACGGTCGGCGATATTGCGAAAAACTGCAAAAGCATTAACCGTGCCAGCATTTACCGCACACTGCTAATGTTCGATAATCTGAACATTATAAACACCATAACTATTGGCTGGAAGAACTATTACGAGTTAGCAGAACCTTTTATACCACATCATCACCACCTCTACTGCATAAATTGCCAAAATGCCGAACCCATACAATCACAAGAACTCGAAAAACTCATAGATCTCATCGGTAAAAAACATAATTTCATAGTCACAAAACACCACTTTGAGCTGGAAGGTATTTGCGAAAAGTGCCGATATATTATAGAAAATAAATAATTTTTCCCAACAAAAAAGCGCCAGGTAAGGGTGGGCATCACCTGACGCTTTTTTACCCTTCAACCCACCCGAGCTACCGTATCAGTGAAGCGTCGCGACTAAAACTCCAAAAGTCCGCGCCTGATGACTATCAATACAATTTTGTACTCACATTAACAGAGGTCGCCTTTGAAAAAGGGCAGTTAAAGGGGTTAGTATGCGCGTAACGTTGAACCGCAAAAAGTGGAGGGTAAGAATACTTAATGCCATTGCGCGCAACCTAACATATAGTTAGAATAGGGGGTATAAGGTGCGTTTGGTTAATAATTACTTAACCAATCGTCCTTGATTATAGCAAACATTTGACAAAGTGTCAATACTTTTTACCACATTTTTTATGGAAATCAATAGAATTACACCAGATGAGCATATTTTCTCCCAGAGATTAGTACATATTGCCAATTCACCAAAAAGCTTATGTTATATGGGAAAATTGCCAGAAACAAATGCGCCAGTCGTATCAATCGTCGGGTCCCGTAAGCCGTCTGCCTACGGAAAAGAAGTGACAGAGCGATTAGCAACAGATCTAGCAAAAGCCGGATGTGTAATCGTGAGTGGGCTGGCGCTAGGCGTGGACTGCATTGCCCAAAAAGCTGCGATTGAAGCTGGCGGAACGGTCGTGGCGGTCGTCCCAAACGAGCTTCCTGATATTTCACCGCGGACTAATTATCAACTAGCCATGAGCATCATAGAGCAGGGCGGCGCGGTCGTTTCAGAATGGATGAAGGGCGATAATAAAATAGTTAATCGTTGGAGTTTTTTGGAGCGCAATCGTTTGGTTAGTGGGCTGGCTGATGGGATTATTATCACCGAAGCCGCCGAGCGAAGCGGCACATTAAACACAGCCTCGCACGCACTAAATCAGGGAAGAGATTTGTTTGTAGTTCCCGGGAACATAACCAGCCCACTGTCGGCGGGTTGCAATACTTTATTAAAACAAGGGGCGTATTTGGTGACAGACGCCGACGACGTTTTGTCAATCATCGCGCCAGAAAAATTGCAAAAAGACAACGGTCAAGAATTAGCAGCCAGCGCAACAATTGAAGAAGCTATTATCATAAAACTCATCTCAGAAGGGCTTCGCGACGGCGACGAAATCCAACAAAAATCAGGATTATCCGCGTCAGACTTCGCTACGGCGTTAACCATGCTGGAAATCAACGGAGTGATTAAGCCTCTCGGGGCGAATAATTGGACGTTACGATAATATTGCTATTTTGACAAATTGATGTTATTATGCGGACTATGAAAAAATCCCGAGAAACATCTCCTACCGCCCGTAAAGTCGCCAAAGACGTTTTTACCATCCCTAATTTGATAAGCGTAACTGGCGCCGCTTTAGCGATACACGGATCTGAGGAAATCGATACACCCGAAGGGCTGGCGAAATGCGCGGTCGGGCGATTAGCTGACGTCTTGGACGGCAAAGTAGCACGTATGACAGGGCAGACCAGCAATTTTGGAGCAGCCTTAGATGCCACAACAGACAAAATAGTTATGGCAAAAATTCTCTATGAAATGTATAAAAAGGGGTTGGCTCCAAAGCATGTTCTTGGCATTGTTGCGCTACTAAACTCGATAAACGCTGGGGTTACAGGAATTACCAATTTACGTAGTGACAAGAAAGCTGAAACTCGACCGACCAAATCAGGAAAACTAGCCATGGCAGGAGAAACAGTTACTTTGATATCTTATATTGCCGCCCATGTTGCCGAGCAGGATAAAAATCCAAAACTCGCCAAACTTCTACGCAAACTAGGAGCTGGAGCATTCGCCGCCTCGCTTCCGTTCGCCGTACACGCAACACACACCTATATAAAGCGAGCAATTAACGGCGACGTGAAAAAAGAAAAACCAGAAGAGCCACGCCAAATAACAGATGTCAATCGCACCCTCGGATCAATGGCAATGCTCGGTCGCCTCAGTGGTCGCTCGTAATAATTCACTTTGCGGTTGTAGCCAGATAGTGATTTGTTATAATATAAAGTTATGAAAAATCTCGTTATCGTCGAGTCACCAGCCAAAGCTAAAACCATCGAGAAATATCTCGGCAAGGATTTTCACGTCCTGTCCAGCGTCGGACATATTCGCTCGATTGTTAAAAAGACGAAGGATGGAACGCCGCCGATTGACGTGGCTAACGATTTTTTCGCAATTTATGAAGTTGATCCTGAAAAAAAGAAAGTTATCACCGAGCTAAAGAGAAATGTCAAGGCAGTTGGCAAGGAAAATGTTTGGCTCGCAACCGATGAAGACCGCGAAGGAGAAGCTATTGCTTGGCACTTATGTAAGGTGTTGAATCTTCCTATTGAAACGACTAAGCGAATTGTTTTTCACGAGATCACCAAAGACGCCATAACCAACGCAATTAAGAATCCGCGAATCGTGGATATGAATTTGGTTCAGGCGCAACAAGCCCGACAAATCCTTGACCGACTAGTTGGTTTTGAGCTCAGTCCAGTCGTCTGGCAAAAAGTTCCTGGTGGAAAGTCAGCTGGTCGCGTTCAGAGCCCGGCGGTGCGATTACTAGTCGAGCGCGAACGAGAAATTATGAAGTTTGAGGGCAATTCTCAGTTCAAAGTTACTGCCATTTTTATTCACGACAATCAAGAATTCAAGGCCGAGCTTAATCAAAAATTCGATACAGAAGAAGCAGCGAATGAGTTCTTAAATAGTCTGAAACCCGCCGAATTTATTGTTAGTGATATCTCAAAAACTCCAGGAACGCACAATCCAGCGGCTCCATTTACTACGTCAACCTTACAGCAGGAAGCCAACTCTAAACTTGGCTTCAGCTCCAAAGCGACCATGGCTTCGGCGCAAAAATTATACCAAGATGGAAAAATCACTTATATGCGTACCGACTCGGTGAACTTGAGCGGTCAAGCCATCGCGGCGGCCACCGATTTTATCAAGCGTCTTTACGGTCCAGATTACTCAACGGTTCGCAAATTTAAGACCAAATCCGCATCCGCCCAAGAAGCCCACGAAGCCATTCGCCCGACAGACATCACTCTGGAAACCGCGTCTAATAATAGCTATGACCAAAAATTATACGACCTGATTCGACGCCGAACTTTAGCGTCGCAAATGTCGCCAGCGAAACTGGAAAAGACAACTATCACAATTGGCATCAAAGGCGATAATTTACCTAAGAGCAAAAAACCCGCTCAATTTGAAGCGAAGGGCGAAGTCATTACGTTTGACGGATTTTTGCGCGTTTACGGCGGCAATAAAGATGAGCTTCTACCGAAGTTACAGTCTGGTGATGGAGTCAACTCTCACGACATTACGGCTCGCCAAACATTTACACGACCGCCAGCTCGCTACACCGAAGGTTCGCTAGTCAAGAAACTGGAGGAGCTTGGAATCGGACGTCCATCCACATACGCCACAATTATTGACACTATCCAGACTCGCGGCTATGTTGAAAAGGGCGACAGCGAAGGTCAGCCGCGAGATGTAATCGTCCTGAACTATAACGGTGAGGAAGTTAGCCGAAGTATTGTCCAGGAAAAAACTGGCTCGACTCGCGGCAAGCTTATTCCAACGCCAAGCGGCGAGCTGATTGCCGATTTCCTGACGGACCATTTTACGCAAATTGTCGATTACGATTTTACCGCCAATGTTGAAACGGAATTTGATAAAATTGCCGGTGCTAATCTGGAAAAAAGCGCAATGTTGCACGGATTTTACACGCCTTTCCATAAATTGATCGAGCAATCTGGCGGGATCGACCGAAGTAAAGTCGGCGCTAATCGCGAAGTGGGAATTGACCCGAAGACGAATAAACCGATTATCGCAAGATTCGGTCGTTTCGGTCCAATGCTGCAACTTGGCGAAACTGACGGCGACGAAAAGCCTCGCTTTGCGCCGCTTCCAAAAGGCGCGAAGATTGAAACGGTAACCTTAGAGCAAGCACTGGAAATGTTCAAGTTGCCACGCATCGTCGGACAAACAAAGGACGGGCAAGATATTAAGGCGAATATTGGGCGATTTGGTCCGTATATTCAAGTCGGCAAACTGTTCGTTTCCATTAAGCCAGAAGATCCACACAGCATTACTTTAGAAAAAGCGCGCGAACTTTACGCCGCCAAATTAGAAGCTGAAGCCGCTAAGAATATCGCCGAGTTTCCAGATGGAATTAAGGTTCTCAATGGTCGATTCGGTCCATACATCACCAACGGCACCAAAAATGTCAAAATTCCTAAAGACACGGATCCGAAAACTATTACTCACGAAAAAGCTCTGGAGCTATTAAGCACCACAACAGCGAAGCCAACTCGCAAACGCGTAGTTAAAAAAGCCCCCAAAACATCCGCTAAAAAGAAATAGCGTTTTTATACTATCCAATAATTCCGGATAATAAAAACTCTTCATATAATCTATTGCAAAAAACGTAAAATAAATGCTATAATTTATATCAGCAATTATGGCATTTATCTATTGACTTTTGTCAAATGCAATTGTATAATTAAAAACATATTTTCAATCAATATAACCTGTGGTGAGGCAGAGAGGATGTTTCTAGTAGCATGAGCGAGATAGCAAAAACCGAGCAAAGCGCCAAATTAAATTCTGTCGTCGATACTATTATTTCTAAGATTCCGCAAGAGCGCGAGAAGGAAATTATTTCTCGACGATTTGGTTTGTACGACCGAAAAGAAACGTTAGAGTTAATTGGCGATATGTTCGGCATTACTCGCGAGCGCGTTCGTCAGCTAGAAAAAGCAATCTTAACGCGTCTACGTGCAGCTGTCGCCGAGGGAGAACTTCCTTCGGTTATTGCTATGGAAAAAGAAATTACTTCGAGTTTGTCTGAGATGGGACGAGTCGCACGCATGCAAGATTTGGCGTCGCACTTCCTCGGTAAAGAAGCTACTGCAATTGACCGCGCTCATGTGGCGTTCATTTCTGAGCTGGCAGAAAACATCACGATTGTTACAGAGAATGACGATTATTACCAAGCGGCAGCGATTGACACTCTCGGCAACGAAAAGCAAATTAGAGCACGAGTTGAAGAAGTTGTCAAAGCGATCAAAAAGCACGGTGAGCCTGTTACCGCGGAAGAATTGCACAAAAAATTGGACTATGAACATCCTTCAAACATTGCGGCCTTGGCTACCGTTAGCAAAAAATTGGCTAGCTTAAACGATCAGTGGGGACTAGCCAAATGGCCAGCCGTTAACCCAAAGAACATTCGCGATAAAATCTACGTCGTTCTGGACACCAACGGCTCGCCGATGCATTTTTCCGACATCGCCAAGGGAATTCGGGACAGCGAATTTAACCGCCGAAGCGTCACAACGCAGGCAATTCACAATGAACTTATTAAAGACAAGCGCTTTGTTCTAATTGGTCGCGGGATTTACGCACTTGCCAGTTGGGGCTACAGTCGCGGAACTGTAGCAGATATCATTACCGATATTTTGAAGAATTCCGAAACTCCGCTTCACCGCGACGAAATCGTTCGTCAAGTCCTCGACAAACGACAAGTCAAGGAAACTACTATTCTATTAAACCTTCAATCAAAGCCACAATTCAAACGCGTCGCTAAAGCCACGTACGTTTTTGAAGAAGCCGCTTAAGCTAAGTTGCAAACTTCTTTCAGAGGTGAGATAATTTACACATAATGCAGATTATTTCTTGGATCATCAGCACATTATTGCAATGGTACGTTTGGATGCCAATTGTGGCAGTTCTGATGTTTTTGACGTGGCGAAATTATCGGAAGATCGAAGATTTCACCCCAGTTGAGAGCGTGCTTTTAGTTCTGGAAATCCCACGCACTAACGATAAGCAAGAGCTTGCCGCCGAACAGTTATTCGCTTCACTACACGGAATTCTTCGCGACAATAAAGAGTTGCGATTATCTGGCGGACACCAAGAGCACATTAGCTTTGAAATCGCCTCAGTTAATGGGCAAATTCGCTTTTACGTTTGGGTGTCAAAGACCCTGCAGAGCTTTGTCGAAGGACAGATCTATTCTCAATACCCAACCGTTCAAATTCACCAAGCCGACGAAGATTACACTGAGCACGAGCGTGACCACGAAGTTGCTTACTCGACAGAATTGACATTAACCACAGATGAATTTCTCCCGATTCGCACCTTCCAAAACTTCGAGGTCGACCCGCTGGCAGGCATTACGGGCACGCTGGCGAAATTGGAAACCACCGGTGAAGAATTGTGGATTCAGGTGCTAGTCAGACCAATCCCAGATGACTGGCAAAACGCCGCTGATCGATACATAAATAGCATAAAAAACGGACGAATGTTCTCCTTGCCAGGATTCGGCGGCAGTATGCAGTGGCTAATCGGTGTACTTGGCGCACTTTGGCAACCACCAGAGCAGGGAGCAAATCAATCGACAGCCGTTGAGCTGTCAGACCGCGATAAAACTCGCATTTCTGAAGCAGAGAAAAAGGCGACCAAGCTCGGCTATGAAGTAAAAATTCGCTTGGTTTATATGGGCGAAAGTCAGACAAATGCTAAGCTTCGCATGCAGGCGCTCGTCGGCACATTTAAGCAGTTCAATTCAACCAATCTCAACGGATTCCACGCCGTCAAGGGTGCGTTTGGCAAAGAATTTATTGATAAATATCGCAAGCGTTCGTTCATTGGCGACGGTTTTATCTTAAATATAGAAGAATTGGCGTCAGTTTTTCACCTGCCACACACCAACGTTGAAACGCCAAATATAGTTTGGGCAAGCTCCAAAACCGCAGAACCGCCGTCCAAATTGCCAGTCTTAACCGGCGAAGACGTCAACGATGACCAAATTTCTGCCTTTGGCGTCACCAACTTCCGCGGCATCAGCCACCAATTCGGCATGTTACGCTATGACCGCTCACGCCACGTTTACATAATCGGGCAGACGGGCGCCGGAAAAAGTGGACTATTAGAGCTCTTCGCCTTAAGCGACATTTTCCATAATCAAGGATATGCCATCATCGACCCGCATGGCGACTTCGCAATCAACAACATGAAATTTATCCCCGGCAGCCGATTGAACGACGTGATCTATTTTAATCCAGCCGACACCGCGTATCCTCTGGGATTCAACCCGCTGGAAGTCACGAACCCGAACCAAAAAACCAACATCTCATCAGAAATCATCGGCGTTTTGAAGCGTATTTTCGGTGATTCGTGGGGGCCACGACTTGAGTATATTTTGCGGTATACAATCCTGGCTTTGCTGGACCGACCGGAAGCGACGATGCTCGACATTACTCGCATGCTAACAGATAAAGAATTCCGAAAAGAAACACTGACTTATTGCCGCGACACCGTGGTTTTGCAATTCTGGAATGTCGAATTTGCCAGCTGGAATGACAAGTTTGTCGCCGAGGCAATTGCGCCAGTCTTAAATAAAGTCGGGGCTTTCACTGCCAATCCGATCATCCGCAATATCATCGGGCAGCCGAAATCCACGTTCAATATTCGCCAGATTATGGACGAAGGAAAGATTCTAATTGTCAATCTGTCCAAGGGTCTAATTGGTGAAGATAATGCCGCCATACTCGGTTCGTTCTTGGTCACGAAAATTCAGCTTGCCGCCATGTCTCGAAGCGACATTCCTGACGTCCGCGACCGCCGCCCATTCTATCTTTACGTCGACGAGTTCCAGAACTTTGCCACCGATTCATTTGCAACTATTCTATCCGAGGCTCGAAAATATGGCCTTAACTTGACCGTTGCCAACCAGTACATTTCCCAAATGAGCGACACGGTTCGCGATGCAGTTTTCGGCAACGTCGGCACCATGATTTCCTTCCGAGTTTCTGCTGACGATGCGCCGATTCTTGCTAAGCAATTCGAGCCGAACTTTGAGTCAATCGACCTTCTACAGATGCACAATCGTAATTTCGTTGTCAATATGGTTATCGGTGGCGAGAAAACTCCTGCGTTTTCTGCTCGCACATTGGAACTTCCGCCAAGCCAAGCCGACAACACGCCGCACATTATTGAACATTCGCGTCGCATGTATTCGCGAAACAGGGAAGATGTTGAGAAGGAAATTGATGCCGCAATAAAGCCTGTTCGCAACCAAAAAAAGCAACCAGCCAAACCTCAACCGCAGCCTGCAAACAACGTTCCAGTGGTCAATAGCCAACTGGAAAAGCAGCAACCCGCAGCAAACGACGGCGAAGTTGTTTTGCAAATTCGCGGCAATGATAATGCACCTACAGAAACTGCAATTAGCACAGTTACACCACTAGATTCAGCCACACCAAAAAGACGACGCCGCCGACGAAAAAAGAGCGCTACTGCCGAC
Source organism: Candidatus Nanosynbacter sp. HMT-352 (assembly GCF_022819345.1). Classification (NCBI taxonomy): domain Bacteria; kingdom Bacillati; phylum Minisyncoccota; class Nanosynbacteria; order Nanosynbacterales; family Nanosynbacteraceae; genus Nanosynbacter; species Candidatus Nanosynbacter sp. HMT-352. Next base: position 470,814 of record NZ_CP089288.1, on the reverse strand, counting down.
TAAAAACTATTCGTATCGCCACTGACGCATATCGGAATTGTAAACGTCGGTGATTCGCGGAGAAACCAACGTGGAAGTTGGTCCGGACGGCACCAATACGGCGTTCTGTTTAGCCAGGAAGGTGAGAAGTTTCTGGTTTTGGTATCGCAGGTTTTTCGGCAATGGTTGACTAGCCACGACCTCAGCTTGCGGCGTAGACATTACAAAACCCCACTCGCCAAATGACGGCACATTGACCGAAAACGCCGTCACGTATCGCTCTGGATGAGATGATTTGACGGTATTTGCCACCATATAAAAAGCATGTGGAGAGAAAAATGAAGACGTCGCTTGCGTCACCATAACCCCACGCTCCGTTAAAATATTACCGATTTGACGATATAATTGTTCGGAATACAACTTGGCTAATTTTTCATTCGACGGATCCACCAGATCAATCAGCACGACATCATATTTATCTGAGGTAGAGAAGGCGAATTGGAAAGCGTCTTGATTGACAATAGAAACGCGCGGATCGTGCAGAGAGCGCTGATTTATATCAGTGAGAAGATGATTAGTTTTCGCCAGATTGGTCATTACCTCATCGATATCAACCAACGTAATATGCTCAACGCTGGGATATTTCAAAACGTCCCGAGCCAGCAAACCGTCGCCGCCGCCCATAATCAGCACGCGCTTCGGATTGGCGACTGAAGACAAAGCGGAAGTGGACAGCGTTTCGTGATAACGCGCTTCGTCAAGGCTGGAAAACTGCAGATTGCGATTCAAAAACAACCTCGTGTCATTCTTATATCTCGTCAGGACAATTTTCTGATATGGCGTCTGTTGCTGCCACATTACAGGATCTTTATACGTTCGTTTGTCAATTCCGTGCTCAATTTCCGTCGCATAAATAAAGAACCCCAGAAGTAACATTGTTGCAATAACGCTAATTGTCATAATAATTTTCGAAGCCTTCATTTGTTTAAGAATTAGAACCGCAACGCCAATATTCAAAGCCGCCACCAAATACGCGCTACGCATTAAGCCAAGATACGGAAGCATAACGAGCGGGAATAATAGCGACGCAATTAACGCCCCAAAATAATCGAGCGCTAAAATCTTACTAAACAATTTCACCGAAGACTTGCGCCCGAATTCCTGAAACATCTTCATTAAAAGCGGAATTTCCAGCCCGATACAAATACCAATTGCCAGACTTATGACGGCAAAAATTAGCCAATGCGAACGCGTAAAAACGAATCCTAAATACATCAGCATCACCGAATTTCCACCAATTAGCCCCAGAATAATTTCGTTCGTTGCGAAGCTGGTGGCTGGATGAAGCTTGATGTAATTGACCAGCAGTGAGCCAATTCCCATGCCAAACAGTGTCACGCCCGTCGCCAAGCTGAAACTCAAAATCGAATCGCCCACCAGATATGACGCAGCTGCGCCTAAAATCAGCTCGTAAATAATTCCGCCAATTGCTACCAAAATTGCCGCCGCAAATAGAGCAACTTGCTCCCGTTTTCTCGTACTTGATCGTGACATTATAACTCCTTTTATTTACCAAGCCCGCCGCTACTGCCGCCATAAACACTGCGCGATCCGCCGTGACCTCCGCCATTACTGCTGTCGGAATTGTTATCAAAAATGAACGCAAACAAAATAATGGCGATAAATATGGCAATAACTATAATCGTCGTCCAGTCAATCGGCTTAATGGTCCTGCCAAACATTTCCTTCTGTTCTTTGTCGCTCAACTGAACCTTGCGATAAGCGTCGTATTCGCGATTGTTATACTTCTCAATTGTTATCAACTGACGGTTTTTCGGCGCGCCAGTATCCCTCAAAGTAGCGTACGCCATCAGTTCTTTCGGGAAAACTTGATAGGTATTCTTACCCTTGATATTAACAATTTCACCCACGCCAACTTCATCAACTACTACTGTATGTTCTTTTCCATCCTGCTCGGAAACGGTAAATGATTGACCTTTTTCCAATTGCGTTGGATCAATTGCCTGAGTGAAACGAATCGGCTCGTACAGAGAAACGGTTTGATCGCTGTGATCATATTCCACCCAGCTATCATAATCAGCCAGCCCGGTAATCTCCCACTCTTCCCAGTAGTAAAATCGCTTGTCTTTCTTATCCCATTCGCGAAAAAGCAAACAGCCAACAACTCGCAAATTAGTTTTCTTTCCAGTCAATATTTGGTTGATTTTAAGTCGCGCTTTGGTTCGTTTCATATTACATTGCCATTTCTTTCATAATTATGTTTTCTGCGTCCAACACCCGTGCAACCAACTCTTTTATTTGTTGCAATTTATCATCATCCAGTATTTTACAAGTTGTCATCGCTATATACGCCACGCCGCTTTCTGGCCACGTATGAATCGCGATATGCGACTCCGACAAAAGCAGGGCAGCACTGATTCCTTGCGGAGAAAATTGATGCATCACCGATTCCAAAGAATGCAATCCCGCCAATTCCGTAACATTTCTTAACATTTTCTGCAGCTCATCCGCGTCATTAAGCAAGGCAGAGTCAACTTCGCTCACTTTTATGGTTATAGACTGGAACGCGGACGCATGCATATTATAGTAATTATATCACCTCTAGGGTGCCAGGGGTAAAGGTGAAACGCGACTCTTAGGGAATATCGGCATTTAGATTGTTGGGAAACTATAGATAAAGGCGGTATTAACAACAGCCGTTTATTGATTTTTCGTGGCGGCAGTAGTAATATTTACGCAGAAATAGGTAGCGCCACCCGTATTGGATAGGAGAGCAGACCTACTTCTTTTTTATGATGAATGAATATTTAAAAGTCCGAAAGCGCTACTTTTCTATTCTCGCTTAGTCTTTTTTATTGATATTGACCAGCAAAATTATTATGATTATAAGTAACAATACTGATATCATTAATTCGCCCATCGTAAAAGAATGAAAAATAATTCCATTATCAAGTATTTTAGTTCCGTTTGCCATATTATCCTCCTGCCCTCATTTTAGCATAAAATAACATGTTCATTTTATACTCATTTATATACGTATTGCGGAATCTAGCAAATAGCGACAAGAGGAGACTTGAGCAATCGCTTAAAAAGTAGTACGATAGCTGGACAGTTGTTGTGATTTGCAGCTGTCATTGTATGAAGACGCCTCAAAAACGAGGTGTCTTTTTTGACGGCTTCGAAAAAAATAGTAAATACATTCCGAATACAAGCTTAATCGCTGAGTCAATATATGCCATCACCTCTAATGGAATATCAGTAAAAATATACCCTACAAAAACATTAATGGCGCAAATAAGACCTAGATATATCATTGATTTTCCATGCACAAAATAATACGGGAAAAAATGCAGTGCAGTTGCCATCAGCGCTCCCAGCCAAATCAATCTCCAATTTTCAGTCGCAAAGAATGGTCCACCCAGCAAAACCATCAAGATAAATAATAAAATAACGGCATATAAAGATACTTTCTTTTGAAATTCACTCGAAGGGCCACCAGACAGCCTATTCAACACCTTTTTATTCATGTTGATTGAGAAAAAACTAATAACATATCCAATACTAAATATTTGCATATTTATTATTTGCTTTCCTCCTATTAAAGTAGCTATTGAAATAATCGCCGCTATTACAATTAGCCACAATCCGCACGCTCTCTTATAATTGAATTCCAACTTTTCATCTTTATTATAATTTAAAAAAGCCATAAATATCTCCGATAAAATTATCACTCTTATTATATCACCTCAACGATAAAGCCTAAAAATCGTAAGCATTTATTATCAACATATGATAAACTAATCTCATGGAAACGCTTATATTTATAGCTATAGTAGTAGCCGCAATTATTTTTTCTGGCAATCAAAGCAAGGCAGGGGACCGGCGGCGACACAAGCCCAATTAAAACCCCAATAAAGAAAGAATACGTATATATTAAAAAATCTTGTGCAATGACGCCAAGTGAATTATCGTTTTATAAAAGTTGGAAAGCGGCTTTCGCGAGAATAAACGGCAAATCTGTAGATTTTCTAATTTGCACCAATGATATGAAACCTCTAATAGCCATCGAGCTTGATGACAATACTCACAATCAGCCCGATCGAAAAACGCGCGACGATTTTGTCAATTCGATCATGGCCAATACTAATATGCCCCTACTGCGATTTAAGGCAGGCGAATGGAACAGTGAAATAATTAAGCACAGAATCACCCAAGCTCTTTCGCAAAACTAGCGATTTAAAAAACAATAGAACAAAATACGAACTAATTATGAGTTAATTTTTAAGTGTACATAAAGCCGAATCGGCTGAGTATTTATATTAATAAATTTTGCGCGATACAAGCACAAATTATAAATCCGAGCCAATGCAGATAAACCAATATACAACATAAAACGCACCAAGCTGACAAATAGGGCGGTCTATAAAATAGTAAACGACAAGTAGGTTGATTTGGTGAAAATGAGATAAATTTATCGCGAAGAAAGACGATGGAATAGTCGTGTTTTAGATATAGTTTTAATGTCGCACAATGTACCTTTTACGCAATAATAAATACCACACAAAGATGAATATACATATGTCTACATATATTCGCTAACACCTTAAAAACGAACTTTTTCTAGTAATTCGACCAGGGGATTCTCTACTATATACAGCCTCATAAAACATACCGTCTTTTATAAAAATATACACTAACAAAATACGAACTTAAAAATATTTTTTAATTCCAGCACTATACATGCCGGAGTGCTACATTGATATTTTTACATCAATATAAACTCTGAGTATGCGCGCCGTAAACTCATTAAGTTTTCCACAATGCATTTTATATTATTTGACATTTTTATATTTTTATTGCCCTACTCCCCTAGCTTATCATTTTGCGATTATTTGACTTTTGCATATTTTTATATTGTTATATATATTTTCTACGCCATACAGTAATAGAACAAAAAGAGAACTTACTCTATCCAAAAGAGAAGTTGACCGCCCTACTTATAGAACGACCTCTGATCTACCCTGACGTCTATATACCCTGGCTTTGCGCCATTATTGTCCAAATAACTCAAAGTAGCTATCGCCTGTTTAACCTGAGCTTGAGCAGACCTATCCACCGTCATACGGATCTGGGTTTCCCTGCCCTCGACCTTAAACCAAACTTGGCGTACAGTATTAACTGGCAGAATAACCTCTGAAACATTCATTTTGTGTTGCGAAAATTCAGATACGGCTTGACCAAGAAAACTCAAGAATTGACGATTGATAACTTCTTGACCACCTCTAGTTGGCAGGCCACTCTCATCACGAACAGCAACCGTAGGCGCGGCAAAATAATTCTGTTCAAAAGTAACGCCACTATCATCAACAAAATAAATCTTATCCCCAGAAGACCACTGAGCCACTGGCTGCCTAAACGTCAACTTAACGGCTGATCGCGCTAGAAAATCTCCCTCCACACGAATATTTTTTACCTCAGGAGCTTTCTGTAAAAAGAATTGCTTTAAGTCATTATTATTGAGGAAAAATCGGAATCTCTCCGCTGGATGGGCGCTGTAATATTCATTAAGAACGCTCACGTATTTATTGGCGTTGCTGGAACTTTTTGCGTCGGGAGTTTGGATTGAAATATTGATTGTCAATTGAAACAAAAGGAATATCACAACAAGCAGACTTACCGCAGTCGCAAACATTTTCCGCATTACACGGCGACGTTTTTTCACCAATTCGTGAGTCTCGAGTCTCTCGGAAGTCTCCAAAGGAGAGGATGTTTGGCGGCTATTAAGCGTCCTGTTTCGACGATACGATTGGGTGGGCAAATCCTCATAATTCTCAGTTCGACGACGCGCCGCGATTTCCCGACGACTTAGATTATCGTCCGATTTTTTCTTAGAGAAGGGGAATTTCACTTTCGCCTACCCTGCCTTCGCACTGTAGTAAGAATAATCTTCGCCATATCTTTAGCCGCGTTTAGCTTAGCAAATTTACCAAAGTTATCGCCCAGACCTTTAAGAATTTTCTGAGATTTTAATACGCCAATTATTTTTCGTGCCAAGATTTGATTGTCCTTATCCAGCTCATCTTCGGAAACTATCAATGCCGCCAATGCGTCCTGATAAACCTTAGCGTTTTTCAATTGATGCCCACCTGTCAAATGACCGTTGGGGATAATAATTGTCGGTTTATGTAGCGCCGCCAATTCCAGAAGAGTAGTCGCCCCTGCCCTGGTCACGACTATGTCCGCCGCCGCCAAAACTTCCGCCATTCCGTTGTGAACAAACGCCTGCAACCTCCAGCCTTCTCGCTCGTCGGTTTGCTTGAGAATTTCTTCATATTGCTGATTTCCCGATATCAAAAATACCGAAGCCTCGGAAAGCAGGTTTTCCCTAATTGCTACAATCGCGGAATTAATTCGCCCGGCTCCGAGTCCACCCCCGGTAATAACAACCAGCGGTTTATTGACATTAAAGCCCAATTTTTCCTTCAATTCTTTCCTCTCAGCCTCAGAATATGGATGGAATTCTGGCGCAACTGGAATGCCAACATATGAAGCTTTTTCTGGTGGATAATTGTAATATTCAAGCGGCGCACCCGTGCCGATAGCTTTTGCGAAGGGGCTCAGCAAGCGATTCGTCAAACCTGGATGCGCGTCAGAATCATGCAAAACCAACGGAATTCTTAATAGCCGAGCCGCATAGCCAACCGGCAAACAAACATATCCGCCCTTAATGAAAATAACGTCTGGACGCCACTTCATAAGCTTAAATAAACTCTGGAAAAATCCAACCATCACCTTAAAACCGTCACGTAAATTTGGGAATAAAATTGACGGATATAGATGAAACGAGATACTTTTTCCGTGATATCGGCGCAATTTTCCAGCAATAATCAAATCAACCGGAATATTCTCATCGAACTTAGCAAAAATCCCGCGTGCGCTGGCGCCAAATTTTTTATCACACCAAAAACGAAGCTCGTGATCACCAGTTTTCTGTAATTCTCTAAATACGGCTACCACTGGCGTAACGTGTCCGCCTGAGCCGCCGCCGACCGCTAAGATCTTGGCCACTTTCACCCTCCTCTAATGCTTTATGTGACGTATATTTGGAAATTTGAAAAACTAAACCTAACGCTGCCGCGATAAACAACATACTTGTACCGCCATAACTTAATAATGGCAATGGAATTCCAGTAAGCGGCGCCAATCCTGTCATTGCGGCAATATTCAGTATCACGTGAGAAGCAATCCAGCCAAAAATTCCCGCCACAATTAACCGCAACGTCACGTTCGGAAGTCTCGCGGCTACGTGCAAAATTGATAGTAGCAATGCTGTAAATAGCGCCAATATGGCCATTAAACCAACAAAGCCAAACGTTTCCCCCATAACGGCAAAAATTGAGTCGTTGGTCGCCTCTGGAAGATATCCTGTCGCCTGAACACTCTTACCAATTCCAAGCCCCAGGAGCCCACCAGAACCAATCGCAATCCTGGCCTGCTGAATGTGATAATTCTTGTTCTCCTGACTGCTCGTCCCTTTGTGACTATCGCCCTGCACGAAAGTCATCACGCGCTCAATTCGGTGCGGCGATGTAAAAATCATCACCAAACCACAAAGTGCAACAATCGCCAGAATCTTCTTGAAAATCTTCCAATCAATTCCAGCTACCAAAATCATTGACAAGATAATCGCTATCAAAGAAATTCCCGTTCCCAAGTCTTTTTGCAAAAACACAATCATCAGTAGCGACAAGCCGGAAATAATGCCCAGCGGAATGATAGTTTCTTGGATGTCGTTCAATTTTCCCTGTTGCGACCGCCGCCCTAAAAATCCCGCCAAAAACAATAGTACGCCATATTTGAGCAATTCTGACGGCTGGAAACTTCCTAATACGCCCAATTGGAACCATCGATACGCACCGTTAGTTTCTTGCGCAAATGACAAATGAAGTACCGCGCCCGAGAGAAATAGTAGAATACATAGCGCAAATCCAGCGTAGAGAATATATTTTGATCTCTCGCCAATAAACCATTTGTACGGTGTAAAGTAAAACGCAGAAAAAGCTATGATGGCAATAAACACACTCGTCAGCTGCTTGCCAAAGAAATACGTATCGCTATAATTCGTGCCGTAAGCATAATTCATCACGTTGGCGCGTTGCGGCCCCAGTGCATACATAACAATCAGCCCAAGTAGCAGCAAAAGCCCCATATAAAGCACAATCTGATACATCGGTCGATGACTTCGAACCGGCTGAGCGATAGATTGACGATTTTTGGCGACCGAATTACGCAATATGACCTCCAGCAAGCGCCAGCATCACGCCGATAAACGCCATCACGCAACCAATAACCCAGAAGCGCATCGTCACTTTAGTTTCCGGCCAACCAATCGCCTCCAAGTGATGATGAATCGGCGCAGACAAGAAAATCTTTCTCTTAAACAACTTCTTGCTGACGATTTGAGTCAAGCTTGATCCCGCCTCAATTACAAACAATAGACCAATCACAGGAAGCAGGAGTAGAGAGTCGGTTAACATCGCCACAACGCCCAAACACACACCATAAGCAAAGCTGCCAACATCGCCCATGAAGAATCGAGCTGGGTAAATATTGAACCACAAATAGCTCAAGAGCACTCCGACAACCGTAAAGCAGAATCCCGCCAATATGACGTGCTGTTGTAATAAAGCAATCACACCAAACGCCCCAAAACTAATACCGAGCAGTCCGCCCGCCAGACCGTCCATTCCGTCAGAAATATTAACAGCGTTACCGGTAGCCACCACCGCAAATGCGAACAAAGGAACTATCAACCAACCAATATTCACCTCACCCACAAACGGCACGTGGAAACTCGCCACGCCCAGTTTGGCAAAGAAAAACCAACCAAGCACCACGCCAATCAACGTGATCAGCGCAAACTTCACTGGACTACGAAGCCCAGCGGCGCCGCCACCCAAACCACGCAGATTGATAATGTCGTCAATTAGCCCAACAATTCCGCCACCAACCAACGCCGCCAGAGGAAGCCAGGTCTGAGCTCGGTCTAAATTGAAGAAAATCGTCACCACGAAAATTGAGATTACGCCAATCACTCCAGCCATCGTCGGAATGTTTCGCCGCAATTTTGCCGCTTGGAATTTGGCAAAAACCTTTAGCTTTTTCCCATCAGTACTTTCCGACCTTTGGCGCTTCCAAAAGCGATATCGATAAGCGAAAAACGTATAAATTGGCGTTAAAAACATCGCTAGTAAAAACGCGCCGACGCTCAGTAAAAATACGTGCGTCAATTCATTGGTCATTGTTTGCAAAGCTATTCCCATATTTATTCCTTTGGTGCTATTTTCATATAATCAATCATCCAGTTGGATATATCTGTAAAAATTGGTCCAGCGTGAAGATTTCCCTGCAAATTAATCCCCCTGCCTGGAGCCGCTACACGTACCATTATGACATATTCGGCGCCATTTTTTCCACCGCCATAACCAATATATGTAGCAATAGTTTCCTTCTGAGTATAAGCACCATTAATCACCGCTTCAGAAGTACCGGTTTTTCCACCAATTTCATAGCCAGATTTGTCACTCTTTGACAGGAATGAAGATCGACGCGCCGTCGTTAGCATCGTTCGCATCTGTGATGACGCGCCACCGCTTACGGTTTGGCGAATAACTTTATTTTCCGACGATTTCAGATTGCCAGATTCGTCAATTGTACCAACGAGAACGGTCGGCTTATAGTATTGACCGCCGTTAACTAGCGATGAAAATCCAGCTGCGACCTGAATCGTAGTCAAATTCATACTTTGCCCGTAAGTCATAGCCGAATAACGAACCTCATTTCCTTCAGCACTATCCGGTGGATAAATATAACCCGAAGCCTCACCCAGCTCAATTCCAGTTTTAGCGCCAAAGCCAAATTTATCGTGATAATATTCATACAAAATCTGGCGAGCCGGCAAATTAATCTGCGAACCATTTCCTAATTTTCGAATCGCGGTAATCGTACCGACGTTGAGCGAATTGTTAAACGCGCCTTGAATCGTCATCGTGCCGCCCAAACCCCTCAAAACGTTACACATCGTGCGGTCAGCGACTTTAATACAATCGGTATTATTATACGTGCTGGACGGCGTAATAACACCCTTGTCAATTGCCGTAGCGAAACTAAAGGACTTGATAATCGATCCCGGCTCAAACGGCACCATCGACGCGCTATCCACAAACACCGACCCATTTTTCTGCTTAGCAAAATCCGCCGGATTATAAGTCGGATAATTCGCCATTGCCAAAACTTGGCCGTTTTTTGGATTCATAACAATCACACTTCCCTCGGTAGCGCCAGCTGCTTCGACTCCCTTTTTCAACGCCAATTCAGTCTGATTCTGAATATTCCTGTCCACCGTCAGCGCCAAATTGTCGCCAGATTTCGCCTCGATTCGCATATTATTTTTTCCAACCGTCAAAGGTATGTTCCTCACGTCAGTTACAGATTGTAATAACCCGTCCCGACCTTTAAGTTGCTTATTCAAAGAACCTTCGATGCCATATTGACCTTCGCCAGCCGCATTCACAAATCCAAGCACGTGCGCACCCAGTTCGCCCTCAGGATAATTTCGAATAGAGCTTTGCTGATACAACACGCCCGCAAAGTTTTTCTTTTTCAATTTTTCCGCCTGAGTTCTGGTAATATTTTTCGCCAAAACTTCATAGCGCGACTTTTTATTATTAAGCCTTTCGGATACATTTTCCGTCATTTCACCGCCAGCAATTTCCCTCAGGCTATCAACAAGCTGACTCCGCTCTTTATCGTCAATCGACTGCGGATCCGCAATCACCGTATAGACCGCCTGATTAAGCACCACAGGAACTGGCGTTTTCCCGTCCATCATGTAAATTTTCCCGCGCTCCGCAGGAATGATAAATTGACGCTGCTGACTCGCTCGCGCTAATTCCGTATATTTGCCATATTGCAAAACCTGCAATTGAAATAATCGCAGCACAAAAGCCGCCATCACTACTAGTAAAGCGATGGCCAACCAACCAGTTCTTGAACGAATAAGCCGCTGCATATTGCTTATCCTATTATATCACTATTGAGCGTAATGCGTTTCAGTTGTCGTCATAGCTGAAGCGACATTGCTATTCTTCACCTTCTCTAACGCTGTCAGACGTGCGTTCTGAACTTCCAATTCTGACTTTTTTGCGCTTAGTTCGGTGATTTTTGTATCCAGACTCTGAGCTTCATAGCCGTAAGCTGTAAGCCTGGTTGCCTGAGTAAGATAAATCAAGCCCAGTACTGTAATCATCAATGCAACTAGCACTGTATGAGCAACAGGACCAAGTTTGACCTGAGACTGAAAACGTGTAGAATTCTGATTTCGGCGCAATTGACCGTGTGAACGTCGTGAAGTAAATGTGGTGGTGTTTGTCATTTGTCTCTATCTTTTATGTTTATATTTGTATTTAACATAACAAACCAGCCCGCCCGTTAAAGACAGGCTGGTTTCTCTAAGGTATATTCCGGAATACGCTTTAGTTTAGCCGCGGCGTACTGAAACAGCCTCTGCCTTGTCTGTATTCTGGAATTCTACTTTGATGTGGATTGGCATATTGTGCCTCCTTCTTTTTGTTTTATTTTTTCACGGCGTATCGAAACTTTGCACTTCGACTACGCGGATTGTGAACATCTTCAGTTCCAGACACCGGTTTTTTCTCTGGAACAATCAGCTCAGCCTCATAGCCAGCCGTTGCTTGCTCCGAAAAGTAACGCTTGATCAATCTGTCTTCCAAGCTATGAAAACTAATTATTCCTACTCGCCCGCCCTTATTAAGTAAGCGTGGCAAAAGTGGCAATAGTTCTTCAATCAGCTTAAGTTCGCGATTGACTTCAATGCGTAGCGCCTGAAAGGTACGAGTCGCAGGATGATGCTTCATACTACCGCGACCAACGGTTTGCTTGATCAGATCAGCCAGCTCAGTCGTTCCCTGAATTGGTCGAGCTTTTACAATTGCCTGTGCAATTCGCCTCGCCCGTCCGGGATTTTCCTCGCCGTAACGAGTAATCAGCTGCGTCAAATCATCAACCGAATACGAATTGACAATATCTGCCGCTGTAATTTCCGTCCGATTGTCCATCCGCATATCTAGCGGACCGTCAAATCTGAACGAAAAACCTCTCTCTGCTCTGTCAAGCTGCGGTGACGACACCCCCAAATCAGCCAAAATCACGTCAAATTTGCGTCCCTGCTTGACCAAATCTTGCGCTGCGCTCACAAAATCTTTGTGAATTAAAGTTACGCCTTTTTCAGCCAAATCGCCCAATGTTTTAATCGCGTTTTCATCACGATCGACTAACACTGAGTTCAAGTAACTATCCGTCCTATTTAAGAATGCCCTGGCATGGCCGCCATAGCCAGCCGTCAAGTCGAGATACGACTCGCCTTCGACTGGCTGCAGCTTGCTAAGGGTTATCTCCAAAAGTACGGGAACATGAATCGGTTCGCTCGCTTGGAGTTCTTCCGACTGTGGTGGATGTTCTTTAATACTCATCATTATTCCATTATACAGAAATAATGCTCGAGATCACCTAACTGGATATTTAATTCTGGCTTTTTTGTATTTGTGTTTTGTTTGTTTTTGTTGTCTTAGAGTGGAAATTTATTGATTGTCAGTAACAACCATGTTTTCCAAAGAGACTTATGTGTGAGGTGGAGTTTTTTTGGGAGGTGTTTGAGGAAGGTGCGTTGCCGTTTTTAATGTGGAGCAAATTGCCACATGCCATTTTCAAATACCCAGATAGTTGATCTCGAGAGGTTTTAATTGTTAAAGTGCTTAGCTAATCTACTATTCCGCATTCTCGGCCGCTATTAGCCGAAAATATTCCCCTGCTCGCACAGCAACGACTTCTCTGTCAATTCCAGCGTAGTCAAGCAAATGCTGCTCAATCGTCACTCGTCCTTGTTTTTGGTCGAGCGCCGATGCGGTTTTACCTCGTCGGAATTTAACGTTCAAGTCGGCAACTCGCTCGTCCAGAATACTTCCAGTTAGAGCGCTTTCCACTTCCCGATCCCAGATCTGCTGTGGATACAAGTGGAGATATTTGCCAAACCCGCGAGTTAGTACAACGCCTGACGCAAATTCTGCCCTGAGTTCAGCTGGAATTGTCAAGCGTCGCTTGTCGTCCAACTTACGCTCAAAGTAATCTGTCTGCACGTCGTCCTTCCTCCGTGGTAGATTAGTTGTTTTTTTGTAGTGGATGTTTGTTTTTGTTGGTGATTTTCCATCAACTTTCGTTCCACTGACTCCACTATACTACCCACAGCTACCCACTTGCAAGCCCTTTTTATGACTTTTTACCCATTTTTGCATCAAATAAAAACTTTTCCACATTTTTGTGGAAAAGCCTAGTGTTGAGTTGGTATAAGCCGACGCTATTTAATAGTTTTGGGCAATGGATTAGCAATTAAAGTTATTTCAGACCAGCCTACAGTTGAAAGGCAAACTAGTATACGCTTTTAACAATAAAAAGAACACCGGCGAACCGCTCAATTAAGGCGATTTAGTTCCGGTGGTTCTTAGCGTCAGTATAGTAAATAATTCTCAAGGAATCAATAGCAATAAGCTCCAGTACTCTATTCAAGAAACTACTAATGAGGCCTAAAGACCACGTCCCTATATCTCTCAGCAGACTCCCTACTTGCCTGCCTCAAGACCTCATCAATTGCCAGCGCGTCAGGAGAAACTTCCAGCGCCCTACGGTTAATTCCGTATAGATATAAATTGTCCAAATCTCGCACGCGACTCAAAGCCACATAACCCATACCTTCAACAAACGCCTTTCTCAGGTCAATCTTAGCCGCATCCAGCGTCATTCCCTGACTTTTGTGGACTGTTATAGCCCACGCCAAACGCAGCGGCACTTGAGAAATACTCGCTCGTTTGCGCTCTCCGTCTCGCAATTCCCAAATATCCGGTACCATCGTCACCCGACGACCATCTCGAAACTCAACAACCGGATATTCCGTCAGCGGCTCGAAATCAACTACCGTGCCGATACTTCCATTGGCATATAATTTTTGCGGCGAATTTTTAACCGCCATCACCAACGCGCCCAGCTTAATCACTAAATTTTCTGGAGCCAAAACTGACCTTTGCAGATTCTCTACATAAATTTTCGAGCCCGTCGTCGTTTGCTGATACGAACGCTCTTCTCCTGGTAATTCCGCCAATTTTTGAATATTAATATCATCGACATCAACATTTACGGTGTGCAGTTCTGTAATATCACCATCTGGCGGCTCAATTTCCGTGCGCGCCAGCAACGCCTCGACGTGACGTCGCCTAACATCGCCAGTTCTTAGAGCGGTCAGAACCTCCAAAAGCCGCTCATCATTCTGACGATATTGTCGCTCCAAATATAAAACCGCCGGCTGAAGTTCTTGCCAAGCATCAGAATAAACCACAAATCCACCGCCCTGCTCGTTCGGACGATTCACTGGCGGCAATTGAAAAAAATCGCCGCTCATCACCAACTGAATACCACCAAACGGCTGATCATTTTCCCTGACGGTTCGTAAAACTTTATCAATCATATCCAGCCGAAAATCGTGAAGCATTGAAATCTCGTCAATAATCAGCACGTCAGTTTTAGAAATCACATCACGCCGCGTTTTTGACAATCGTTCAAAAAAATTGTTCGGCAAATGATCATTCACACCAATGCCACTCCAACTGTGAATAGTATTACCACCAAGGTGCGTCGCCGCCAGACCAGTTGTCGCTGTTACCGACACCTTTTTACCGCGCTTTCGCGCCTGCGCAATAAAATTATTCAACAGGTGAGTTTTACCCGTTCCAGCCGCACCAGTCAGCAACGCCGACCGACCGCTCAGTAGAATAGCCAGCGCTAATTCTTGATCCATTTTAGCCTCGTGGCGGTTCGCCTTCTGGCTCGCCGAGCAGCTTCTTCGACTTAATTTCGTAACGCTTGCCCGTGATTTTACTCTCGATATAATCCTCGTTAATGAGATTTACGAACATATCCAAATCATTGCCGTCCATGATAATAATCGCGCCGTTATCATCGCTCATCAATTCCAATTGCATCTCATCAGCATAGTCCAGAACATCTTCCTGCTTAACCGCGCCGATTTCCAATTTCTGCAATTTATTAATCGTCTTTTTTCGCTCCTTCACTAGCGCATTAAGATCCATTCCCTCTGGAAAACTTAGCTTATATTCCTTCTCAATTTCCGCTACTTTTTTATCAGCAATCACCTGCTTTTTATATTCATAGCCAAACATTCGCTCAAATTTTCCAGGGTTAAACGCAAAAATATCTTTACCAACAATCAAAACTTGATTATCATCCGGAACCTTAAAACCAACTTCCGCACTAAACGAACCAAATTTGCCATCAGAAAATTCCCAAGCCAACGCGCTCTTCAGCGTCTGACCTTGCTGGATTAGCTTAACCGTGTAGAATGTCGCGTCAGAGTTGTTCGGATCGGTAAATCGCGCCACAATTCCCTTCATGCGCTTGAATTCGTGCTCAGTTTCCGAAAACTCCACGATGTCATGACGCTCGTGCTCGATTAGATGAATCAACGTTTCAGCTCGCCCAACCTTCTCCAGGTCAGTCCTCAATAAAACATTATCTTCCGATTCGCTCAATTCATAATCACGAACGCTCAATCCAGTGCCCGCACCCAAATTGACTTGATTGATATAATCAAACAAGAACAACGGTCTGAGTTGCTGCTCAACATCGCCTTTTATTGGCATAAAATACGGCGTGTAATTTTTGCTAAATAAGAACAGCTCTATCTGTAAATCATTCTTTTTTGCGTCATTTTGATTTGCCCACAAAAAAATATCAGTCGTTTCCCT
Source organism: Candidatus Nanosynbacter sp. HMT-352 (assembly GCF_022819345.1). NCBI lineage: Bacteria > Bacillati > Minisyncoccota > Nanosynbacteria > Nanosynbacterales > Nanosynbacteraceae > Nanosynbacter > Candidatus Nanosynbacter sp. HMT-352. The sequence goes on along the minus strand of NZ_CP089288.1, from coordinate 454,924 downwards.
CACTTCTTCCATTTTTCTAGTATAGCAATTTTTATCAGATGTCGCTAGCAGTTATTTAGCTAATCTCTCGCCTTCACGCGCTCGATTAGCCCATTCGTCCGCTAGTTCATTCCCTTCGTCGCCCTCATGACCGCGCACCCAACGCAAATCCGCCTGAGAGTTTGAATATAATTCGTACAGTTCACGCACAATATCCAGATTTTTAATCTCGCCACTCTTCTTCGTCCAGCCGCGCTTTTCCCAGCCCGGCGCCCACTTGGTGACCACGTTAATCCAAAATTCACTATCAGAATAAATCACACACGGCGCACCATTAGCATCTTTCAATGCCGCAATTAAGGCTTTACCTTCCATGCGAATATTAGTGGTATCACCATCTTCTGACCCCAAAATATAAGGCTGAAGATCACGAATAACCGCAAACCCACCTGGACCGGGATTCGGCGAAGCAGAGCCGTCAGTATAGTAAGTTGTCATTAATGTAATTATACACTAACTATAGCTCGCCTGGCTATCTTGCGAGACACACTGTTCATCTTATTATAGACTTTATAAAATTCACTCACGCGCTCACGACTTTGTTTTGTTAAATGAGATTCCTTCTCTTCATCAGCACAGTTTGTAAAGAAGTCTTGCTTACGCTGCCAAATATCAATTACCTTCTCTGCTGTTTCATCACTCATATTGACCAAATCGCCGTAAATTTTCTGCAGCTTAAAGAAAAAGTGTGCCGCCTTTTTATCAGTACGAGCCACCAGACGAGCATCTGGCGTAGAAAACTGCATCTCAAACGGCGCATACGGGATTCTTCCATCGTCAGTTGCATAGAATCCCGTAATCTTCGCATCTGTAAATCCGCTACTACTATCCTTAAAACTGAACATTTCCATATCAACGTCTGGTATTTTATCGATAATTTTCTGGCGAATCTTCTCCTGAAAATCCGAAGAACCCTTAATGACAAAACATTCGCTTTTTCGCCCTGGGGCTGGATATGGAGTAATCTTACCGCCATTAACAGCCTTAATCACAGCATCAGCATAGGCATCAGCTAGCTGTTCGTTGTCTTGACAAATTACCGTCATACCATATAAGTCGATCGGATGGAATTCCCCCGAATCCTTCAGAGGTTGAGAACGTTTATCGTAATAACCTATGGTCTGTAGCAATTTTTTACAATACGAGCCGCGACCCTTACCTCGAGCCCTTACTTCCAATTCTGCTCCATTCGGGGTTTTTACAGTACCAGATCCAAAAAATGTACTATGCGAGGAATTGGTATTTACGGCAGGTTTCAGATCTGACTCCCCTAGCAACTCAGAGAACACGCCATTAAAATTGCCCATAGCAAAATCAAATCGCGTAGGATCAGTCGAATACCTGCTACCAAAATGCAACGACACAACCCTGTCAACCTCATTCATGATCGAATCGATATCATTGCTCAAGGCATCTTTGCGATATAAAGCATCGCCAATATTACGCCCCGTCATAACACCAATTTCATCTTTTAACTCAGATTCCAAGTTATCCAGCCCAATAATACTACATACTGGAATTAAGAAATTTTCAGCAAATACTGCACATTTATACGCGAACGCGCTATGATAAGGGGCGATTTTTAAGTTAGACAAGGTTATAGCTCCAGCAATCATCGCAGTCTCCAAGCCTATACCTTTATCTCTTTCGCCTTTTGTTGAGAATACATTTATCAAGTTATCAAGATGCGGTACTGGAATTGACGGATTTTCAGCCCACGGACTCTTACCATAATTATCACCGTCCACGCCTAAATCGTCAGGAATTGTTTGATTATCCTTAAGCTTTAGCGCTTTTCCCGCTAGTGAACCCTCATCAATATCTTCCATGTACGACAAAAAAGCCTCTTGTAAGACCTTATAGTCCTCAACTATACCTATAACAGTATCCTTACTAATCTCTTCAGGGGCGCCATCTAGCGACCTCGTAATATATTCAGTACGTTGCCTACGACTTAAATCTTCCGGCATCCCGATAATAATCTCTGCAGCCAGTTTACGCGACGGAGTTAAGTGGTCTCCGCTAAATGTCTCCACCAACCCCATAGCCAGTTCTTTCCTTTCAAGAGAAAAGTCAGCTTCGCCTTGATTTTGAAGGTTGGTGATATTGTCTAATGATTCTTTACTTTCCATAATATAGCTTGTAAATTATATCACAAACTATAAATTTTTGCAATAGCTAGACTGCCCCGGACTATCTACGCAAAATAAATCCGCATCAATTCGCGCGCTACTCTGTCGGCATCGTGACGAATTAGGCTACGTTGAGCCGCCAATGGATCGCTGCTGGAGTTCGTATTGACCCACACGTCATCAGCAATCAGACGCTTGCCCGACGCGTAATAATGCTTTTTCTTCAGCAATTCCTTATCCCACTCGACCAAATATTCGCCGTCGTGGGCATATTTCTTTATCAATTCCTCTGGCGGACGATGATTATTGTAAAGCACATAATCCATATTCACCCCTGAAAATCGCTCAATTTCATCCGCAAAATCCGCCACGGTAAATCCATCAGTCTGCGTTGGCTTGGTAACCAAATTGCAAACATAGACTTTCTTCGCCTTCGTTTCAGCAAGCGCTCGAGTAACACCTCGAACCAACAACGCTGGCGCCAAACTACCATATAAAAGCCCCGGCGCAATTACCACCAAATCGGCATCCAAAATCGCTTGACGAGCTCGCGGGTTAATCGTAGCTGGCGGTTTAAGCTCTAACCACGGACGCTCGCCACGTGGAATCTTTAGCGACTCAGCCGCATGCTGACCATCAACAACCGTGCCGTCCTTCAGCTTAATCGACATTGTCGTATCGTCCAGAGTAATCGGATAAACTCGACCATTGACGCCCAAAACTTCGCTAGCCAATTCCACTGCATCAGCAAAACTCCCTGTCATCTTTTCCAGCGCCGCCATGAATAAATTGCCGAACGCGTGACCTTTCATGCTGCCCTCGCCAAATCGGTAATTGAACAAATCACGAACTTTCGGCGAAGTACTTAGCGCCACCAAGCATTGCCTGACGTCGCCCGCTGGCAACACGCCCAATTCATCGCGCAACACGCCAGTTGAGCCGCCATCGTCGACCATATTGACCAACGCCGTAATACTGTGTGTATATTTTTTCAATCCAGAAAGCAACGTGAAACTTCCTGTTCCGCCGCCGATAACTACAACTTTTACCCCAAAATAATCATTATTCGAACCATTTGTCATGCTTGAATTATAGCACCTTGGAAAGCCTAAACCAACGTACCTTTTGGCAACGCCCATTCCAAGAATGGCTGCTGCTGACAATCAATCGCGTTGATAATGTGCGTGGCAATTTTCGCAGGATCGTTGAAAAACACATAGTCAGCCGGAAGATCGCGCCCATTCCAAAACGGAGTTTTCATGGCGCCCGGCAAAAATAGCGCAACCCTAACTGGAAGTTTTTGTTCATCTGCCTGCATTCCCAAACTTCGCGCCAAACCCGCTTGAGCGTGCTTCGTCGCAACGTACACAGCTTCATCTGAGCGCGCTTTAACGCTACTTGTCGACCCGATAATCGTCAGTACAGACTTGCGATTCTGCGTTGACATCTTACGCCAAGCCCATTGAACCAGCGGCAACGCGCCCGAAAAATTGACTTCCGCCATACTGCGAACGCTCGGCTGATCTTCAAAATTGCCGCGCCAGCCATATCCAGCCGCCCACACAAATTGATCAATATCATCGCCGTTTAAAATCTGCTCAATTCGCGCCGACGCCGACTCCACTTGATCCGAATAATAAACATCCAATGGAAAACCTTCGCCGTGCTTCTGCGGATTATGAGTCTTACCCAGGACCAGCACACGCTCACCACGTTCCCGCAGCTGCTTCGCTATCTCTAATCCAAGCCCACTCGTCCCACCAAGAATAATATGCATATGATTATTATAGCAACGGCGATATTAAATGTAAATTCCGTATCTAAGCCTCGGCCACGCCTCTACCAGTTCCTCAGCTGAAAACTCCTTGACAGAATCCAGCTCTTGTAAAGGCGTTTTCAAGCAAAGCCCAACAGCCACGGCAGCCACTCGTCTCATGAGATATTCCGCATTATCTGAAGAAAAATAAGCATTCTTCCTGAATCCTCCTCTTATCCCTCCAACAGAATGTACACCCCACCCATCCCGCCAGCTTCGCAGCTCAACCCTATCATACGGAAACTGAAATGGCGATTGTATGGATGTGGACTGGCTAGGGAGGCGCTTCTCTGCTAACATGATATGTCCTGAATACTCATGACAGCGACTAGCCAACATTACATCCATATCGAGAACCTCGTCCTTAACAACTAATCTAGTCAATAAAGCAAATAACAAATCCTCGTTGACTTCGCCCTCCATAATATTCTCGATATTAACCCTGGCGCCGTAATTATCAGTTTTCCTCATACGTCAAATCTTTGGCTATCTTCTTATATTCTCTCCACTTGCTGCCAAAATCCACATTGCCATGAAAACGAGAAACAAATTCATCCACTTTATCCGGAGAGAAACTCTCAGTAGGCGATTCCTTAAGCTCTTCTAATGACAGTCCTACACAATGCAAAGCCACGGCTCCGACGCGCAAAGCAAGCCTGACGATCTCTAACTTCTGATCGTCGTCAGGGTTATTTTCAATGGAATCAGGGACGACAAGCTCGGTTGGTATTACTTTGCGCAAGAAAGAAATTCCACTATGCGACATAGGATCAGCTAATAGCCAGCCACTTACCTTCACCTCATCTTCAACCGCCAGACACTCTGAAATAGACACTCGCGCCATACTCTCACCAATTCCGCGAACCTTTTCTATCAAATTCCCATGACTACGAATATCACCCACTCTTCTAGCAAACGCCATGGACGCATTCACAGTCCCATCTTCTTCCAAAGACCAATCGCCATCATAGATTCCAATCAAGCGCCGACTTTCGACGGAGGAATAATTCTCTGAGCTATTACTAGAGTCAATAAATCTAATATCAAGAGATACGCCGCCTGTACTTTTTTCCATGCCTGATATTCTATACTATTTTATGGAAAAAGTCAATACTACTCTGTCGGCAAACTATTTGCGCCACACAATTTCTGCCACTTCAAATGCACTTTATATCGAAGCGGCGCGCCCGACTCGCTCTCTTGGAGTCGCAACTCTTCAGGATCCATAAACATCACTTCGTCCGCATCAACACCCGCTGAAAAATCAAAGTTTTCCGTCCACACACGACAAGAAAAACAAATTTGATTAGCATCAATTCGCTCAATGTAAATCTCATCCGACGCATCAAAAAGCTGATAGCGAAGATTACCCTTATAGCCAACCTCCTCATATAATTCCCGCTTCAAAGCCGACTCAAAAGTTTCACCATAATCCATTCCGCCGCCAGGAAGATCCCAAAGCGGCCGCCCGTCCTCTTTAACAACCAAAATCTGCCCAGCATCGTTGTAAATCAGAGCTTTTATGGAAACGCGATACAGACAATCCAGATGGTCCGTTCCATCTAAATTCTGTGTAATGATACGTCCGTTGGTGATTTTTGTCATGAAAGTCATTATACTACACCCGAGCGCTAGATAGCTAATACCATTTCACCTACAGTATACTCTGTCTTTCCAATATCTCTTTCCAATATCCATTTACTAACTACTCATTGGGTGTTAATAAGTTAGGAATTACCTAAATTACCTAATTGTGATACTCTTTTATTTTTCCTGCATATTCAGTCAAAAGATTCTTTGAATAAATTTTTTCATTTCTTGAATCTCTAACTTCTTTCCAAAGAATAGCAGCTACTTTTAACTTATTCGAATAGTTGCGACTATTTTCGTCTGCACAGAAATCCTTTAAAAATTGATTCCATTGACAAACCGAATTATCATATTTAGCATAATCCGATTTTCCATAATAAACTTTCAGCATATCTTGAATCGTAAAACTCAAATCATTTTCACTTTTTACTTTTCTCCAAGCAGTAGCCATATCAGCAGTAAATTTAAAAGGTGCAATACCTGTTACGGCAGAGAAATATTCTCTAAATTTTGTATTAAAGGAAAACCCACATTCAAGTAATGGCATATATAGAGTAATATTTTCAACTTGCTTTGTTTCGTTTTTTATTGATGATTTTTTAATTAAATTACCCTTAAAGTACTGCTCAATAATATAATTAAGTTCTTGTTTTGTACCTCTATGTTCTAATGCTAGCGACCTGCATATCTGTGAAAGTTCTTCACGATACCAATAGTATTGATTAAACTCATCAAACGATGTGATTTTATCAAACTCAGGTCTACTTTTTGTCAATCTTTTATCTCCTCAAAACCAATTTGCTTTTTTCACGTCCAATATCTACAACTCCTCAACCTTCACTCGCCTCTGCTCCGTCGTATCTCGCTCACGAACAGTAACGGTGTCATCTTCCAGCGTCTGAAAATCAACAACTACGCAGTGCGGCGTACCAATTTCATCCTGACGGCGATAACGCTTACCGATGTTTCCATTGTCATCCCACATAACGCGTCCAGGATTTTTCTTAGATAGGTTAGCGTAAATTTCACGCGCCTTCTCCACCAATTCTGGCTTATTCTTAAGTAGCGGTGAAACGGCAAATTTAACTGGCGCCAAATGTTCTGGAAGTGCCAAATAAACACGCTTGCTGCCGTTCTGCTCGTCCTCACGATACGCACTCGACAAGACCGCCATCAGCGCCCGCTCGACGCCAAAACTCGGCTCAATCACGTGCGGCACAAACTTTTCATTCGTCCCCTTGATCGTATATTCCATACTTTTCCCGCTGACGCGCTGAATATTCATCAAGTCAAAATCGGTCCGATATGCAATCCCCATCAGCTCTTCTTTGCCAATTGGAAAATCGTATTCAATGTCAATCGTTTTCTTACTGTAGTGTGCCCTGTCCTCTGGTGGAACGTCCAGCTCGTGAATATTTTCAGGGTCTAATCCCAACGCCTCCAAAAACTCGTGCGTCGACTTCAACAATTCATCAAACGCTTCCTGCCAATTTTCTGGATTGACAAAATACTCAATCTCCATTTGTTCAAACTCACGGCTACGGAAAACAAAATCTCGCGGCGCAATTTCATTGCGAAACGCCTTGCCCTGCTGAGCAATTCCAAACGGCAAGTCTGGATAAAAACTATCAACAACATTCTTAAAATTGGTAAAAATTCCCTGAGCCGTTTCCGGGCGAAGATACGCAGCACTGTCTTCACTTTCGGTGGCGCCAACGCTCGTCTTAAACATCATATTGAACGTTCGCGATTTGCTTAGCGGATTTCCATCTGGGCTTTTAATTCCCTTTTCTGCAATCACTTCATCCATTTGCTCCATCGTCAAACCGTCCGCATCAACCCCATTGTCTTTAAGGATATGATCCGTGCGATAACGCCGATGATTAACCGTATCTTCGCACAATGGGTCAACGAATGTATCAACATGCCCACTCGCCTTCCAGACTTTCGGATTCATCAAAATTGCCGCATCGACGCCATATATATCGTCGCGCTCATCGACAAACATTCGCCACCACAAATTCATGATATTTCGCTTCAATTGAACGCCCAGCGGACCATAATCCCACGTTCCAGACAAACCGCCATAAACATCCGAACCCTGATAAATAAAACCGCGGCGCTTGCATAGGCTAATAATATCTTCCATTTTTGCTTGACCCATTGAAAAAACCTTTCTCCATGTTGGCAACATGGCGATTCACATTATTATCCAAATTATACCATTTTACTGACAATTTTACACTGCCGCGTGTTGTCTGGCAATCAACCAACAATCGTTTATAACCTCAGTTATTCCGCCGATTTGCGCCACATTCGCCAGTGGCTTTGCCTGGATTAACCTTAACAATTTGATTGCGTCTGCGCCCAAATCGCCCTGCTCCGCCAATCTCAAACCTTTCTCTGCATTGTCATACATATATTTTTTATCTGACAGTAGCGCCGCTGTCGTTACGTCCGTACGAAGATTCAGTTCATCTCCCAGCAAACTCGCGTATTGCAAATAAAACCACGTTTCAATCAATTTTTGGTTTATTGCGGGATTATTCAATTGCTCCAAAACTTGACTCAGCACATAATACCACTCTGGTTCGTCAATGTTTTCACTCGCCGCAGAAACCAATTTCATTACCGAATATGCAAACTGCATCCGATCATAATCTTCCAAAATATGCCGATAAAAAGCCGACAATCGAGCGGAAGTTAATAGCCCCAAATCACCCCGACCAGAGCAAATAACCACATCACAAATCGCGAATAATTCAATTCCGCCTGCCAGTTTACTGCGCTCGCGTCGCACGCCTTTTGCGATTACGCTACGTCGACCTTTTGGCGTTAATAATTGCAAAACCCGGTCAGCTTCGGCGTAATTCGTTCGCCTCAAAACAATTGCTTTTACTCGTTCACTCTGCCCCGTCATTTAGAACCTCGCGAAAAATCGCCCGCGCCTCATTCGGGCGCATCGATGTTTTATTCAAAATCGACTTCACGCCAAGCGGACGCAAATCGTCCATTTTAACGTCGATATTCGTACAAACCACAATCGGCAAACTCGCCAAATCCGCGTACGATCGCAGCTCATTCAACAGAGCAATCGCCGTTTCACCAGCTAACAACATATCCAAAATTAAAGCATCAGGTTGCCAATCGTCAATAATTTCAATCGCCTGACCACCAGAAACCGCCACTCGATATTCCGCGCCAACATCTGCGGCAAACTTGCCCAGAATATCCGCCCAATTCTTATCATCCTCAACGATTAACAGTTTTTTCATATCAAACTCAACTGCCGACTAATTGGCATTTCTACATAAAAAGTCAGCCCATCACGATGACGAATCAGACCAATCCGCCCGTTCATCGCCCGCGCAAATTGATTCGCCACGTATATCCCCAGCCCGCTACTTTCCGGCCTTGTTCGCACGGTTTTTCGCGTTTCCATTTCATCAAGCAAAAGCCGATATTCCTTCAAACTCATCATCGGCCCAAAATCCCGCACGCTCATTCTCACGGCATCTTTTGTCGCCTTAACCGAAACCTTAATCTCCGATCCATCCTCCGTATACGCCAGCGCGTTATTTAAGAAATTCGCTAAAATTCGCCCCAAAAGTGTTCGGTTCGCTAATATCAATTGACTATTTCTGCCGCTCTTAGGCCAGCTAACTTTTCGTCCATAAAGCATTGCGTTGAACTTCGTTTCCATCGCTACTTGCTGACATAGAGCCAACGGATTGACCGGTTCAAGCGGAAATAACGACGGCGTTAAATTAGCTGAATTTGCCAAATCAATCGTAAGCTGCAACGCCTGCTCAGAAGTCCGAATAATTCGTTGCTGGATCTGAGTTTTATCGGCAGAACTGGTTAAATCGTCGTCCAACAGTAGCGCCAATTGCCTAATCAAAGCCAGCGGCGTTTTCAGCTCGTGTGCCGCCACTAAAACGCTCGGCAATCCCCCAAAATCAGCATCACTCCACTCTTTACCTGCCATACAATTCTAGTATAGCAAATATGTCTCGGGTTTTTCTATTCAGAGATTTTTACAGTGCTTAATATAGTCTGGAAATCTGGCTTAAACGTATCCGCGTCGGTTGAAAAACGAATAGTTTTATCGCGAACTTTCATCAAAACCACAGAGCCGCGCAATTCTTTCTCAAACGTACCATCAATTCGAGTCGCTGAAATTCCATTAAACTCAGTACTACTTGAGGTCAATTCACCCTTCTTTAGTCGTGATTGATAATCATTCAGCACCGTATCCATATTCTTGTTGATAATCTCCAACCTTAATGCAAATCGACTATTTTTATTAGTTGTCGAAGGAACTGAAATAGGGTGAAGATAAGCTTTGTAATCACCTCTGTCGCTGCCGTCATTTGCTACATATACACTCCAAGTTTTTGGATACATGAACGACACTCGACCATATTCAGAAGGACCGACAAATTCAATACGCGGGTTTTTCGCTTCTTCAGAAAATTTCTTCTGGTCTGATTCGGCTTGTTCGCTCTTCCCCTTAGCGACTTCAATCGCAACTTTACTATCAACACTGCTTTTTTCTCGGGAGTATTGCATGTACGCCCAAATTGCCAAAGATCCAGCAATCAAAAACAATATCAGACAGCCGATTGTACCGACCATCCAGCCATTAACTGAGCCACGCTCACTCTTATCTCTCGTCATCATATTGTAAAGTATAGCTTATGCTTTAATTGATGTAAAGATCTTACTCAGCATTAAAATTCTCGCTAAGAACCTCGATATCATGTCGCATATCTTCCAGCGTGGCAGTAATTTTTTTTGACAATTCTCTCGCCTCAATAAATCTCTGTTTCGCCTCATCCAGATTAAAATCATCGCCTTGAAACCACGCGATTCGCTCGTTCAATTCAGCCATCATTTGCTCAATTGTCATATCGTTGTTCACTATTCTCAATCCTCGCTTTCATAATTATATCTTTTGTTGTAATCTCTACAATATTACCAATCTGTAAATCGCCCTTGATCATTGCATAGCCACGACGCAGCGCCATTTCTGGATCATACTCAGCGATGACTTTTTGTTGCGACAATGTTGCATTTACAGCCGCATCCACACGACTTGACCACTGTTTTAGCGCTTCTTTTTGCAACATTGTTGCATTAAGCGATTGTTCTTCGATAGCCCTACAAATTGAATCTTTCGCGTCAATTAGCCTGTAATGCAAATGCCGAATCACCTCTCGCCTGTCAGGAAATAGCAATTGCGCGGCGTTACTCGGCGTGGCTGCGCGAACGTCCGCCGCCAAATCGCATAAACTCTCATCAATTTCATGACCAATTCCAGTCATTGTTGGAATGCGACTACTCGCCACCGCGCGTACCAGTTTTTCATCGTTAAAACTCGCCAAATCTTCCGCACTGCCACCGCCACGAATCAAAACAATCACATCTGGAGATTCTGACATTTGATTAAAATATGATATTGCTCGCACAGCTTGATCTGCAGCATTCACACCCTGTACATTAACATCGGCGACTACGAATTTCACACCACCCCAACGCTCACCGGAAATCTTCATAAAGTCAGCATATCCCGCCGCTTTTGTACTGGAAATAACAGCCACCCTATGAGGATATTGCGGTAATGGACGCTTTCTTTCAGAATTGAACAAACCCTCGACTGTCAATTTTTGCTTCAAAAGCTCAAAACTTCGCTTCAAACTTCCCTTGCCTAATGGGCGAATCTCTTGAACGTTCAAGCTAAAGGCGCCATTATCCCTAAGTACCGGCATTGCCCGAACGACAACTTTCATTCCATCTTCAATTGGCGTGCGTAAATTGCTAAAACCAACAAAACACCGAACCAGCCCGTCGTCATCCTTCAGATCGAAAAAAGCGTATTTCGGAGGATAAGACTTGAAGCTGGAAACCTCGCCCTCAACTTCAACCATTCCAGCAAAAGCCACGTCAAAAGTTTGATTGACAACTGCTATGAAATTGCTAACGCTAAATCTGGGAATCATCTGGCTTGCCGTATTTAATCAGTGCGTGTTGATAGAGAATATAGCCAAAGATAATCGTACCAGTAAGTAAAATTGCTCGCGTCAAAATTATTCCAGCAATCGCCAAATCCGGCGGAGTGCCTGCCATGCTTAAGAAAATAATCATAATAGTTTCATAAACGCCCGTCCCTCCAGGTGTAAACACGACAATCGCTGCCAATCCCGCCACGCCGTATCCAACCATCAGAATCGCCGGATTAACAAAAACACCCAGCGACAAAAACGCCACAGCAAACATCGCCACGTCAAAAACAGTGTAGACAGTTCCCCAAATCATCGGTTTTATCAGAAGCTTCGGATGATTGGACAAATCTTGAAAATCGTCCTGCATATCAACAAAAAACTCTTCGACTTTCTTCGGCTTCATCACTCGTCGCTTCTTACCTAAGGTTGCAATTTTTACCAATGTATTGATGAATTTAGACAATCTAGCGGCAGTCATCTGCATACGACGCTTTGACGAAAACACGAAAATCAGACCAAACGTCAGCGCCAAAACCACGATAATCAGCAAGAAGCTCGCCGCAACGATATAACGATTAACCTTACCGTCAATAGCCAACGCCAGTACAGCAATCACCAACAAAACCAAAAGCGACAAAAATCCCGTAACGTAACGAATCACCTGCGCAAATGTCGAACGTGCCGAGCTCACGCCAAGCTTATGCATTCGCCACGTCGTATACGAAATCCCACTAACTCCGCCCGACGGAAAAATATGATTGACCAAATTAAGCTCCAGCGCAATCCTCGTCTGCTCCAGCCTGGAAATATGATGAATCAGATTCTTCTCTCTCAGATACGAAAAAATCATCTCGCCGCCAGCGAAGTACACGATAATCTGAAATGGTAATAGCAAGAACAATAGCCATAAATCCGCATGCAAAAACAGATTCCACGCCTTCACGAGCTCATGCCGAGATAGAAAAATTATTATCGCCAAAACCACCAACGTCAAAACGCTCATAATGGCTCGTGGCGATTTCAATAGTTGCAACACCTTCGGTAACATAACCTTCATTATACCACGATAAATGTTATAATTACGACATGTTTATAGCTATTCTTGGACGCCAGCCAGAAATCTCTATCGCTGAATTAGAGGCAGTTTACGGTGCTAAAAATGTCCAAAAAATCTCCAACCAAGCCGCCACGGTTAATTGCGACAATTTTTCAATTGACAATCTCGGCGGAACGATTAAATGCGGACAAGTCATCACGAAGATAAAATCGCAAAAATCAGACCGCAACACTCTGCTCCAAGCCTCAAAAATTATTGTTGAAAAATACACGAAAAAACTTTCGAATAGTCAGAAAAAAATAACGCTTGGAATAAGCTTTTATGGCAATAAAACAGATCCGAGAAACATCCAAAAAATCGGAATCATCTTAAAAAACAACCTGAAAAAATCTGGCGTCAGTTTGCGCCTAATTCCTAATAAAACCGCCGCACTGTCCACTGCGACCTCTCACAATAATAAACTCGGCAGGTCTGAGGCGAAAATTGAAATTATCATAGCTAAGAACGTGTACGGAGATTTGATAATCGCTGAAAGTCGTGGCACTCAAAATATCAATTCATATACTCAGCGCGACCGCGGACGACCAAAACGCGATGCCTTCGTGGGAATGCTTCCGCCCAAGCTTGCACAGATTATGATTAACCTATCTGGCGCAAAACCTGGCGATTACCTCTGGGATCCGTTTTGTGGCACAGGAACGGTACTACAAGAAGCTGCACTTATCGGCGTGAATGCTTATGGCAGCGATTTGAGCGATAAGATGATATCTTACACGACTGAAAATATGAACTGGGTGGAAAAGACTTTTTCGACAAACACTTTCTGGCAAGCGCATCAGGCCGACGCTACCTCTGTAAAATTAACAGATGAACAGAAGAAACGGATTTCTCAAGTTGTTTGTGAAACATATTTAGGTCAGCCATTTTCCGCTCCGCCAAGCCCAGAAAAACTTCACGAAGTAGTTGGAAATTGCAATCACATAATTAGCGATTTTCTGCAAAATATCCATTCGCAAATTCGCCCAGACACGACGCTTTGCATAGCCGTTCCAGCGTGGCAAAATCGCGAAGGTAAATTCACCCACTTGCCTCTGATAAAGAATCTTAAAAAACTTGAATATCAGCAAATTATCGATAAAAACCTCTTATATTACCGTGAAAATCAAGTTGTTGCCAGAGAAATATTGGTATTAAAACCGGCAGATATAGCCAAAACCGCTTGACAACTGGCTTTATTTTCGATAAACTAGAACAGATTGTTTTATAGAAACTATAAGGAGTAAAGAATGTCAAAGGTTAAAGCTGGTGGTTCTAGTAAGAACATCCACAACAATGCTGGTCAACGTCTTGGCGTTAAGCGATTTGGCGGTCAAAAAGTTTCCGCTGGAGAAGTTCTAGTTCGCCAAACTGGCGCCACAAAGATCGCTGGTGACGGCACATACGTTAGCCGCAATTTCACAATCCACGCCGCAAAAGATGGCGTAGTTGGCTTCAAATCAGTTAAAAAAACCAAGTTTACCGGCAAATCAGAACGCCGAACGCAAGTTGTTGTTCTTTAATTGGTAAAAACTTTTTATTAAAATAGCTCCGGTAAATACGGAGTTATTTTATTAATCACCTCTTCTGGCAATATCTTAATATCATTTATCAATACCCCGCTTCCCGAATTCCCTTAATAGCATCTAAGATACTCTGACGACGTCTGTAAATTGATCCCAAATCACCACTGAATTTTCTATCTATATCTCTATAGTCATCGCTACCAATAATTTCTTCAATCACTCTGACAAAACGATCTCTATAAGCAATTATTCCCCATCTGTCATTCCGCGAATTATCGATAATACTTCTTATTATTGTCAATTTACCCAACAAACCATTAGTTACATCACCCAGAACTCTATTATCCGTACCCATCTGATCTACGTGCTCAGTTAGCTTAATCAGACGTCTACGCTCGTCATCATTTTCAATATTACTTTTTAGATCCTCCAGAAGACTCTCTATATCATTCTTAAATTTATTCGCAGATTTAGCCCTAGAAACTTCAAGCTCTCTAATCCTCGATGATGCGCGTCGTATGAGCTCTTCAGTTGCGAGTTCCTTTATCGCTTCAGGGTTCCCCTGAATTCGCCACTTCAGCTCATTCAGTTCTCTAGCTATAGATTTAGTCTCTGCAGAAAACTCGCCGTTATCCCCTCCGGTATATTTTTCAAAATTATTAATCACAGACTTAAAGTCCTCAGGTAATATGTCTGTATTGGCTTCATTCGTCTCTATCGACTTTTCAGCCACTGGGTTTTCAACCGATTTAGCTGCTGGCAAATCTGCTGGAGCAGCGCTTGCCTTATCCGCTTCTACCGGCTTCTCAACTGGTTCGGTTGCCACCAAATCCGCTGGGTTAGCACCTACCTTATCTGTCTCCGCTGGCTTTTTAGCTGACTTAACCGCTAGATTTTTAGCTAGCTCTTTAACTGCAGCTGACTTAATCGCTGGCGAACCCACCGAGTCATCGACCTTAACCGCCCCAATCGACTCCAAGACTTTTTTAGACATCACCAAGGCCGGTGAATTAACGCCAACCTCATTCGTTTTCACTGGCGAAACTTCGACAGTCTTAACGGCTAGATTCCCCATTGCGGAACTGACTTCACCCCTTAAAGACTTCTCAGAATTACCTTCTGTATCCAAGCCATCGCTAAGGGTTTCTGAAGGTGCCTTCACATCCAATAACTCATTCCAATCACTGTCCGGATGTTTCTGCCTCCAAATTTGCTCAGCAGCCTCCGTCCCTTCTTTAAGCATTTCCTCAGTAGATTTTCCGTAAAGTGCCTGAATATAGGACTCTGTAAAGGCCCCATTTTCTTTTAGAATTCGAAGAATATTCAACGGCACAATCCCAGTTACAGGAAAATACTCTCCATTAACTTTAATCGATTTATACACTTCCACAAACAATTCAGTCGAACCAATACCCTTCTCTGAATCAGTGTTGCACGCACACAACATAGCACTAGGAACCCAACCTCCCTCATATATAGCATCTCCCTTGTCTTTACCGCTACGAATAACAGTTAATGGACGTTTTGCAATATCTAAATCAGCATGGAAAGTTGCAACCACATAATCTCTCAAGGTTTTTCGTTGTTCTTGTTCAGGGTTCTGTGTTGGTTTTGGTTTTTCCATATATAACTACTTTATACCAAAAAACAAACAAAAAGTCAACCCCTAAGAGGCTGACCTTCCGCTAGATCTACTTCTCTATTGAATACCCAAATGATGCTTTACGCGAGCCACAACGTCGCCAATTACAACCTGAGATTTCACCAAATAATCATCAACACCCAAGCTCTCAGCACGCTCCTTGTCCTTTGGCTGGCTAAGCGCCGTCAGCATAATAATCCTCACGTTAGCAGTTTCTGGCGTATTGCGAAGAATATCCAGAACATCAAAACCACTGATTTTCGGCATCATCACATCCAAAAGAATCAAATCTGGACGATATTCAACAGTGGCAGACAGAGCGTCTTCTCCGTTGTTAGCCTCTCTAACATCAAACCCTTCAATCTCTAGTCGCGACCTATAAACCGCAGACAGAGCCATGTCATCCTCAACTAGTAAAATCTTCTTTTTTTGTCCGTTCATACTATCTCCATTTTATGTTGTCCAGCCCAAAAACACAAGCTTTATAACGACTTCGCCTTATCCATCTGCGGATCTACGTTATTATTGACATCGTCCGACGAAAGATCAACTTTTACATCAGGCTCTATACCAGTTTTATCTATATTTTTACCCTTTGGCGTGTACCATCTGGCTTCAGTAACTTTCATTTGCGACCCGCCAGGCAGCCCAAGCACAATCTGCACGCTTCCTTTACCGTAACTCTTCTGCCCAACCAACGTGGCTTTTCCGTATTCACGAAGCGCCCCAGCTGTAATCTCGCTAGCACTGGCGCTGTTGCCGTTAATAAGCACCACCGTCTTCATATTGCCCAGAATTGGCGTTCCAGTTGTACGCAGCGTTTTAACAATTTCAGAACCTCTACGCTCGGTCATAGCTATTTGATTGTCCAGCCAAATACCCAATAGCCCTTGAGCAGCCCCAACCGTTCCGCCCGGGTTGTTTCGCAGATCCAAAATCACCTTCTTAACGCCTTTTTCAACAAATTCCGAAGCGTATTTTCTGGACAAGCTTACTGTATCATCGCCGAATCGATTAACTTTCAAAATACCAATTTCTCCATCAATTTCCGACTCCACTGCCGGAGAAACTATATTCTGACGCACAACCGACACTTCACGCGTTTGACCACCGCTTAATAACGTCAATTTAACAGACGTACCAACTTCTCCGCGGATTTTACTCACAACTTTTTCCACTGACCAATCAGAAGAAGCCTCGTCATTCACCTTAACAATCGCCTCGCCAGCCTTAATTCCTGCCTTCTGAGCTGGACTATTTTCCAGGGGTTTTATGATAGTCGGCTTATTATTTCTAAGACCAATCTCCGCACCAATTCCACCGCCAATTTGACCACTTAATGATTTATCAAACTCCTTCGTCTCATCAGGATCCATATACGCCGTATGAGGATCGCCAGCCGCTTCAACTAGCCCACGATTGGCGCCATAAATTAACTTTTGAGTATCCAATTTTCCGTCATAATTAGCAATCAATTCTTGATATGTTTTTTGAACGCTAGATAAGTCAATCGTCTTATTTGAAGTTCTAACGCCAAATACCGATGCCACATTAGCAAACAGCGCATCAGAGCGAGCCCCCGCCACAAAGCTAACAATAGCCACAATAACAAGCGTCAAGAACCAACTTAATTGCTGTCTTTTCTCTCCCGTAACCATATGCTTATTATACTACAAAACGCCCGTTTAACACGAGCGTTTTTTTTGTGTATCACTATGCCGATTAGAAGTAAACGTATGTCAATCCTGAAGCCGAACGCGTGTAATGCCTATATAAACCGTCCCAGGCAAAGTTGTAGTCGCTGACGGTAATGGTTCCATCGCCATTGACAGACTCAACATACATAACGTGTCCGTAATATCCAATATTCATCACGGCTGCCGCGCCAGCTTTTGGCGTTGAGCCGCTAGAAATACCATAGCGCGCTGCAGTTGACGGCCACTGATTTGCATTGCCTGCGCCACCAAAATGCGGGACGTCTCGTCCAGTGCTATGAATTTTCCAAGCCACGTAGCTCACACATTCACGCGTGTATAGTCCCCATGGATCGATATAAGCATCAAGTGGAGCACTCGCCCAGGCGCCAGGATAACCGCCGCCGCCAGGTACACCACCCGGAATCGAAACATTACTACCACCAAGAGCTCGTCGGTTGGCTGCAGCCTGCTCTTCTCGCAACTTCGCCACCTCAGAATTACGTTTCTGAGCCAGAGCCGCATAGTTATTCTGATCATTCTTCGTGTCAGTAATCAGTTTTGCCTTCTCAGATTGCTTAGCCGCCATCGCATTACGCTGCAATTCCTGGTCGCGAAGCGTATTTTCGACAGACTTCTTATTCTCTTCTAGCTTTTTCTGCAAAGACTTAATTTCTTTAATCTTATCGTTCAATGAAGTTTTCAAAGAATTACGCTGTTCTTGCTTGTCAATGTAATCGCTAATATTTTTTGAGCTAGCGAGCATCTCCAGCGGCGAAATCTGATCATCAACATACAAATCCGCCAAAATTCGCCCCATCGCTTTACGATTGTGCTTAATTAGCTCTTCGTTCTTTTTTATCTGATCATTGAGGTTATTGATCTTTTTTTGGCTATCAGAAATCTGCGCTTGAATAGCTGATATTTGTCCATTTATCTTATCAAGTTCCGCCTGCAAACTATCAGCCATCTCACCCAAGCGCGAAGCCTCAGAATTATAGTTGTCTGCTTCTTGTTGCTTTGCCTGAATTTCAGCGTTATAGTCGCGAGCCAATACGTGTGATGCCAAGCCAAAAATGCCCGATCCAGCAAGCAATGCAGACATCGCCACCAGAGACGCTCTGCTGACCAATGATGCCGAAACTGGTGTGGTGGACCGTAGTTTCATATGTCTATGTTAGCATAAGCATAATCAGTATGTCAAGGACTTTTACAACTTAAGATATTTGCGAGTTGCCACCCAAGATGACGCCACGCCAATTGCCGCGCCGACCAGAATCATGCTCAAGAAAACCAGCACTCCGTACATTTTTAGATGATTCAAAAGATTATCGATAGGAATTCCATACTTCACCATCGGATCATGTGCAAGGATTAGCAAGCCATACCCAACCACCGTTGCGATAATTGCCGCGATAAATCCGTACATTATAGCCTCAACGATAAACGGACCTCTGATGAAACTGCGTTCTGCGCCGATCAACTTCATCATCTCAATCTCGTCCTTACGGTTGAAAATTGCCATGCGAATAGTGTTAAAGACCACAAGCGAAGAGATCACCACGAAAACAACTGTAGCGATTGAGCCGCCGATACTCGCCAATCTCACCCAACTACCAACTGTTTTAATGGCTTGCTGACGTTCACCTGAGAATGACGGCTCCCTGTTAGGGTCTTTATATTTTTTATATAAATCATCTGTTTTAACAAAATTATTTAATGATTGCTGGTTATTCAGTTCCTTCACGGAAACACGAAGCGTTGCCGACATCTCATTACTAGACTCGCGAATCGCCTCAAGCGTATCTGGATT
This sequence comes from Candidatus Nanosynbacter sp. HMT-352, assembly GCF_022819345.1. Lineage (NCBI taxonomy): Bacteria > Bacillati > Minisyncoccota > Nanosynbacteria > Nanosynbacterales > Nanosynbacteraceae > Nanosynbacter > Candidatus Nanosynbacter sp. HMT-352. The sequence continues at coordinate 435,574 of NZ_CP089288.1, read as the reverse complement.
ATCCTTATATTGCTCAGCTTGCTTTTCACGCGCTTCTTCCGCGGAAATATACTTAACACTATCGACATTATCTAATTTTTCAATCCGAGATTTAATCGTTTTAATCGTTTTTTCTGGCGTGTCACCCTTTAAGTAAATTGACATATCGGCACGTTTGGAAACGTTTGAAACGGTATCAACCAAAACCTGGCGCGCTGATAACGTTATAAACACGATAATCAACGTGACGCTCATCACCGCAGTTGCGGCAATCGTTAGCCAGGCATTACGACTAAAATTATTGATGCCATATCGACACATTCTGACAAACGTCAACCAACCTCGTCGGCGCTGACGTATACGAATAGTTTCTTTATTTTTGTTAGACTTTGATGATTTCATTACTGTTTATAACTCCCTCTCGCCTGATCGGAGGTGATTTTACCATGATCAATTGTAATAACGCGTCGCTTCAATTTGTTGACAATCTCCACGTTGTGAGTCGTCAAAATAACCGTCGTGCCATACTTATTAATCTTTTCTAGCAAGCGAACAATATCCCAGCTGTGCTTCGGGTCCAAGTTTCCAGTCGGCTCGTCTGCGATCAGAATCTTCGGCTGACGCACCACCGCCCTAGCAATCGCTACACGCTGACGCTCACCACCAGAAAGCTGATGAGGAAAATGCTTTTCCTTCCCCTTAAGACCAACCAACTCAATCACCTTCGGCACAGTTGCCTTAATCTCCCGATTTGTCATTCCAGCAATTTCTAGCGCAAACGCCACATTTTCAAACACCGTTCGATTCGGAAGCAACTTAAAATCCTGAAAAACCACGCCAATTTTACGACGCAACAGCGGAATATGCTTGTCCTTCAAATTGTCATAGTCAATTCCACCAACTACAATTTTTCCAGAGCTCGGCTTTTCTTCGCGAGTCAAAAGCTTCAAAAGAGTCGATTTGCCAGCACCCGACGTACCAACAATAATCACAAATTCACCAGCGCCGACATGAATACTTGCTCGATTCAATGCCGGCTTGTTACTTTTACCGTAGTTCTTCGTTACCCTATCTAACAGAATCATTACTAGTATTATACCATAAGCTAAATATTTTTAGAATTAGCATTTTGTTCTAAATACGCCGTAATAAATTCGTCAATATCGCCATCCAAAACGCCTTGAGCGTTGCGGTTTTCATGCTTTGTGCGCGTATCTTTAACTAGTGTATATGGATGTAAAACGTAATTTCTAATTTGGCTGCCCCAATTTGCTGATTCGCCAGCCCTAAGATCAGACAGAGTTTCGGCGTGTTGCTCTAATTTCATCGCTAGCAATTTTGACCGCAGAATCTTCAACGCCGTTTCTTTATTCTGAATCTGTGAACGCTCATTCTGAATAGCCACCGTAATCCCTGTCGGCTCATGCGTCACCCGAACCGCCGAATCCGTCGTATTCACGCCTTGACCGCCCTTGCCGCCCGAACGATAGACATCAATTCTTAAATCATTCGGGTCAATCGATATTTCATCTGGCGCGTCAATTTTCGGCAAAACCTCGACAAGCGCAAAACTAGTCTGCCGCAAATTGTCCGCATTAAACGGACTTAATCGCACCAAACGATGCACGCCATTTTCCGACCGCAATTTTCCATAAGCAAAAGATCCAGAGATCTCCAAAACGACCGTTTTAATTCCAGCGTCGTCATTTGTCGAGCGCTCCAGCGTATCAACTTTCATGCCAGACTTTTCCGCCCAGCGCAAATACATTCGCTCCAACATCGCCGCAAAATCCTGAGCGTCCAGTCCGCCCACGCCAGCGGAAATGCGCATAATTGCCGAGCGATTGTCATATTCGCCGGAGAATAACAAATCGGTTTTATGCCTATCAAAACTCTTCTCAATCGCCGCAACTTGCGCTTGAAATTCCGGCAATAAATCGTCATCACCAAGCTCCATCAGCTCCACCATATCACCAACCTGCACCGTCAAAGTCTGCCAAGGCTCGACAGTCTGACGAAGGCTGGCAGCTTGTTTCGTTAATTCTTGGGCGTAATCAGGATTATTCCAAATTTCCGGCTGGTTTAATTGATCGTCCAGTTCCGCCAATTTCTGCTCCAAATCAGAAAACTTCAGCGCTTTTTTAGCCTGTTCAATTTCTTTTTCTAATTCACCAATTTTCTTTTTTAGCGGTTGCATATACTTTATTGTACCATTTTTCAGCGCTCAATTCTCTGTTAAAATAAAAAGATGTATAAAGATATTGAGAAAATTCTATTTACGAACGAAGAAATAAAAACGGCAGTTCAGAAACTTGGAAAAAAATTGACTGAGGATTATCACGATAAAAATCCTGTTGTCGTGGGTATTTTACGCGGCGCAGCGCCGTTTATGATCGACTTGATACAGGCGATGGATTGCTATATGGAAATTGATTTCATGGCGGTTTCCAGCTACGGCGATGACACAAAATCTTCTGGATCTGTAAAAATTATCAAAGATTTGGATACCGACGTGGCGGATAGACACGTGTTGATAGTTGAGGACATAATTGACAGTGGTCGAACCGCCCAGGCGCTAAGAGAATTATTTGCCGCAAAAAATGCTGCGTCGGTAAAAATATGCTCGCTATTAGACAAACCAGCGCGGCGCGAAGTTGATGCAGAAGCCGATTATGTAGGCATCGATACGCCGAATGAATTTGTCGTTGGCTATGGCCTGGATTTCCGCCAGCAATACCGCAACTTACCATACATTGGCGTCTTAAAACCAGAAGTTTATCAAGATTAAAGCTCTTCTACGGCGGCGACAAATTGCTCGCCGCGATCAGAATAACTCTTAAACATATCAAAGCTGGCAGCCGCTGGGCTAAGAATCACCACATCGCCAGATTGCGCTTTATTTTTGGCTGATTTGGCAACTTCTTTCATTCCTGCCATATTCAATTGGACAATTTCGCAATCAACTTTTTCTTCCCTTAAAACTTCCCTGATTTCATCAGCGTTAGCGCCATTGATAATTATCAATCGTACGTTTTGCCTGGCAATTTCTTTTGCTAATTCAGAATAATCCGCGCCTTTATCCGAGCCACCCAAAATCAAAATTTTCGGCTCCGCAAAAGCTTTTAACGCCGCAATCGCACTGCCCGGAGTGGTCGAAATACTGTCATTGTAATATTTCACGCCGTATTTTTCAGCAACAAACTTCAATCGATGTGGTAACCCCGTAAACTCGCTGAGCCCCTCCTTTATCTCATCATCCGACACATTTGGCAAAATCGATTTCACCGCCGCTATCGCCGCGCACGCATTGTCAATATTATGTTTCCCTGGCAGGCGAATCGCAGAAATTATATCGTCCGAAAGAGCAAATGGGTATTCCTTTTTCTGCGCCAAACTCGCATCTGCAATCGACGAACTGAACTCATTTTGAGAATTATAGACAACATAATCGTCCGTGGTTTGGAACTTGGCAATATTCGCTTTTGCCGCCAAATAATCATTAAAATCAGCGTGGACGTTCAAGTGGTCAGGTTCAATCATCAGCACCACGGCAACGTGCGGAGATTTCTGCAAATCCCACAATTGAAAACTGGACAATTCGTAAACGACAATGTCATTTTTCTCAATTTTTGGCAAAATGTCCAAAGCTGGCACACCAATATTTCCCACCAAATGAACGGTTTTACCCGCCGCGCGCAAAATCGACGAGATAAAACTACACGTCGTGCCCTTGCCTTTTGTACCAGTCACGCCAATTATAGTCGCTGGGCAATTGGCAAAAAACTCATTTGTCGCCGACCAAATTTGACCGCTAGTCTTTATCTTTTTTGGCGGAAGACTTGGCGACCTAACGATTAAATCCGCGTTCTCCAGCCCCGAAAATCCCGTCTGATAAGCCACATTTTCCGGCAAATTATCTACTTTTTCACGCTCGTCCGCCACCAAAAAATCAGCTTCCGGAAACTTCTCTCGGAAATACCGCAAATTAGATTGACCTTCAACGCCAAAACCAGCAATGACAATTTTCATAACCTGATTATATCACGGGAATTTTACGATTACACCCTAAAACAGCTTGTCGAGCTTATCGTACAGCTTTGTTAATAGCTCTTTTTCTTCCGAAGTAACTACTGCCAACGTCCACGTGTTTGATGCAAAAAATTGACGAGCCGTTTCAATCAACTGATCAGGAGTTACCGCCAAAATAGAATCTGGAACGGCGGCATAATCTCTCACGAAATCATCAGCAAAATATCGTCCTACGTAAAAATTGCTTACTTGCCCAACAGTTTGAGCACCCATTTGATAACGACCCAATGAATACGACTTCACGCTTTCCAAATCTTCTTCAGAAATAGATCCAGCCAAAACTTTCTTTAATTCTCTCACGATAATATCAAAGAGCTTTTCTGCAGTTTCGACATTTACTTGTCCACCAAAATCCCAAGCCGAATCGTAAAAACCAATCGACGTGTCGCTAAAAATACCATACGCCAAGCCTTTTTTACGAGCCGCGCCAAAAATCCTCGAGCTCATCGTGCCGGTCAGAATGTGGTTCAATGCGTTCATAGCCGTGACCTCTTCATCGCTTAACTCACGCGGAATCATCATTGACCAACCAAACGTCAAATTCGTCGCCTCTTTTCGTCTGACTAAAACCGGATTAGCCCTGCGCGGTTCATCACGCGGAATAACAAATCGCTCGCCCGTCTCTAATTGCCAGCCTTCAAGATGTTCTTTAATAGCCGCTTTTCGTCCAGCCATTTTTCCAGCCACCACAAACCGCATATTCTTCAAAGTATGCGTTCGCTTGTGATGATTTTTAATGTCTTTCAGTTCAATATTAGTAATTGTTTTTAGGCGCTGATTATATGTCAAAATATCTTCACCCAGCGCCTGCTGAATACGCGGCCACATCACGCGGTTATGATTGTTAAGATAACCAGTCAATTCAGAGCGAACATTACCCTTTTCCGCCTCAAGCTCATCGGCGTTAAAGCGTGGCGTTGTAATAGCCAGCCTCTGAAGCTCCAAAATCCTGTCCCACTCAAAATCCGCACAAATCGCTTCATAAACCATTGAATAGTCAGAAGTGTAAGCGTTGTGATAAGCGCCGTTCTTGGTAAATTCCTGCTCGTAATTGTGCTCCGAACGAAACTTTTCATTCGCACCGAACGCCATATGCTCCATAATGTGAGCAGTTTCATAAATATCTTTATTCAGAACGTAGCGATTTCCCGCCCTGAACTGCACCTGAAAACTCATTACCGTAGCATCTGGAACGTCAATCAACAAGCCGCGCGCACCATTCTTCAGTCTAATTTCCTCAACTGTATGTTTCATTGCCTAGTTCTCTGATTATTTACGATTTTTCTTACGGTTCTGTCGCTGAGCCTTTTTCTTCTTTCGAGCTTGATTCTTCGCACGATTTGATTCCGCGCTAGTCTTACCCTTTTTCACAGAGAAGTCATCGTCACGATTTTCCTCGCCCGAACCAATTTCATTTACGCCACGCTCAACGGCATTTTCTGCCAACCTAGTTAGCTCAGTGTCATATTCATCGTCTTGAGATTGACGGACTGTAGCATCGGCTTTATGGATATTAAATATCGTTGCCAAAACTTCATCGCGGAGATTAGCTTGCAAACTTTCAAACAACTTCTGAGATTCTGATCGGTATTCCACCAAAGGATCACGTTGTCCAACACTTCGCCAGTGAATTCCCTCGCGCAAATGTTGCATATTTTCCAAATGTTGCATCCACAATGTATCCAACACCGCCATGTAAACTTCGCGCTCAACTCCACGCAAATCATCGGCGCCAATCTCAGCTTCTTTCTCCGCGTAAGCTTCTTCGGCCAGCTCCAGCGCCTTTTCATAGCGCAAACGATCTTTCTTTTCCTTACCAACCTTTTCAATTTTTTCCTTATCAACCGGGAAAATAACCGAGAAATCCTCGACAAACTTTGGATTATTCTTTGATGGAAGAGTTGTCAATTCGTGAACTTTAGCCTTCAGCAAACGCTCAATTTCTGGCTTAATATTGTCGCCTTCCAAAATCCTACGTCGCATAACATAAACGACGCGACGATGACGGTTAATCACATTGTCGTATTGAACAACATTTTTGCGCGTATCAAAATTGTAGCCTTCAACTCGCTTCTGCGCCGCTTCCAATGTTTTCGACACAGCCCGAGTTCTGATTGGCGTATCATCATCAACACCCAATCTGTCCATCAATGATGCAATTCGCTCGCCCTGGAAAATTCGCATCAAATCATCTTCGGTCGAAACGTAAAACTGAGTCTCACCTGGATCACCCTGACGTCCGCCACGACCACGCAGCTGATTGTCAATTCGGCGTGATTCGTGTCGCTCTGAACCGATAACAACCAATCCGCCAAGTTCCTTGACACCCTTGCCAAGCTTAATGTCGGTACCACGACCAGCGATATTCGTGGCCAAAGTAATCGCGCCTTTTTCGCCAGCTTTCGCCACAATCGCAGCCTCACGCTCATTGTTCTTAGCGTTCAGAATCTCAAATTTAATACCTTCTTTTTCCAAATATTTGGCAATTTGCTCGTTCTTTTCAATAGAACCAGAGCCAACCAGAACAGGACGACCTTGCTTGTGGTAATCCTTAATCGCCTCAGCGACAGCTTTCAGTTTGGCCTTTTCAGTCTTAAAAATCAGATCTTCCTTATCCTCGCGAATAACTGGTTTGTTCGGTGGAATTTGGATAACGTCAAGTGAATAAATTTGCTGGAACTCCTCAGCTTCGGTAAATGCCGTACCGGTCATACCACTCAATTTATTGTACAAACGGAAGTAATTCTGGAATGAAATTGTCGCCAAGGTCATGCTCTCTTCCAGCACAGGAACGCCTTCTTTTGCCTCAATTGCCTGGTGCAAACCTTCGTTGTAGCGGCGACCCTGCATCAAACGACCAGTATGTTCATCAACGATGATCACCTCGCCATCATTAGTTACGACGTAATCTTTGTCGCGCTTGAACAACGTCTGCGCGCGCAAAGCCTGATCCATGTGATAAACACTGCGCACGTGATCTGGTGTGTACAAGTTTTTTATTCCCAACAATTTCTGAACTTTTTCAACACCTTCGTCAGTCAAGGCAACACTTCGGCGCTTCTCGTCCAAAACGTAATCTTCTGGAACCAACTTCGCGGCGATTTTAGCAAACGTATAATAATTGTCAGGATTTTCAGCTGCTGGAGCAGAGATAATAAGTGGCGTACGAGCTTCGTCAATCAAAATTGAGTCAACCTCGTCAACGATTGCGAAGTTCAATTCACGCTGCCTGAGCAAATCAACGTCGTTAACCATGTTGTCGCGCAAATAGTCAAAGCCAAACTCGTTGTTAGTTCCGTAAGTAATGTCCGCAGCATAAGCTTCCTTACGCGAAACTGGACGAAGTTTTCGCATTCGAGGATCGTCGTGATGCTCATTGTCGTAATCTTTATCATAAACAAATGACGCTTCGTTAATAATCACACCAGTAGTCAGACCTAGGAAATCATATACTTGACCCATCCAACCAGCGTCGCGCTGCGCCAAATAGTCGTTAACCGTCACCACGTGAACACCCTTGCCCTCCAAGGCATTCAAGTAAGTCGGCAATGTCGCCACAAGAGTCTTACCTTCACCGGTCTTCATCTCGGCAACGTTGCCCTCATGAAGAACCATGCCACCAATCAACTGCACATCATATGGACGCTCGCCAATCACACGCTTAGCGGCTTCCCTAGCCACGGCAAACGCATCCGGCAAAATCGTATCAAGTGTCACACTCTTCTTCGACAAACGCTTTTTCAGCTCGTCAGTTTGCGCCCGAAGCTCCTTGTCGGACATCTTTTCATATTTGTCATTCAGACCGTTAATAACATCAACTTGCTTACGCAATCGTTTCAAAATCTTCTTCTGTGGATCGCCAAAAATCTTACTCAGCGCTTTTTGTTGTGTAATTGCCATAAACCTTAAAACTCCCTCACTTTCAGGCATTTTCAAAAATTTCTTTTATTATAACTTTTTTCGGGCAATTTGAAAAGAAAAAGCGCCCAGAATCTGAACGCTTTCCTGCTAATTTCATCTATCAATTATTTTCGACCGAAAGTTTGCTTTAGCTTCGCCAAAACCCCACGACTTCCGCCAACGTGAGCCAGCACATCGTCTTTGTACTTACGAACTTGACCATTCAGCCTAGCTTCAACAATATCCACCGCAGCCAAAACGTTCATGGTTGAATCCTTAGCTACAATTTTCTTATCTGGCACATTGATAATAACTTCAACCTCGTACTTGTTGCCGCCAGGATTGTCAATCTGCCTAATCTTCACATCTGCAGACGCACTTTTTCGCGCGTGGCGTGGCAAATATTTTCCCAACGAACCAATTTTCCTTTCAACGTATTTTTTTGTTGTAGCGTTCAGCTCATATTTAACGCCAGTAATTGTAATATCCTTAATCATTTTTCCTCCTACTAACTAATACGCTCTTATTATATCACGTCACGACCATTCATATATGGACGAAGTACTTCAGGAACAGTCAAAGTTCCATCTGGATTCTGGAAATTCTCCAAAATCACCACCAGAGAGCGAGCTAACGATACCGCAGTTCCGTTCAATGTGTGAACAGATTCAATCGTGCCATTTTCTCGCCTGACTCGAATATTCAAACCACGAGCTTGATAATCAGTACAATTCGAACAACTCGTCAGTTCACGATAAGTTTGGTCAACTGGCGACCAATATTCAATGTCATACTTCTTTGCAGCCGGGGCACCCAAATCGCCCGCCGCAATATTAACCACGTGATAAGAAATCCCAATTTGCTGCCAAAGCGCCTCTTCAACGCTAAGAATTTTCTCATGAATCTCTTTAGATTGCTCAGGCAAACAAAACGCATACATTTCCAGCTTATTAAACTGGTGAACTCGGAACAGACCACGCGTGTGCTTGCCGTACGTTCCCGCCTCTTTTCGATAGCAAGGACTATAGCCAGCGTACAGTAATGGCAAATCTTTTTCGTCCAAAATCTCATCCGCGTGGTAGCCGGTTAATGGCATTTCCGCCGTACCGATTAGCGTCAAATCTTCACCGTCAACTACATATTCATTGCTGCCTTCACCCTTCGGAGTAAAACCTGCGCCCTCAGCCGTTCGCAAATTGACCATATGTGGCACGGTCATAAATGTGAAGCCCTGCTTTGTTACGTAATCCAAGGCAAATTGAGTTACGGCATTTTCCAGCAAAGCCAAATCGCCCTTCAAATAATAAAACTTCGCACCAGCCACTTTAGCGCCACGTTCAAAGTCCGCCCAACCGCGACTTACGGCATAATCCAAATGATCTTTTGCGCCAGTTTTGCAATCGCCATAAACTTTTATTTCAACAGAATCTTCTTCACCACCCAAAGGCACGTCGTCAAAAGTGATGTTCGGGACGTTTTTAAGAATTGCCGCAACTTTTTCCTCGGTCGATTTCAAATAGCTCTCACGCTCTGCCAGCTCAACTTTCAATTGCTTGCCCTGATCAATTAGCTCTTGGTCTGGTCGACCGCCCTTCATCTTCGCTGAAATAACATTACGCTGTTCGCGTAGCGCTTCAACCTGCTTCTGCAAATCGCGGCGCTCATCGTCTAATTGCAACAACGCCGCAATATCAACTTTATAGCCTTTATCGTTTGCCGACTTTTGCACCAAATCGGCATTTTCTCGGATGAACTTAATATCTAACATACTTTCATTATATAACAATTCTGAATAAAAATAGTCTCAAGAGCAGTTGAAATACTGCTAAATTTATCTCTTTTAAACGTGAGAAATCATTCCAACACCAAGCATAACCAATAACACCAAACCTAATGCGAATCGATAAATTATGAATGGTCGGAAATTATTACTCTGGATAAACTTCAATAACCACGACACGGCCAAATAGCCAACACCGAATGAAATTGCCGTGGCAACTATAGTTGGAGTCCAGCCAACGCCGCCAGAAATGTGTTTATATTTGGTAGCGACTTCCAACAACCCCGCCGCAACTAGCGCTGGAATACCCAAGAAGAAACTTAATTTCGTAACCGACACGCGGTCAAATCCACGAAACAGACCGACTGAAATCGTTGCACCAGAGCGACTAATTCCAGGAATAAGCGACAAACACTGCCCCGCGCCAATCGCCAGCGTGTCTTTCCAGCTAGTCTCAGTTTCGCCACGCTTGTTATTTACCGCACGATTGTCAGCCAGCCACATAACAACACTCCAGCCAATAAGCCCGAATGCCACAAACCACAAACTGCGCAGAACTGTTTCAACTTCATGCTTAAATAATAATCCGACAATCGCAATAGGAATTGAACCGATAATAATTGCCCAACCATATTTATAATCAAACTTTCGACGCGCTCGTTTCCACCATAGACCGCGCCACCAAGCCTGCAGGATTCGCCAGATGTCGCTCCAGAAATAAATCACCGCCGCCAAAATTGCTCCGATCTGAATTATCGCTGTAAAAGCCACGACGCTCGGATCGTCAATTCGCATTCCCAACAATTTCTCGGCAATTGTCAAATGTCCAGTCGAAGAAATCGGTAAGAATTCCGTAATTCCTTCAACAATACCAAGGACAATCGCTTGCCACCAAGCCACGCTTAAAAATTACCTTTCATCCTTCAAGTGTAGCATTAGCAGTAAAATCATTCAAATGCATAGGCCTAAGATTCGGAATTTTCTGCTTCAATCGAATTTTGATAGAACAAGCCGCTAACATTCACGCCCGCAGGAGCATAAATTTTCAAGCCAGTTATCGGCTTATAAAACTTCAAGCAACCGTCAAAGAATATCGCGTTACACTTCTCAGAAACAGACAGCACGATTTTATCGCCATCGCGGCGCACGTTAATTTCTGGTTTATTCGCCTTTGGCAAATCCACAAACTCCGCCTCCACCTTAAATTTGTCAGAATTTATTCGCGAAACATTCCCCACTGGCATATCAATAAAAATTGAATTAGCGTTTGCCGTATCCGGAATATCGATATTTACTTTCTTCGTAAGTTGCTGCGATTCACGTGCATATTCCAAGCCAGCGGGCGCGCTAAATATTGCGGCGCTTGCCAAACTCATAAAAACAACGGACGCCGCCACGATCATTGTAATTACAGACATTCGATTGACCTTCCAAGCGAATATGCTACGCGTTACAATTGCGCCAAATATCACCGCCGCGATTCCGCCAATTGCCAAGGAAGTCCATACTCCCCACGCCCACATTTGCATACCCAAACCGCCGAGCATATCAATCATGGAAACGCCGAGCGCCCCGCCAACAATCAGCCCAAACAGTATCGCTAGCGTCGTAAGTAACACCATAACACCGATAAAATATTGGAAAAATTTCGCAATTGGAGTTTTTCCGGCAGACGCAGTTGAGCTTCCATCAGCGGAAGCTTCCTTAAGTGCAGCCAAAGTTACCGGCTTCCCGCGCATTCGTAATTTGTCCGACGCGGTTTTTGCTGGCGGCATTGACACCCACATTGCGAGATAAACCAGCACCATCGTACCGAATGTTACAAACGGCGAGACAATTGCAATTAGTCGCACCCACAACGGATTGATATTAAAGTACGCCGCTATTCCCGCACACACACCGCCAATGACAGCGCCGTCTGTGTCGCGCATCAATTGCTTTTCTGGTTTTTCATTATCATTTGTCAATTCATCAGTTGAGTCCTCGCTATCATCCGAAAAATCACGCGGTTCGCCCATTTGATTTTTAATCGCCAAAACGTCATCATCGCCAATAACGCCCTCTTTCATCACGCCACGCTCAGCCAAAATCTCAACCATTCGCGCCTCAATTTCCTTCATCGCTTCCGCGTCGGCGTGCATATTTTTCTGAATCGAATTAAGATATTTTTCTAGCGATTTCTTAGCGTCAATTTCCGCACTAAACGCCGTTTTTGCCAGATGAATCCTGGTTATTTCCTTCATTATTTTGTTCCTTTCTCTAAGTTATCAAGCGAATTATTTAGCATATTTATGCGATCTTTAAGTTCGTGAATCAATTGATCGCCGTGATCTGTCAATGAATAATATTTTCGCGGCGGACCTTGCTCGCTTTCCTGCCATTCGTGTTGCAAATATCCGTCTTTCTGCAGCCTATTCAGCAGCGGATAAATCGTACCTTCGACCACCGTTAAGTTCGAATCGTTCAATTGCTTAACGATGTCGCCGGCGTACTGCGCTTTATTAGAACAAACCAGTAAAACGCAGTAAACCAAAAATCCTTTTCGCAATTGGACCGCCAAGCTTTCCGCATAGCTATCAACGTCCACTCTTGCCTTCTTTCGGTATATTAGAACCCTTAATTTTGCCGTCTTTGATCAGAATTTGATAATCGCATTTCTTAGCCAAATCAACGTCGTGCGTCACGATAATCAGCGTTGCGCCTTCTTGCTTGTTGTAATTGAACAGCAATTCTTCCACCTTCGCGCCAGTTTCGCTATCCAAATTTCCCGTAGGTTCGTCCGCAAAAATAATCTGAGGACTGCCGACAATTGCCCGAGCAATCGCCAAACGTTGCTTCTGACCGCCCGACAAATCCTTCGCACGATTCTTGCGCTTCTCGTACAAGTCCACCGCCTTCAGCGCTTCATTGATCTTACTTTCCCTCAAACCCCTTGGCATTTTCACAATTTCCAGCGGCAAACTCACATTGTCCGCCACGCTTTCATTGCCCTGAACAAAGAAACTCTGGAAAATAAAACCTATTTTTCTCGCGCGGAACTCGTCAACTTGCTTTTGTTTCAATTTCAGAATATCCTGACCGTCAATAATCACCTCACCTTGCTGTGGTCGATCCAGGCCGGAAATTGCGTGCATCAGCGTTGATTTTCCCGAACCAGATTTTCCCAAAATCGCCACGCTCACACCCGTTGGAATCCGCAAGCTCACATCATTTAGCGCCACAAATTGGTTCTTCTTTTTGCCGTAAATTTTCGTCACATTTTTAAGCTCAATCATAACAACTCTCCTATTCCGTCCTTAACGCTTCAATTGGATCTAATTTTGTTGCCTTGCGGCTCGGCAGCCAGCCAGAAAGTACCGCCATAACCATTAGTCCGATTATCAAAAGTCCCATTTGCAGAGGATTAACGACCAATAGATTCGTACCTTGCTCCAATTTCAGTAAACTAGCAATCATAGGATTAAGTAGTGACATCAAACTTGCTAATCCAACACCAATTAAGCCACCAAGAAGTCCAACCCACGCCGCTTCATATCTAAACATTTTACCAATATCGCGACCTCGCATTCCCAAAGCTTTCATTAGCCCAATCTGACTAGTTCGCTCCAAAACCGAAATGTACATTGTGTTAATAATCCCAAAAACACTCGCCAAAAGCGCCAAGCCGCCAAACCCAATCAGCGCCATTTGAGCCACATTCACAAAAGTTAAAATAACTTTTTGCGTGTCCTGAATCGAATACGACTCATAATCCTTGCCAAGCTCATTCTTCACTGCCTCAACATTTTTCTCATCATCAACTGACGCAATTACGTAAGAATATTCATTAGGCAAATCTTTAGGGTGACTAAAGTCGTAAATATCCTTAGCGTCGTCCACAGAAACGCGCACAGTCGGCTGGTAAAACAGGATCGTATCCGAAGGTTTATCGACTGCTGCGACTTTCAGAGATATTTCCTTGTCAGCACCCTTGCTTGATGAAGTTCCTTTTTGCAATCCTAGTGTAATCGTTTGCCCAATTGCTGATTTTGCATCACTGAATCCCATTTTTTTCACGTAAGATTCTGAAATAACAACTTCACCCTTTTTCGGCATAAAATTATCCAAATCACCAGCTGCAAACTTCATTCGAGTTTTATCAAACTTCACAGTTACGCTAGGCACGAATTTCTTGTCGCTTGCCGAACTTTTGACATATAAAACTCCATACATAGAATAAGCTGGCGTCACTTTTTCCACGTGCGGGATTTTCTGTATTTTTTTCACGTCGTTATCAGTCATCGAATATTTCTCTATCGCCTTAGATTGACTATTTTCCGTATCTTCCGAGTCGCTATATTCCGGAAGATTACTATCAGATCCTGACGAGGTCACTTTTTTATAGACCGAAACGGATTTTTTATCACCAGCCGCGTCGACCAGACTGTTTGTATACAGACGGCCACCTTCTCCAGCCATCAGCGCCAATCCAATCGTAAATGCTCCGACTGAAATCGCCAGCGCGGTTAAAATCGTGCGGCCTTTTGATTGCCCCAAATTTCGACCGGCGCGTTTAATAATGTCAATTCTTCTCACATTAAGCTCCTTGTTGATTTACTATACATAGTACTATGTTATACAAGGTACCTTAAATAGTCAAGGTATTTTTGAAAATAATATTCAAAAAATCGCAGGCTCTGTCAGCTTAGAGATCGCTATTTTCGCCTAGCTTTAACTATCTTCGCCAAGCCATTAAGCGCGCGCTTATAAAAAGGCTCAGTACTCACACGCTCCCGCAACCCGCCGTCGTTCACACTGTCCTGAATCTCGTGACTGCCCGCAACAACCCCGTTTTTCTCTATCGACTCATTATCTACCAAACCAGCCATATATCTAGCAGCATCAAAAAACGTCGGATCTCCCCAAATCTTGACTTCTTCATCATCTCCGTAATCAATTACTGCGGAGATAACCTGCTCGTCGTCCTTATTGTAGATTTCATCATCAATTCCATCGTAATCATCAGTCTCTTCGTCGCCATACTCAGCATCAAAGCGTCCGCTATAAAATCGACAATCGGCGATAATACCACGACACAAATCACCTTGATCATTTCTCTGCCATACACTCATCAGCACCACCAAATTAGACGTAGGCAGATCAGCCTCCTCAAGTAGCTTAACAGATTGTCCTTTACTGATAATTAGACGACCACTTCCCTCTGCCCTAGACTCATCAATATACATCACATCCTGCGGCGATACGTCTGGATAAGTATCGAGTGTGTATAATACCTCAGGAGACATTGTCTCTGTTGTAACTTGTCGTAATCTATCAGGCACTCCATTATTATATTCTTCAGACATTTTATGACCTCCTCAATTTAATCTTATTCCTCATCATACTCATCTTCAATCTCTTGGTCCAGAATCTCTTCAATCACGTCTTCCAGCGTAATAATTCCCAGCTCCATCTCATCGTCCATCACCACAAACAAATGATTGTGCGTTTGAATGAATCGACTTAAGACTGTGTCCAGGCGCGACCTCTTGTCAATATCATAAATTTTATCGCGGTACAATTGGCTAATTGGCAACGGCAAATCTCGTCCAACGACATCCTTCACGTATAAAACTCCGACCAATTCCCCGTCAGACTGAACTGGAATTCGTGAATGTCCAGCGTGCTTTATTTGCGCCAAAAGTGTAGCATCTAACTCGTCATCCAAATCCACGACAAAAACCTCACTCATCGGCGTAACCAAATCGCCAGCCGTCTTTTTGCTAAACTGCAACGCACCCGCAGCAATGCGGCTTTCGTCATAATCAACCGGGCTATCCGACCTAACGGCGTGCTCGTGAATAATCTCCTCCAGCTCCTGATGAGAATATAATTGCGGCGTTTCCTTACCTAGCCAGCAATTCAACAATTTCGACATCGGCTGAGCAAGCGGCCAAAATAGCACGTAAATTACATCAAGCAACCAAAAGAAATATCGCACAAATCGATATCCACGCTGCGAGAAAATCGCCTGCGGCAAAATCTCGCCAAACATCGTGATAAGGAGCGTCGCAATCAAACCACCAACCACGCCATTTGTCATATTTCCCAGCAAAATTGACATCGCGGTATTCACGCCGACGTTACCAAGCAAAATACAGAAAATCAAATAATAACCGTCTTTTCGATATCGATACACCCGTGCCGCAATTTTGTCGCCCTGCCTGGCTTTTCGCTTCAAGTCATCAGGTCGCGCCATCATTAAACCAATATTCAGACCGGAAAATAGCCCAGAAAGCGCCAATAAAACAGTCGCCGCCAGCCATAATAAAACATCAGACATAATCACAACCTTTCACCCTTAACCGCAAACGAAGCTAGCGTGTCAGAAAATAACTCCAATAAAAAATCCATATCCTTAATTATAGCAAAATTACAAGTTGACTTGCGGATAAATCGCCCGAGTTGTTTCGTCAATTTCACTCTTAAGCTGCGGAAACGGCACACCTTCACGCGCTGTAACGCCCTCGAAAATCCAGAATACTCGCTCAGAATAACCCCAACCACAAGCCGGCGGCATTCCATATTCCAACATCTCAACGTAATCAATATCAAGCATCATCGCCTCTTCATCACCAGCGTCACGCATTTGCTGCTGCTCAAGAAAACGATTTAGCTGGTCAATCGGATCATTAAGCTCAGAGAATCCATTACCCAATTCCGAACCAGCGATCACCGGCTGAAAACGCTCCACCGTCTCTGGATTTTCCGGATTAGTCTTTGACAGCGGACTAATAAACTTCGGCGTGTTCACCAACCAAACCGGACCAGCAACATCTTTACGAATATTCTTCCATAATTTATCAATGCTGCGCGGAATAGAGTCAGTTTTTTCGACTTCCAAATTATACTCTTTCAGTTTAGCGGCAACTTCTTCAATTGTCGTGTTATAAACGTCGATTCCGTAATGCTTGCGAATAACTTCAGCGTAATCCCAAACTTCCCACTCACCACTCATATCGACGTTGAACTTGCCCAATTGGAATTGCAAAGTGCCAAAAGTCTTCTGAAGCACATCTTTATACATCGACTCCATAAAACGCATTCCCTGCTTCCAGTCCCAGTAAGCCGCGTACCACTCCATAGCAATATGCTCCGGCAAATGCTCGTCCGAGTAATTTTCATTGCGAAAACGCGGACCGAGATCATAAACTTTCTCAAATCCAGCGCCAATCAATCGCTTCAATGGCAATTCATGACTAATTCGCAAATAAAACTGCTGATCGCCCAGTGCATCCATATGCGTCACAAATGGGTTCGCGTCCGCACCGCCAGTTGTGTGCTCCAAAACAGGAACATTAATCTCAATGAATCCATGACTATTCAAATAATCTCGCGTTGCTTGCCAAAACTTACTTCGGCGAATGAATCGCTCGCGAACTTCGGGATTGACATTCATATCAACATAACGTCGGCGCAAGCGCTCTTCCTTGTTCTCTAATTTTTCTGGCATTGGCCTCAACGATTTAGTCAATAGTCTGATCTTGCGCACACCAACGGACTTTTCACCCGTTTGCGTGGTGGTCATTACGCCCTTCGCCTCGATAAAATCGCCCGTGTCTAGCAATTTAAGCTGCTTCATTCCAAGCACACCGCGCGCAGCATCTAATTCCGCCACGTCATCACGCTGCAAGTAAAGCTGCACATCGCCAGATTGATCGCGTAATTTAATAAACGCCAATTTGCCAAAACTGCGAATAGATGCCACGCGACCCGCAACAACAACTTCCTTACCAGCTAGCTCATCGTACTTAGACAAAACCTCAGCACAAGTGTGAGTTCGTTCTGATTTTGCTGGATACGGTTCAACGCCTAATTGACGTAACGTTTCCAGTTTTCGTAGTCGTTCATTGCGATAATCTTGAAGTGTAGCCATAACAGAGATAATTATAGCACATTATGCGCGGCAGATCTCGCCAGACTTAAGATATCGACTTAATAATGTAGGTAATTTCGGCTTTTGGCGTTTTAATCGTCACTTCGTCACCGATTTTCTTACCAATCAATTCTTTACCAATTGGCGACTGATCTGAGATTCGCCCAGCCAATGGATCGGCTTCAACTGGCCCAACCACCGTGTAAGATACAGTTCTTTCTGGGCATTGCAATTCGACCGTACTACCCAAACCAACGCTTGAGCTGCCGTTGGATTTAATAATTTCGGCGTTCTGCAGAATATCTTCAATTTCCAAAATTCGCGTTTCCACCAAGCCTTGCTCTTCGCGTGCAGCGTCATATTCCGCGTTTTCGCTCAAGTCGCCAAAATCTCGCGCTGCCGCAATTTTCTCAGCAATCTCACCGCGTCGCCCCTTCAATTCTGCCAATTCTTTTTCTAAATCAGCCTTCCCAGCTTCTGTAATTTGATAAGTTTTTTTCATAAAAATTTCCTCCTCTACTGTATGTAGTGGTATTAGTCTTACGATCTACACTAAATATAGTGTTTTTAATTAGTCTTGATTAAGTCTATCTGAGTATATCAATCGCTATTTATTATGTCAATATGATCAGCCTTGCCGACTCAAGCAAAAATCCATCAATTGCTGATAATCCATTTTTCGCGTTTCGCCAGTTGCTCGTTCCGTCAATTCAAACAAGCCATCACCGTCAATCGCTCGATCGCCAATCGTTATCCGCCACGGCAATCCCATTAGCTCAGAATCAGCAAATTTCACACCTGGACGCTCGTCGCGATCATCAAGTAGCGCATCGACGCCACTATTAGCCAGCTCGTCATAAAACTTGCCCGCCAATTCCTGCCCTTTTTCACCAATTGCAACAATATGAACCTTAAACGGCGCAATATTTTCTGGCCAAACCAAACCTTTATCGTCAGCAAACTTCTCAACAATCACGCCCATAACTCGCGTAATTCCAATACCATAACTTCCCATATAAGCGTATCGCTCTTTGCCTTCGCCATCAGTAAATACCAACTTCATTTCTTCGGATTTCTGCGTGCCGAAATTAAAGATATTGCCAACTTCAGCAGTTTTCACTTTCTCTAACTCGCTACGATCAACGCCAAGCTCCTTAATCGCCTCATCCAAAACTTCCTCATTAACAGCGATATTTTTACCGCGATGAAGATAAATATAATCCTCACCAGCGTCGCAAATCGTCTGAAACTCATGACTAAACTTCGTGAAAGCGCCGCCAGAAGCAAACGTCACATATGTTTCATCGCCAATCCCAAATCGGTCATAACAACGCTTATACGCCTCAATGACCGAATTGTAATAACTGTCCAAACTCTCCTTGCTGTCGTGAATCGAATACATATCCTTCATCACAAATTCACGCCCACGCATAATTCCACTCTTAGCGCGAAGTTCGTTTCGCAATTTGTTCTGGAATTGATAAACGCTAATTGGCAAATCTTTGTAGCTCTTTAAGTAATTGCGAAGAAGATCAACAATCGGCTCCTCGTGCGTCCAACCAAAGCCTATATCCGTGCCGTCTTGCAATTTAGACTTAAACCAAACGTCGACCAATTCATCACTCCAGCGACCAGTTTCTTGCCACAATTCCTTTCGCTGCAAAGTACTCATCACCAATTCCTGGCTATCGACTTTACCCATTTCCTCGCGAGCAATTTGCTTAATATTCTCAAGAACTCTCAAACCCAATGGTAAAAACGAATACACGCCCGCCATCGTTTTATGTACGTAGCCAGCACGAATCAAAAGCTGAGCATTTCGCGCAACCTCGCCAGCTGGTGCCTGTTTCAAAGTTTTAGTAAAAAGTTGTGTCATTCGCATATTTTTCTCCTTTACATAAATATAAATGGCAATAACGATTCTGTCTGATTAATTGCGCCCGTATTAACAAACAAGAAATAAAAAGCTATTCCGTTTTTCGCCATATGCATCATAATCGGCACCCAAATTGCGCCAGTGTATTCCCTGGTCGCACACATCACCAGGCTTAAAGTAAATGTATCAACTGCCACCGCCCATTGCAATGGTGAATCTGGACCAACCCAAAGATGTGCCGCGCCAAACGCTATGCTTGTTACGATAATTGACAGCCAAATTGAGAAAGAATTGCGCAACTTGCCATAAAGATATCCGCGATACAAAAGCTCCTCAACAATCGGCGCCAGCACCACCAACACAACAAACGCCATGATAAATTGCCAATGAGTCGCCAACATACTCTGACTGAACGGTATAACCTGCTTTTGCTGCATGTCCACTAAGAAAACACCACTAGCGATGCTCATTGTAACCATTGTTAGTAAAAAGTACGCCACAAAAGCAAACGGAGAGATGAATATTTCCAAAAACGTCGGCCAATCATTCACGCCCAAATCGCTCAAAGTTGTTCGGCGCTTCTTAACCAAAAACGGTACAGAAATCACGATAATTAGCGACAAAATATATACGACAACCGAAAGCACCGTATTAACAACAACTGGATTCACAGAACCGAGAGGTACGCCGATTTTTGCCAAAGCACCGACCGCCAATGAAACAACAACTTCCACCGCCAAAAATACGCTATAAACCCAAGCTGGAAGCGCCAAAATCAGCCACCATTTACGGTTTTTTAATTTCTTAGAAGAGCTTTCCAACATCACTGATCGTCACCAAAATTGTTAAGATTAATAGAATTAGCATACCGGTTGCCTGAATATTTTCTTCACGCTCTTTCGTCAGATCTTTCTTAAATAAGCGGAAAATTGTCATCGTGAACCAGCGACCACCATCAAGCGCTGGGATTGGTAAAATGTTCATCACCGCCAGAGTCAGAGAGATTAACGCCGCCACGAAAATGATATTTTCAATTCCAGAACTGACAACTGACGGGAACAATACGCCTAGCATGCCAATTGGTCCTACTACACTCCCGCTAACAGATGCCAAATCAGCTCGTGCAGATTCTTTTGATTCTGCGGAACCGAATATTTGCCCGATTGATCCGTGCACGGTTTTTACCAATAACACACCAACGCCTTTGATAGTTTCATATGACAATTGCCCAGTAGTCGCCACACCCACAATAGGCGCCGACCAGGTGCTATACATTTTCTCCGTCTGCCCCGGAATAATGCCCAGATATCCGCTTCCCTTCACGGACTTTTCATCATTCAGCTGGACATCAACAGCCGACTCTTTACCGTCACGCTTGTACTTGACGTTGATTTTTTTGCCAGCATTCTCCTTCGTTACAATTGGCAACTTTCCCGCCTCTGTAAGCGACTGACCGTTTATCTCAATCAGTTCGTCATTAACCTTAAGTCCAATTTTATCCGCTGGAGAATTCGGTGTGATTTTCGCTATCGTCACCGGCGAACGCCTAACCTCTGTGTCAAATGGCAATTGAACTTGGTTCGACAGGATTTTCGGCATACCAATTGTCGCAAGAATCGTGAACAAAACAATCGCAGTCATCCAGTTCATCACGACGCCAGCCAGCAAGATTTTCGTCTTCACCCAAAACGTCGAACCGCCATATGTGCCCTCGCCTTTTGCGGAATCGTATTCGCCTTTCAATCTGACAAACCCACCAAGCGGCAGCCAGTTCAAGCTAAACGTTACGTCCTCACCCAAGAAACTTCGCTTTACTTTCCATTTTTTTGCAGCAGGTGGAAATCCGATTCCGAATTCCTCAACCTTAACGTCGTTTCTCTTGGCGACAATAGCATGACCTAATTCATGCAAAACCACCAATAAAATGAGAACAAATAGCCCTAAAAGTACTCCCCAAATAATCATTTCCCAAACCGCCTATTCCGATTAGCGTATTCCTCTAAAATCACCGACACGTCATCCACCGTCATGTCTGGCCAATTCTTCTCAATAAACATTAACTCACTGTACGCCGAGCGCCACAACATAAAGTTGCTGAGCCGTTGCTCGCTAGAAGTTCTAACAATCAAATCACACGGCGGCACCTCTGGCGCGTATATATTTTGAGCAATCAACTCGGGCGTGATTTCCTCAGGAGAAACTCCAGATTGAACAATTTTTTTAACCGCATCAGCAATCTCCAAATGTCCGCCATAATTCAAGCATAAGACCAATTCTCCATTTTTCAGATCGGCAGTTTTCTCCTCAGCCTCGTCAATCGCTTTGATCAATTGATCCGACAAGCCTTCCCTGGACCCAACAACCCTCAAGCGAACCTCATTTTCAATAAATATCGGCAGGTCAGCCTTCAGTATGTTCAATAGCAATTTCATCAAATGTCGGACTTCTTCCTCTGACCGCTTCCAGTTTTCCGTACTAAAAACGTAAGCGCTCGCATATTTCACGCCTCGATGAAGAACCTCCAACGCCACGTCTTTTAGCGCGTTATAGCCCGCCAGATGTCCTTCGTATGTCGGCAGACCGTGCTGCTTTGCCCACCGCCGATTTCCATCAACAATAAACCCGATATGCCGCGGCAAACTCACATTTTCACTCATTATTTGCCCTCCATTCATCAATTAGCTCAACATCTCGTACGTCTTTTTCACGTCCACGCCAGCTCTTCCATTTGCGCAGAAATTCCAAATCAACAAACCTCACACCATCATATTTCACCGCATAATCAAGCAAATCATCATAACTAACAGCCTGCCCATCAAAAACCCAGCCATCCCAAACTTCAGCCGAACCATCACCTTTTACAAAATAAAAACGCTGATTATCGTCGAACTTTTTAATCCAATCGCCACTTTCCTCGGAGAACTTTTTCATCAAATCAGAACTCGCCGCAAGATCAATATCACTAGCTGGACGAATCCCCAATTGATCCAAAATCCCGCTACCAATAACAATAATTTGATCCAACGGCAAATTCAACGCTTTCACTTTATCGGCAAAAGTTTCGCTCATTAAACGGTTAAGACGTCCTTTTCTTTCGCCTTAAATGCCTCGTCAATTTGCGTTTGCACCTTACCCATTAAGCCGTCAATTTCTTTCTCTACACGCTTCAAATCGTCTTCGCTCAGCTCTTTATTGTCCTTCATTCGCTTAGCGTCCTTTAATGCATCCTGACGAATGTTTCGCATCGCAATTCGAGCCTCCTCAACCTTTTCGCTAACCTGTTTCACCAATTGGTGGCGGCGCTCTTCCGTCAAAGCTGGAACTGGAACGCGAACCACTCGCCCATCGTCAGACGGATTAAAACCCAAGCTTTGATTATCGCGAATCGCAGAAGAAATTGCCGTAATGTTACTCGGGTCAAATGGCGTAACTAACAACATTTGTGCCTCTGGAGCGGTTACGTTTGCAACCTGATTAAGTGGCATTTTTGAACCGTAAGCCTCAACCATAACACCGTCGAGCATTCCAGCGTGCGCCCTACCCGTTCGCACCTTCTTCAATTCATCTTGAAAAAAGCTAAACGCTGCATTCATTTTTTCTTCATAAGGGTTTGTGTCGAACATATTTCCTCCAATTTATCTATCCGTTATTATATCAAACTTCAAGCGTCTTGTCTGCTAATTTTGCCTTACGCCCCGTGCTATAATAACAGAGTGATTTCTAAGATTAAGCTATACAATTTTCGGTCTTATCATCTGCACGAAGCGACTTTTAGTAATTCTGGGACGGTAATCGTCGGACCAAATGGCACAGGAAAAACGAATCTGCTCGAGGCGGTTTATGTAGCGCTGCGCGGCAGTAGTTTTCGTGGCAGCCTTAGCGATTGTATGACGCTGAACGCCCCGCAAACAATTGTTCATCTGGAGGGCGATTTCGGCGAGCGACGCATTAAGCTTGATTCAATTTCCGGAAAAATCAACAAAGAATTCATCATCAATGACAATAAATCAAAGGTCTTAACCAGAAAAAACCGCTTGCCTGTCGTTTTGTTTGAGCCAAGCGAACTAAGATTAATTTCCTCTTCGCCGTCCCGACGACGCGATTTTCTAGATGGCTTAATTGCCCGACTTGACCCCAAATATGACACGGATTTAAGAGCTTTTAATCGCACTCTTTTACAGCGCAACGAACTCTTAAAATCCCACCAAGAAGACTCATCAATTTGGCGCGACAACCTGTTTGCTTGGGACATAAAATTTGTCCAATACGCAACCAACATTGCCCAAAAACGAGCCAAATTTCTCCAGATAAACGAGCCCCGCATAAAAAATTTATACGAATCTTTGGCAGGAAAAGACACACAATTATCAATCGAATATGGCGCTATTGTACCTCTGGAAAATTACGACCAAGCCCTACTTAATCGCTTAGGAAAATCCCGCGAATATGAAATAGCAACCGGTTTTACTTCAGCTGGCCCACACCGTGAAGATTTCACAATTTTCCTCCATAATCAGCCCGCCATTAAAGTTGCTTCACGTGGCGAAATGCGCACAATTATGCTGGCGTTCAAGTTGCTAGAGCTTGAAATGCAGACAGAGATTAGTCAATCTCGACCGCTAATTCTACTAGACGACGTTTTCTCGGAACTAGACGCCACTCGCGAAAAACTCCTCCAAGAAACCATCCAAAATCACCAATTTATCGTCACCACGACAGATGCGCGCCACCAAAAAGACGGCTGCTCAATAATCTCCACACAATAAAAAATCGACCGCATTACTACGGCCGATTTCTTCTCTGTGCGAAAATCTATTCGCTGACACCCAGCTCAATTCGCTTGAATTGACGAATAACGATGTTCTCGCCTAATTTCGCGATTGCTTCCTTAACGTGCTGCTCAACAGTCTTAGAATCGTCCAAGATGTAAGCCTGACTCATAAGAACCTGCTCAGCAAAGTGCTTCTTCAATTGACCTTCAACGATCTTTTCGCGCATTTCTTCAGGCTTGCTTGCCAAAGATTCGCTCGCCATAAGCTCAGCTTTAACGCGCTCCATTTCCTCTGCTGGAATGTCAGCTTCAGAAACATACTTTGGACTCATCGCTGCAATCTGCATAGCAATTTCGTGCGCCAACGTCTTAAAGTCGTCAAGTCGAGCCACGAAGTCGGTTTCACAGTTTACCTCAACGATAACGCCGATTCGACCAGAGTGAACATAACTTTCGATCAAACCTTCACGAGCTTCGCGGTCGCCCTTCTTTTCAGCTTTCGTCAAGCCTTTTTTGCGCATAGCTTCCAAAGCTTTATCGAAATCGCCCTCAGCTTCGACCAAAGCTTTTTTAGCGTCAGTCAAGCCTACGCCAGTCAATTCACGCAATTTTTTGATATCGTCAACAGAAACGCCCATCCTATTTCTCCTCTTTTTTAGCTGGTTTTTCTTCAACCTTTACGCTACCTGCGCCTTCAGCAACAGCTGCGGTGAAGTAGTCTAATAGCAATTGAATACCCTTAACAGCGTCGTCGTTACCTGGAATTACGTAATCAATTCCTGTTGGGTTAACGTTGGTGTCAACAATCGCAAATACCGGCACGCCCAAAGTTTGAGCCTCGCGAACTGCATTTGCGTCGGTCAATGCGTCAACCACAACAACAGCGCCTGGCTTGCCCATCAAATCCTTGATGCCGCCATATTTCATATTCAAGCTGTCGATTTCCTCCTGGAAGCGCTGTACTTCAAGCTTGTTATAACGCTTTTCCAAGTCACCTGAAGCCATTCGCTTTTCAAGATTCTTCAGTTTCTTAATTTGCTGAGCAATAGTTGAACCGTTAGTCAACATACCACCAATCCAGCGCTCAACTACGTATGGCTGGTTGATCTTTTCAGCTGCTTCACGAACAACGTCTTTGGCTTGTTTTTTGGTACCAACAAACAGAACCTTACGGCCTGATGCGGCGATTTTTGTCAATTCTGGCAAAGCCTTGTCCAAAGCTTCAACAGTCTTAGTCAAGTCAATAATGTGACTGTCCTGACGCTTACTGTGAATATATGGCGCCATCTTTGGGTGCCAGCGGCTGGTTTTGTGTCCAAAATGAACACCTGACTCCAGCAAAGCCTTAATGTCTACCTTTACAGACATTCTCTTCTCCTTTTGCCTCATCCGCTCACGATTTGGAGTGTGAAACGGATTGTGTCATTAAAATTAGTTACCTGGTAATTATACCAAATAATCAGTAAATCTGCAAATATTACCCTTTCTCTAGCAATTGTCTAAATCGCGACAGACCATCAAAATCCTCACCGTTTCGATACGGTCGCACTATATTTACCAACGCAGGTAAAGTTAACCTATCAATTCTCTCCCCCTTGAGAATCCCCCCTTTGATAGCACGATAAGCTATATCATCAACCTCATAGCCAAATGCGCTATCAGTCGAAGAATGTACACCTGTTACTCTACTCACACCCCAATCATTATGGTCATTTTTGAGTCTGTAGTAAGCCTCTACAGGATATGTCGCCTCCCCCCACAGAGAGTCCGCACCTATACCATTATCAATGTAGTTACTACTAGCTGCCATAACTAATACACTCACCTTATGAGCCCCGGGGTTATTATATGCTCCAAATACTGAAATTCGCTCTCTCACCTGATCGCCGCCAATAATCCAATCATCGATAAATAAAATCTTAGAGCTCTCGCCAATCTCACCCCTGCCGCCATACACTTTCAGTCTACCTTCATATTCTTCGAATTCATCGTCTGGAAATTTAGATAAGACCAGACTTAAAATATACTGACTACTTTTCATCTCGTTTTTAACACGACACTGACTTAGCGAATTTCCTACGTCAATATAGACTGGCTTATTATCAACTTCTAAATGGTGCCTAAGTCTTTTTGCTAGCGCTGTTGCCGCAAAATGCAATTCCGACATGCCCAAAAAAACCAATTCATCTATTAATTCTTTAGCGCAATACTCCATGTAATCAGGTAAATAATACTTTGTCGTCTCTATAAATTGCACAAAATCATTTATCGCTTCGTATTCAGTCATTTCACATCGACTTTTCATAAATGAAGGGTCGCTCGTTTCTGTGCCCAGATAATTATCCGCTTTTACATAGACCATAAGATTATCTCGACTAGCGTCTTGAGCCTGCGACAATAACTTTGGCGGCGCCACTGGACTTAACTCACTCAAAGCATTAGGACTAGTCGGTAACTCTATCATATCTATATTATGTCATAATTTCGCCAAAATAGCAAAGTTAAGGCTACGGACTTTTGACATTTTTCGATAAATTATGTACAATTGAACAGTTATGAAAAGCAGTATTCACCCACAAAACTATCGCCCTGTCGTATTTAGCGACGAACAAGCGGGCTTCGCGTTCTTGACTCAGTCAACAGCGCAAACAACCGAAACTATCAAATGGGAAGACGGCAACGAATATCCATTAGTTAAGGTTCACATTTCATCAGCTTCACACCCATTCTTTACTGGTGAAGAAAAGATTATCGACACCGAGGGTCGTGTTGATCGCTTTAAGGCTCGTCAAGCTGCCGCTGAAGCTCGCCGAGCAGCTTTGGCAAACAAAGCAAAGAAAGCTAACGCTAAAAAAGCAGCTAAAACTGATTCTCCAAAATCAGACAAAAAGATTAAATAATCTGACAAATTAGTCCGACAATCCAAAAACCGCTCAATCACTGGGCGGTTTTATTTTACATTAGTTCAATCTGACAATATTTACCTCACGACATAATATTTCACGGTCTCCCCGCATCTTTGCGGCACATAAGCGGTGAGCGCCGTCCCCTTGTAGAGCCAAAAACACTTCGCCATCAGAATCCACAACAACGTCTACACTGCGTATTGAAGGACTAGTTTTCGGGTCCATTCCTGCGTATTGCCTAATAATATCGCGGCTACTTTTTCCACCTTTCGATTCCGACACTCGCCCTTCTCGCCAATCTTTAATCATCGGTGCAGCCACAAATAATTCAACCGGCAACGGAATATCAGATCCCGGAATCGCTCTCATGTCAGGCCACTCACCCTCATATATAGATATTTTCGTTTCACTGGCAATATTATCTTTAATTGATTCATTCAAATCACGTAGTGAAACTGGCTTCTCTATTGGATTGGTATCAATCTCAAACAAACTCTCCACAATCAAATCAACTCTCGGATCGTTTGCTGGTATATCCTCTGGAAGATCTTCAATACACTGCACCAGTTCAGGCGACTTTCCAACATCACAAAGCGCCAACTTATCAGTATTTTCGTAAACCAAATCACGCGATTCAACCTTGCATTCTCTCATTACGACCATATAATACAATACTAGGAAACATTTGTCAATGTATGATATAATTTTATAGATATGGCGAAGATTTCTTTAGATATGGATTCTCTGAAAAATGAACGAGCTGATTTGAGCAATTTTTTAGCGCAACCTGATGCCTACAGCTCACCAGATTTTACGGTAAAAAACAAACGATTTTCAGAATTAGAAACGCTTATCTCCAAAGGCGAAGAGCGAGAAAACCTGGAAAAAAACTTAATAGAAGCCAAAGAATTAGCAAACGAAGGCGGTGAATTGGCTGCCCTGGCGAAGCTTGAGATTACTGAAACCGAAGCTCGATTGACCGAATTAGAAGAAGAATTATTCATCCTACTTACCCCGAAAGACCCCAACGACGAGAAAAATATCATCATGGAAATCCGTGCCGGTGCGGGTGGCGATGAAGCGTCATTGTTTGCGGCGGAACTGTACCGCATGTATTTACGTTGGTGCGAATCTAACGGCTATAAAGTAGAATTAATCAGCGAATCAGCCAATGATTCTGGCGGCTATAAAGAAGTTATTTTCATGATCAAGGGCGACGCGCCATACTCTAAATTGAAGTTCGAAGGTGGCGTACACCGAGTTCAGCGAGTTCCAGTCACTGAAAGCCAAGGTCGCGTCCACACTTCAACTGTAACAGTGGCGGTTTTGCCAGAAGCAGAAGAGGCCGACATTGAGATAAATCCGAACGATTTGCGCGTCGACATTTACCGCTCCAGCGGACACGGCGGACAGAGTGTGAATACCACAGACTCGGCGGTGCGAATTACCCACTTGCCGACTGGAATGATAGTTACAAACCAGGACGAAAAGTCACAAATTAAAAACCGCGAGAAAGCTATGAGTGTGCTTCGTTCGCGATTGTTACAGATGAAAATTGACGAGGAAAACGCCAAATTAAGTGCCGAGCGACGCTCGTTGGTTGGAACTGGTGACCGCTCGGAAAAAATCCGAACGTACAACTTCCCGCAAGACCGAATCACCGACCACCGCATTCACTACAGCCGCAGCAATATCCCCGCTGCAATGAACGGGGATATCGACGATTTGATTGAAAATCTACAGAGATATGAGCGTGAACTGAAAGCTCAGAATGCTAATCATTAAAGAGATCTGGATTTCTAAATTCTAAATCAAGCGCAGCCTCACTCCACTTATCGCGGTCATCGAAACTTAGAGATTCGTCGCTAGCGCGCCGTTTATATTTTCCGTACAAACTCTTAATTGCCGCTTCATCAGCCGCTCTCTACCGTTACAACTGGAGTCTCTTTAGTTCTATTCCAGCCATAATCAGCCCCTGTTTCAAGACCTATCCCCATAACCACGTTAGCGATAGGAAGCTCGTACTTTCTTTTTGTCATATTATCTAATGCAATCCTTTTCTTCCGCTTAATAATATACCTGTATAATACTATCTTTTTCTTTATTTGTCAATGTCATCTATCTTCCCTCGCTTTTTTACATTCCATAGATATATGTTATAATTAGCCACATGATTATCTCTGAATGGCTAAAAATTGCCACAAAATCTCTAAAAGCAGAAAATATCCCGTCCGCCAGATTAGACGCTGAATTGATATTAGCCAACACTTTGCGAAAAAACCGCACTTACCTACACGCTCACCTGGACGAAGAAATTGACCCCAGGAGATTTGATATCGCAAATGCCAGACTAGACCTAAGATTAGACCGCGTACCAATCGCCTATATTCTGGGCTATAAAGAATTTTACGGCCGCAGATTCACCGTATCTCCCTCTGTTTTAATTCCCCGCCCTGAATCCGAAGATCTAATTTCATTGTTCTTAGAACTGACCGCCAGCGAAATTGCCGAAAAAGTTTTAATTGACGTTGGCACAGGGTCTGGCTGTCTGGGAATTACTGCCAAATTAGAGAGAAACAACTTGTCGGTGATCTTATCCGATATCAGCAAACCAGCCTTAAACGTTGCAGAAAAAAATGCGAACGCCTTAAATGCGGACGTCCATATTCAACAGCAATCATTACTTAATGGCCAGCTTCGACCCGTTGACTATATATTTGCCAATTTGCCTTACGTCGATAAGAATTGGGACGTGTCGCCAGAACTCCAATACGAGCCAGATATTGCGCTTTTCGCCGAAGACGAAGGATTGAAATTGATATTGCAATTGATCTCACAAGCACCACGATGTCTCACTTCAGAAGGTTTATTGTTTATCGAGGCGGACCCCCAGCAGCACAATAGAATAATTGACGAAGCCGTGAAAAATGGTTTTGTAAAAGAGAGAGTTCTCAATTACATCCTAGTCCTGCGTTTCACTGGTGCTAAAGATTAAATTACTACAGAATTTAAGAACACTAGCATCACTAAGATAATTCCGATTGTAAGAATCACTGGAGCGGATATGTCTGAAAACCGAATAGCTTTGTGTTTGTTGTAAGATTGGTAAGCTTTACTGGCGACAAGCGAGAATAGCAATAAGATTATCGTAACCTGTGAAACGCCGCCAAATAATGATTTTCCGTAACTGTAAGTCCAATAGTACGACAGCCAACCCAGTTCAGCAAAGACGAGTCCCCAGATTGCCGAAAGTAAAACCGTTTGTTCTTCATCATAACTGTGCAGGAAATGGCGCGCAGAACTATAGCCTATCAAGAACATCAGAATAACAACTACAGAAACTGGCCACTCGTACGATACCACCATCAGAGCGGTTACGCCGACGAAAATAGCGATCAACGATTGTATGGCAACCTGCCAGCGCTTAGACATCGGCTTAATTACAACCAGCCAAATTGCATATAATATCGCCAAGGCTACGCGGAAATAAAACACCGACGTAGGTAGATACATCAGACCAACAACACCAATTCCGACCGTTAAGTCAACCAAGTTAGCCTGGATGTTTGCCCACCAAAAACGCGGACGAACGGCAATTATACGCCATTTGCTCAGTACAACAAGAGCTAACGCTGGAAATGGAGTCTGAAACGCTTGAGCAATAACAAGTAATGCTGCCGCCAAGCCAATATTTAAGACATAGTAAACTAATTCGCTCCAAAACGTTCTTCGTTTAACAGTTTTCAGTAACTCCATAACTTACTCTATTATACCAAATTATGAGCCAGTTCCCACAACAACGATGAATTGTACATCAACATTCAAATTATACTTTGAAGAATCTGATGAAACCGAGCCGTACAACTCCTTAAATTTATCTTTTGTGGCAGTTTTTTCTTTACCAGCTGACAATTGATAAACTTGCGTCTTCCCTAACTTTTCATTACCTGGAGCGTTGCCAACATGAACAACTTTCATCCCTAATTCTGTCAATTTGTCCGCTTCTTTCTGCGCTGCACCAGCCACGCCGGAACCATTCAAGACAGCAACTGTGGCTTTTTCCTTAGATAACGGCGTTGCGTAAATCTCAGACTTTATATAAGCGCGAATGTCGTCATAATCATACAATCCCGCAGCCGGCTGGACTATGCTTGCGCCACCCGCCGTGCCAGTAGTCATAAGTACGTTGTTTTCCTCTACAAAACTCAATCTGTGAATATCAGATTCTTTTATCTCTGAGCCAAGGTTCATAATTGTGCGAATTTCTTTCGTGTCAATGTTTGTGCGTAAGTTTTTACCCATCGCATCCATCAGTGATGTCACCTTACCAAAGTCAGTCAGCGTTCCCGTGGAAGTAGCTTTGTTTTTCAGTGCCATCATAACCAATTGCTGATTCTTCTCTCGGTCAAAGTTAGATTGTTCCAATCCGTAAGTTGGCGCCACCAAACCACGCGCTCGAGAAAACCACATCGCCTTTTCGCCGTCCATTTCGTGCTTGCCGTTAGTTAATTGCATATAGTGACCTGTTGGGCATCGTTCGCGACGCTGCTGATAATTCAACTCCTTCGCTCGACACATCCAGTCCATACTTGGATCAAGAATTCCTCGTGGATCACGACTCTGTACGTCAACGGTAACTCCGCCGACCGCATTGACAGCATCACGAATCACCGCAGTATTAATATGCGCCACGTATTGAATATCCATACCGAATATATCGCCGATGAATTTCTTCGTTTTATCCATTCGTTCGGCTTCCGCCTGTGCGCTATCTCCGTTATTCACGCAACCAAAATATTCATTGATTTTACCAGCGTAGCCAGAATTACATGCCATGCCAAATTTTACATACAAGTCACGTGGAATGCTGAACATATACGCGTCTTTCTTTGTCTGATTGACGCTAAGAATCATCATCGAGTCGGTCAATGTCGCACCTGGATGGTCTGGATCGTCATCTGTTGTACCTAAAATCAGCACATTGCTTCGGCCATAAGCATCCTCTTTCAGCTTCTGCTGAGAAAATAGTCCTAAGATTCCGCCATTATGGAACACCGAGTTCATCGTCTGCCATAATTTTAATAGCAGCCAGCCCGCCACAATTGCAATAATAATTCCGATAATCGCAAGAATAATCCTGGTAATTAACTTTTTCTTACGCTTCTGCTTACGCTCCTGCCGATGAGAAGGCTTGGTGTTTTCATCAATCGCCGCCAACGATTCGCTAATATTCTGCTTTAATTTATTAGCAGAAGTTGGTTGCTGAATATTCCTTGTCGCATTATTCGACACCTGCGGACTATCTTCGTTACTACGAGGATGCCCGAGCGTAGTCGTTTTTTTGCTAGTAATTTCCCCCAACGAAGTTCGCTGTGGTCGCTTGGCGACAAATCCGTCCATCGACTGTTTGCGTGGTTTCATATCTATTGATTATAACACACAAAACGCTTATAATTGAAACAATGGACGCTACTTTTATGGATCGTCATCCAAAATTACAAGATGGCCTGGGAATGGTCATTTTCGTTGTTGGCGTGGTGATCGGTACACTTTTATTGAACACTTTTGTATTTCAAACTTTCAATGTTGAAGGCGCCAGTATGGAAACGACGATGTACACTGGCGATCGTCTGATCGTCAATAGATTGCCCGTCACTGGTTCAAAATTACAGAATAAAAATTATATTCCAAAGCGCGGACAAGTAATTGTGTTTAAGAATCCGAATTTTAACGCCTCGACAGGCAAAGATGAGTATATCGTTAAGCGTGTAATTGCCTTTGCTGGTGAGCGAGTTACTGTGAAAAACGGCACCGTAACTGTTTACAATACAGAGAACCCCGACGGATTTAACCCTGACACCTCAGTCAATAAAAATGAGCCAGGACAGCCTACTTCTGGAGATGTCGATACGACCGTACCGGAAGGCACGATATTCGTCATGGGCGATCACCGCCAAGGAAGCTATTCTTGCGACTCTCGAAACTGCATGGGGCCGATCCCCCTTTATGACATCGTCGGACCAGTTAGTCTACGAATATTTCCATTCAATAAAATTCGCTCGTTCTAATAAAAATTACTTTTCGAGCAATTCTCTTATTCGTTCAAATTCAAGATTATCCTTAAACTTGATACTAATCTGACCGGCTCCACGGCCGTTTGTACGGATTTTTACACCTGTTCCAAATCGCTTCGAAAGGCTTTCAATAGCATCTGCATGAGGCATATCTGCTGGGCGGCGCTTGTTCTCAATTGGACTAGCCTTCGCCTGCTTCCACAAAGTAACAACTTGCTCAATCCGTCGCGCCGACCACTCCTCGCGAATAGCTCGCTCCATAATATCTTCCGCGGCGTCATCAGGCAAACCGATTAGAGGTCTTGCTTGCCCTTCATTTAATCGCCCCTCAAACAACGCCTGCTGCACAGACTTCGGCAATTTCAGTAGCCTCAACGTATTACTGACCGCACTTATAGATTTGCCACCCAAACGCTTGCCAATCTCCTCCAGCGTCATATTGAATTGATCGCGCAATTTTTGATAAGCAGTCGCAGTTTCAAGCGCATTCAAATCATGTCGTTGCAAGTTTTCAATCAAAGAGACCTCCAGGCGATTTTGATCGCTCATACTCCTGACGATACACGGCACCTCTGTTAAATTCGCCCTATTCGCCGCACGCCAACGTCGCTCACCTGCCACGATCAGATATTTATCTCCTTTTGGCGTCACAACAATTGGCTGAACCACACCATGCTCGCGCACCGATTCCGTCAACTCGTTCAAAGCGTTCTCATCAAAAAAGCGACGCGGCTGATCTGGATCTGGGACGACTTGATCAATAGCAATATCTCTCAGATGAGAAACTTTCACATCCTGCTGTGCGGTTGGATCAAACGTTTCATCAATTAAGTTAGTCGGAATCAATGACCCAAAACCTCTACCTAAACCTTTTTTCATCGTTCCACCCTCTCTATAATTTCTTTCGTTAGCGCCTTATAGGCCCGAGAGCCTTTTGAAAAACGATCATACGCCCCAACTGGCGCGCCGTGACTAGGAGCTTCAGCCAAGCGAATATTTCGCGGAATGCTATTCTTGAAAATCTTATCTGGGAAATACTTTTTAACCTCAGCGTGAACTTGCCCGGATAATGTAGTCCTGGAGTCCATCATCGTCAGTAAAACGCCCAATAATTCCAGAGGTGGATTAAGCCCCTTCTTTATCAATTTCATACTTTCCAAAAGCTGCCCCAACCCTTCCAGAGCGTAAAATTCCGCCTGAACTGGGAGCAATACATAATTAGCGGCAATCATACCGTTGACCGTCAACAAACTCAAGCTCGGCGGGCTATCAATAATAATATAATCGTAATCCGTCGCCTTTTGTAAAGCTTCTCGCAAGCGAACAAACCTTCCCTGTGCCTGCGCCAATTCCACTTCCGTATTTGCCAAATGAGGTGTAGCTGGAGCGATTGATAAGTTTTTATATTCCGTTGGCAATATGATATTAGCCAGGTCAATTTGTCGCATAATCACCTCTGATATTGTTGCACCCAAATTCTGCTTATCTATTCCAAGTCCACTAGTAGCATTGCCCTGCGGATCAAAATCCACCAACAACGTTTTCTTGCCGGCTTTTGCCAAAAAATATGCTACGTTAATTGACGTCGTTGTTTTGCCGACGCCACCTTTTTGATTTGTCACCGCAATGATTTTTGTCATTCGTTCCCCTTTTTACCTGCCTTAATTATAGCATGAGCAGAACATAAATAACAGACATCAAAAAACCGCTTCCTTTGCGAAAGCGGCTCTTTAGATTATTTGATTGACGTAATTTCAATCTTCGTGTACTTCTGGCGATGACCAGTTTCTTTATGTACACGCTTTTTACTCTTGTAGCGGATAACGCGAAGCTTATCGCCCTTAACTTCCGCTTCTACGACCTTAGCTTTAACGCTAGATCCTTTTACGGTTGGCGTACCAACCTTGATTTTATCACCATCAATCACCAAAAGTGCGTCGAGAGTGAGTTCTTTTGTGCCTTCAGGGAGGAGATCCACCAAGAGGGACTCTTTTTCGCTGACAAGATATTGTTTGCCAGAGATTTTTACGACTGCTTTCATTTCGTTCCTTAATTATTATGAATTAACTCTAATAATTCTATCAAAAACTAGCGATAAAATCAAGTACACATAGTCAAGTTAGCAATTCGCGTTTTTCGCCATAGCGTTATTCGCCTTCAGCCAACCGCTCGGTGAGCCGCATTCCATATATTCGCCCTTAGCTTCGCCAACAACAATCACGCCGCCGCCATCGATGTACGCATTAATCGCGTCCGTTAGCTCAAACTCGCCTCTCTTAGGATTCGCCGGCAAAATTCGCGCCAACTCAAAAATCTCTTTGTTCAAGACGTAAAAACTTGAATTACTGAGATTACTTGGAGCTTCTTCCAATTTTGGCTTTTCAATTATTCGCACAAAATTGCCCTGATTGTCAGTTTCAATAATTCCTGTTTGCGGAATAAATTCCTCTTCGACAGGATTTCCTAATAGCCCAGCCGACAATCCGCGCGATTCCACCAACTCCGCCAAATCTGCCGCGTTTGAACCGCCGTCGTCACGCCAAAAGAATTGATCGCCCATAATCACAAAGGCCGACTCGCCCTGTTCGATGAATTCGCTCGCCAGACCAACTGGAATGCTTGTGCCGTAACCACCAGTTCCCGGCTGAGTTAAAAAATGTATTCGGACGTCGCGAAGTGGCGCCACCAGAGGTAATTTATCTTCTTTTCCCGCTCGACGCAAATAATCGTTCAATTGAATATTCGATCGATAATAACTCTGCACCTGCGTACTCTGTTCACCCACCACAAAGTAAATATCCTTTACGCCCGCTCGCACGACATCTTGCACGATATAATCAATCACTGGACGAGTACCGACCGGCAGCATACATTTTTCAATAGATTTGGTAATCGGCAACATTCGCGTGCCCCAGCCCGCAACCGGAATAATGGCTTTAGTAATCATAGTACCTCCTACATTTTCAGCTCTTTGTGAGCTCTTCTTAAAATCTCCAACATTTCCGCATAGCGTTTTTCATCAGAAGAAACCCGGGCATATAGAATAACTATATTGTCCATCACTTCAATATTAGCTTTTATATCCTGGTCATACAGCCACGCCATAAAACTAGGATTTAATAACTCAAAGCTCGCCGCCTGATCTTCGTTTGTGGCAAAAATAGTATAGCGTTTATTAAAATCTCCCCACTCCATTTTGACTTTTTTGTAGCCAAACGGAGCTATCACGCGCTTCCTAAAAATGCTATTATCATCCCTGTCGACCAAAATTCCACCGTAAGATTTGGGTAGCATAATCTGACCGATAAGATAGTTAACCTCATCTTTGTTTTTACCCTCGTCCGTAAATCCATTGCCATTTTTAAGCACACAAGTATAAAGCTGAACAAGAATGCCACCATCCCAAATACCAATAACATGGTTATTTACGTCAGCAGAGTTAAAATAGCGCGGCAAAAATAAGTTACCACCCTTCGGAAGAAGTAGCCTACCCCAATCCAGGCTAAAATACATGCCGTTGTCTTCGGCAAACTTGTTGAGTGAGCCGATCAACGTACCTACATCTTCCGTCGGCTGATTTATACCATCCAACTTCCATTCGTTACCTTCACGAACAAAGTTCCACTTCTCTGCAAATTCTTCGTTAGTACTTCGGATTTTCTTACCTGTAGCAACCTCCTCTAGCCTATCGTCTGCTTCCGCCAAAAATGCTACACTCACCCGATCGCTTTGATTATTAGCATCGTCATGCGCGTCAGCAAAAATGGCCTCATTTATCCGCACGTTATCGACGACATTCCTACGACCCATTTGACGCAAAGCCTGCATCACTAGTCCAATGTGATTTGAATATCTCTGTGTCGTATACTTACGAATTGACTCATAATCTAAGTTGCTCCAATCATACTGAAACCTCTCGAAAACTTGCCTAGCGTAATTAGTAAGATTATCTGGCTGCCATAACGAATCAGCGGAGGAAGCTTGGTGAACTGTATTAGTAGCCGCCTCACTATTTTGGCGAAATACTTTGAGCTTATCAACAAATACAGAGATAGCGGCCCCCACAAAAGTAGAAATAACTGCACATATGAACCACATTAAGTCGGCTAAATACAGTAAGCTAAAAACTAGTCCAACAGCAACGCCCACCAAGAAGCCTGCTATTTTCGATCTAGTCTTCCTTTTTACAAAGCCTGCCACACCGCCCGATACAGCTGCGGGTAGCATCAAAATTAAGGATCCCCCAGAAGAGCCCGACCCACCTCCGCCGGCTCGAGCAAAAAACATTAAAGACTCAATTAACATGAGCTAATTATACACTATTATCTGTCAAAATCGCCATCCGCATGAGACCAAAACTTGCGAATATCCTCTATATCGTCGGCATCTAGACGAATTGCCTGTGGCTCCCGCTGCTCTTTAATAATCTCTTCAGCAAGTCCATCCGCCA
This sequence comes from Candidatus Nanosynbacter sp. HMT-352, assembly GCF_022819345.1. Classification (NCBI taxonomy): domain Bacteria; kingdom Bacillati; phylum Minisyncoccota; class Nanosynbacteria; order Nanosynbacterales; family Nanosynbacteraceae; genus Nanosynbacter; species Candidatus Nanosynbacter sp. HMT-352. Next base: position 397,834 of record NZ_CP089288.1, on the reverse strand, counting down.
GCGGATCAATTGGCGAAAACCCTATTTTACTACCAAATAATTTGTTGAATAAATTTTGCATAACTTTTTTATTTTTATCAATTAACAATCATATATTAGCATAAGTACGATTAAAAGTCAATAGAATATCCTCCCCATGAAGAGGAGGATATTCTCATTTCACTTACTGCCCTTTACGCCTTTTTCAGGGAAATTTCTACCAATTTGCCCTCGATTTTGGCGTCGTATTTTTCCGATTCACTAGCCGCAGAATTCAACTCCACAGCGAGCGTTTCAGATTTAATGACGTCGGCGAAAACATCGACAGCTTGAGATATTTCAGAATCGTCGCTAGAAATACTCAATACAATTCGATCATCTATCTGCAAACCAGCCTGCTTGCGCGCGCTTTGGACATGGCGAACGATTTCACGCATCAAACCTTCGCGCTTTAGTTCAGGAGTGATTGTTAAGTCATAAACAACACTCGGTTGCGCCGACTCAGACTCTGAATCTGTAACAATTTCAACCGATTTCACGTTCAATTCATCTTTAGCGATATCAATCAAGAACTGCGCAACTTCCGCTGGTGTATCCTGAGAAATAGTATTGATAAGCTTCACAGACGCCAACGGCTGACGCACCTTAATTCCCTCCGATGCGCGCTTCGACAAGCCATCATTCACCGCAGTACGCAGTGCATTCATGTCGCGAAGCATTGAATTATCTATTTCACCAGCTGGCATCCAATCTTTAAGATGAATCGACTCGTTATCGCCCGTCAAATTATGGTACAATTCTTCCGCTAAGAATGGCGTAAACGGCGCTAGCATATAACTGAGTCGCACCAAAACGTAATGAAGGGTGCGGTAGGCGTCATTTTTATCGCCGTCATCTTCAGATTTCCAGAAGCGGCGGCGGCTGCGTCGGACATACCAGTTACTTGCATCATCTAAGAATGGCAAAATCGGCTTAGTCGCATCCTGAAGATTATAATTATTAAGACCTCGCTCGACCTCTGTTATCAATTGATGCAATCTCGACACAATCCAAATATCCAACGGATTTGTTAAATCGTGAAGCGGATCTGACAAATCGCCATTAAACTCCCAGCCATCAACTTCAGCGTACATTGTAAAGAAGTCATACATATTCCAGATCATACCAAGTTTACGCGCTACATCCATTACATCCTTATCCGCCAAGGCAAAGTTTTCGCCGTTTGTTAGCGGACTTGAAAGCATCAAGAATCGGAAGCTGTCGGCCGAAGTCTTGTTCATCAATTCCATCGGATCGGTATAATTCTTTAGCTTCTTGCTCATTTTTTTACCGTCGGCAGCATTGATAAATCCAGTACAAATCAAATTCTTCCATGGAGATTTACCGAACAAAGCCACGTTTACCGCTGTTAAGCTATAAAACCAGCCACGAGTTTGATCAATCGCCTCAATGATGAAATCGGCAGGAAAACTTGCTTCAAATTTTTCCTTGTTCTCAAATGGATAATGGAATTGAGCAAACGGCATCGAGCCAGACTCAAACCAACAGTCTAAAACCTTACCGATGTGATGCATTTCTGCGCCGTCGCACTCAAACGTAACGTCCATAACTTGCGGCAAGTGATAATCGTCCAACTTGCGACCCGTAACTTCTTCAAATTCTGCAAAGCTTCCAATCACTTTCACCACTTCCGTGCCATCATTCTTCACGCCCTTCCACACTGGAATTGGTGTTGCCCAATAACGATCGCGACTCAAGTTCCAATCCGGCGCCTGCTCGATGATGTTATGGAATCGTCCAGTCCTCAGATTGTCTGGCGTCCAGCTTGTCTGCTCGTTCGCCTCCAACATTTCCTTTTTCTGACTCTGAATATCCATAAACCAACTTGGGTGAGCGCGGTACATCAATTTCGTGCCGCATCGATGACAATGCGGATATTCGTGACGAATATATTCAATTTTCAGCGCCCGACCTTCTTCTAATAAAGTCTTCGCTATCTCTTTATTTACTTCCCAGATGTTGCGACCCAGCCATCTACCTTCTGTGTAATTTCCATCACCGTCAACCAACGACAATACTGGTACGTCATTTTTTCGACACAATTCATAATCATCCTCACCGTAAGCTGGCGCAATATGAACAATTCCCGTACCATCCTCAGTTGTCACGAAATCAGCGTGAAGAATCTTATGCGCAGCTGGACCGCGATTTTCAAATAGTGGCTCGAATCTTTTACCCACCAATTCAGAACCTTTAATCGTCTTAACAATTGAATATTCCAGCGGCTGGTGCTTTTCGTCCGTCATAACTTTCTCAACGCGGTCGCTTGCAACGTAAAACTTTTTATCGCCATACGCCACCAAAGAATAATCAACGTCTTGATTTACCGCCAAGACCATATTTGCCGGCAAAGTCCACGGCGTCGTCGTCCACGCAAGCAAATATTCATCCTCATCCTCCAGCTTAAAGTAGACGAATAAGCTCGGGTCAGTGTCCATTTGATAGCTATTTTCCATAGCCACTTCACTCTTAGAAATTGGCGTTGCGTCCTTCGTGCAATAGACCAAAATCTTTTCGCCTTCATAGATTTTGCCTTCTTCGTAAAGTCTCTTGAACGCCCACCAAACAGATTCCATGTAATTATTATCCATGGTTTTATAAGCGCCCTTAAACTCGACCCAACGACCAATTCGCTCAATTGTATCTTCCCACTCGGTGCCAGTTCGAACCATAGCCGCTCGACATTCCTTGACGTAATCCGAAACGCTAATTTTCGTGCCAATCTCTTTTTTATTAGAAATGCCTAGCGTTTTTTCAACGTAAACCTCCGCTGGCAGCCCGTGACAATCCCAACCCCAACGGCGCTCAACTCGCTGACCTTTCATCGTATGGAATCGCCCCATCGTATCTTTCACCGTGCTAACCAACAAATGTCCATGGTGTGGTGTTCCCGTCAAAAACGGAGGGCCGTCATAAAAAACCCAAGAATTATCAGCAGAACGCTGCGCGACCGACTTGTTAAATGTGTCATCGTCTTTCCATCGCTGCACCCAATCTTTCTCATATTCTGCAGCTCGACGACGTGTGCCATGTTTGAATTTCATTACTTATTTCCTTTCGCTCTATTATGTGATTTGCATAGCATTTCGCAATTCTCTATTGAGGTTACACCACCCTTGCTCCAAGCGCTAACGTGATCAGCGTCCATTTCATTCAGCTTCCATATTTTCGCCTTGTTAGCATCGTGACCTATTGCACAATAAGAACAGTTTGACACACCTTTTTCTTCCGCAGTTTCGGTCTGCTTTTTATAGACAGTTTGTTTAGTTGCATCGTCAAACACCCTAACCTCAAGCAATTTCGTATCACCAAGATCACCTCTTTGTCCAGAATACAGCCCCAAAACATACTCAAATATTCCCTTACGATTTTTTACAAATGGGTCACCATATAACTCACTAACTTTTGCGGAAATTTGGTCAGAGTTATACGAAAACTTGTGATATTCTTCATATAACCTTCCCCATTCCAGACCACGCATTTCTTTCTCGACTTGATTAAAGATATTTGATACCCAATTCAATACCGTATCAAAATAAGTCTTCGCTTCTGCAATAGAATCATCAAATCTATGCTGCGACATATATTCTGAGACCGTCATCTTCTTTGCATCCGCAATCCATTCCAGTGCCACATGCCAAAAGTCTTGCCGCTTAGCGTCACCATTGATATATGCACTCCACATAGCGATCATCGCATTACCGGAATTTGAGAAAGTCTCCTTACCTAATGTCACAAATGGTCCAGAATAAATAGCATTCAGCAATTCCTGCTCATTAAGTGGTACGCCGACAATATTAATCGTCTTAAACCACTCCTTGATTTCACTCTCTGTCCCTTCACATTCATACACCAAAAGCTCTGTTTCTAATATTTTCTGACGCAAATCATGCGGCAAAGAATCAAAATGCGTCTGATTACCATTGCGCACAATCGAGAAGCGCCCTTCAATAAATCGACCAATCGACGTAATTCGCTGCTGTCCGTCCAAAACATCCAAATCACCATCCTCTAATTTATTAAAATAAATTAGACCAATCGGGTAGCCTTTTAATATTGATTCAATAACCGCCACGTCCTTCTTACCGTCGGCATAAATGTAATTACGCTGATATTCTGGTTGAATCGTCAGCTTACCGCTCAAACCAAACAGACCCTTCCCTTCAAACTCATTATAGGTAAAGCCTTTAGTAACCTCGGCAATGGTATATTTTTTTAGATTAGCAATCATTTTTCTGATCCTTTCCTGCGTATTGTAACTCTTGCGTATGTAATTTTCCCATTAATTTTACCTTCCGCATTTTTTATTAGTCCTGGTATAGAGGTGGCGTATGAGTATTCTTGCACATTTCTTTTGTCCATCAACATAGGCTCTCTCCCCGTTGGCTGCTGGATGTCTGAGTCCTTCGAATAAGTATTCTGAAGTATGGCTGGATGACATCTCTCTCTCTCTCTCGACGGAAACGACTAAGTCCTTTCCGTCGTCACCCTTTCGAAAGGCAACTATCTCAAACTGATCTGGATTATACTTGTCTAGGAATGAAATTGGCACACCCATCACCCCAACATAATCGCTTGGAATTGCATCTGTAAACGATACTTCAATCGCATCATAGTTATCATACTTTTTATAACACACGTCGCTGTCAATTACTTTTTTGTTAAACTTCCTATTTTCCGCCATAGTCATCAACTGCAAATTATGATGACGTTTACCATGGTCAAGATTAGTAAACCATCGCACACCTTTAACTCGTATGAACTTCCTTCCGTCTTTATCAATTCTCCAACCAGACGCTGTTATAGGGTAGTTTTCAGGCACCATAAACTCTCTATCACCACTCGATATTGTTGGCCCAAGCCAAACCTTGTTGTCCATAACTTTCGGGAAGATCTCTTTATACGTAATTGCATTCATATTGCCAATAATCAAAAACTTCTTATCATATTCAAACAGTTGTGCCACATATTCACGAAACAGCGAGAACGGTGGATTAGTTACCACGATATCCGCCTGTTTCAACAGCTCAACACATTCTTTTGAGCGAAAATCGCCCGGCGGAAAATCGTCGTCGCCTTTCAGTGATCGACCACCACCATTAGCCTGAATAATTTTTTTAATATCCTCTAGGTCGTATATTCCGTCACCATTTTCGTCGGATACTTCAGTAATTTCAATCACCCGACCTTTTGTCTCGCCATCTTCAGTTGTCGTATTAGTCTGCGGTGCAGATTTCTTAACTAGAGAAATCTCTTTATCCGGCATATCTGGCAAAAGTGAACTTTGTAGCTCAGTTCCCGCTACCGGCGAGTTGAAATAACTGGTAGCAATCAGCTTTTTGATGCCATAGGCGTTGAATTTATTGGCAAAAAATTTGAAAAAGTTACTCTCGTACGGATCATCACAATTAAGATACACGACCTTGCCACGGAACACATCCGGGTTGTAGTCAATATACGCTTGGACTTCCTTTTGGATGTCTTCGTACTGCGTATAGAACTCATCATTACGAGCTTTCTTTGCTGATGTGAGGTTATTATTCGCCACTATTATTTATGCCTTTTCTTAATTTTAATATAAAAATCACCTCTTTTGACTTCGAGAATCCGCTTAGGTGCTTTATACGGACGGTACCATCTCGATTCCAAAAGAAGTGATTCTTTCAGCTCTTTATTTGCTATTTACGCAAGCTCACGGCAGGTTCTAATCTCGACTTCATGCCAATTTCTTCCCGCAGACTTCACGGCTGATAACCGCTCATTTCACGCCAATTCAACATACGCGAAAACGCCCTACTGCTATTGTAGCGCGTTTTCATCAAAATCCCAAGAACTTTATTTAATTTCCAGACCGCCTAAAACACACTCACCCTTCAGATATAGAGTCTTTTTGGCAGAATCTTTAGGTAGAGTTTTATCATCAGTTCCGCCCAAAAATCCGCGCACTTCGTTCTTAACAATCACATCGTCTGGCAAAGTAATATTAACGCCACCGCAAAATGTAAAAATTTCAATTACAGAACCGTCTTTAATCTTTGCTTGACGCAAATCCAAATCCACACCACCAAATATCGCAACCAACGAACCGCCAGTATAATCACCTTTTACAGCGTCTTCTTCGCCCCAAAAACAAGCAATTTTCTCATTACCAATGCCGCCGTCTTTATCCAGCTTTTTAGAACGCTTAACGCTCTTAGGACTAGTATTAAACATCATCGACAAACCAGCAGCAATCAAAACTACAGGCCAGAATACCTTCCAGATACTAACGTCAACTATTCCGTAAGAATTTAAGCCAATCAGAACGCCAATCGCAACCAGCAATAATCCCCAAATCCACGCCGTTTTATTTCGATAATTGAATATATTCACCAGCCCAGACAATACAAATCCTGCAGCCCAAACTGTACCCCAGAAAATATCCCAGCTAATGTTAATAACTTCGAGATTTTTCAGTAGTAAAACCCCGCCAAGCGCCACGATTACAATGCTCAAAAACGCTCTAATCAGAGAACTTTTCTTCATACAACTATTCTATCACTTTTTCATAAACTCAACGCTTTTTAAATTGAACAGTTTTTTTGTTCCGCTTTGATTTTATGATAATTATCACTATCAAAATAATGAACAAAAGTATTCCACCGCCAATCATCATTAACGCTGTAGTTGATGGCCAGAAGAACAATTCTTTTGGCTCGGCGGTTTTGGTGATTAGCTCATTTTTATCCTGGCTAATCCCCCACTCGCCAGCCTTCTTTTTATAGGAAATCGACAACTCTACCTTATATTTTCCACCCCAAAACGGCGCCAAATTGCTATCATAATTAAACTGTCGCGTTTCATTCGCAATCATCGCATTCACGCCACCGTTTTTATAGACAACATTCCCCATCGGGTCTTTCACGACCAGCTTTACGTCAACATCAGCCGACACATTGCCGGAATTTTTTAAGGCAATTTCATACAATTGACTACTGTTAGAATTCTTAACATTAAACTTCTCAATCGTCACGTCGCGGTGAATATCGCCAGGAACGGTTATCGCCATACGGATAGCCTGACGAGTCTGAACTTGAATGCCGCCGGCATTATTTGACGACTGTTTAACCTTCCGTTGGACAACCATACATGCATTATGCTCGCCAACATCTGCTTTACTTGGAACATTTACCGTAAAATCAACAAGCGTGTTCTCGTTCGCGCCAAGAGTCACCTCTTTCTTAGAGATAGAAACCCATTTACCCGCGCCAACTTTGTCCTCTGACTTCTCTTTGCAAGTCATATCACCGGTCGTCGTAACTGTGCCGTCAACCGAATAAACTTCAATCGTTTCTTCTTTATCAGACCCGTTTTGAACATACAATTGGTCAGATTTCGAAGCGCCACCAGAAAGATTATAGATGAAAATTGAGCTTGTCCTGGGATTATTCGGATCAGGATTTGCTGGTCGACCGCCAATGCCATTAGCAGACACCGACGCAGACAAAATCAGCCCTGCAATCATCGCCACTCCAATAACTTTACTCCACAACGAATTCTTCATATCCCTCCTTAAAAACCTATTATGCTTATTATATCAATGTCGCACATAAAAGAATAGACACTCATTAGAATGTCTATTCTCGCTCAATAATTTAGTCTGCTAAAGAGCCGTAATCGTTTGAACCATTGGCAATACGTATGTACCTGCTGCCTGACCAGCTGGGATGGTTTGGGCTAATGAGGTATTAGTTATATATCCAGCCCATACTTTACTAGCAGTCGCTGAAGCGCTCATTAGTGTTACGGGACTAGTACCAGAAAAGGTCGTAGAAGTACCCTTGGTAATACCTGCAGCTGCACCAATTACAGGGGTAACTGTACCGCCAGATGGATTAACTGTTAGGCGACCCTCGTTAATGGTTCCATTATATTTATACTGTTTTCCACCGCCAGCAGACCAAACACCAGTTCCTGGGGTCGCTACGTTTAGTGTCAACGTCCAGCCATTATCTGCGGCACCTGGGTTTTCGGCATAGATTCGATTATTATTATCTCCAAAAACACCAATTGACGACCCTAATGAGGATGACACTGTCGTAGCACCCATGGCAAATGTTGGATTATTAACTAAGGAATTAGTCGAGTCACGGATATCAGTACTCAAAACTCCAGGATTAATTGTCTGAGAGAGTTTAGAGTTAGCAGTAGTTGCGGCATTAGCTACAGAAGGGTTTGTCATATTATACAACCCCAATAGACCAACCACGCCTACGCTCGCAACGATTAATAATGTTAACTTTTTCATTTTTTCTCCTTACTTAATTGATTTAATTTATTACATTATAACTTATTATGCTTACTTTTTCATTTATCCCTCTTTTTCTGTTTTTTAACAATAAATAACATAATGAACGCCGCAACAATTACACCAATACCAGCAGCCATAATCATCCATAAATTAATTCCCGTATTAGCCAAAGCCTTACTTATCTCTTTAACAATCTTTGGAATACCAATAACATCTTCAATGGTCTTTTCCACGGTCTTTTTCGGAGTAGTAAATGAAAAATCAGCAAACCGCACTATTTCCGGGGATGTTGCATTAGCCTTCAGTTTAGCTGTAACACGACCGTTATGGGTGTATTCTGGGGCTGGCGGCATAAAATTGTCGCCTGGATGATTATTCTGCCAATTTGAAAAATCCAACATCCATATATTTCCCTTAACTTTAAACTCACGATTCCGCCCTAAAACAAAAGTCCTACCACCAAACTCAACCTTCAGATCGTGCTGACCTGTATCAGGATTAACCACCGTATGGACCGCGTCATAAACGCCATATACCAACAGGTCTTTCCCATTTACCAAATCAAACTTAGAGAATTTTGACGGAAAAGTCGGACAAATTGGCTCATTCATCTGGCTACCTGTTTCCAGAGAATCGCGAGCGCAATCAGTAATAACTTGCGACAAATTAGAGCTAGCCGACGAATCTGCAAAAGCCGAATAAGGGCTGCTCAAAGTAGCTAGTAATGTTATGATGATGAATAATTTTTTTACTCTATTTTTCATACTCAACCTTACTGCGCTGTTACCGTTAATGTCATTGGCAATTCATAAGTTCCTGGTTTTTGATATGCTGGAATAGTCTGGTTTAATCGAACGTTCTGTAGCAAAAATGCGCACCCCAATTGACCAGTTGACCCGCCACTGCTCATCAATGTAACGCCGTTAACCGTGGCAGTTCCTACCTTAAATTGAGAGTCAACGCCCTTTGATATTCCTGACGTCTGGCAAGTTGACCCGCTCAGTGAATTGCCCGAAGCTAAGACGGATGATGTTCCAAAATTGACAGACAAAAATCCCTGATCGCCATTAGTGCCGTTGAACATATACGATTCTGTGCCGCCAGTTCGCTTCCACTTAGCGGTCGCGCCGTCAGATGCCGACAACACAACGCTCCACCCAGAGCTGGTCTGCGTATTTGTCACTTCAATTTGCTTCGAGCTTGAGTTAGACAAGAAGGCGTTGGTAGTTACACTACTGCTACCAATAATGGAATTATCAAAATTCGTGACAGGATTAGCGACCGTAGCGCCAGCATTATCTCTAAAACGAATATCTAACGATCCAGGAGCGGTCTTAAATTCTGGATACATCGTGTAGCTGTCAATGCTAGATCCAGGAGCGACAGTCGTGTCAGTTGCTACACGGACGCAATAATTTTCGTTCCTATCAAGCCCTTTATCGACAAGCGCCAAATCCCACACACCCACTTCGCCAGCAGATATTTTTTGCGCATTCGTGAACGTTCCAGCCACTCCGCTTTTTCTCACCAGACTTTGAGGTCGAGAAGCGATAGCTCCTGCCGGCAATTCTGGATCAGTCGAGTTGCTATTGATACTAGTGCCGTCAGCGGGACCGCTCACAGAGTAAGCAAGCTTTGACACTCCAGTCACGACTTGCCAATCTGAACTACTTACCGCCGAACAAGTTGCCGCGCTGCCCTTTTTTGCATATTCGACACGCAGCTTCATTAATGAAGATTCAACGGCTCCCCCCGGAGGTGTTATTAGCGCAGGACGCATGACAGGACTATTACTCGACTGGCCATTCCCTATCTGACCCTTGTTATTATTACCCCAACAATACATCTCACCTGTACGTAAAGCGCATAAAAAGTCTTTGCCTGCATACATAGAAGTTTCACCGGAACTCGTAAATGGAACATTCACTTTTACAGGGGCGGGCAAATATCCCGTAATAGACCCGTTACCCATTTGACCCTTAGAATTAGCACCCCAACAATAAATTTCGCCAGTGTTTAATACCATACACGTAAATTCGCCGCCAGCGTAAACATTTTTAACAGTCTTTCCTCCAGAAAGGATACTACTACCAAAAGAAACTCTTGAAGCAATATTTCTATAGCCCATTGCTGTAACACCCAACTGACCCTTGGTATTTTTTCCCCAACAATACACTTCTTGACCGCCAGAAATAACGGCACAGGCATGCGAATCGCCAGCAGATATTGACTCAATCTTTTTCCCATTAAAACCTTTGACTTCAGTAGGATACTGAGTTCTGCCAGCAGCAAGTCCTACTCCAGTCCTTCCCGTAATATTAGACCCCCAGCAGAATGCTGTGCCTTCAACTGTCGCAGCACACGTAAATTTATCTCCTGCAACAACCTGTTTAACCGATTCCGTCCCAAAGTTATTCATATTAACTGCTGTTGGCGTGGTTGAACCTAAGAGCACGTCACGACCTAATTCTCCGTTTACACCTCTACCCCAACAGTACAATTTTCTCTCCGAGTTAAGTGAACAAGTATGCTCATTACCCGCCGCAATTTGAGAGACGACTGTGGTTGCGAATTCTCTAACTGGATATGGAGCATTCTTCTGAACTATACCATTATCCCCTAGTCTTCCAGCTAAGCCATAGCCCCAACAATAATCTTTATCGTCAGAAGCAATTACGCAAGTGTGATAATAACCAGTAGTAATCTGTTTTATAGTCTTACCGTTAAGCACGTCTTGTGTATATACAGGCACTGGGGTTGTTGATGAGGTGGTTGAATTAGTACCAAGAGCTCCATACTGACCATTGCCCCAACAATAAGCACTATCATCCGACATAATGGCGCAGCTATGTTCATACCCGCTTCCGTATTCAGCTAATTTTTTAAAATATGCACTCTTATTTTGCAGACCAACTCTCAGTCGAAAATCGGCACCGACTTTTGGTAACGTGGCAGCGATGTTGGTATTTGCAAGCGGACTGCCTGGATTAATACCATTGGATGATTCGTACAATCGATAAGAAACTTGTCCCACTTCAATCTGCTTACTACCACTAGGAATAGTCGCACGACTTTGCTGAGAACTCAAAAACATAAACCCTAAAGATGCGCTAACGACAATAAAACTGCCAAGGGCAAAAAATCTCTTGGCTTTACGGTCTTTTATTATTGATAACGTTCTATTATGTTCCATGGTGGTGGTATGAATTGAGCATAAATATACATCATAAATATACCATAAGCACTTTATATAAAGCAAGCAAAACTAGAACAATTGGCTGCCGAATTTGGCGATTATCGCGACAATTACCACGACAACCAACGATATTATAGTAAGCACATCATATCCACCACCAACGATCTTCTGCGCACAACGACAAGAGATATTTTTCTGTAGAACATTATAGCGCGTCAAACCGAGTATAATCATCAGCATTCCAAGATCCAAGGTCAAACACCATGGACAAAGTACACCAATTTCAACGTAGCTCATATAAAACATCCAAATAGCAAATATCATTCCGATGATAGCACCAGCCTGCGCCGCCTGCATAAACCACTTCGGAAACTTTGCTCCCGCCAACAACGCCACTGCAATTGTTACCATAACAGGCAAAGTCATCACGCCGATGAAACTATTTGGAAATCCTAAAATAGCCGCCGACCAATGATTCGCCACCGCCGAACAGCTTAAGGCTGAGCTAAAATCGCAACTTAATACAGCGTGAGAGTTTTTTGCTAATTCTAAGGCTTCAATAGATAATACGAATGATGCCAATAACCCCAGTCCACTACCGACAAGCATTACAAACACCGCCAAATTTTGCTTTTTCAAGTCTTCGTGAAATATCCAGTTTTTGATTTTATTAAACATAAAAACTCACTTCGCTAATTGTTGGTAGCGGCAAGCCACGCCAGAGGTTTTGCAATTGACCACTGTCGCTCAGCGCAATAATTGTTGGATATTCCACAATATCATACACTTCGCAAAAATTATTACCTTCTGCAGAATCAGGACTCATCTCCTCTAAAACATGACCAGTTTGTCGGCTAAAATCACGTAGAAAGTCTGAAACTTGGCGCGCATAATCGCTTTCCGAACGATAAATCACAACTACTCGCATTACAATTCCCGCTCGCCCTTACTGCGTCGCTTCGCTAAAATCTCCACAAAATCGTCCAACGTCTTAAACTCATAAAAAACGCTAGCAAAACGAACATACGCCACTTCGTTGCGCTTTTCTAGCTCGTCCAAAACTTGATCACCAATCTGTTTTGACGTAACTTCCGATTCGCCCAACGCATATAAAGAGTCTTCAACCGCCGTAATGATATTATCGACTTCCTCGTCAGACTTAAAGAATTTTCCGACCGAACGGCGCGTAGAATTCGCCAATTTCACCCGGTCAAACAACTCGCGATCGCCATTTTTCTTTATTACCGCTAGGTTTGGTTTTTCAACTCGCTCATACGTAGTAAATCGCTTGCCATCTGGAGTTTCTCTGCGACGTCGAATTGCGGCACCATCAGAAACTTCGCGTGATTCAATAACGCGACTATTGCCGATATTAAATACCATTTTATCTACTCCTTGTTCTTCTTTCGTCGCCTCAGAAATGCCGGCGTATCATCCTCATCATCGTCAGCTTCAACGGTTGGATTTTCCCAAATATTAGTTTCTGGCTCAGCCGCAAAACTTTCGGCAGATTCTTCCTTATCCAACTCTAGGTCAATATTTTTAACCATTTCGTCATCAACTTCTGTTTCGGCAGGTTTCATGTCGTCACCCACAGTCAAGCTAACTTCCTGCTGGCGGAATGTATCGCTATCAAATCCTGTCGCAATCACCGTAATAACCAGCTCGTCTTCCATTTCCGGCTTCAAAGTCGCACCAAAAATAATGTTGGCATTCGGACTAACAGCGCTAGTAATAATTTCTGCGGCTTCCTGAATTTCTGCCATACTCATATCGTAGCCACCAGTTACATTGAATAGCACACCTTTGGCGCCATCAATCGACACCTCAATTAGAGGACTTTCAATGGCTTGTTGCGCCGCCTGAACCGCTCGGTCATCACCGCTCGCTCGCCCAATTCCCATCAAAGCTGAACCAGCATTGCTCATAATTGCCTTAACGTCAGCAAAGTCAAGGTTAATTAACCCATGCTCAGTAATCAGTTCAGAAATGCCCTGAACACCTTGCCTTAGGACGTCATCGGCAATCTTAAATGTTTCTAGTAGCGGCGTTCGACGATCAATAGTTTGCAATAATCTGTCATTTGGAATAGTAATCAAGGTATCAACCTCGCGCCCCAAGTGAGAAATCGCCCAATCCGCATTAACTCGACGCTTTTCACCCTCAAAGCTAAACGGTCGAGTTGCCACGCCAACCACCAAAATGCCTAGTTCGCGTGCCACTTCTGCCACAACATAACCAGCACCAGAGCCAGTTCCGCCACCAGCACCAATTGTTACGAATACCATATCCGCGCCTTCTAGCGCTTCCCTGATTTCGTCACGAGATTCATTAGCTGCGGCCTCACCAACAGTAGGGTCGGCACCAGCACCCAAACCATTAGTTGCGTCACGACCAAGATGAATTTTTATGTCAGCCTTCGAATTATGCAACGCCTGGGCGTCCGTATTCATAGCAATAAATTGAACGCCAGTCAGACCGGCATCTTTCATTCGATTTATAGCTGAACCACCAGCACCGCCGACACCGACGACTTTTATGCTGGCAAATGTTTGAACTTCACTTGGTTGTATTTGCGGCATATATTCCCTCTCTTAATCCTTACATAAAGTATATCATTTATTTAAATCTAGCGAAAATATTTTTGAGTAAACCGCCAGCTTTTTTAGTGACATCGTTTGCGCCAACTATCGGTTTTACCTGCTGCGAAACACCCATAGAGTCGATCAACATCAGACCAACCGCAGCCGAAAATTCCGCGCCTTTCACTTCATCGCTAACTCCGCTATAGCCAGCCGGAACACCCAAGCGTGCCGCCACACTCAATTGATCTTTCGTAAACTCCACCATACCCTTGACTTTCGCCGCACCACCAACCAGTACAATGCCGCTCGGCAGCTTTCCTAATCGTCCAGCTCGCTTCAGTTCTTTAGCAATTGCTTCAAAGATCTCTTCATAGCGCGCCTGAACAATCTCGTCAATTTCTTCTTGGTTAAACTTATACGTCTGCTTTTCGACCTTCGTTTCAACTTCACCCAAAGTCTCGCCGCCAAATCGAGCATGCGCCAATTTAACAACTTCCGCAATCTCCGGATCCGTCCTAAGCCCAATAGCCAAATCGTTCGTTACATTCTGACCGCCCATTGGGATAACCGCCAGATGTTGCAGATCGCCCTCTTCGTAAATAGCAATTCCTGTAGTTGCCGCACCAAAATCAATCACTGCAACGCCGTTTTCGCGCTGACTTTCCGTAAGAACGGATTGAGCTGCCGCCAAAACTGACGGAACAACAGATACAGCCTCAACCTTAGCCATTTCCGCCGACTTCTGTAGATTAGTAATGTGCGGAACCAAACCAGACACGACATTCGCCCTAATTTCCAGACGCGCGCCAGTCATACCAATTGGATCTTTAATATTATCCTGACCATCCAGCCTATACGCGTGCGCAATAATATCTAAAATCTCTCTATTCTGTGGCACTTTTCCAGTTGTAGCAACTTCCTCCAGCCTCAATATATCATCATGAGTAACTTCATTATTAACAGTTCCAACGGTAATCATTCCGTCGGCTTTCGTACTCAATAAATGAGATCCGTTAATGCTCAATGTAGCCGCATTAATCTGATGACCGCTCATTCGCTCAGCGGGCTCCAAGGCCTTATCAATAGCCTCAGCTGGGCCACTCAAATTCGTTACGGTTCCCTTTCGCATTCCGCTATTCAGCGCTTCACCGACGCCAACAATTTTTGGCGCACCATTTTCTGCATCAATATAACCAACGACACAGCGCACGTTTTTCGTGCCAATATCAATTCCTACCACATATCGAGATTGCTCCTGCATAAGCTCTATTATACAGGTTATGCCTATAATTTGGCAAGCGAATTAGCCTAAAGCTTCGTCAGAATTTCAGCGCCAGTTTCGGTAATCAATACCGTATGCTCAAAATGCGCACCCAGGCTGCCGTCTTTCATACTAATTGTCCAGCCGTCGCTGTCGGTGATAATTTTCTCACCGCCCAAGCTTGCCATCGGTTCAATTGCAATTGTGTCGCCAGCGCGCAACATCGGACCAGTTCCTCGCCTGCCGTAATTCGGAATTTCTGGCTCCATATGCATGCTCAGCCCCACGCCATGACCAACCAGTTCACGGATTATACCAAGTTTGGCCTTCTTCAACACAGCTTCCACTCCCGCTGAAATATCGCCAACTCGCGTTCCATCGCCAGTTATCGCGTCAATTCCAGCATATAAGCTCTGTTCTGTTGCGTGCAACAAATGTTTCTTCGCGCCCTTAGGTTCTTCATCGACAACCATAGTAAAAGCGCTATCCGTCTTCATTCCACGATAGCCAATCACCAAATCAAAACTGACCACGTCGCCCTTTTCAAAAACATATTCGGTCGGTAAAGAATGCACCAATTGCTCGTTCGTCGATATACAAATCACTCCCGGGAATTTCACTTCGTCCGTAAGATAAGTCGCCTCTGCGCCAAAATCTTTAATTCGCTTGGCTACAAAATCATTAGCGTCCAGCTCACTCATTCCAGCCGTTACGGATTTTTTCAACTCATCATAAATTGTCGCAAGCATTTTGCCGCACTCGCGCATATCTTTCATCTGTTGCGGCGTTTTTTCTCCGGTGATCAATTGGCTCATTTTACGCCCTCAACAATGCCGCGACTGACCAGCTCTCTCTCAATTTCATCATGAACTTGCCCGACAGTTCCAACGCCGCTCATATGTACAATTGGAACACCATTGTCATTTAGATAATCCAGAATTGGGTAAATTTCACCTCGATAAATACTGAGTCGTTTGTCAATTGCCTCAGGCGTGTCGTCAACTCGACCGCGAACCCTCAAACGCTCCAGAATTTCGTCACGCGGAACTTCCAGTACAATCACCAACTTAACGTCTTTTCCGTGATGTGAACGCGACTCAATCAGCCATTTAGCCTGTTCTAATTGTCTTGGATAGCCGTCCAGAATTACGCCATTAATATCCTTAGCTTTATTAAGAGCCTCGCCCATCAAACCGTTGATAGTTTCCATCGGCACCAGCTCGCCGGATTGCATACGGTGAATCAATTCACCATCGTGAGTATCGCGCAACAGCTGCCCGGCACTAAGCCAACGCCAACCATGCCGCGCCGCTAAAATCTGCCCCTGCACACTCTTACCAGCACCCGCCGGCCCAAAAAATACAATCATTTTTTCCTCCTATTTTGTGAGTTTTTCTTTAACAATTTTTGCCACCAACGCGCCATCTGCAGCATTGCCGACCTTACTTTTTACCGCGCCAATAACTTGTCCCATTTTCTGAATTGAGACATCGTCCATACTCGCAATAACTTCTTCTACAATCTTCGAGATTTCTGCTTCGCCAAGTTGCTCTGGCAAAAATTCTCGTAAAATTTCCGCTTCTTTTTCTTCAGGTTCCGCCAACTCCGCACGGTCATTCTTTCGATATAAATCCGCACTTTCGACGCGCTTTTTCACTTCTCGAGCAACGACTTTTTCAATTTCAGCATCATCCAAGCCGTCTTCTCGCTTGCCCAAAGAAACTTCTTCGTTTAAGATTGCTGCCTTTAGATTACGCAAAACATCACCACGAAAACGATTGCCGCTCAATAGAGCGGCTTTCATTTCACTAGTAATGCGCTCTTTTAGCGCAGACATTAACGCACCCCTAGGCGCATTTTTGCCGTTTTTTCAGCTCGTCGCTCGCGGCGAATAATAGCTTTTTTACGACGCTCGGTCTTTGAAATTGGTTTTTCAAAACGCATAACGCTCTTAGCGCGAGCCAAAACACCGCTTTGCAAAACCCTGCGGTTGAAACGACGAATGATATTTTCGTTCGCTTCCTTCTGATCTTTACGTGTTACTTGTACCATACTGTAAACATTATAACAGATAAGAAAGTATTTGCCAACTAGATTATCCCTTCACCTTCTTTGACGTGAGATTTAATACCTCACCATCAGGAGTAAACGTAATAGTATAAGTGGTCACATCAGCCCGTATATGCCTATTACAGTCAAATCTGTGTTCTGTAACAGGGATCTTGGCAGTATACGTACCATCATCATTTTCAGAAATTTTAACTTTGGCAAGGTCACAAGGAATATTTTCTGGCAAAGTCGAATCGCCAGGAACTTCTCCATTCGCATCACTGGATAAAGACAATTGAACGCCATTATTTATCTCATACATTACGTCCTTTAGGGAAATTAAGTGACCAGCAGCTGCTACCAAAGAACTCAAGCTAGAAGCTTCATTCAAATGTTCAGCGAATTCCTTATGTTTACCCGCTACGTCATCATACTCTTCTTTAAGATCCGCTAAGGCTTTGCCAGGCAGCTCCGAGCGTGTATCTTCGTGATAATTAGTCAGTAACTTTAGCGCTACCCTCCCCAGGCTAGTATGTGTATCTTTCTGATATATAATTTCACTGCCGCTATTAGAAAACTCCATATTACCAAACCTCCTAAAAAATTCTCCCACCCAAAAATATTAATACACTATAACAATACATCTACTCTACAAGTAATGAAACTATTACGCCTAAGCCAAATGTAGCAATCGCCCTGCAAGCTTTAGGCGGACAAGGCGAGATCTTTAGTATCAGCGCCATACATAATCGCTAACACAGTAGGGTCGTTCATGACATTGTGAGTGTGGTTATTTAAAATTCCATATAGTCCGACTTCGGCGCTTGTCGACTTAGGCTCACCGTTCACAATACCGACAATGCGAGCCACGTCACGCATATTAGTCAAATGACTACCTTCGGGTACAAATATAATAATATTGTTTCGGACATTTGGCGCGGCTTTCAATAAATCTTCCAATAAGCCATCATTACTTAAGGCGAAAGGATCAGTAAGGAATTGCTGGCGCCAACCTTGTTTCGGCGGAGCAAACTCGACACTTGACTCTCCTAAGAGTTTACCAACCTCCTCAATAACTTTAGGATCTTCTCTCTGCAAGAACTTCAAGCCCAGTTCTTTTGCGCTTGGACTCAATGATTTCTTGCCGTAACGTATCAATTCCATGCCTTCTTTTCCTATGAAATTCCACCCCAAAGCAATAATCCCCATTTTACGCGATCCCACCGGATCGAATAGTCGTAACTCATTAACCTTAGATTCCATGTGAGCAACTGACGACGTCGCAACACGACCACCCAAAGAATGCCCACCAACACTAACCTCGTCGAAATCTTTCGCGACATGGTCAATTACTGAACCAACATATTCCCCTAAGCTATCGTAGCTACCAGTCTTTCGTATCTCCTTACGAACAGACTCGGGCAGCATCCCAGAATTGCCCACGCCCGGCATATTCATAACCATAATAGCCGCATCCGGATTCTCGCACGCCAGAACGGCAGCTTCTCGAATTGCGTTTGGATGACGGAAATTTCCTCCCCATCCATACAAAACAGCCTGAATCTTATTCGCATTTTCATTACCAAATATCGCGACTTCAATCCCAACTCTACCCAGTCCACTAAATACGCGAATATAGCGCGGATCTCTCAGTTGTTCAACAGTCTTATTCATATGGTTTGAATTGTAAGATTCCTCAGCCAAGCGACGCATATCTTCCTGTGTAGCAAGTTGTATAGTCTTTCCCTGTCTTAAGCCACTATCAATCTCGGCGACCTGTAGACCATTCTCAAAGCCATAATCTGTAGGTTTAGGTGACGGCGTCCAAAGTTTTTCTGAACTCATAAAAATATCGCTCCAAATAAATTTAAACTATTGGATTTATTATACAATATATATCTAAGTAATGCAACTATTATACCTAAGCCAAATGCAGCAATCGCCCTTCAACTGACTTTATCCCCTGCCATTCATTTACGGTCGGCTGGAACCAGACAGACACTTCGTCACCCACTTCACGGAAAAGTTCTTCTGGCGCATTAAAAGCCAGCATCTGCAACACAACGTCATTTTTATCACGCAAAGTCAATTTCACGTGTTGCCCGTCCGCACCCATTCTCCTCACGCTCAAAACCGTCGCTTCAGTTATTTTCAATATAGGCTCCGCATTACCATTGCCAAACGGCTCCATCTTCGCCAAATTATCAATCAGCTCCTCATTAATTTCCGAAAAATCGTCAATCTCCACGTCAGCTCTCGGCAACAAATATAATTCCTGATTTTTCAATTGCAATGAGTCGTAAAACTCATTCACTCGTCGTCTAAAATCGTCAATTCTCTCGGTCGCCAGCGTCACGCCCGCCGCCGCTCCGTGACCACCACCTTTAATAATGATGTCGTCAGCTGCACGAACCGCGTCAGCCGCAGAAAAATCACCAAAACTTCGCGCCGAACCCGTAGCTTCATCACCACGCTCACCGATTATGAAAACTGGCTTTTTGTACTTCTCAACCAATTTCGACGCCACAATACCAATAACTCCGTGATTCCAATTTCCGCTATTCACCACCAAAACTCGATCATCAGTCATATTGTCCGCCTGCTGGCAAGCTTCGTCAAAAATCTCATCCTGAATACTGCGACGCTTAATGTTCAATTCTTCCAATTTTTCACTAGCTTCCAATGCCCCCAAACCATCACTCGCCGTCAACATATCCAGAGCATATTGCGCAGTCTCCAATCTACCCGCCGCATTCATTCGCGGACCCAGACCAAATCCCAAATGCCTAGCATTAACCTTCTCTGGATCAATTCCCGCCACCGACATCAATGCCTTCAGACCAGGACGCCTCTGCTTTTTCAAAACCTCCAAACCCCAATAGACATTCGCCCTATTTTCATCCGCCAGCGTAACTATGTCGCAAACCGTTCCCAGCGCCACCAAATCCAACAGCCACTTCTCGTAACCATCTGGTAGCCCGTCCAGTTCGGTTTGTAGAGCTTGCACCAGCTTGAACGCTACACCAGCACCGCAAAGATCGCGGAACGGATATTTATGACCAGGAAACTTCGGATTAACTGCGGCAACGCTCGGCGGTGGAGTCTTAGCAACATTATGGTGATCAGTCACCACCGTATCAATCCCCAAACTCGATGCGTATTCAATTTCCGCATGACATAAACTTCCCGTATCAACCGTAACAATTAAATCCGCGCCCATATTCCGCACCTTATCAACTGCGCCCATCGTCATTCCATAGCCTTCAACAAACCGATTCGGAATAAACGCACCAACTTCCTTAAAGCCAAACTTACCAAATGTATCCAATAAAATTGCCGTTGCACTCAGTCCATCAATATCGTAATCGCCGTAAATAACAATTTTCTCACCCTCAGTGTGCGCCTTTTTCAAGCGGTCCACCGCTTTTTTCATATCTGGCAATAAAAACGGATCATGCTTTACTGACGCGTAATTCGGATGCAAAAATTCCTCACGCGCCGCACGCGTAGTCAAGCCTCGAGCCGCTAAAATTTTTTCAAATAATGCCATTAGTCTTTATCAGCCATGCCGCGCTTTGATCGCGCTGAATATTGCTGAGATTTAATCACCATACTTTGCAATTCCTTAAAAATTGGGAATTGTTTATTAGTGAAATACGTACGTGAGTTACCTTGCTTTTCACTCTGCAAAAATCCAACCTTTTCTAGTCGCTTCAATTCTCGTTGAATATTTCCAGGATCTTCCTTAATTAGCTTTGCTAATCCGCGAACATGTGTGTGAAAATCAGGATACTTAGCGTATACTACTACAATTTTTCGCCGCACCCTAGATGTAATAAAAACGTCTAACATAACCTCCCTAACGCATCTTTCTTAATTAAAGTTTATCACAATTTTACAACACCCGACAAGTTTTTTACTTCCAATTCAAAATAACCTGATTAATTTTCGCTATCGTTTCCTCTTTGGACGGCAATGTATTATCCTCATAATAATGATTTAATCCCATAAAATTCTCTTTCACATCCAAAATATGCATTTCATCAACTGTCATATGCAATTTATCCACCGCTGCCACGCCACAAAACGGCACCGCAATCACCAACTTCTCAATCCGAACTGACTTCAGAAAACTCAAAGCCACATCCAAAACCGACAAATCATCGCCAAAACCATCACTCGCTAAAATCACCACCCGATCCTTTAACATATCCTTATCGATGATTCCACCATCGCCCAAAAGCCTATTCATTTTCTGATGAGCCTCGCGCTTTTTCTCTTCCAGATAACCGTGAAATTCACTAGTATATTCATTAATTTCACCGTCAGAAAATTGGCTATTATACGTAAACTGCCCAGACTGCGACATCGCCCCAATGCTTAAACTTTCCCCAGGAATCTCAATCCCTTCGCTCAACAACATCATGAGGACACAGTGAAGCTTCACTGCAATTTGCTCGCCGATCAACACGCCACCTTCGCCAATTGCAACCACCGCGCAGTTTTCATAGCGATACTTTTCCAGTACTTGATCAGCCAGAATTGCCCCAGCCTGCGAACGACTCTCAAAATACATATGCTTATTTTAGCATTTTTTTCGCGATATAATAATAAACATGCATTACTATTTGGTTTCGCCAACAAGAATCGTCCGCGCCGACGCAAGTTCGTTTACGTATTCTTCAGAGGAAAGGCTGCCGACCGGAATGATTGTTGCTATAGAAATCGGCAAAATTAACGCTATTGGTGTAGTTCTACAAGAAGTTCGCCAACCAGATTTTGAAGTCAAGCCAATTAGTAAAATCATTGAAGAATATCCCTTGCCAATCGAACTCGTTCAAACTGCCATATGGATGAGTAAATATTACGCTACACACCAAGCGACCGTCTGGCAAGCAATTTTACCCAGCGGATTATCCAAAAAACGTCGCTCAATTAACCAGTCCACCCCAGTTAATACAGCAGAAAATCGAACAAAAAATGTATTCACTGATGAGCAAAAAACAGCCCTCCAGACCATCGAAAATCTCCATTCCGGAACAGCACTTTTACACGGCGTAACTGGCTCAGGAAAAACCCTAGTGTATATAGAAGCCGTAAAACAAGCCTTGGAAGAAGAGCGATCGTCAATAATTTTAGTCCCCGAAATTGCCCTAACTTCGCAACTAGTTGCTGAATTTTCTGCTCATCTGCCAAATGTCATAGTTACCCATTCCAAACAAACCGAAGCTCAACGATATGCAATCTGGAAAAGAGTTATTAGCTCAAACGATCCAGTAGTAATCATCGGTCCGCGATCTGCTCTTTTCATGCCCGTGCAACAGCTCGGACTTGTGGTGATTGATGAGTGTCACGAACCGAGCTTCAAACAGGAACAGTCCCCTCGATATTCAGCCCTCCGCGTCGCCTCAGTCCTTACGAATCAACATCGCGGCAAGCTAATTCTGGGTAGCGCCACTCCAGCGGTTGCCGATTATTACATTGCCAAAAAATCAAATACACCAATCATTACAATGACAAAACCAGCAAGACCAGACACCGTTCGCCCCAACGTGACGCTGGTAGACATGACAAAGCGCAACAATTTTACTCAACATCAATTCCTCTCCGACCCACTCTTGAAATCTATGAACACAGCGTTATCAAAAAATGAGCAAGTTCTTATTTTTCACAATCGACGTGGCACGGCATCAATCACATTATGCGATAACTGCGGCTGGCAGGCTGGTTGTCCACGCTGTTTTATTCCGCTCACGCTACATGCAGATAGTCATAAATTGTCATGCCACATTTGCGGTTTTTCAACCAAAGTTCCTACTAGTTGCCCTGAATGTAAAAACGCCGATATCATTCATAAAGGTATCGGAACTAAGCGAATTGAAGACGAATTACAGGGGTTATTCCCGAACAAAAAAATTGCTCGATTTGATAAAGACACCGATTTGAAAGCTACCGTAGACGAGCGTTACGATGAACTGAAAAATGGCGAAATAGATATAATTATCGGCACGCAAGTTATTGCTAAAGGACTAGATTTGCCACACTTAACAGTCGTCGGAGTCATTCAAGCCGACACCGGACTTTCCCTCCCTGACTATTCATCGCCCGAACGAACATTTCAATTGCTCGCCCAAGTCGTCGGCCGCGTCGGCAGGTCAAGCACACCAACAGAAGTTGTCGTCCAGTCGTATCAACCAAGTCACCCATCCATCACAAACGGACTCTCTCAAAACTATACAGAATTTTATCAAAGAACCATATCTCAACGACAAAAAACCAACTTTCCACCTTTTACTTACTTATTAAAACTAACTTGCGTTTATAAAACCGAAGCCGCCGCCATAAGGAACGCTAAAAAATTGTCCGAACTATTAAAATTCAATTTTGATAACATTGAAGTTTTTGGACCAACGCCCGCTTTTTATGAGCGCGTCCGCGATACATATCGATGGCAAATCGTAGTAAAAAGCCCCAAACGACAAGAGCTTCTTGACGTATTGAATTTCCTGCCGCCATCACACTGGCAGTACGAGCTCGACCCTGTAAGTCTACTGTAATTTCTGGTATAATTATAGCAATGACAAAAGACGATATTATCACATTACCAAATCCACATCTTCGCCAAAAATCATCAAAAATCCACGTTGTTACTAATGATGTTATAAAACTGGCAGACGAAATGACCGCAGCCGCACTGGATTGGGAAGACTCCAGACCTCACGAGATTAGCGCTGCCCTCGCTGCAGTTCAAGTCGACAAATTAGAGCGTGTTGTGATTGTTCGAGCCGACTTTGAAAGAAAATCAACTCGCGATTTCATCACTCTTATCAATCCAGAAATCGTGAAATATGAAGGCGAAGTTGTTGAAGACTTTGAGGGATGCTTAAGCGTTAAAAGCATTTACGGAAAAGTTCCTCGCTACAGTAAAATTCGCGTAAAAGCCATGAATTTAGATGGCGAAGAAGTGCGAATTAAAGCCGAAGGATTTTTGGCGCGCGTATTGCAGCACGAGATAGACCACTGTAATGGATTAGTTTTTATAGACCATATTAAGGATAAAAAAGATGCTTTTTATACGCTCGACGAGAAAGGCGAGTTGCAACCGCTAGATTATGACAAAGACATCGCCGAAAATAGTATTCTTTGGGACTGAAAATTACAGTCTAATCACCTTAGAAGCTCTCGTTGAAGAGGGATTTAACGTTGTTTGCGTTATTACCAAACCCGACACCAAGCGCGGTCGCGGACACAAACTTACTGAACCTCCAGTAAAAACATTCGCTAAATCTCACAATATTCCAGTTTTGCAGCCAAACAAAGTCAGTGAAATTACCGACTACATAAAACAACTTCAGCCAGTAACGGGAGTTTTGGTTGCGTACGGAAAAATCATTCCCCAGTCAATTATCGACTTATTTACACCGGGAATTATCAATGTTCACCCTTCTCTACTACCAAAATATCGAGGACCTTCACCTATTGAATCAGCTATAGCCAATAGAGATACCGAAACTGGCGTATCAATAATGCAGCTTGACAGTAAAATGGACGCCGGCCCTATATACGCCCAAACTCAACAACCCCTCACTGGAAAAGAAACAAAGTTCGAATTATATGACAAATTATTTCACGATGGCACTTCTCTGCTAATAAAAAACCTGCCAAACATCATCAATGGGAGTCTTCAGCCAACACCACAGGACGATTCTCTGGCTTCATATTGCCAATTATTAAACAAGGACAATTCATGGCTCGATACGGAACGTATGACCGCCGCCGAAGCTGAAGCTCACGTCCGCGCACATCTCGGTTTTCCACGTAGCCGAATGACAATTGACGATCGAGATATCATCATCACGAAATCTCATTGCGACAAAACTCCGAATTCTCATCTTGATAAAAAATTTGCCGACGGCAACTATTTAATTATTGACGAGCTCATCGCACCCAGCGGAAAAACAATGACCGCAGAAGAATTTATCCGCGGTCATCAAGTCTAAATTCACTGACTAAGCAGCCAAATCAAAGTCGCTTTGAGTCTGCTGCGGCGCTGAAGGTGCACTCATGCCACCTAAAATAGCATCGCGGTTGGCAATAATTTCCTTTTTCAAGTCAGCCATCACTGCAGCCACAACGTCACGATAATCTGGTCGATTGACCTCTAGCCACTTAGTAGCTGCAAATTCGTCCTTCAGACGCGGATCATCAACTGGCAAACCTGAAGCTTGTGACATTTTCTGCAGCATTGGTTCCTGCTGATAATTAGGCGCATGTTTCGCTAGAAAATCATCCACAGCACCTGGAGTTTTATCGATAATTCCCGCAAATTCCTCCAGCTGGGCATTGCTCATTCCCTGGCTTAATCGTTCGCCAACTCGAAGCTCCAATTCACTATAAATATGCTGCAACAACGATTTTTGCTGATCTTCCGGCAGCTGGTCCAGCCCCAATTCTTTAAGAAATTCTTCATTCAGTTGGAACATAGTCCTCCTTTTCTTTCGTCTATATGATTAAGTTAAATTATACCAGTAACTGTTTAATATTACTATCCACGCATCATATTCAGCGTGTCATTGTATAATTTTTGTAACTCAATCATAGTCTCATTCATCGAGGCTTGAACAATTTCCATCAAATTAACGCCATTATTTGCACACCAATTCAATATCACAGAAGCATCGTCGCCATCCAGTAATCTCATAAACTCATCCAGCCTCGCTTCGCCAACAGCCAGTAAAATCTTCCTCGTAATCTTATCCTGTACACTGTCAGTGACATCTTTTCTCATTTGCTCTTTTTTATCCGCAGGCAATGATCCAAAACCAGCTTGTGCTAAGAATTCGTCAGTAATTTCAAACATTTTTTTATCTCCTTGTTTATTTTTATATTTTATCTATTAAACGTATCTACTCAATACATCCAACACGTGCTTAGTAGCGCTAGATCCGTCAACTTTCATCCAAACTGATCCGTCAGGGTTATTAAACCATTCCACGGTGTGACCATTAGCCATGGCTTTATCGGCCAGATTATGAAGTTGATCCATTGCGTTTGCGTTACCAAACTTCTCGGCAGCCCAGTCCCAAGGATAGTCGTAAGAATTGAAGTTTGATGTATCTGGATTAATATTATCTACGATTGCTTTGGCAGCAGAGTTATCCGCAGAAGATGCGCCACCAGACTGAGGTGTTTGCTCACCACCAGATTGTGGAGTTGCATCAGCATTACCCTCAGTTCCAGTAGCGTGTGCAGAGTTATTCCACAAGTGATTGATGGAACTACCAAAAACACCACCCAAGGCAAAACCTATACCATACTTACCT
Source organism: Candidatus Nanosynbacter sp. HMT-352 (assembly GCF_022819345.1). NCBI lineage: Bacteria > Bacillati > Minisyncoccota > Nanosynbacteria > Nanosynbacterales > Nanosynbacteraceae > Nanosynbacter > Candidatus Nanosynbacter sp. HMT-352. The sequence continues at coordinate 371,091 of NZ_CP089288.1, read as the reverse complement.
AATGACGATTTTACCTTCTTATGCAGGGCATCCTGCCTCTCTATACTCACATCCTTAAGATTGTCAACTGATACATTGACTGCATGCTCCATAACATCGTCAATTTTCATGTTGGCCACAGCTTTCTCAAATGAAGGATCTATAGTTTCAAGACGGTCATCAGCGGCTATGCGATCTTCGCCACGATGCTCCTCCAGAACAGCTTGTTTTGTTGCTCCAGCAACTCCCAATTTCGTTACAATACCGACAGCCGTCGTAATAGGCCATCCAGCAATTCCAGCAAAGGTTCCTGTAGCAGTACCTACCACAAAACCAGCACCACCCAACTTCAGCCACTGAGCAATCTTACCACCCTTATTAAACCATTTACCAACTTTAGCTGCAGCTTTCTTAAATTTACCACGATCATCGAGCATGCTGTCATACTTATCTGTCGTCATTCTTGAGGTTTCTTGCATACTTGCAAACGCTGCTTGAGCCATTTCCGCTGCTAATTCAGTCTGCTTTTCTGGATCCTGTTTTGCTGCTTCGATTTTATCAGCAAACTTAAGACGCATGTATTCCAATACTCTCTCTTTCAATTCTTTTGCAGCAGCTTCCAACGCTTCTTGTCGTTTCTTTTTCCCAAAGAAGTGTGATTCAGCAGCGATACTAGCCTTAGCAAACCTCTCCCTAGCAAGCTTAAGAGAAGTAGCCGCCTCGTGTTCATCTTCGGTTTTTTCAGCATCATCACGCTTATCACCAAGATATTTATCTCGCATAGCCTGTTCGTACAGTGTTAAGCCTTCTGGATTATCATCCTTCTTTGGTTTATCCACGTTAGGGATCGTCGTTCCAAACATCTCTTTGTCTATTACGTTTTCATCTTTATATCTAGAAACCACTTCTGGACTATATCTTGAGTAAATATCTACCCCAAAACTCTCAAGTTTCCTTAGATCCTCTTCAGTCGTCGGATGAACAAGAACAAAACGTTTAGCAGCCGCATCCCTCATATAGTCGTTCCACTTAATTCTATCTAGTTCATCAGGTGTAGGTTCAGGCGGCTCGATTAGAGCAGCAGGTGTATTACCTGATTCTACAGGAGATCGATTACCGTCTGGTGTAGTGACAGATTTAGGGAGAGAAGGTTCAGGATAAACAGGGTATTGACGACCGTCTGGTTTAGTGACAGATTTAGGGAGAGAAGGTTCAGGATAAACAGGGTATTGACGACCGTCTGGTTTAGTGACAGATTTAGGGAGAGAAGATTTAGGATAAACAGGATATTCAGGAGTATTTCTCAGACCTTCCAATTGTTCCTCAGACATAGTATTAGCAATCGGGCTAGTGTCGCCCGTAGTGTCGCCCGATTTTACGGGAGCCTCAGGAGCGATTGTACCGGGTGTATCTTTAGCCTGCTCGCCAGAATCCCTGCCGGTCACTACTCTCCAAGTATATAATGCAACTTCTCCTAATTTTCGTGCAGCTTTTGTAAACAGATTATCTCTTTTTTCAGGAGACGGTTCTCCATTAGGATTAGGCTGAACTTTAGGTGTTTCGCTCATTTTGTGGTGGTTTCCTTTCGCCTTCTGTGCGCAGAATGGCAATAAACTTATGTATACTTAAGATACTATCATAAATACACAAAAAAGTCAATACTTAGAACAGTCTACCCCAGAGTTTTCTTCACTAATTCCCTAGTAAAGAACTCCAGCTTGTCGCCAATTTCTAAGGTAATTTTTTTCTTTGTCCTAAGACTCAGTCCGCACATTTCGCCTTCAAAGACCTCTTTTGCCTCTTGTTGCTGACGCTGCACAGAAGAAACTTCCACTTCAGCAATTTGCTCTCCGCCACGTTTTACGCGCGCCAGCAAGTCCTTAGCGACTTTACCGCGCTTCACTTCACCGCCGGCAATCACTTCTTCGCGCATCGTCCTAAATACGCCCTTAATTTCCAGCTCACCAATTTCAGTTTCAACGATTTCTGGCGCTAGCAAAGCCTCCATTGAAGCCTTAGCGTCATCCAATAGTTCATAAATTACCTTAAAAATCCGTACTTCCACATGTTCACGCGCCGCTAATCGCTTAACTGCTGGTGGCAAATCGACATTAAAGCCATAAATCACCGTATTTTCACCGACCGCCAAATGAATATCGTTCTCAGAAATATTGCCAACACCAGTTCCAACAACATGGAGCTCAACTTCGCCATTCGTATCAATCAGCTTCAAACTATCAACCACAGACGTTACCGAACCCTGAACATCGGCCTTAACGATTACGTTAAATTCTTCCGCATCAAGTTTCCGATTCATCATCTTAAGAATATCTGCGCCAGTAACATTGGTTGTGGCTGCCATTCTCTCCTGTTCAATTTTAGCCTTTTGCGCCAAATTGCGAGCTTCTTTTTCGCTCTTCGCAATCTCAAATCCATCACCGAATTGTGGCAATTCCTTAAATCCGGTCATATTCACTGGCATACTTGGACCGGCATCTTTAACGGTTTTACCACGGAAATCTTGAAGCGTTCGGACTCGCCCGTAAGCCGTCCCAGCAACCAAATAATGACCAGGTCTCAAATGACCATTTTCCACCAATAAACCAACCACGGCACCACGACCAGTTTCCATGTGCGCCTCAATAACCAAACCTTCAGCAGGAACATCTTCATCCGCACGTAAATCTTCCATATCCGCCACCAACAAAACCATATCCAAAAGCTTGTCTAAGTTCTGACCAGTTTTTGCACTAACCTCAACCATCACAGTGTCGCCACCCCATTCTTCAGGATTCAAGCCATGTTCAGACGCCAATTGAGTCTTTACTAGTTGCGGATTAGCCGCCTCTTTATCAATCTTATTAATTGCCACCACAATTTTAGCGTTAGCTGACCTGGCAAATCGAATAGCTTCAACAGTCTGAGGCTTAACTCCATCATCCGCCGCCACCACGATAATCACCACATCGGTCAATGTAGCTCCGTGCTGCCTTAGCGCCGCAAAAGCCTCGTGACCTGGAGTGTCCAATAAAGTGATAGTCCGTCCGTTACGCTGAGCTTGATAAGCGCTAATATGCTGAGTAATTCCTCCAGCTTCACTAGCCGCTGTTTTCTTATCAAGAATCGCATCTAGCAAACTCGTTTTACCGTGGTCAACATGCCCCATCACAGCCACAATTGGCGGACGAGGAACTGCCTTATCTGACAATTTGTGCGCATGGTGATGGATTTCTGCTGAAACCGTCTTCCGTTTCAGCTGCACATCCAGCCCCAATTCTTCAACAATAATCTGTGCAGTCTCAAAATCTAGTCGCTGATTAATTGTCGCAGCGATTCCGTTCTTAAACAATTCACCAATCAGCGTAGTTACTGACAACCCCAGAGTTTCGGCCAACTCGCCAACCGTTACCGAATCCGCAATATTGACGATTTTTTCTGCCATAATAAGCTCCTCTCACCTCTGGGCGTAGCTACGCTTCAGGGGATTTGTATTATTTTTTCTTTGATGATTTGCCGAGCGAAAGAGAAATCTTACGATTTTCCTTATCGATATCCAAAACTGTAAATTCTTTACGCTCGTTCAACGTAAATACCTTTTCAGGATCAGTACCGTCACCGCCAAGTTCTGACACGTGAACCAAAGCTTCAACCGCTGGACTCAACTGTACGAATGCACCAAATGGAGTAATTCGAGTTACAGTTCCCTCAACTTTCTCGCCAGGCTTAAATTGCTCAACTTCATCCAACCATGGATCCTTAGTCAATTGCTTCATACTCAAACTCAAGCGCTCTTTGTCGATTGCAATGATCTTAGCTTCGATAGTTTGACCAACTTTTACGTAGTCAGATGGGTTATTAACACGCTCCCAGCTAATTTCTGAGATGTGAATCAAACCTTCAATACCTTCAACGTTAACGAATACGCCAAAGTCAACAACACCTGTAACAACACCTGTAACTGTATCACCGATTGCCAACTTCTGGAATCGCTCCGCCAGACCCTCTTTAACCGCCTCTTTTTCAGAGAAAATCAATTTATTAGCTTTTCGGTCAGCGTCCAAGATTCGCGCCTTGATATCCTTCTTTACCAAGCTGTTCAATCGTTGCAAGATTTCGTCCTTGTCACTAGAGCCTACACGAGGATAGTGTTCAGCCGACAATTGCGATACTGGCAAGAATCCGCGAATACCTTCGTATTCGACCAGAAGTCCACCACGGTTAGCGTCGTATGGTACAACGGTGATGATTTCACCAGATTCCAATTTAGCCATAACTTCATCCCAACCACGATCTTTCGCAGCCTTGCGCAATGAAAGTAGCGAATAACCGTCTTCCAATTCGGTATCAATTACGCTAGCAATTACTGAATCGCCAACATTGTAGTTCTTTGAAAGGCTAACTTCGCGGCGTGGAACCAAGCCAACACCCAAAGGTCCTAAATCGATTAAAATTTCGTGCTTCTTTACTGATAAAACAGTACCGTCAACTGTTTCACCGACAGTAAGTTGTTTAACACTATCACCTGCTTGAGCCAGCAAGTCATCCATTGTAATTTTGGCATCTGCCATAAGTCTTCTAAAGACCCCTTCCTTAAAATTGATATTATTCTTCAGGGACATAATAAAAATATCCCCACAGATTATCACAATTATATCACAACAGATAGATAGAAGTCAAAGCTAGATAAGATAGCGAGATCGCTGATAAGCCACTGTTAAAAACACCAAAATACCAAAAGCCACTGCAGAAACAGCTACATCTTCTGGTCCAGTTTTTGGCAATCCTTTATCAGATTGCCTAGAAGGAGTAGAAGGAGCTGGCGTTGTAGATGATGGCGATTGTTGAGACTGAGAAGATTCAGATGTAGGAGTTGTCTTTTTCGACTCTTCAGTCTTCACGTCGGTTCGAGCCTCACCTCTTCCGCCTGATTGATTATTCGTTTTTTGATCTGCGGACTGCTGAGATGTGCTGTTGTTTTGTGAATTCTTATTGCTATTCTCTGATGCTACCAAATCGCTAGAAATTGGCGACCCATCTTGCGACAAATTATTCTGCCTAATTCCGTAAAGAACAGCCAAAGATATAGCCACTAAAATAGCGCCTACTACTACAAAAACTCCAATTGACCCAGCCTGATTTACTCGCTTCATATTATATCTCCACTCAAATTTTCTTTATTATATCATAATGACCTCTTATAAGTAAAGCTGGTGATATAATAAATATATGATTATTACGGTTGACACAGGTGGGACCAAAACATTAGTAGCCAGCTTTGACGAGGAAAAAAATCCTAAGCATATCATCAAGTTCCCCACCCCTAAAAACGTAGACCAATACATTCAACGCATTGCCGATCAAATTCACCTGATTACGAACGATAAGCCAATTGACGCAATTTCTGTAGCTCTGCCAGGAGTAGTCAAAGACGGCATGGCAGTGTGGTGTCAAAATCTCGGTTGGAAAAATCAACCTATCCGCGAGCTACTTTCCCGATATTTTCCTAATATACCAATATTTATTGCAAATGACGCCAATATGGCAGGATTGGCAAGCATGCTCAGATTGCCCAAAACTCCCAGATGCGGTCTATACATCACTCTAGGAACCGGCGTTGGCACTTCCCTAATCCTGAATGGAAATCTACATAAAGAACTTAGCGATTGCGAGGGCGGACATATGTCTTTGAACTACAATGGCAAGATTACCACTTGGGAAGAGATTGCTGCGGGTAGAGTTTTACAGAGAATTTTTGGCGAATTATCATCAGACACACCCCTGGAAGTCTGGGAAGAGGTCGCCAATAGGATAAAAGCTGGGTTGCAACCCCTCATCGCCTTTACGCAACCAGATGTCGTTGTTATTGGCGGGAGCGTGGGAGTATTCACATCCTATTTTTCAGATATTTTAAGCGGTCTTCTGGCAGAAAACTTACCCGCCGCTATATCGGTACCAAAAATAATCAGCGCCCCTAACCTAGAAGAAATTGTATTATACGGATGCTACGACAATGCCATCAGTCGGCTTGCCTCAAATTGAACACGACTTTCCAGAACTGCAGTTCAAGGAGGGTAAAGTATTTTCCTGGAACCCTAATTCGCAAACAGTCTATTACGAAAAATTAGATTCGCAAGAAGACTTAGTGCAACTTTTACACGAAATCGCCCACGCTAAACTTGGTCATAAAAATTATCAATATGATGTCCAGCTGATCGAAATGGAAAGATCTGCCTGGGAATATGCCGTTGATACTTTGGCGCCAAAATACAGATTAACCCTCAGTATGGACGACGATAATATTCAAGATTCTTTAGATAGCTACAGAGACTGGCTACATAAACGCAGTCTTTGCCCTCAGTGTAGCGCAGTTGGATTACAAGCCACTTCCTCGTCTTACAAGTGTATTAATTGCCACTCAGAATGGCGCGTAAATCAGGCGAAATCCTGCCAACTTAAAAGATATCAAATAAAATAAGCCTCTCATACGGAGGCTAATTTTAAGAGATTGGAGCGGTCTTATTCTGCAATTTTTTGTACTGTCTTCTTAGTACGGCGTGAAATGCGTCCGCCCTTAGCGCCAGCGATACGAGCCAAAGCTGGATTTGCAGCAAAGCCACCAGTTCGACCGTTTTTACCGCCCTTACGTCCGATCTTTGCGTAAAAATCTGGATCGCGAGCTAGATTTTTTTGAGCGGCCTTTAAGCCGCCAGCCTTTGTTCCTGCCATAGGAAGGTTTTCCTCCATTTTTAAAAAAGATTTCCACATAAATTTAAATGGAAACCCTCACCTTTATATATCACACATGATATGTGTTATGTTTATATGCTAGCATATAACTAACGCTTTGTCAATATTTACATAAGTAGTTTTTATTGTGAATAAAATATTGCATTTTACTGACGCGTTAGCTACACTAATAAAGTCAGTTACTGACGGCACCTGTTGGAGCTTCAGAAATCATGAGTTCCACCACAAAAAATTCTCGTTTTCTGCGAGATTCGAGAAGAAAAATATCCCATCACATAGAGGGATATTTTTTATTGCAGATTTATTCTAAAACTCTCTTAATAGATTGTCTATTCTAAGCTGAGATTCTTGTGTTAACTCATTTTGCAAACCAATCCAGGCGTTAATAGCCACGGTAAATTTATCCTTGGCTATAGTAAACTGGTCGCTATCTTTCTTTTCGTTAGTCGACTTCAAATCGCGCGCAGCCAATAAAATAGCGTCTATTCTCTTCATCGCTAACTTACGTAAGTCAACCTCGTTTTCTCTGGATTCCAACCTCTTCTTTGTATCAGTCCATATTTTCTCCATAGCAATAAAGTCATTTTGCTTGGTCTTCGATAACTTATCTGACACCGTACGTATTTCACCGCTCAATTCCTTATCAAACTCCATAAAGCCGACAATCTTCTCTATACTCTGTATAGTTCGGTTCATCTTCTCTACCGATTTATTGCATTCTTCTGAATACTTTTTAAATCTAGTATTAACGTTCTTCTGCCAAGATACAAAAAATACTACATCACAGCTTTGGCGTTTATTTTTTAAATCAGCCAAATATTCATTCAATTTTTTAGTAGATAATTTGTCTTTTTGCAAATTAACAAACAGCGAGCCCTCCACCTCATTAGTGTTTTTTGTTACGCTTTGAACGTTTTCCCAAGATTTCCAGCTCACAAATCCATATGCCAATATCATTATCAGCGTTATAAAACTCATGACAATAGCCAATTTAAGCGTGCGATAATTTTTTATCAATTTCATAGTTCTATCCCCAGCGTAGTTGACCATAATTCACTATCAAGCGGCCAAGGATTAAAAGCACACCCCTGTAAATCAATTGATTGCTGCTGCATAACCGCCGCTGGATTATTAACCCCAGAACAATTCAAATGCCCATGCCCCAACCAGTGCCCAACTTCATGATTGATTACCATATGTCGATAATTACGAATATCACCACCTGCTTTATTCCACGCTGTAGTCGCGCCAGACCATCGATTGTCATTGATAATGACAGAAGACCCGACTCGACAACTCCAATCCGCGTCACAGCCTGACGAGAATGAGGACATCAATTCAGCTTGCGACAGAACTAGATTGAAACTTCCACTCTCTTTTACCTCTTTAAAAATAATCCCCATACGCGCCCAGCCTCGATTATCGTTTAAGGTTTCATTTACCTGTTTCGAGAATTCAGCTAGATTTGATCGGACATTGCCCTTTGTTGATATTGTATATGTGACTTCTTTTTTCACTCCAGAATTCAATTTTTTTGACGATTGAGATGTGGAGTGCCAATCTGGAGTCTGGATATCTGACACCTTAAATCTGGATAGTGATGATGGAGATTTTATTTCAGAAAAAAATTTAGCACTAATCGCCTTCTTCGCATCACTCTTATTCTCATTGGGTGCTGTTATGCTAATCGTTGGAGTTAAAGCAACAGCAATCGCCATACCGCCAGTAGCCACCCTACACACTATACACATACTTATATTCTATCACCCGCCAAAACATACCACAAACGTTTTAAGACAAAGAAGAAAGCCACCCTATTAGGATGGCTTTCTTATAATTCGGCACCGTGCTAGTTTCCCACTTTCGCAGTATAATCGCCGCTGGGGAGCTTAACTTCTGTGTTCGGAATGAGAACAGGTGTTTCCTCCTCGCTATGGGCACCGAAGGAGGGGGTTACGACGCTTGGTTCCGTATATACTCCACGGTGGGCCAAACCCCTTTCTTCGATGTCCAACATCAGCACGGAATTGATTTTTAATTGACTGGTACTTTTGAAAAGCACCAATTACTAGTTAAGTCTACCTTATCCGCAATGTTTATGCAAGCATAAACTCCACGGACAAGGACATAAAAAGGCAATGGGACTATTAGTACGCTTCAGCTCCATACATTACTGTACTTCCACCTTGCGCCTATCAAACAGATAGTCTTTCTGTGTCCTCATAGGGAAACCTTATCTTGAGGTTAGTTTCGCGCTTAATATGCTTTCAGCGCTTATCTAGTCCGCACATAGCTACTCGACAATGCAGCAGGTGGCCACAATCGATACACCAGAGGTGCGTCCGCCCCGGTCCTCTCGTACTAGGGGTAGATCCTCTCAAGTTTCCTATCGTCCATACCGGATATAAACCGAACTGTCTCACGACGTTCTGAACCCAGCTCGCGTACCACTTTAATCGGCGAACAGCCGAACCCTTGGAAGGTGCTCCCCCTCCAGGATGTGATGAGCCGACATCGAGGTGCCAAACAGCGCCGTCTATGTGAACTATTGGGCGCTATAAGCCTGTTATCCCCAGGGTAACTTTTATCCGTTTGCGCTGTCGATCCCACATTCATGTACAAATGTACGTACAGCGGATCACTTGCTCCGACTTTCGTCTCTGATTGGAATGTACTCCTCACAGTCAAGCTGGCTTATGCGCATACACTATCACTTCGATTTCCATCCGAAGTTAGCCAACCTTTGAACGCCTCCGCTACTCTTTAGGAGGCAACCGCCCCAGTTAAACTACCCACCATACACGGTCCGCTAACCGGATAACGGTCAGCGTGAGAACACAATCACAACAAGGGTGGTATTTCACTTGGTGACTCCACAAATACTGGCGTATCTGCTTCAAAGTCTCCCACCTATGCTACACATGTTGAAACCATATTCAATGTAAAGCTGTAGTAAAGCTCCATGGGGTCTTTTCGTCCTGGTACGGACAGACGGCATCTTTACCGCCAATGCACTTTCACCGAGTCCTTCGCTGAGACAGTGCCCACATGATTACTCCATTCGTGCGGGTCAGAACTTACCTGACAAGGAATTTCGCTACCTTAGGACGGTTATAGTTACCGCCGCCATTGACTAGGGCTTCAGTTCGCACCGTGAAGCGCTCCCCTTAACCTTCCAGCATTGGGCAGGAGTCAGCCCCTATATATCCACTTTCGTGTTAGCAGAGACCTGTGTTTTTGATAAACAGTTCCGTGGGCTCTTTTGCTGCGGCCCCCACATCGTTAGATGTCAGAAGTTCGCGTTCAAAAGAACAATTCGTTTGCTCTATCTCAGAAAATTCGTTTTGTGATTAAAAATGTACTCTTTAACCTAATATTCACTGAGTGAACGCGGCTGATATCCACCGAAGTGGGGGCAGACCTTATCCCGAAGTTACGGTCGCTGTATTGCCGAGTTCCTTAGCGAAGGTTCGCTCGTAAGCCTGAGTCTACTCGACTCGAGCACCTGTGTTGGTTTGCGGTACGGGCGGCTAAGTCCACGCGTACACCTGCTTTTCTAGCCAGGGCTTTCACCAAAATCGCAACTCCGAAGAGTTACTTTCACTCCCTTTGCGTTCCCGCTCGGTTGGACGGATAAACCATGAATCCGCTTCGATTACTTCCCCGTGAACAGTGTACAAAACTTAACCGGTTCAGGAATATTAACCTGATGTCCATCGCCTACGCTCTGCGCCTCGGCTTAGGCCCGACTAACCCTGAGATGATTACCATGGCTCAGGAAACCTTGCTCTTACGGCCGAGAGGATTCTCACCTCTCTTATGGTTACTCATTCCAGCATTCTCACTTCCTACCGCTCCACCGAACCTTCCGATTCGACTTCACCGCTGATAGGAACGCTCCTCTACCACTACACACTAAGAACAAAATCAAAGTTTCTTAATCAATTTAAACCTTGGAATGATCTTTCCGTCTTTTTCAATATTATCTAAAAACATTTTCTTAGGTCTAGCCCATAATTCTCCGTCGCCATAAATGGCTCGATAAACTACAAGCTCTTCAAGCGTCTCAGTATGAACAGCTATACTTACAACAACATACTTATTGCCTTTATAGTGTTTATAAACGCTACCTACGTAAATCTCATTTTCCATAAATTGATTGTAACACAACTTTAACTTTGTACTTAGCGTGTAATCCATATCTTCGGTATAACGTTTTAGCCCCGTTACATTTTCCACGCAAGATCTCTTGACTAGTGAGCTGTTACGCACTCTTTAAATGAATGGCTGCTTCTAAGCCAACATCCTAGCTGTTTAAGAAATCTCACCTTGTTTCCCACTGAACGTTAATTTAGGGACCTTAGATGATGGTCTGGGCTGTTTCCCTTTTGAGCACCGATCTTAGCACCGATGTTCTAACTGCCGTGATTACACACATGGTATTCGTAGTTTGTTAAGGGTGGGTACAGTTGCCCGCCCCAGTCCTTTACAGAGCTCTACCCCCATGTGCTACTAACACGACGCTAGCCCTAAAGCTATTTCGAGGAGAACCAGCTATCTCCGAGTTCGATTGGCATTTCACCGCTAACCACAAGTCATCCAAACACTTTGCTGCGTATCCTGGTTCGGTCCTCCACCACCTGTTACAGTGGCTTCAACCTGCTCATGGTTAGGTCACCCGGTTTCGGGTCTAATCCTTACAACTTAATCGCCCTATTCAGGCTCGCTTTCACTGTGGCTCCGTCAATTGACTTAACCTCGCTGTAAAAATTAACTCGCTGGATCGTTCTACAAAAAGCACGCCGTCACCGGACAAGCCGGCTCCGACTCCTTGTAGGCACTAAATTTCAGGATCTATTTCACTCCCCTCCCGGGGTTCTTTTCACCTTTCCATCACTGTACTAGTTCACTATCGATCGTATATTATATTTAGCCTTGGCTGGTGGTCCAGCCAGATTCAAACAGGGTTTCTCGTGCCCCGTCCTACTCGATAAAACATACATAAGGTCAGCGTCGTTTTCATATACACGGCTTTCACGTTCTTTGGCTAGTCATTCAAACTATTCTACTAACCACGCCGATTTCTTACCTTACTAACTGTTGATAGCCAGTTATCGCAAATCAGATTATTTGAATGAATCAAATTCTCTGACTTGGTCATATGTAATATCACAACCCCTTATAAGTATTCGTCTACCAACTTATTTGCCTAAATTAATAGGCAAAAACTTAAAAGGTTTGGGCTGTTGCGATTTCGCTCGCCACTACTTTCGCAATCGTTATTTACTTTCTCTTCCTCATCCTACTAAGATGTTTCAGTTCAGATGGTTCCCGCTCGCTTGCCTATGTGTTCAGCAAGTGGCAACATGACATGACTCATGCTGGGTTTCCCCATTCGGAGATCTCCGGATCAAAGCTTGTTGACAGCTTCCCGAAGCTTATCGCAGTCTTCCACGTCCTTCGTCGGTAATATACGTCTAGGCATCCATTTAGCGCCCTTGAGTACCTTTTTATGCATTGACTTAACTAGTAGTTGCTACTTTGCAATTACTACTACCGTCAATTAAAAACTCAATTTCTTTTACTCTCAAATTGTTAATGATCAGTGCCTCACACATTTGAGTGCACAATTGACAGGTCAATAAATTGACAAATCTATCTACACTCAGATGTTTTCTCACTGCCCTCGCACGCTTTGCAGTGTATTGCCAGAGGTTCGTTTGAACATTCGCTTAACTAGTAATTAACTATACAGCAGCTGAGATTCTTTTGCAAGGGTTTTTTCAAAGTTTTTTCGACTTTTTTTGCTTTTTATTAAAATCAGCACCAATCGCCTCAGAAATACTAGAAAAACCGTCATTTTTTAGCAACTGAATCAACTCGCGATTTATTCGCCCAATTAACTGCGGACCTTCGAAAAACAGCCCAGTGATAAGCCCAACCAGACTAGCGCCCGCCTTAATCTTAACGTATGCGTCTTCGGCCGAAAAAACCCCACCAACACCAATAATAGTCAGTTTATCCCCATAATTTTTATATGCATACCTAATCAATTCTAAGCTATGTGCGCGAGTAGGTTTGCCGCTTAATCCACCCCTAATGTCATCAGTCAAAGGATCTTTAAGATCTACCTTCTCACGATCCTTTATTAAATTAGCAACCGTTACGCCCTGAATATTATGCTCAACAATAACCTTTAATAGCGAGTCGAATTGCTTCAGATCATACAAATGTGGCATTTTAACCCAGAAAGGAACATTTCTCTCTACAGAATCTAATTCGCTCAATAAAGTCTCTAGCGTATCAGCATAGATAAACGGCTCCTTGCCAGCATTCGGACAAGAAATATTAATCTCTATAACACTAGCCAAGCTGTTGTCTACGATATAACTAACCGCTTTTTTTACGTCCCGAATTATATATTCTTCCGGAACGACTGGCCCAAATTCGTCTTTCGTGGATTTATCAGCAATAACAGCCACAGAGACAACAGTCGGCATTGATTTAACTTTATGTATGTTTAGTTCAACGTAGTCGCTAATCTTCTCTAGCCCATAATTTGGCATGCCAGCGTACACAACTACAGATTTGGTATTCGGCAATCGATGAAACCATGGTCGAGGATTTCCCCTTCTCGGCTCCATAGTTACAGATCCACCAGAAGCAAAGCCAAATCCAACATCTTCCATTAAGGGTGACAATTGTACATTTTTATCAAATCCCGCCGACAAGCCTATTGGGTTATTAAATACAACTCCATCAATTTCCTGCTGTAGCGACTTGTCCTGGAAGCTCCATAGCTTACGAATAATCCATCTAATAGGAGAAAACGCCTGCGCCACACGACCGCAAAAAATAGTTAACTTATGAGTAAAGTCTGGTGTTAATAAAAATAATATCGGCTTAATAATACGCTTATACATATTCTAAGAGTATAACTATCTATGCTTTATTAAGCAAGATTGCTTGTAAACAAAAAATCGCCTACTCGGCGATAATCCTGACTATCTATGATTGGTGGGCGCTGAGGGACTCGAACCCCCGACCCTCTCGGTGTAAACGAGATGCTCTAGCCAACTGAGCTAAGCGCCCATATTAAAAAATATGGTGGGCGATGAGGGACTTGAACCTCCGACCTCGTCATTATCAGTGACGCGCTCTAACCAGCTGAGCTAATCGCCCTCATTCGTCTTGGTGGAGTGTCGTGGACGTAAGCCCACTTCACCCCATATGGTGGAGACACAGGGACTCGAACCCTGGACCCCCTGCTTGCAAAGCAGGTGCTCTAGCCAACTGAGCTATGTCCCCATAAATTGCCAAGACCTTTTAATTGTACAGTATCTTTTTAATTCTGACAAGTGTATAATTAATAATATGTTATATCAATTTAGTTTTGGCTCATTATTTTTTGGGATTTTAGTCTTAATTGCTGGTGGAATCGTCGTCGTTTTTCATCAAAAATTAGCCGACAATCTGGGAAGCGGCGTAAGTAGCTATGACCGTTTCAAGTTTTGGGGGCTTGTTACATGTGGAGTGGGATTCGCTATTATGCTCAGTCTACACACTATCCCACTAAACTGGCTACTAAACTCCCTTTTTGGCGGCGGGCTATAATAAGCGTCGGCAAAAAGCATAAATAGCCAAAAAATTATTGGCTATTTTTTATAATCACAATTCTACTAAAATATCAGATTTAATTAAATATACCATACAAAAAGCCCCTCATAGAAGGGCTTTTTCATTTAACAACTTGATTGTGCAATTCATCAATCGGTTTATCGTAGAGAAAGGTTGAACTTTTGTCTCGTCCTCGAGAGGACTATTGTAAATATGTAAGCTCGACACATTTACGAGACCGACCTAGCTCAATCTGTGATTGCTCGACAGATTGGCATCGTTACTCCCTAGAAAGGAGGTAATCCATCCGCACCTTCCGGTACGGATACCTTGTTACGACTTAACCCCAATCATGCCCCCCACCTTAGGCCGACGAATCGGACTTCGGGTGTTGGTCACTTTCATGGTTTGACGGGCGGTGTGTACAAGACCCGGGAACGTATTCACCGCAACTTGCTGATTTGCGATTACTAGCGATTCCGACTTCATGCAGGCGAGTTTCAGCCTACAATCCGAACTGGGACTAGCTTTGATGCGATTTGCTTCACCTCGCGGCTTCGCTGCGCATTGTACTAGCCATTGTATTACGTTTCTAGCCCAGGACGTAAGGGAAATACTGACCTGACATCATCCCCTCCTTCCTCCCCGTTACCGGGGCAGTCTGAATAGAAAAATACAACTATTCACAAGGGTTGCGCTCGTTGAAGGACTTAACCTAACATCTCACGACACGAGCTGACGACGGCCATGCATCACCTGTCACAGGGTTCCAAAAGGCACAGTCTACTTTCGCAGACCTTCCCTGGATGTCAAGCCCTGGTAAGGTTCTTCGGTTATCATCGAATTAAAGAACATAATCCACCGCTTGTGCGGGTCCCCGTCAATTCCTTTATGTTTTAGCCTTGCGGCCGTACTCCACAGGCGGGATACTTAACGCGTTAGCTTCGCTACTGAAGGGGTCGATACCTCCAACAGCTAGTATCCATCGTTTACGGCGTGGACTACCCGGGTATCTAATCCGGTTCGCTCCCCACGCTTTCGTGCCTTAGCGTCAGAAATGGCCCAGTAACCTGCCTACGCCATCGGTGTTCCTTCTAATATCTACGGATTTCACTCCTACACTAGAAATTCCAGTTACCTCTACCATTCTCGAGTTTAACAGTTTGAATAATAGTCTGTATGGTTGAGCCACCAGGTTTCACTATTCACTTATTAAACCGCCTACGCAACTCTTTACGCCCAGTCACTCCGGATAATGCTTGCACCCTACGTATGACCGCGGCTGCTGGCACGTAGTTAGCCGGTGCTTATTCATGAGTTACCGTCATATTCTTCACTCATAAAAGAAGTTTACAACCCGAAGGCCTTCATCCTTCACGCGGCGTTGCTCCATCAGGCTTTCGCCCATTGTGGAAGATTCCTCACTGCTGCCTCCCGTAGGAGTCTGGACCGTGTCTCAGTTCCAGTCTGGCTGATCATCCTCTCAGACCAGCTATGGATCGTCGGCTTGGTAGGCCATTACCCTACCAACTACCTAATCCAACGCAGGCTTCTCCCAAAGCGCCCGAAGGCTTTAATCCGAAGACCATATGCGGCATTAGCTACCCTTTCGGGCAGTTATTCCTCACTTTGGGGCAAATTCCTACGCGTTACTCAGCCGTCCGCCGCTCGCCGACATTTTACACAAAATTCTTGAATAGATCTTCTATATTACCCAGAAGCTTCCAGAATTCAGTGTAAAACTCGCTGCCGCTCGACTTGCATGTGTTAGGCACGCCGCCAGCATTCATCCTGAGCCAGGATCAAACTCTCCGTTAAAATCTACTTTGTATCAAAGTATTAAGGCTCTACAAAAATATAAACTGACGATGATATTGCACAATCAAATTGTTAAAGTTCATCTTAAGTCAGACTGAAGTATGATTTACCTCGCTTTACAGATTGTAAATCGTTGCTTAACTCGCACTCCAGCAACCAGACTTGTTACTAATCTTACAGTATATAATTGCTTAGGTCAATAGATTTTTACAATTATTTTGTTGCGAAAAATACAACGGCAGCTACAACCATACCAATAGCCGCCCCAGCTGCCACTTCTACAGGGGTGTGACCATGAGCAACGCGAAGTTTTTTCAACTTGCTACCCTGCTCCGAAATTAACTTGTTAAGCGTTTCACCCTGCATTCCGGACGAATAACGGACCATCATAGCATCATACATCACTATAATAGCCAGCCAAGTAGCTAGTCCAAATACAGAACTATCCCAGCCGTCTTGTAGCCCCAGAAATACCGCCAACGACACGACAATCGCACTATGAGCACTTGGCATACCTCCGGATAGAAGTATTTTTGGGTTTGTATCACCGCTAAATACTCGACGATTACGCCCCATGAGATGAAACACTTGCTTCAACCCTTGAGATATCGCCCATGCGATTACTGGAACTATCAAGACCTTCACTATTAATTACCCTCATCCTGCGGGCGATCCGCCATCAAGCCGATCGACGAAACAGCATCGCCGTCAGACAGGCGCATAATCGTCACGCCCTGAGTCGTCCTTCCAAGCAGCTTAATATCACTCAAGCCCAGGCGGATAGTCTGACCATTCTGAGAAACCAATAGCGCCTCTGTTATTTCTGGATCAATAGTCTGCACAGAGATAATCGGACCAGTTTTTGCAGTTACAACTGCGGCTTTTATACCAACTCCGCCACGTTTATGACTTGGGAAGTTCGATACCTTTGTGCGTTTGCCGAAGCCTTTCTCGCTAACCACCAGCAAAGTTTGGTCGTCACCCGTAACGATATCCATACCAACAACAGAGTCATTTGGACGCAATCTGACGCCGCGGACACCGCGAGCTGATCTACCCATTGGGCGCGTATCTTTCTCATTAAAGCGAATAGCTTGCCCTGCAGACGTAGATACAATCACGTCATTCTCGCCAGTCGTTCTCTTTATCCAGCGCAGTTCATCGCCCTCATCTAGCTTAATTGCAATCAATCCATTCGTGCGGACATTGGCATAATCTTTCACAGGAGTCTTCTTAACTGTGCCCTTCTTTGTCGCCATGAACAGATATCCGTCTTCGTTGGCGTTCTTTTCGTGTTTGATAATTGCCGTTATCTTCTCTTCTGGCTGAAGTTGCAATAAGTTAACCGCAGCAACGCCTTTCGCACTCAAACTGGCGGCTGGTACTTCGTAAGCCTTCAGCCGGAAAATCCTACCCATATTAGTGAAGAATAATAGATAATCGTGCGAGCTTGCCTGAACAACTTGATCAATGACATCTTCTTCCTTTGTTGTCATTCCACGCTTGCCCTTACCACCACGATTTTGCCTACGATAATCACTCACAAGAGTTCGCTTAATGTAGTTTTCGCTTGTAAGCAGAATTACCGACTCTTCCTCTGGAATCAATTCCTCGTCAGAGAACTTTCCTAATTCATGATTAATAATCTTACTGCGCCGCTCATCGCCATACTTTTCTTTCATAGCAAGCAATTCTTCCTTAACAACACGCAAAATCTCGTTCTCGTCAGCCAAAATTGCCTCCAGCTTCTTAATCAGTTCATGAAGTTGCTTCAATTCTTCTTCAATCTTGTCACGCTCCAACCCCTGCAATCGTCGTAGTTGCATCGCCAAAATTGCGGCCGCTTGAATTTCCGACAGACCAAATCTCTCCATCAAACGCTTGTCGGCATCGTCATAACTTTCGCGAATTGTCTTGATCACCTCGTCAATATGATCAAGCGCAATCTTCAGACCTTCCAATATATGAGCTCGTTCCTTAGCTTTGCGAAGTTCAAACTCAGTCCTACGTCGAATAACGCCTTGACGATGCTTAATGAATTCCGCCAAAATCTCTTTCAAGCCCATGACCTTAGGTTGAATACCATTGACCAAGGCCAGGACATTATAATGGAACGATGTTTGTAACCCAGTCAATTTATACAATTGGTTAAGAATCTTCTTTGGATAAGCATCTTTTTTCAGTTCAACAACAACTCGAACCTTACCGCGAGCACTTTCATCTCGCGCGTCGGCAATGTGCGTTATTTTTTTAGCAAGGACAAGTTCTCGAACCTTATCAACAAAGCCTTCCTTGCTCATACCATACGGAACTTCGGTGATTATAATACTGTAACGGCCATTTTTACGCTCTTCAATCGACGCAACCGCACGAATCGTAACTGAGCCACGCCCAGTTTCATATGCTTGACGCATTGGCGCGCCACCATAAACTTCCGCGCCTGTTGGAAAATCAGGACCCTTAATGTGCGTCAATAATTCGTCTAGCGTAATTTCAGGATTGTCTATTTGAGCAACTGTAGCGTCAACCACCTCACCAAGGTTGTGCGGTGGAATATTCGTTGCCATACCAACAGCAATACCCATCTGACCGTTCAATAGAATATTTGGAACGGCCGACGGCAAAACCACTGGCTCTTTCTCTGTTCCGTCGAAGTTATCACGAAAATCAACAGTTTCTTTGTCGATGTCAGACAGCAACTCGCCGCCAATTTTATCCATTCGCGCCTCAGTATAACGAGAAGCCGCTGGCTCGTCACCGTCCATAGAACCGAAGTTACCCTGACCTTCAACCAGCGTATATCGCATCTTCCAAGGTTGAGCCAAGTTCACCATAGCGTCATAAATTGACGAGTCACCGTGCGGGTGGTAGTTACCCATAACCTCACCGACAATTTTTGCCGACTTCACTGTAGCATGAGGAGCGCGCCAACCGTTCTTATTCATCGCATACAAAATACGACGATTAACAGGCTTCAGCCCGTCACGAACGTCCGGCAAAGCACGGTCAATAATAACCGACATGGAGTATTTAAGGAAGGAATCTTCCATAACACGCTCAACTGTCGACTTTTCAATACCGCGAACTTCTGGCTCTTCGTTCAGAATTTCCGGTTCTACTATATTTTTATTGTCATTGTCCGCCATATCTCCTCCTTAAAAGTCCAAATCTTCCACATTAACCTTAGCGGCATTTGTTTGAATAAAATTTTTCCTCAATTCTACGCTATCACCCATAAGCTTCGTAAATATAGCATCCGCCCGTTCTGCATCCTCAATATTAACCTTCACCAATGTTCGATTTTCTGGATTCATAGTCGTTTCCCATAATTGAGCAGCATCCATCTCGCCAAGACCCTTAAATCGTTGCTGTGCCGTGTAGCCCGCCTGCTTAAATTTCTCAGCATTTTCATCAATCTTTACACCAGCAGCCTTGCGCTCATTAATCTTTTCGTTCAATTTTTGTTCGAGAGCCACTTCATCATAGACGTAATCTATCTTACGATTACTGCCAGTTCCTCTACTCAACCCAAACAGAGGCGGCTTCGCCAAATATACGTGACCCGCTTCAATCACTTCAGACATATATCGGAAGAAGAATGTCATCAAAAGTGTAGAAATGTGCGCACCGTCAACATCAGCATCTGTCATGAAGATTATCTTGTCGTAACGAATACCACTGATATCAAATTGGTCGCCAATTCCAACGCCCATAGCCTTAATCAACGAAACAATTTCAGCATTAGCGAACATCTTATCAAACCTTGCACGCTCAGTATTCAGCACCTTACCGCGAAGAGGAAGAACGGCCTGAATAGTTGAATCGCGACCATCCTTAGCTGAACCCGCAGCAGAATTACCCTCGACAATAAATAATTCACAATCTTTTCGATTACGAGATGAGCAGTCCGTCAATTTAGATGGCAAGTTTAAGCCTTCAAATGCTCCCTTACGGATAACATTGTCGCGCGCAGCCCTTGCCGCCTTACGCGCTCGTGCTGCCAATGTAGCCTTACCGACAACCTTCTTAGCTGTAGCTGGATTTTCCTCCAAGTAATACGCAAAATATTCGCTCATCACCTGATCAACATAGCGGCGCATCTCTGGATTACCAAGTTTATTCTTGGTCTGACCTTCAAACTGAGGGTCTGGCAACTTCACCAAAATAACTGCCGTCAAACCTTCGCGGATGTCATCACCAGTCAGATTATCCTCTTTTTCTTTCAGCAGACTATTCTTACGAGCATAATCATTAATTACACGCGTGAGGGCTGTTCGAAAACCAACCAAATGAGTACCACCATCAGGAGTTAAGACGTTATTGGCAAATGGCTTTACCACTTCAGCGTAAGTGTCGTTATACTGAACCGCAATTTCCACCATACAATCTTCAACCTGCTTCTCGACGTAAAATATATCGTCCGATAAAACATCCTTGCCGATATTCAGGTTTTTTACATAACTCTGAATACCGCCCTCAAAGTAGAAAGCTTTTCGTTCGCCAGTCCGTTCATCAATAACCGACGTGTGAATGCCTTTTGTAAGGTACGCCTGATGACGAAGATAATTAACAACCCATTTATAGTCAAAATTAACCGTTTCCTTAAAGATGGTTGGGTCTGGATAGAAAGTAATTGTCGTACCAGAACCATCAGACTTTCCGACGGTTTCTAGTTCCGTCTGAGGCACGCCTGTTGCGTATTCTTGACGATAGATTTTACCGTTCTTTCTAACTTCGGCAATCATCCGAGTAGATAGCGCGTTCACAACACTCGAGCCAACACCGTGAAGTCCAGATGAAACTTTATAGCCGCCGCCACCAAACTTACCGCCGGCATGTAAGATTGTTAATACCGTCTCTAGCGTACTCTTACCCGTCTTTGGATGCTTATCGACAGGAATACCACGACCGTCATCAGATACTCGAACACCACCATCCTTTAACAAAGTTACTTCGACCTTTGTAGCATAACCAGCGATTGCCTCGTCAATTGAGTTATCGGCAATCTCCTTAATCAAGTGATGTACGCCCTCGTACCCCGTACTACCGATGTACATTCCTGGACGCTTACGAACCGGCTCAAGGCCCTCTAGGACCTGGATTTGTGAGCCATCATAAGATTGTTCATTTGTTTGTTTAGCCATATCTCCCTCACTATTATCTGAATTATCAGCTCTTTTCAACAACCTTATTATACATCAAAATAGATATATTCTCAAACTATTTACTTTTTCAGCATGCTTATGCTAAAGTTAGATTAAAGTTATATAACAACAAAAATAAAAGAGGTCAAAATGTTCAAAAAAATTATCTCGCGCCTACCATACAGCCCTTCAATGATCCACAGTTTGGGCTTTTACGCGAAACGCTTACACAAAGAAGAAGCTACTCGAAAGATCGGGCTTATCTTAACTGCCCTAGCGCTTATTGTGCAATCTTTCACTGTTTTTTCACCGCCAGAATCAGCCAATGCAGCAGATTCCAGCGACCTAATTTATGGCGGAATTTCTAGCGGTCAGCAACTGATGGCTCATTATGACGCGAACACAAATAATATTCGCGACCTCTACGATCATCTTGGTATTAGCCGCTCTGATTTGGTAGCGGCGACCGGTAATCTCCAGACCTTAAATAGCAATATGGGTACCTATTCATGGGGACTTACACCTCACTTTGGCGCAGCAAGAGGTGAAGGATCTTACGTAGTTCGTACATCACAAGGCAGTGCTCGCACTTTCTATTATCGACCTCACAACCTCTGGGGCAGCTTCTCATATAGAGCATTCGTTGGATATTCAGCTGGGACTGGCTGGTTTGCAATCATGCTTAACTGCGGTAACTTAATCCTTAAAATCGCACCACCGAGCCATCAATGTCCAACTGGGCAAGTCGGAACATACCCCAACTGCTCTACTCCGCCACAGCCAGTAGCTACGTGTAACGCCTTAGACATAAAGAAGAATGGCGATACATACCAATTTACCGCTAACGCCAGCGCAGCTAATGGTGCGACAATCCAAAAATATGTATATAGCGTTTACCGAGGAAATACTCTAGTTAAGACAATCGAAGGTAACGATAAAATCGTAACTTATACAGAAAAAACACCGGGATCATACAAAGTTGTTCTAACGGTAAAAAGCTCGCTGGGCGACAAGACCTCAGACGCCTGCGTAAAGACATTTACTATACCAGAGCCAGCAAGGTGTCCTCAAAACCCTAAATTATTGAAGGACGATCCTCAATGTCAACCATGCCCAGGCGACTCTACGATATGGATTAACGATAGTCGATGTTCTGCTTCGTTCGTGCAGACAAAAACCGCAGTTAATCTCACCCAGAATAACGCCGACGCAACAACTACGGTTGCAAAATCTGGAGATCGAATTACCTATACTCTTTCGGTAAAAAACAAAGGGCTTAAAGAGGAAGAATTTACATTCAAAGATCAAGTCAGCGACCTGTTAGAGTATGCCGATATATTCGACGCTGGCGGTGGAACATTGACAGATGATAAAGGCGCTAGCGCGGGCAGCGGCAACGCAAAAGTACTAGTATGGAACCCTATAAAGATCAAGCCAGGAGAAACCCAGAAGCGCAGCTTTACCATCCAAATAAAGAACAGTATCCCAGCAATGGCTAGCGGTAAAAGCAATCCAATGTCTTACGACTGTAGGATTGATAACACATTTGGCAATACTGTCAGCACAAAAATTGACTGCCCTGCACCGAAAGTTATTGAACAAACCACTTCACAACTGCCAAAAACTGGTGCCAGCGAGAATATGATGTTCGCAGGAATTATTGCAGCCGTGGTCGTATACTTCTACGCTCGATCACGTCAATTAAATAAAGAAGTTAGGATCATTCGGCGAGACATGTCCGCAGGAACTTTATAGGAGGTGAAAAATGAGTGAAAAATTAAAGTCTACCGTAGAGAATGCTGTCGACACCAGAGAATTAGCAGATTTAAGCAGAGAAAAAGCTGCTGAAATCGAAAGATCCCTAGAAAAGGCGGTTGAAAAAGAAAAATCAAATGCCGAAAATGAAAATAGCATTAAACATGAGGCTATAGAAATTGCCGCCCGCCAAGAAAAGCAGCAAGAACAAAAAGAATCTAAAGAGATAAAAGAAGATAAGCCTCTTACAAAAAAAGATATTGAAGCTTCTTATAAGAAGACTTTGGAAAATGTACAAGACCAACTATCAGCTCCATCCAGGGCTTTCAGTAAGGTCATTCATAATCCAGTCGTCGAAAAGACTAGTGATGCAATTGGCAATACTGTTGCCCGCCCTAACTTAATCATCTCTGGCGCCTTAGGCGCAATAGCTTCTGTCGTCGTGTATTTTATCGCCAAACGATACGGATATCTATTATCAGGATCAGAAACTATTATCTTGTTTGTAGCCGGCTGGTCTATCGGCGCTGTTATTGAGTATGCTCGAGTAGGGTTTATTAACAACAGAAAAAATAGCTAGATAAATGTTGAATTTTATCTCAAGCTAATCATCACTTCATTATCGTCATCATCACCATTGCGTAAATCGAGCCGATTCTTAACCACAGGTTGGCTCGGTTTTATATTTATAGAAGAGACAGAGTTATTGTTTGTAGTCATAGACACATTTGTCCTATTAACGACAGCACTATCTATCGCAGAAGGTTGACTTTGCTGTTTGCTGTCAAGGTTAGAAGCCGCAGCATTTACACTATTTATATTAGAAGGCGCATTATCAACCACCTCTGGGCGACCTTGCGTATTCTGTATTTGTGAGGAAGCCTGTGGGGCTTGCGAATTTACTGGTCTTACGGTTGTTGAGCTAGAAGCGGGCTTTCCTCCTAGCTGTTGTCTCTTCGCTAGCCATTCATCCAAGAACGATGACCCACCAGGTGCCTTTTGATTAGCAGAAGGCGCTAATTGAGAAGAACTCGTCTTTGGTTGTACACCACCTCTAATCCTGTCAAATATCTCCTTCTCAACAACAGCTCGTGGTCTACCGTATTTAGCAGCAGATAGCCTTACTAACGCATCTCTCAGTTGATTATTAACTTGCCCCATTGGCGGTATCCAGTTCATACTAAACGGCGCAGACGGCACGTTATTAATCATCACAGAGGTTATAGATTGGAAGTTTGGCAATTTAGCCAAGTCGTCGACATCGAATGTCGGCTGGAATTTCTTAACCATCAGTTCAGCGTCAGTTACACCGATACGCCCAGAAATAACTGTACCGACGTTACCAATAATAGCTTCTCGTATCTTATCTGTTAACTGCGTCATAAACTGGTTACCCATAATAAGACTCAATTTATACTTACGAGCCTCAGACAAAATAGATTCAAAGCTGTCAGTGGCGAAGTTCTGAAACTCGTCAACATACAATGAGAAATCAACTCGCTGATCCTCTGGAATATCCGCCCGAGACATCGCTGCCGCCTGGAACTTCATTACAAAGATAATACCCAAAAGCTTAGAGTTAAGTTCACCCATCTTACCTTTCGATAAGTTAACCAGCAAAATCTTATTATTATCCATAATTTCACGCAAATTAAATCCAGATTTGGTCTGACCAATAATATTGCGCATTGCATCATTGGAAATAAATGGACCAAACTTTGATACAACCCATGAAATAACCTCACCTGCCTCATTTGACCTCTGTGACGCAGGAAATTCCTTTGTCCAGAAATCAATAACTTGCTGATCTTTTACATACTTAAGCTTGCTTTTCACAAATTCAGGATCAATAAGACACTTCGGCACGTCAATAAACGTTCCACCAGCAGGATCCGACATCAACAATAAAGCGCAGTTTCTAAAAATATGCTCCAGGCGAGGACCAACAATTCCCGTATGGCCTGGATCGTAAAGACCATACAGCATATTAATCGCCTCTTGAACCAAAAAGTCTTTTTGGTCTGGAGTGTCGAACTCAAACATATTCAAGCCAATTGGATTAGTCATGTCGGCAGGATTAAAGTAGATAATATCCTCAACGCGCTCTTTTGGAACCTTACCCAATAAAGATTCAACCAAATCACCGTGCGGATCAATAAAGGCGAATCCCCGACCATCCATCATATCCTGATAAGCCATATTTTCCTGCAAGACAGATTTACCAACACCTGTTTGACCAATAATATATACGTGGCGGCGACGGTCTTTTGTGCCGATTCGAATAGGTTTTTTGACTCCTCGAAATTCGTTATACCCAATCAGCAAACCCTCATCCAAAACGTCTGTTGGTCCATCAACCTGCTTGGACATCTGTCGCTTAACTTGTGAAGTCGGGATCGCGTTAGCTCCAGGCAAATGGAATAACGTTGCCATTTCTACACTGTTGAGAATATTACTACGAGTTTCCTGAGGGAAGAACCTCATAATATATGCTGTTGTCATTTCCTCAACATTCCTAGTTAAAGAGAACTTAAACCCATTATTGCGCGGTGAGTCAAACAACGAGAAGGCTGCTATTATATTTTTTAACAACGCTTGAGAGCGCGCCGCAGTATTTGACGAAATTACAACACGCACCAAAACTTCATACGCAGGATAGCGAGCTTTTTCGCTGATAGCATCCACTTCCGCCTGCTCTAAAGATGTTAGCTGCTTGTCCTCAGAACTAGAGCCACCGTCTTTTTCATTATTCTCTGGCGGTTTCCACAGAGCCTCCATGATATCCATAGGAGCAACGCCTCCAAAGCCCTTCTTCTTGCCCTTATTTTTCTTCATGCCGTCAATATGAGACTCTGAAGCCTTGGACCAACCGTCATACGCCGGACGTAGTAAAAATTGTACACCTATTCCATCTTCTCTGGACGCCGAAGATAGAGCATTTAATAATGCCCTGGAAGCATCTCTTTTCGACTCCTGATAAGTCGATATTGGATAAACAAAGGACTTTTTCAGGGTGAATTCGCCGCCGATGGTTCCGCTCATCTTGCCAACCTTGCTGAATATATTAGTATCAGATACCTCTTCTAGCCGAGCAGAAGGATATGCTGCCGCTACAGCTTGACGAATAACATCAACTAACACTAGCGGAACAACAGCATAATAATGAACTAACCCACCGTGTGCAACAATCTCAAACGATATATGACGTTGACCGTAGACTTTACTTTTGAATCCTTTAGTTGCTGTACTTGAGATGATATTGTACATCACCTGGGCTTGCGACAGCACCTCTTCAGTTAAATCTCGCTCATCTCGATTTGAACTATTGACATCTTCACTTGTCGGAGGCAGATGTATAAGCAATGGCACCATCTTCAAGCCTCGTTCATAATTTTTGGCTTCCCTCAGCATATTACGATACAACACAAAAGCTACCACAGAACCAGCGGCTATAATAACAATCGCGATAAAACTAACTATCAAAGGACCCGCACCCATATAAAACCCTACTTACTACCGTCGTCATTTTGACCTAAAGTCTTATTATATCGTTTTTTTAAATAATCAGCCTGCAGCTGTGCAATAACTCTATTCCTCTCATAAGGATTATCTTTTGTTAAAGCTATAATCTTTTTAACTTTATCCACCCACTCTCTTTCTATCAAGTCTTCATCCGCTGCCACCAGAGGAGTATCATCATCAGCTACTACCCCTGACTGCTTCGCGCTTTGATCGTCGTTTTGAGATTGAGATAAAGGAACTGTTGTAGTATTATCAACAGGCAAAGCCACGGGTATATTGTTATACTGCTCAACCCTAGCACCAAGTGACTGCTCAGACTCTCTTCCGACTTCAGGATTTAATGATGTATTTTCTACATTATACTCACCACCTATATTTTGTGGCTGCACCTCAGGGGTCCTATTAACTTGTGGCAGTTCGGGATTCATAAATATATTGTACCACGTAACTGTTTAAAATACACGACTACATTCAGGACGGGATTAGTATCTTTTATGTATAAAAAAACACGCCAGCAATTCAAACACACCAAGTAATAATATCTCAAAAATCCCAACATCTCCCATCGATTGCATACCCACATAAATAACTGGAGCAAGAGAGATTACAGTAGAGTAATAATACGTCTTATACTTAGATTCATTACGACTATTCTTGAAATTAAAAAATTTCGCAGCTATTCGCTCCGATGTTAAAAATACTACATAAGTCAGACAGATAAATAGCACATACAAACATACGAAAAACGCTAGAATCCCAAACGGACCAGCAGAACTCGGGTTTGTCGCATTCAAAATAACCGCAATCAGAATCAACGCAACCAACGCTATAAAACTAACTATCTTCATCCCCATACTCACATCATACTATACACAAGAAGCCTGAGCGATAATACTATAGCATATAGACACAAACCATCCGCCGATAAAAAATAACTATTAGGCGCGGGTGCCATTTGCCTATTACCGCTCGAGGCGATTTGACCGCTCCTTAGTTAAGGAGCATCCTTGCAGTGTTCCTCTGCATACATCCAGGACTCTCACCGCTAGCTATTTAACGAGGATTAACTGGATGTATGCGGTACTAACCGCGCGCTCAACGCTTTTGCAATTTGCGAAATATTGTAAAGGCGGAGCATTGGCTGCGTCATTATAAAAATCATGCAGCCAACTGTCCGTCAATTTATACGTAAAAACGCGGCTTTATATAAATTTTATTGTTAATGTATTTTTTTGCTTTTTTGTTTTTCTAAAAGCTTAACCTTATACTAGCATAGCCCTATTTAGATGTCAACCATTACTCAGTCAAAAAGTATTGTAATTTTCACCTATTTTTTAATGTTGTTAAAATTATCATCTGTTAATTATTCTACTATCGCTTTGTAGTCATATGTGCATTTTACAACAATCTTGTCGTTTTTGAGCATTATATAGCACAGATTGCACACCATTCAATGAAGATATCATCGACTTAACGACCGCCAAATTACATGACGAACCTATGATTACCCGTCGTCCAAACATTGCCACAAAAATAGGTTCGTACGGTCAATATCAGACCGAAGTCTAACACTTAAATCCGTGATAAAATAATAGTCTCTATTCCCCGCTTTATAAAACTCTATTCACTTTCATTGTCACACTACAGCAAACTTAACAAAATTATTTTTTATATTATCACAAGAACATCCAAGCATCAGTATGTATATTAAATCTTATACATCAAAATGTCACACAACAGTTTTAATTAAAAATTACAAAACGAAAGTATAAAGTTTATTCATAGTACACAAAGCCACCTTTTACACTTCAATAAAAGAGTCCTAGAAAATGTGCGACAATTTAATTTATCGCACACATAAAAGACATAGAAAGTCATCAAACAAACGCCAGTCTCTGGCATATAACTTCATAGTAAAAGCCATTAGAAAAATAGTTGCGAAAATTAGAAAGAAGATTATAAAATGTGTGGTATTTTTTACTAAACTTTTTACAAAAATATTGTTGACATAAGCATTTATATAGCTTATTATAGGGGTAGCTTCTGAATAAAAAAGTTATACAGAGGCCAAAAATAAAAAGAAATTGTAAAACTCCACTTTTTTGAAAACAACCACTACTCGCAGGTGGTTGTTTTTCTATCTTAAAGATAAATTCTACTCTTCAATATAAATAAAGCCAGCGACAAGGCTGACTTTTAATCTAATCTATCTGGTGGAGCTGCCGGGTACTGCCCCCGGGTCCAACTGGTATCACAACATTCGTCTACGAACATAGGCTTATCTAAATTTATTTAATAACGCCACTCGGATTTAAAATAAACCGAGAAAACCGAGTTCCGTTACGTAGTAAAAGTCCTACATATCCGCTACTTCCAAATATATAGCAAGCAACATAGATATAACACCCTTAAATATTGACTGTTGCCACAATACAAGGATGATCGCTAAAAATTAGGCAGCGATTGGCGCAAAGGCCATCTTAGGAGCGAAAGCGCTCGCTACGAATGACTTTGCTTTTGCAACAAAGTTTGCATCTAAAAATATACGTTACGCGTATCGTCGGCTCGCAGAATGTCTTGATAATGTCCAATTGTCGAAAGCTATATCAGCCCCACATATCGATTCATATTATACCCTGATCTCATTCAAAAATCTACATGCTTATGTTTTAATAGATTCATGATTAGTAGAGTTATTTCAGCTACACCTTATGGATTTAGCGGGCAAATTATCGAAGTTGAGGGAGATATGTCAAAAGGACTTCCTAGTCTGCAAATTGTCGGAATGGGTAATAAGGCCATCGACGAGTCCAGAGATCGAGTACGTAGTGCAATAAAAAACTCTTCCCTAGATTTTCCAAAAGGAAAAATAATCATCAACTTAGCACCGGCAGAGTTACCAAAAGACGGATCTCACTTCGATCTCCCAATCGCCTTATCTATTTTATGTATCAGCGGCGCACTTAATCAAAGCGACGTAAGTAATGCGGTTTTTGCGGGAGAACTAGCACTAGACGGCAGCCTACGTCCAATACGATCAGCAATTATTACAGCCGAAGTGGCCAAAAACCAGAAAATTAAATCAGTATACGTGCCAGCCCAAAATGCCAAACAGGCGGCGCTAGTGACTGGAGTTGACGTATTTCCAGTAGAAAACCTAAAGGCACTCTTCTTACACCTCAAAAAAGAAAAGATTATTAAGCCAATAGACAGATCGTCAATAAAAAATATATCTCGCAATCATAAAAACACTCCAACCATCGACGACATCTACGGACAAGAGCAAGCAAAGAGGGCTATCCAGATAGCCGTTGCCGGAAGACATAATATTTTATTGTCCGGCCCTCCGGGATCAGGAAAAACTATGTTGGCAAAATCTTTGAAGAATCTATTACCAGCCCTATCAGAGGATGAGATAGTAGAAGTGACAAAACTTCACAGTCTTGGAGAACACACTATAATAAACAATCCCGTAGTAGATAGACCGTTCAGATCACCACACCACACCGCAAGTAGAGCGTCTATTATTGGCGGAGGATCGAAAGTGCAGCCAGGAGAAATCAGTTTAGCTCATAGAGGTGTCCTATTTCTCGATGAGCTACTCGAATATCCGCGCACTGTACTTGAATCGCTTCGTCAGCCTCTAGAGGATCATGAAATTACTGTCAGTCGTGCAAATAGTAAGTTCAACTTCCCTGCCAATTTCTTATTAGTAGCCACAATGAATCCTTGTCCTTGTGGATTTCTTGGAGACCCAAAAAAAACTTGCATATGCTCACAAAATCAAATTCTCAATTATCAAAAAAGATTATCAGGGCCATTACTTGATCGAATAGATCTAACTGTGTCGGTTTCACGAGTTCCCCATGAAAAATTATTAAACAATAACATGTCGACAAAATCACAACAAGAGACATTTTTATCTGAGATACACAAAGCCTACTCTATTCAGAGAGACAGATATAAGTGTAGTTACAAATACAACAATGACATTCCAAGTAATGGTGTTGATAAAATTACATCAATATCAGAATCTGCAAAAACCTTCTTGACGAACGCAGCCAGAAAGCTAGACTTAAGCACTCGCAGCTATTTTAAAGTTATAAAAGTTTCTCGCACTATCGCAGATTTAGAAGGATCCGCATCCATAGAAATTCCACATATAGCAGAAAGTTTACAGTACAGACAGATTAACATAGGTTAATTATTATCCTTGAAAATAACAAACATCTCTGTTACAATAGCAACTGAGTTAATCTAAAATTGCTTCAAAAAAGGAGAGCCAGAGATTAATAAATCAATCCGTATCAACGGAGCAATCCGTGCAAGAGAACTGCGGATAATTGGTCCTGATGGCGAGCAGCTCGGAATCATGTCTCTTAAGGAGGCTTTAAGTAAAGCCAACGACATGAATCTTGACTTAGTTGAAATATCGCCAGGAGCCAATCCGCCAGTTGCTAAAATCATTGACTGGGGTAAGTACCAGTATCAAAAGATGAAGGATCAACAGAAGAATCGGCGTCAAGCCAAATCTGGAGACCTAAAGCAAATGCGCTTCGGTCTAAAGATAGGGGCTGGAGACCTAGAGATCAAGCTGAAGAAGATCCGTAAGTTTTTGGAGGGCGGACATAAAGTCCGCATACAAGTGGTCTATAAGGGTCGTGAAATGGCCCATAAAGAGATCGGCTACGAATTGATTGACAAAATCATGGAGCACCTTAGTGAGGACGCAATATTAGAGCAAAAACCTCAGATGGCTGGTCGCAATCTGAGCGTAGTAATAAGGAGTAAATAATGCCAAAGCTAAAGACCCACAAAGGCACTGCGAAGCGTATCAAGCTGACCAGCACCGGAAAATTGACCCGCCAGCGCGCATTTGGCGGCCACTTGTTGGCTAAAAAGTCAAAAAGTCGTAAGCGCGCAATCAACACAACAGCAACAGTAACTGGTTCGATGGCTAAGAACGCCCGTCGAGCAATGGGAGTATAGTTATGCGAGTAAAACGAGGAGTTGTCGCACGCGCTAAGCATAAAAAAATCTTAAAAGCAGCTGAGGGAATGCAGCATAATCGCACCAGAAGTTTTCGTCTTGCAAAACAAGGTGTTATTAGAGCTCTGCAGTACGCCTACCGCGATCGTCGAAACAAGAAGCGCGATCTACGCGGTCTATGGATTACTCGAATCAATGCAGCCGCTCGACAAGAAGGTACAACTTACGGCAAGCTTATAGCTTCTATGAAATCTAAAAACATTGAGATTGATAGAAAAATATTAGCAGAATTGGCAGTTAACGAGCCAAAAGCTTTCGCTGAAATAGTAAAAGCAAGTCTATAGTAGGACAAATCTACCAATATAAAACACCCTGACATTATGCAGGGTGTTTTGTTCATAGTCTGCCTATAAGCCGGGTTCTGTCTAGGGCAATCATCTATCTAGTTTGCTTGTTGCCAAACAAATCAAGCGGTTATCGATCTGCGGACGGATAATCCTATTTGCAAATCTCCTTGCAGCCGACAGGGTTTACCTCTCGTCTATGTCGCCATAGACGACTGTGGGCTCTTACCCCACTCGTTTCACCTTTTCCCCCGTATATAAAATACGAGGGTAGTTTCGTTTCTGTGGCACTTTCCCTAGAGTTGCCTCCGGTCGCCGTTAACGACTGTCGTATCCTTCGCTGCCCGGACTTTCCTCTTAAGTATAACTTAAGCGATTGCCTAACAGACTACATAGTATATTATAGCACTAAACCCTAGACTTGTCTGTGGGCGCTAGATATTCCCCGCATAAATGCAAGGTGGGTGCTCGCAACTTATTGCCACGACAATAAATCATTAAAGCTCCCTATCGTATGATGTTAGGAAAATCATACGCGCCCACGGATAAATCCAGGGTATGCTCCTATTATACACCAAATATGTTCATAAATACACGCAAAATCGCCCGAATACAACCCGACATAACCTGCCCAATTACATCAGAAAACAGCACAACTATAATCATTACCAAAAGAACGCCGTTTTGCTCAATTTTTTGCATAACACCCCTGATACCATCCGGCGCTACGGCATATAATATTCTAGATCCGTCCAGAGGTGGAATTGGTAGCATATTAAAAACAAAAAAACCCAGATTTACCGATACGGCGGTAGAAATAATCAGTCCAAATATCGTAGGTCGTACTGCCCCAGCATTATTAATAACGCCACTAAACACTCCGAAGCCAAACGCAATAAAGGCGATTACTAAATTAGTAATCGGGCCAGAAAGAGCAACAAGAGCCGCCCCCCAATCGCCAAAACGGACTCTATTTGGATTAAACGGAACAGGTTTAGCTCCTCCGAAAACCGGAGCATGTAACACTACCATAATCAAAGGAAGCAAAATAGTCATCACCGGATCGATATGTCTTATGGGATTAAGTGTCAGCCTCCCCTCTTCTTTTGCAGTATTATCGCCCAATGCATACCCCATAAAAGCGTGCATAGCCTCGTGAATAGTCATAGACAATAATATAACAATCAAAACTATTATTATTTCTAAAATCATAAGTGTCATTATAGCATCAATACGTAATCTTGACTAATTGCACAAATGTCGCTACAATAATAAGGATTGTTATTAATAATAAAGTAAAGAGAGCGGAAATGGCATCACGATGTGATTTAACAGGCAAAGGCAAGCAGTATGGCAACAACGTCAGCTTCTCCCTGCGCCGCACTAAGCGTGTTTTCAAACCAAACCTTCAGAAGAAGACTTTTGTTGTTGACGGTCAAAAAATTACCATGACTTTAAGCACAAAAGCTATTCGCACCCTGAAGAAAAAAGGTATTTTGAGCGCAACTACTAATAAGTAATCGCTAAATCAAATTTTAATAAAATAACCCCGATTGCATTATCGGAGTTATTTTTAATTCAACGAGAAGACCCTAGCTTTTCGATATCTGAACAACTGTTAAATTA
This sequence comes from Candidatus Nanosynbacter sp. HMT-352, assembly GCF_022819345.1. Classification (NCBI taxonomy): domain Bacteria; kingdom Bacillati; phylum Minisyncoccota; class Nanosynbacteria; order Nanosynbacterales; family Nanosynbacteraceae; genus Nanosynbacter; species Candidatus Nanosynbacter sp. HMT-352. Next base: position 337,550 of record NZ_CP089288.1, on the reverse strand, counting down.
TCTGGCAGATCCGTTATTTTCTTTAGCTTCCATTTTGGACCAGCCTCAACAACTGGAGCTCCTAGATTTTTTACAAACTCATCCACACCGTCCTGTGGGACTTCATAATGCAAAGTAGCGTCATTGTAATGCACCGGAATCACCACCTTAGGATCCAATTGACGAATTATTGAAGTTGATCCCATTGCGTCTAATGTATATCCATTTCCGCCGACAGGTAATATTGCAAAATCAACAACACCTATATTTTCGAGCTGATCATCAGTTAGTTTACTCTCAATGTTACCAACAACCACTCCCTTAGCTTCACCAATCGTAATTTTATATATTGTAGATTTTTTAACATCATCTGCAGCATCAATATGTCGTCGCGCTGGAATTCCTAGCAATGAGATGTCTCCGACCTCATATTCACCTGGACCCGAAAATAGCAATCTTGGTGTAGAATCCACAACAGTAAACCGATCCTCTGTAACCACTTCTACATCATTATTCACAGAAACATTTTTTCCTCCGACAATCTCTAAATTCGGATCAAATACCACACGAAGTTTCTTTGTGGTAATAATAACAGCATTTGCTCCTTTATACTCTATTTCAAACATGTCTACTCCTTTCTCATTATATTTTCCGTATCTACTAATACAGAGTGCTTGTTTCTTACAATATCCATTATAAACCTATCTTTGACACTCATCCTATAATAGAAATCATCATAAGATATTACGGCATAATTTATCTCTATTTTTCTATCTTTTTCGATTTTTTTAACAAGATTTTTTATAGTTACGGCAGACATATCATCGCCAACCAATAGCAAATCAACAGCAGAACTTGATCCGACTACTAATTTCCCCGAAATAATAGCCAATCTTAAACCTCTCATTCTCCCTAAAGAGTCTTTCCAGGAAACGCTACTCGCAGCACCCATACCGCCTTCTGTATTTTTATCTGAGAATATAGCTGCGAGCGGCTTAATGTAAGGATAGTCTTCATTTACGCTATAGTACAGTTTATTATCAATAGCATCCTGCTGTACTATACCTACAGACACCATATTAGCTAGCTCTCGACGAACAGAATTTATTTGCTCATCGATCATCCTAGTAATTTCCCTCACATAAAATGACTTTTCTGGATTATTCAGAAAAAGATGTAATAATTTTACCCTAGTTTTTGAACCAAATAATGAATCAATCATTGTACTATAATTGTAACATATTTTTTACTTACTATCTAATACTCGAGATAAATATTGTTCACATGAATGAACATCTCCCCATTCAATAAATGGGTTTCGCCTAAACCACGTCAACTGACGTTTCACTAAGTTTACATCACTAACGATAAACTCCCGAATAGTCTGGTCTTCATCTATTTCTTTCTCGATTAATTTCTTAATAATAGGATAAACATTGCCTGTCATAGCCTCATTACACCACCCGGCATTATTGGCTAATCCTATTGTTTCTTCTACAACACCATCCTTGAACATTTTTTTTGCTCTATCTGTAATTCTCTGCCTTAATAGCTGTTTACCTGTAGTAATTCCGACAACGATGGTATTACTCAACGGCACCTCCAATCCAGATGACTTTTTACCGGCTCGCTCAATAGCCCTAATTAGATATCTTTTATTTTTACTATTCTCCGGCAAGGCTACATCGTGATTGACACAGTATTGTTGAAGTTCAGATATCGTCATTTCTTGTAGGTTAGCTCTCTTTTCTTTGCTGGATTTACCTCCAAATTGAAAATCAAATATAACAGAATCAATATACAACCCTGTTCCACCGACAAGAAATGGAATATTTCCTCGACTTCGGACTTCTTTAATCTTTTGACAGGCATAGTCCTTAAATTGTGACACACTGAAAGAATCTCCCGGATCTACTAAGTCAAGACCCCAATGAGGCACTCCTTGCTGTTCACCCAAAGAAGGCTTAGCTGTCCCAATGTTCATACCACGATAAACAGTTCTACTGTCAGCACAAATTATCTCTCCTCTATACTTCTTTGCCAATTGTATAGCTAATGACGTTTTGCCGCTAGCGGTAGGACCAACAATTACAATTAGTGGTAGGCGACCTTCATCAACGCCGTTATCTAATTTTATAAACCTATTCAATTAACTCAACCCTACAAAGATTTTATATACTCAGCAAGCTGCTCCAACGATATTTTTTCTTCGCCAGATTGCGTGCGAATACTAACCTCGTTAGCTTCCATATCCTTTGGTCCTACGATAAGTTGAACAGGTATCTTCATAGAGGTAGCTTCCCTAATCTTCTTGCCTAATGATTCATTTCTAGAATCTATTGTAAATCTTACATCGTTATATCTAACTGGCTCCATGAGGGTAATGTCTGATAACATAGTTGTTATTTTATCAACATATTCTAATACTGTATCGTTGATTGTCAAAATACGAACCTGTTCTGGAGCCGCCCAAAACGGAAACCATCCGCCAGTATGCTCTATAAACACACTTAAGAATCGCTCAATTGAACCCAATAAGGCACAGTGAATCATAACTGGTGTTGTAAAATTACCATCAGCATCCGCATACTCCAAACCGAACCTTTGTGGTTGCACGAAATCTAGCTGCACGGTTGCAACTTGATGTTCACGGCCGATTGCATCGGTTGCCATAAAGTCAATCTTTGGACCATAGAATGCCGCCTCACCCTCTTGTTCAAAATAATCCAAGCCTACTTTCTCAACAGCAGATTTTAACTGGTTCTGTGCGGAATCCCATAAGCTAAGGTCGCCTAAATACGAATCAGACTCGTCACGATAGCTTAATCTAACCCTGAGCTTCATATCGATTGAACCATATAACTCACGAGCAGCAGCTAGCAAATTATTAATCTCGCCTTCAATCTGATCAGTACGACAAAATATATGGCTATCATCTTGTGTTAATGAGCGCACACGGTTCAATCCGCCCAGCTCGCCGGTTTTTTCGTCACGATAATCTGTTGTCGTTTCCAAGTATCTTACTGGCATATCACGATAACTTCGCGGTCGTGAGGCAAAAATTTGCGTATGATGCGGACAGTTCATAGGCTTAAGAGCCATCTCATCACTAGTTTCTTGGCTTTTAACTAAAAATAACTCTTCTCCGAACTTAGCCCAATGGCCCGATGTTTCATATAAATCTTTTTTCGTAATATGAGGCGTCCAGACCTTTTCAAAGCCAAACTTCTGTCTCAGCTGGTTCGAATATTGAGCCACTATATCTCGTAAAATCGTACCGCGAGGAGTAAACAAAGGCAAACCAATCCCCACCAGAGGAGAGGTCGTATATAGATCAAGCTCCTTGCCTAACTTGCGATGATCTCGCTGCTTTGCAATTTCCAATCTATTCAGATATTCATCCAGCTCTTCCTGCGTAGCAAACGCTACACCATATATTCGCTGCATTTGTGGATTATTCTCATTGCCTCGCCAATACGCTCCAGCCGTCTTAGTAAGTTTAAATGCACCAACTTTTCCAGTACTGTCCACATGTCCGCCCCTACACAAATCAGTGTAATCACCCTGAGAATACAAAGAAACAGTCTCGACTTTACTATCGCCATCAGACACAGATCCCATTTTTTCTCCAGCTAATTCGCTAGCAACGGTAGTACCAGATCGTTTAAGATCATTCAGTAGTTCCACCTTAAATGACTGATCTCCCTTTATAGCCCAATCAATAGCCTCTTCTACTGACACATCACGCCTCTCAAACGGATAATTAGCCGCTACGATCTTTCGCATCTCCTCTTCTATCTTCGGAAGGTCAGCTTCAGAAATTGTCCCGTTGTCAAGATAAATATCATAGTAAAAACCATTGTCGATAGCCGGTCCCACGCCAAACTTCGCCTGAGGCCATAAATGCTGAATAGCCTGCGCCATAATATGTGCCAGGCTGTGTCTCATAGATTTTAGTTCTTCTTCACTCATACCAATATTATACCACGCTCCTTGATAGTAGACATCTGTTATGATAATATTATTATATCTGGGCGATTAGCTCATTTGGCTAGAGCGCTTCATTGACGTTGAAGAGGTGAGAGGTTCGAATCCTCTATTGCCCACCAGATGTGATACATAAGCCTCGTCGATAGTAGACGGGGCTTTTTATTGCTTACTATACACACCTTGACTTTATTTGATAAGTATGTTAGAATTTAAAGTATGAATAAACATGGCTCACCTAGTTTAGGCACAAAAAAACCACAACACTGTTCTTTATTGAGCAAGGCAAAAATTCACTACGAATATAACAAGAAGATCAACGAAGAAAGATCTATACTTAATTAAGTTCCCAGATTTACAAAGTAATCGCCTCTATAATGAGGCGATTTTTATTTTACACAGCACTTTTCCACTGGATTTTTTTATAGTTGTATGTCAATATATTGATATGATATGCATAAAATGTTTTCACGGAAAAACCCACGTAGTAAATTCTCGTCAAAATAAAAAATACCCAATAACCTGGCGTAGACATATATGCGACCAATGCGGCTATTCTTTTACAACCTACGAAAAGCCTGCGATTCCCCTCGTTGTCACGTCACAAGATGGCAAGGAAGATAATTTTTCTATAGGAAAACTGATACTTAGTATTGCGCGAAGTTTTAATCATAATGAAAAATTAGCAGGCTCATATAGCTACGACCTGGCCAATACTATACAAGATAAGTTGATACTTTTACAAAACAAACCCACTATATCATCACAACACATCGCCGAAATAACCCACTCAACATTACAGAATTTCGACCAAATAGCCGCACTGCAATACGCAGCACAACATGATCTTATCATCCCTCAGAGGAAGAGGCGTCGTGGTCGTCCTTCTTTTTCTTATTCTGAACACGACTCTGATCATTCATCTCTACAGTAGTCTTCTCTGTCACGTCAAACTTATCAAGATATTTACCAAGCAAAAGATGGGTCTGGGCATTATACGAGGCCATTGAGCTGTATACTATAGCAATTACAGGCATCAGAGCCCATTGCAGGACCATTAATACATTCCTACTCTTTTTATATCTTTCTGGGCGCGGAGGCAGAAGTTTAAATGATACGAAAATTGAAACCAGAATGCCTACCATAGCTATCTGTTGTATTAAGCTAACCGTATCCGGCAGTTGATGTGCGGCAACACTACGAGCAGCCTCACCATTCAGCACAAGCGGCGCCCACCCGCCAAAAGCAACAATTAGAGCAATACAGGCCTGTGTTACATGTCCATCTAACAACCTTATAAACCTGGCTAGACTAGGCCAAAATTTTACTGTTCTATTTTTATTGAATACGTTATTACCAACGTATGCCACATCTGAAGCCCCGTAGCTCCAACGACGCAACTGAACAAACTGCGCCTTCAGTGTCTTTTTATATCCATTAGACAATACCGCATCCTGATAAATCGGTACAAAAATTGGTACAACTTCGTAATTACCATCAAAATAGAAATAGCTTCTCCAGTACTGGTGACCGTCTTCAACAATTGTTCGCGTACTCCAAAAGTTCATCTCAACGAGAGCGTTCATTGGCTGCGAATGTGATGCAAAATTACGTAAAGAATATGGACGCATGGAGCTGATGATATTCCAAAATGAATTCCCTGTTGCCACTACTCGCATCGGTGCAGGAACATCCCATATATTATTAGTAAACAAACATATAGGCTGGAACGATAAATGTTTTCTATCTTCATGAGTAATATACTCATATGTCACATAATCAAAATAATACTTATGCGGCTTATTATCACAGTCCATTGTTGTAACAATAACATCAGAAAAAGCTATTTCTTCCTGTTGTAAATATTGCTCTAACCACTTGCCTGCATACGTGATGTTTCCACCCTTACCGACCACCTCATTTGGTAGATCTTTTGGATGTTTTACAATATGGAAAGAATGAAAGTACTTGCCGTATTTCTTTTTCAGCATTTTAGCTGTTGTATCAATATCAACACCACCACGCTCTTCGTATGCAAAAACCACAATCAGACGCTTCTTATCATATGTTGTATCTAAAACTGATTTAAGAGCAGGTTCAATCACTTCTATACTCTCGTTGTATGCAGGCATAATAAGAGCGTTGTAAATATTACTGGGTTTAGGATAGTACCCGTCTTCCGCAGCAGACATAAATCTTAGATTGTCTACATGTTGTTGATATAACAACTCCCTAGATTGATTATCTCTCAGTCTAGAGTATGCTTCTTTCGGATCTTCCAAATCAGACAATCGACCATTCCAGTCGACTCTCGACGCTTTTTCCATATTACTATAACCACTAATTACCCTATAGCTAATTGCTATGGCTTTCACAAACGCAGCTAGGATTATAGACAGTAAATAAATTGACGCCAGAACAGGACTTAAAATAGACAAAACGATCAAAAGAATAATAGCCCCGTAGCTTAATAATCCAGGAAGCATCTCAAGAAAACGATATTTTTTTGTTCGTTTACCAAGTGGAATCTCAATGTCCATATATTATCCTATCGATGCAATTTTAATTATAGAATAGGCTAAAATAGCTAAAATAGCTAAAATACCCAACGTCAACCATAAAATAAATATAGCCAAGCTTCGTTTCTCTAGTGAAATTAACTTGACACTTAGTGCGGAGTGACCAAAAACTATCATAAACGCCAAAGCAAAATAACTAAATAAACTAGACCAGTGACTCCTATAAAAATTCGCATCACCATACGTAGTGTAGCGCGTAATAACCTGAGCCTCGCTATGCTTTATTGATGATCCTAAAAATATAGATACAACAATAGCCACAACAACGTTAACTATCAAAAGAGTTGCCACAGTCCTGTCGCTAAAAACAATTTTTATCGATTTCTTTACAGTATCTTTCATAAAATGGAGCCGTTGACTGGGCTTGAACCAGCGACCTGCTCGTTACGAATGAGCTGCTCTACCAACTGAGCTACAACGGCAAACTCCTTAGGAAATTATAGCAAAAATGGGAGCTTTTTCAAACTAGGTTGCTTATTTATCGATAGAAATGAAATATTTTACTTTATTGTTATTTTTTAAGTAGTTAAACTGGTTATTAAATTCAGTCAACGGAACTTTTACATAAGAGTAATTTACGGTGTTGCCTTCAATATTATTAAGCGTTACAAAATAATATCCGTCACCCGAAAGAGTCTTTATAGGACCTGAGATTTTACCCTTTGTTAATGACATAGCCGCTTTCGTTAGACCTCCGTCAGAATTATCCGTAGAGACGGATAGATCAAATACCGGCTGCACTTTGTCGCCCATTTCCGTAGCAATATCCTTTAAGGATTTACCCTCTTGCAGCCTCTTCTTAATGTCAGACGCTAGATTATTAGCTGTTTTATCAATCTTAAAAGACGCTTCCTGCTTTAACAAAGTATATTTCATGGCAGTTTTTAGCTCATCCATTGACCAATGAAGGTTGTCTTTTACTACAGACTCGTAAGCGGACTGCGATAGCTTGCTAGATTCCTGCTGTTTTTTGATAAGATCTTGTACCTTTTTATCATCTACCGTAATATTATTTTCTCTCGCAAGTTTTTTGGCATATGCCACCTCTAACGCCTTATCTATGGACTGGTTTTGATAGAACTTAACTTTGTCCTTTTGATCTGCTTGCCCCTGAGACTGCAATACCGCCAATGAGCTACGATGGTACAAAAGATAGTCGCTATACTCAGCATTTTCTCCGTCAATATTAGCCACAGGAAGAGGTAAAATCTTAGTTATCCTATATGCGATATCGCTTGTATCTTTCCAGACATATAACTGTGCCCAACCAAGAGCAATGAAAACAATCAGAATAACAACACTAACGAGCATCGTTATCCATACCAATCGACGTTTGGTGTATTGGATAGGATATTTATGCTTACGACCAGCCGCCAAGACTTTCTCGCGGTGCTGAGCTACTGTATCGTTTGTAATCCTCTTAGGTAGCTCCTTTGGTTGTTTTTTATCTTTACGGTTCAATAGATTCTTCATTGATATCCTCCTTCTTTGTCGAAATTTCCACTGCGTCTTGTAATTTATTATAGATCTTATCTGGATGTTCTACGTTTTTTATAACAAGATCTCCAACAAAAGTTTGAATAACTATTGTTCCGAATTTAAACATCTCTCCACTAAACCCCGGGATACTATAACTAATATTCTGAATTTTTGACAATTTCAGCTCAATGACATCTTTGCCAAAAAATCCATGTTGAGTAATCTGACGAATTCTCTGATCGGTAACAATATAGTAAGTATAAAACCACATCAAAAAATGATAGAAAAATAGCATTAGACCAAAAATAAATCCACCAACAAATACCCATAAAAGATTCAAATTATCTTGCCAAATTAAAAAAGGCAATGAACCAAGCGTCATCGATCCTATAAGTAGATAGAATCCTTTTCTCATAGCAATTATGTGACGACGAAACACAAACAACAGTTGCTCTCCGTCACGCTGCCCATCAAATTGCTTATCTTTAATTTGCTCTGTCATATATTTGGTACCCCGGGCAGGAGTCGAACCTACAACCTTATCCTTAGGACGGATCTGCTCTATCCAGTTGAGCTACCGAGGCATACAACCATTATACCACGGTAACTCTCAGGAAAGACTAGCTTAGCGAGTAAACTTTTCACTTAATGTGTGATAATTTACCAATTCTTCCGGCTTGAACCAGTGCTCGATCTCACGAACAGCCTCATCTGAATCGCCGGATGCGTGAATCAAATTTGGAACTCCCTTTTGGCACTCATCTGCGTAGCCAAAACTAATGTGTGAATAATCACCGCGAATTGTTCCCATGTCAGCCGACTTAGGCTCTGTTGGACCAACAATCTTCCTAACAACAGCAACAGCTTCAACACCCTCTAGTACCATTGCTATGACCGGACCGTCCATCATCATATCTAATGTTATATTCAAAGTTCCCTCACCTCGACGAGTAGCCAATTTACCAATGTCTTCGTAATGAGCATAGTAATGATCCCTAGATGGTGATGTCATTTTTACACCAACTATTTTTAGTCCAACTCGCTCAAAACGTTGTAAAATTTCCCCAACGATACCTCGTTGAACTGCGTCAGGCTTAAAGACGATTAGTGTCCTCTCAACGCCACAGTAGTTTTTTTCGCTTTCTGCCATAGATACTCCTCTGCTTATTATTTTCTAATATAGTAACAGAAATAAATAATTTGATAAACATATTCATTAGCGATAGAATAAATATTATGTTTATGTCAGAAGCTTTAACTGATTTCTTAGAGCACCTAGAGGTTGAAGGTGGGCGTAGTCAAAAAACCATCATAAATTATCAACTATACCTGGAGAGATTTATCGATTTTGCTGGCGATATAAATGTTGATAAAATTACATCAGAGCTAATACGTCAGTATCGCCTCTGGTTAAACCGTTATAAAAATGACAACACTGGCGAAGGGCTGTCTTTAATTACCCAAAGTTATCATCTTATTGCATTGCGAGGTCTACTGACCTACCTTTCTCGTCGTAATATCAAAAGTCTAGCGGCCGACAGAATTATATTACCCAAAGTAGTCCGTAAACAAGTGACTTTTTTACAATATGACGAGGTTTTACGCATGATTGATCAAATACCAACCGATACAGAATCTGGACTGAGAGATCGAGCAATCGTTGAATTGCTATTTTCCAGCGGACTACGTGTTTCAGAATTGGTCAATTTAAACCGCGATCACATAAACCTAAAGAGGCGCGAATTTATGGTGCGAGGAAAAGGACAAAAGGATCGCCCTGTTTTTATTTCAAAAAGTGCCGCCGAACACATATCGGCATACCTGGAAGCTAGAACAGATAATCTACCCGCTCTATTTTTAAGCTATAGCAAACGCCACGCAGCTCCCAACGCCTCCGGAGACTACCGTAGGTTAAGCGCGCGCAGTATTCAGAGAATGGTTGGTCAATATGCTAGATTAGCTGGTATCACAAAACATGTAAGTCCACACACTATGCGCCATAGCTTTGCCACCGACCTACTCATGAACGGTGCGGACTTGCGCTCAGTCCAATCAATGCTGGGACATAGCAATATATCAACAACACAGGTATACACACACGTTACCGACCAACATCTGAAAGACATTCACGACCGATTTCATAGCGACACAGAATCTTAACCTATGGCTTACATTGACCTACAGTAGCAGATCCGCCACCAGATACAGAAAAGTCTTTGCATAGACTATTCTTTAATTCAACCGCATTATTAGGATATGCGAAATCATCTCCTATTTGCAATCGAGCTTCAACTCTTCTAAATAAATCACTTGCCCGCCCCGTGGAATCGACAATTGGCTGAACTCCATCAAAATTGACAATTGTTCCGTCAGTTTTTTGAAGAGAAATCTTCACACTGCCACCTTTATATATAGGCAATAACCTCAAGAACGCAGTTTCGCTACCAGCTGGAATCTCATCAACATCAATCACCGCTTTACACGAATATTCGCCAGAAAACTTGAATGTCTTGCTGCAAGAAACCACACTTGTTCCATTATTATGTTCATTCCCGTCAGTTGCGCGTGGATGATCAGAAATCTTACCAGAAACAGCAGTACCATTCTGACTTGCTACATCTGACCTTAAAACGTTCGGTCGTAAGAAAGAAGTGACGCCAGTTGAATCTAACGCCGCTAAATTAAAGGTGGCGCCTGGGTTAATAAGCTGCACGCGCATCAATTGTGGCGAATTAGCATTCCAGTTGTTTTTCGTCGGCAAATCCCCAGAAGTGGATATTTCAGTGTTAGCGGCGTTGGCGCCATTCAAATTGCTCTCATCATCGCGCCTATACCATTCAATAGATATCTTGTTGAATGAACCAGTTGCGCGTAGTGGCACAATTTGAGATTTTTCCTCGATAGACTTATATATAAAATCTTGAGATTTCATAGTGATCTTTACGCAAGTATACGCTTGGTCAAATTTTTTACCCGCATCTGTACCAGTTTTAATGATAGTTTCACCAGAAGAACTGCCTCCAACAACGCCAGACGCCGCAACCATATTACAATTAATTGGACCATTTAGCACTCCCGCCGCTTGAATATTGCCCGTCTGGGCGGCACGAACCACACGCTTAGCATCCTCAATCCCAGCCAAAGCCGCGTCATAAGCACTCTGCGACAGATCATTATTCGAGGATTGTCGCTGATCCATAATCATCAACTTGATAAACCCAATAGTGACAATAGTCAGCAACATCGCGCCAAATATAACCGCAAAAAGAGATACAGCACCTGATTGTCGCGCATTTTTACCCATTTGTCCTCACAATCATCTCAAATTTATTTATAGCACAGAACTCAAAATTGCTATCATCTTCAGTCGGAGCTTTACAGGAAGAATTCCTTATTTCACTCATCTTGCTCGTCCCCAGCGTAAAGGTCAATTTATACAGCGCCTCCCTTGAATTGTCTGAGGTAACCTTTTCTAATGTAACTTCGTGTACACCAATTGAGCCATCGCCGCTATTGATAGCTCTAAGCAAATTGGATGATTTTGCAAGATCGACGGTTTCTGGATATTTGCCAGAAGCATCTTTTTTACATAATCCGCTATCCGCATCAACTACGCGCACTAAATTCACTGGATTACCATTAACCTTAAACAGACTATTTCCGCCCAACAGGCTAGGATCGTCCAAATACTTTGGATTATTCCACACGTAAGAATGAGAGCCAAGGCAAAGTCGACCAGTTGACCAATTGCTATTATTCGGCACCCTCAATCCTGTACTGTCAATCTTTTCGGCATTTGCCTGAAGAAAATCGCGCCGAATCGTGTCTGAAATATCTCGCCCCGCTTGATTAACATCACGAAGCACGATACCTCTGCTATACATTTTTCCCGCTTGAATACCCACCATCGCAATCGACAACAAAAGAACAGAGATAAAACTCATAGCGAGCATCAATTCGATAAGCGTAAATCCTTTTTTATAGCCCCGAATCATACAACCTCACAATCGTACCAATAGTCGCCGGCATTTTGCTGCCAACTGGCATCCAGCACGCTTTTATGTACGCATCATATTTATTACTATCCCTACTTCCGACAGTCGTACTCGGCTTAACCAACCTAACTGATATTCCATACGTTTTTTTAGTATCACTATCAACCCGCGCGTATGTTTCTGCCGCTTTATAATCTCCAGGATTGTTCAATATACTAATCTTCGAAGCAAGTGAAGGCGTCGCAACCAAAGCAAACTCTTTCGTAGAAAAATCATCAGGACATTTTTCAGCACCCAAGTTTCCTTCATTGCCATTAACAGCAGAAACGCTCACTGAATTATTGTCTACCAATTTCTTCCAAGTATCATTTTTCATATCATGCGCATATCTTAGCATTTCAGCCTGAGCGTCAACCTGTTGGCGAACCAACGTCGTCTCCAAAGAATACTGAGCGATAGCCATCCCGCGGTTCATGGTTTCTAATGAAATAACGGCAACTAGACTAAAAATGGTTACTCCAAGCAGCACTTCGACAAGTGTGTCGCCTCTGTTAAACTTACGCATCAGCACAACCTCCTGTCGCATTACCCATAACTACAGCATCAGCAGAACCTGCATGTGATCGTAGAAAAATAGATAATCTCTCCCCCGGTAGCCAGCCGTCATCATAAACACAAATTTCCCTCTGTTGACGCTGCTCGCCAGCAGACTGCACAACTCCAGCACTATTTTTATTATTGACGAAATCAGTTAAATTGTCACCGAATCGACTCGTGTCAGTTCTAATATCCAACTGCCCCGTCTCTGGATGACGGTACATCAAAATAGAAATATACGCACTATCTTTGGCTTGGTTAGAGAACCTAGTTTTTGCTTGCCAATTAACGATATATTTATCAGACTCGGCACCACGTTTATAAGTCCACGCACTACCCTTATCTGGTCTATAGGCATAAACTGGATAAGTTTTGTACAGATTGCCGTCAGTCGAGCCCAAAGAACCTTCAGTGGTAATATAGCGACCGACAATCACACAATCAGATTGACCACGTAGAGTTTCAGCTCGACCATCAGAACCTTCAATTGGACAAGTGCCCTTAGATCGCTCATTCTCAACATTGACCACCTTCGAGTATTCATTTCGCAAAAAACCAGCATAAGACTGCACCGAATCACGATATTGCTGACGATTAATTGACATACCTACGCCAACCATCAGCATAGAGGTCAGCAAACCAGAAATAGCCACAAACAAAATCACTTCAATTATAGTAAAACCTTTTTGTTTATTGCCCATCACTTCTCCATTATAGCATAAGCGCTTTTTACTTAGACAATAAGAAAGCCCCACTCTAAAATTTGTCGGCTAAAGAACCAAGCGAGCAAAAACCCTGCGATAAGCAATGGGCCGAAGCATATCCGTGAAGTTGCTTGCAATTTTCCTCGCATCATTGATGGCAAGACAAGAAGCGTGCCGATAAGATTCGCGATGAACAACGCAGCAAACGCCAAAAGCCAGTTTCCTAAGAACAAACCCAATCCAAGTCCAAGCTTAACATCACCAAAGCCGATCCAAGTTTTATCTTCCCCATAACGATATTTCGAGAATAAATACAGCACCATATATATTCCGCTCAGAATCGCAATCGACCCAAATAACGTCATCAAGCTTTTTGAAAAATCGCCAGCTAGACATACTTTTATTCCCGCAAAAATAGCGCCAAGAATGATAAACGGAATATTAATTACATCTGGAAGAAGTAGCCATCTGAGGTCATAAACAAATAAAATCGCCAATAGCACCAAACTTGCCAACCACAAAACCAGCAACGCGACTTGCCAGATATCCGTCAATGATCCAGGCCAAAAAGCCACGGATGCAACGAACAGTCCAGCCATCACTAGTTCTAGCAAGATTTCCGTCCAACCGATAAATGCTTTGCAATATCTGCACCATCCCAATCCAGCGACCCAACTTACCACAGGAATCAAATCGTACCACTTAAGCTCATGTCCGCAAGATAGACAGCGAGATCTATCTTTGGAAATTTTTTTTATCAATGGAGATAATTTCTTTAATTCCTTTTGGTCAACTTTTTCTCCGGCTTTTTTATCTTCCATCAATTGACGAGCCCGCAAGCGCCAAATTTGCGCTCCGGCGAAACTGCCTAAAATAGCCCCTAAAAATCCCACTAGTACAAACTTAATCATACTTCTTATGGTAACAAAAAACCATAAAAAAATCAGCCCCATACCGAGGCTGATTCGTAATTTATCTATGGATTATACATCCTGGCAATACAATTGCTTTTGAGAACCGTTGTTCTCCAGCAGAACTACGACTGCCGCATTACGTGAAGATCCGTTTTGCAAAGTTATATTTGCTGGATCGTCAGCAGATGGAGCTGGCGTGCTAGAAGGACATTTCTTACCTCGCATAACCTTGATTTCGTTACTAGCTACTGACATTGAAGCACCAGGTGTAGCAACCTTTAACTCTGAAGACTTGTCGTATTGATCAAGCTTATCGACATACTTGCGTAGAGACTCTTCATTAAACGTGCCACCGTTACGATTAGCTGAATTCCAATTGGTAATAGCTGCGGCAACTGTTGAAGCGTCGTTCTTCCTTGACTGGTCGCGCTGGCTACGCTGCAAAGCTGGCAATGCGATAAACACCATCGCAAAGATAAGTCCAGCAATAGCCAAGACTAGAACAACCTCGATGATTGTAAATCCTTTTTTATTATCTTTTTTTGTCATTAGATTTCCCACCTTTCTATGGTTTACCTATATTTACGCAAAAATGCTTACGTTTATAATACACTAAAAATATAAGTCAGTCTAGCGAATATTAATGTTGCCAACCAAGCTATAGATTGGAAGCAAGATAGCCGCGACCATCGTACCTGCAACTATAGCCAAAAAGACCATTAAAACCGGCTCTATCGCCGTCGACAAGGCGCGAATCTCCTCGTCAAGCTCATCTTCGTACACCTGAGCAGTCTTGCCCATCATCTCATCAATCTTACCCGATTGCTCACCAATTTTAATCATCTGCGGCACCATTGCTAGGAAATAATCTTCATTAGATAAAGAAGCTGAGAGCGCCTTACCACCCTTCACCTTATCTGACGCACGAAGTATGCTTTCGCTAATAATCACGTTATTGACAGCATCAGACGTAATTCGAAGCATATCAAGCATTGGCACACCAGTACTCAGAAGAACTTGACCAGTCCTGGCAAATCGAGCCATGTACATTTTCCTGAACATGCCTTTGAACATTGGGACATTAAGCTTAAAGGTGTCTTTAGTCCTAATTCCCTGTTCAGTTTTCAGATATTGTGCTAGGAAATAACCGCCGATAATCATTGCCAATATAACAAGCCACCAAAGACTACTAAAAAAGTTCGCCGTTTTAATCATCATAAGAGTTACAAATGGCAACCCCTTATTTAAGTCACGATACAGACCCTCAACTTGCGGAACGACCGTGAATAACATAAATCCGATAACTAAGATAATCACTACCAAGACAATTGATGGATACATCATAGCACCTCTAATTTTACTCATCATAGCAGCCTCTTTTTCCTGCTGAGCAGCTAACCTCTTAAGCGAATCATCCATCGTACCTGACGTCTCGCCGGCCGAGATCAAAGCTACATAAACTTTATTAAAAGCTTCTGGATGCTTTGCGAACGAATCAGACAAGGATTTACCACCTTCAACATCAGAGATAATTTCCTGGACTATTTCCTGCATGCGCTTATTCGTCGTCTGCTCCTGAACCGTTCGAAGACTTTGCGCCAAAGGTAGCCCAGCTCCAATAAGAGTTGCTAGCTGACGAGTAAACACAACCCTATCCTTAGTGGTGATTCTACCAGAAAACCTCGCAAAGAAATTTGTTTTATCGTCTTGTAATTCAATTTTTAACGGCACAAAGCCCTGAGCCGTCAAGAGTTTTGCGGCAGCGTTTTCACTATCAGCCTGAACAACTGATTTAACGATTTTGTTACTTGCGCTATCCCTGGCTTCGTAATCGTACTTTTTCATTTATTACCCCCTCATCAACCTCTCAAATTCCGTCAAATCGACAGCAAATTCACGAGCGCTATCATACGTAATCGTACCATTCTGCACCAAATTGACCAAAGTTCGATCCATCGTCTGCATTCCCTGATCAGCACCAGTCTGAATCACGGCATCCAATTGGTGAGATTTACCTTCGCGGATAATGTTGCGCACCGCTGGATTAGCAATCAAAACCTCTGCCGCCACGACTCGCCCACCACCAATAGCTGGCACTAGTCGCTGCGAACAAATTGCCATCAAAATATTACTGAGCTGAGCACGAATTTGCGGTTGCTGGTGCGGTGGGAACACGTCAATCATACGGTCAATTGATTGTGCGGCAGAGTTTGTGTGTAGCGTCGCAAACACCAAGTGTCCAGTTTCAGCAATTGTAATCGCTGCCGAAATCGTTTCAAGGTCGCGCATCTCACCAATCAACACAACGTCTGGGTCTTGGCGAAGACTCGAACGCAAAGCTGCAGAGAATGAATAGGTGTCGTAATGAACTTCACGCTGAACTACCACTGATTTTTTCGACTTGTGAGTAAACTCGATAGGGTCTTCAATGGTGATAATATGCTGTGAACGTTCAGAATTGATCTTATCAACCAGCGCCGCCAAAGTTGTTGACTTACCGGAACCAGTTGGACCAGTAACCAACACCAAACCGCGAGGAAAATCCGCAAACGTATTAACAACCGGTGGCATACCCAGTTCAGACGCCGACTTAATTTCATTTGGAATCAAACGTAGGGCTGCAGCCAAATTGCCACGCTCATGGAAGGCGTTAACTCGGAATCGCCCCAATGTACCAAACGCAAACGAAAAGTCGAATTCCTTATCTTTTAGCAAAATCTGTCGCTGATCTTCATCAAGAATCTGAAATACCAATCTCTCAACTGCAGGCTCGTCCAATGGCTGAGTTCCGGCGATCGGCATAAGCGCACCATCAATTCGTAGCATTGGCGGCAAACCAACTTGAATATGAAGGTCTGAAGCTCGCTTCTTAACGACTTCTTCCAGCAAAATCTCAATTCGCAATTCTTGATTATTCATGTTTCCTCCTTTTACGCGGTATCCGCCGCTACTCTATTAACTTCTTCTATTGTCGTTATTCCGTTCAACGCCTTCAGATAACCATCTTGACGCATCGTAATCATACCCTGTTGAATTGCCATTCGCTGAATTTCCGCTGAAGTTGCACGCTTAACAATCAAATTCTGAATCTCTTCAGTAATATCCATGACCTCATACAAACCAGCTCGACCAGCATAACCGCGAGGAGTTTGCGGCGTATCTTTTCCTTTTGCCAAGGCAAACGACGCCTGCGTCGCTAGTGGCAAGCTTTCATATCCCAGGTCTTGCGCGTATTGAGCAACCTGCTCCCTCGTTTGTGGCAATAATCCACCAACCGCCTCGCGAATTGCCTGCGTTTCCAGTGGTGACGATTGATAAATATCCCGACGACGCGCCACTCGCCTCACCAAACGCTGACCGATGATTGTGTTAACCGTACTGGCAATAAGAAACGGCTCGATTCCCATATCCAACAAACGTGGCAACACGCCAGCAGCGGAATTAGTGTGAAGTGTCGAGAAAACCAAGTGTCCCGTTAAGGCTGCCTGAATAGCCAAATTTGCTGTTTCATTATCGCGAATCTCACCAACCATCACAATGTCTGGGTCTTGACGCAAAATTGAGCGCAGTCCAGAAGCAAAGGTCAAGCCAACTTCCGCATTCACCTGAATCTGATTGACGCCATCCATCTTATATTCAACCGGATCCTCAAGCGTCACAATATTCACGGTGTCATCTTTAATCTCCTTGATCAACGCGTACAAACTCGTTGACTTACCAGAACCAGTTGGCCCCGATGTCAGAATCATTCCATTTGGTCGCTTAATTCCCTTACGAATCGTTCTTAATGCGCGCCCGGCATAGCCCATATCTTCCAAATTGAAAGAGCTTCCACTCTTATCAAGCAGACGAATAACTACCTGTTCACCCCAAACGACAGGAGAGATAGCAATACGAAGGTCAACTTCTTTGCCTGCGACGTTGACCGCAAATTGACCGTCCTGAGGAATGCGATGCTCGTCAATTTTCAGATTGGAAAGAATCTTAATGCGGCTAACCAATGCCGGCTCAATACTCTTTGGAAGCTGCATAATCTCACGCAAAACACCGTCAACACGACAACGAATCTTCAAAGCCTTCTCTAATGGTTCAATATGCACGTCGGACGCGTGACTCTTTACCGCGTATTCCAAAATTGTCGACAACGCTCGCGATATCGGCGAATCTTGAACAATTGTTTTGATATTGCCAGCTTCCGACAAAGACTCTTCCTGCGAAGCCTGTGCAGCCACATTAACAGATGACAAGTCAGTCTTATATTGATCCAAGACATGACGGACGCTCTCTTCTGAAGCCATGAATACTTTTATCGGGCGTTGGATACGATTCGACAAATAGTCCACCGCTTGAACGTTATTCGCGTCGATCATCGCTACTGCTAGTCGGTTTTGAACCTCGGCCAGTGGCACAGCCATAAATCTCTCAGCAACGTCGGACGGTAATAGAGATAAAATATCCTGACTAATAACGCTATTCGACAGATTGACATACGGCACGCCCGAAACTTGAGCCACGCCATGAACTAATAGTTCATTGTCAAGCAACCCCTCTTCACTAAGCAAACTAAACAGAGGCTTGCCACTCTCAGAGGCACGTTTTAAGGCATCATCAATGACAGACTTCTCAATAAGCCCCTCGTTTACGAGCAGCTCGATCAACTTATCTTGGATGTCGTCCGTCAGTAAAGCCATTTACACCCCTTCTCTATTTGGCTGCATCTTGACCTACGAATATTTCAACAGTTGGATTTATCGCATTATTATTAAAAATCGCTGGGTTTGGCTTTTCGACGTCAGGTGATATTTCTCGAATAGTCTGTACTTTTGTGCCAGATTCTGGGACTTTTAAGAACGAGATATTAGAGGCGACAATATAGCCGATTGCCACACCCACACCCGCGATCAATACTACCATTGCTATATCTGTTTTCTTCATGGCTTAACCACCTTATTCTCTAATTGTATTGTTTGTGCTGGCTCGTAATAAGCAACACCTCGAACCACCAAGCTCAATCTATCCTCATTTCGCTGGATTTCCACAGTCTTTAGGTCAATGACTCGAATAGACGCCTCTAACTTAGTTAACAATTCTTTCAATTTTTCAGCTGGACCGCTCACTTCCATAGTAAATGATATGGCATTTTCAGACGTTGACTCAGAGCTTTCACTATCAGATCCAGATTGAGCAACGGTCAGATTTTGAATAGTCACACCAGTAGTCGTGTCGATAAACTTGTTCTTCAATGAAGCACCAAGAGCGTCGGCGTTCGCATTATCTGGCAATGCATCCAGTACTGTCTGAAGAGCATTGCTTTCGCTGCTTGATTTTATAGAGTTAAGAGCAGTATTCGTGTCTAAAACTCGGATATTCTTCTTCAACTCATCAACTGATGACAGGTTTTTATCTAAGCGAGAAATCGTATTTTGCTTCTCCAAAAGAATCTTCGAATGAAATACAATTTGCTGCACCAAAAATATACTCACAACAAGCGCAATTCCAGCCAAAAATGCCGCAGAAGCCACAAAAATAAACATAGTCTTTTTTGACGAATCAATCTGTTGACGCTTGCGTATTGCAACTTCTTTATTATCGGTCGCCATTATTTCTTCTCCTGTTTTTTCGAGTTACTCTTAAACAAGCTATCCGGAATTCCCTGACGTGAGTCCGTCACATCAACCTTGCCAGTCGGCGTCAATACGGAAACTGTGCCGTTATTTGCAGGTGCTAATAATTCTTCCGCATATTCAAACGAGAATGAGAATTGCAACACTTTTTTACCTTCTGAGTTCTCCCCAAAACTAGTATCGCCATCTTTTATCTCCTTGGTCAGGCTAACCTCGGAACTTTTATCGCCGTCAGTGGTTTGGATCTTCGTATTCAAGATAGTTTTCTTTAAGGTCTCTAACGCACTATAGCCATTAACCGCACTACCCTCCAGAGTAATAGTTTTTGACTCAGGATTGACTTTTATATCCGAAAAACTAACATTATTTGGCGCAACCGGATTAACCGCCGTTACAACATCAAAAATCCTTGAATTAAGCTTCTTTCCAGAATGCTGCTCATTGATCTTTGTTAATTGATGTTGAATCGTTACAACCTTATTGAGATCTTCGACCGCCATCAATTTGTCGTTTCTATCTTTGATAACTCCGTTCTGGACCGCCTCGGCTGCAATTTGGCTACCCAAAATCAATGCCAAAACAACTACCGCCGCAATCGAAGCACCGCCCACTAAGAACGATATCGAAATAACCCGATTGCGCATAGCCCGAGTCTTCAATAGCTCGCGCTTAACGTTTGGGAGAAGATTTATCTCAATCATGATATATTACTCCTTTGTGCCAACCCTACAGCAATAGCGAATTCTGAAGCAATCGGCGCCAATTGCTGTTGATCCGACTGAGAAACTTGAACACGTTGCCACGGATCTGCGGTAATTGACTGGACTCCAGTTTTATTCATCACATATCCATCAAGCTGTGGAATAGCTGAGCCAAATCCTGATAATAGGATTCCAGAAACTGCTACGCTTGGATATCGAGTTTGGAAAAACTTTATAGATTTTACTAGCTCTGAAGAAAAATTATCGAGAGTTGAATCAATTGCCCTTAGTACTTGACCATCTAATTTATCCGGTGCCAAACCAAATTTCAAAATAAATTGACGCGCTTGATCTTCCTGGACACTGAGATTCTGAACCGCCGATCGAACCAAAGATGAAAGCCCGGTCGGAATCATACGGATAAGTCGCGGCGCTCCGTTATAAACAACCGCCAAATCCGTTGAATTTTCGCCCATATTGATAATTAAACGCGCATCCTGAGAATCGGTAGCTGACAAGGAACGAACCATAGCAATAGCGTTCGGTTCTTCGGCAATCACATTGAAGCCAAGATTTTCAACTAATTCCAGACGCTCTTCCGCATAAGACTTCGCTGTACTTGTCAGCAAAATCTCATACTGATTCTGAGCATGCAAACTATCACCCAATAAAGCCCAGTCAACTTCTGCCTCATCCAAAGACATTGGAATATATTGGTCAATTTGATATTTCATCATTGCCTTCAATTCCTGCTCAGGAACTTTCGGCACATCGATAATAGTCGAGAATGTCTTATTTGACGGCAAACCGACAGCTACATTGGATGCCTTAATCCCAGCCTGACCAACGGCGGTCATAATAGCCTCACCCAAGCGTCGCTTAGACTCTGGAGAATCGCCGCTCGTTATTTTAGAATCAACTGGCGTATAACCGTAATGAGACAAACTCCATCCCGCGCCAGTACGAGACAATTGAACCACCCGCACCGCATTCGTATCGATGTCCAGTCCGAAGAATTCGCCCAACCCTTTTGCTAATTTCATAACTAATAATAATTATATACATTAGCGTTTTAATTTGCAAACTTTTAATATCTTGGCGGCAATTCGCGAACATTCATCGTGCTAATCGCGCCAGTGTTTCGATAATTATTGTAAGCCCAAATATAAGTGTCAGCCCTCAAATTGATGATTTCTGCTGGAGTTCCAGGATGCATATTCGGATCATTCTTTGCAGATGAAGCATGTTTTCCGCCGTACGTTCGTCGCAAGAACAAGCGTCCAGTTTTAATTGGTCCGTTAACCTTCAGTTGCTTCTTACCGCAAGAAGATTCAGAAACTCCACTTAGCCAATCTCCGAAGCTAATTACCACACCACAAGTACTAACATATCCATCCTTCTGAGTAATCAACCAAGCATTCACTTCACCAACCGAAGGCTCTATAATAATATTCTTCGCGTAGATAATTAGTTGTGGCAATTGGCGCACATCATTCGTGTCTGTATATAGCAAATCGCCCGAAATCCTAACTACGCCCGAGGACTTTATGACTATACTCTTGCCTACGCTTAATTTTGACCCCGTTAAGGTTACGTTTCCAGCGTTATATTCACCCGAAGCTAGACTATTCACATCTACATTGCCAGAGATACTACCTCTCGTCCCGCCAACCGACGGTAAGGTAAAATTATCTGGAACTGAACTGGTGCTACTGAAATTACCGTATTTTGGAATATTGGCAAAAGTTAGCTTATTATAGTCACGTGGAGTCACTCCCGAGCGACCATTAAACGACGATGACAATCCAGCCCCCGAAGCCGAATCCGCCTTACCATTAGCAATAATTCCATATTCACCCCAAGAACCGTACACATTCTGATTCGTATAGGCCATCTTATAAGCCAATGATATATCCTCGATCAGCAGACCCATATGTGACGGATTAGATTTTACATAAATATCGATGAAGTTATTATCCTTATATAAAACAGTACCTGGCTGCGTCTCGGCAGTAAATCGAGAATTTCCAGCATAGCCCGGAAAACCCCAACCAGAATACTGAGTCCCCTCAGGTCTTGCGCCGTTTTCATTGCCCAACACCTTCATTTCATGGCCATTAATTTTCACTCGAACATAGTTATCTACAGCTCCACTAAAACCAATCTCCAGCTTCTTAGCATCTTTTAGCTCTTCTAAATTAATACCCTTCAATCTAAAGACATACGTATTCGAGCACGAGATAACTTCTGCTATAGGGCGAGAATCATCCCGACAGTTTAGATTCGCTGGATCTGGTTTACTATTAGAATGCGTATGCCGACCAAAACTATTTATACTAATCCACTCCGCAGAGTCAGACGTTCTCCAAACACCCCTCTTGCAATAATCAGGATTATAGACGAGCGATGCGTCACCAACTATATCGCGATACATAGAATCGGGCGTACATGTAATATAACCATCTTGCAGCATATCACCCCGACCGGGATTGCGCCACTGTGTCGTTACGACTGTTCTGGCTTGATAGTCGTCTTTTAAGTTGGTTGCATCGCCATGACAACTAGGTAAATCAGCCACATTACCGCTCTTATCGTAAGCCCTCTGATTTCCATTACCGCCATACTGATCCTCAGCACAAACTATAGACCAGTGCAGATCAGCGTCGTTGCCCCCCTTAAAGCCGTATTCGCCAGGACTAAAATGAACATTACCTCCAATTTTATTACCATTTCTATCTAAACCTGTACCCCACAGCCCCCTTGACCGTATAGAAGTCTTATCTAACTCAATACGACTAAGATTCTCATCAGGAACGTTCACGCTGTTTGATGTCTTGCTAGTAATAACCTCTTTATCGGTCTTAATGTCGCCACCCCAAACCTGTACTTTCGGTCTTTTCGAGGATCTGATACACTTAACTGCGTATTTAAAATCCGTCGAAGGCGCCGAACCGTTGTAATTACTTGCCATAACTACATAACATAGACTGTCGTTAGCGCTTAGCTTAACCCTATCCAAATTATCTATCTGATTTGTAGCCACTGGAGTCTGACCGGTGTTTAATTGACTGCCAGTGTTTTGAACAATTTTTCCACACGCGCCACTATCAATATTTAAGCTATCTTTATATTGTCCTTTAATCAGTCGCACGATTGCACACGGCCAATCATTATCAGCAGTACCCCCAGGCAACGAAACCACATCGCTCTTGCCCGCAAGCCCCGATACTTCAGCCCCTCTGACAACAAACCGAGCAAGTGCATATGAAGAATTTTGAGTTTTTGACGTGCCCTTATTATTCAACCCAGCATTTATTCCCTCAATTTTCGTGACATTTTCTGCGTCAATGTAATCCGAGTTAACACTGACCGAAGGCTCCACGTCATAATCATATGGAACCTCTACGCATGCATACTGCGAATAGCCCCATCCCGAAACCGGCAAAGAATTGCGCTTGCTCCAATAGATTCGCTGACAGATACGCTTACCCATATCCTCTCTTTTAATGACTCGCGTAAACATAAATTTATTTTTTCCAAGCGGACCACGAACATCCTCTAATCTAGATTTTCCGTTCAACGCCTCCATAGAGGTAGTGCGATAATCCACTCCCTCTGGATTGTTCATTCGCTTCCAAGCATAATCCTTCCAATCCGTCATAACGTTAAACCATCGAGGATCTTCATTATGCCAAGCCCCCCTATCGTTCAGACTGATATCATTATCCATCGGCTGATTTGAGCTTAAATCGAACACATCTTGCTGAACTCCAGTCACGACATTGTCAGTAGGCCCGCCGCTGACAAAAAGACTATGCCACCAATCAACCGTATCTCCCGGCTTTACGTCTTTTAATCTACCTGGTGCAGCCACCCAACCAGATCCATAGTTGTTAGTGTCTGACCGATTAAAATGTTTCGTAACCCAGGATTTACCAGTTATCGTCCAATTTGGCGAGCTTGGCGCCGCATATGTATAGATAAAAAAAGCCGTTACCGAAATAGCCAAAGCCACTACTATTGCCAGCATGCCCACCTTAGGCAATGAGTATTTTCTTCTCATGCTTATAATTATATCAAAGATTCCGCAGATGATATAATAAATATATGAGTTTATCTATTGGAATCGTTGGTTTACCAAATGTCGGCAAGTCGACACTTTTTAACGCTTTAACAAATAACGACATTTTGGCGGCTAATTATCCGTTTGCGACAATTGAGCCGAACACAGGAATTGTTCCCGTGCCAGATGATCGTCTGCAAATTTTGGCCGATCTTTATCACGCGCAAAAAATTATTCCAGCCACCGTCACTTTCGTCGATATCGCTGGGCTGGTTGCTGGCGCGTCTAAAGGTGAAGGTTTGGGCAATAAATTTCTACACAATATCAGAGAGTGCGACGCGATTGTTCACGTTGTCCGTGCGTTCGAAAATTCAAAAATTTTGCGCCACGATGAAGCGCCAATTGACCCTAAGAAAGACATTGAAGTTATAAATACCGAGCTTATTCTGGCCGATCTACAAACTCTTGAAAAACGCCTGCCTCAGCTCCAAAAAGAAGCCAAAGCAAACCCAAAAGCTCGTCAAAAAGTTGAATATCTGCAATCTTTAATCGACAATTTACAAAAAGGCGTACCAATTTCCGCCCTGTCAGATGTGGATTTTGAGGCAATTTCCGACCTTCACCTTCTTACCACCAAACCCGTTATTTACGCATTCAACGTTGACGAAGAAGGATTGAACAATTCCGATCTACAGAGTCAATTGACCGAACTCGTAAGTCCCGCAAAAACCGTCTTTGTCTGCGCAAAACTGGAAGAAGAGTTGAAGGGCTTATCTGAAAATGATGCCAAAGAGTTATTAGAAAGCTACGGCGTCAAGGAAACTGGACTCGCTAAACTTATTCATGCGGCCTACGATACGCTCGGACTACAAAGCTACTTAACTGCGGGCGAAAAAGAAGTCCGAGCTTGGACAATTCACAAGGGCTGGACTGCACCGCAAGCCGCGGGCGTTATTCACTCGGATTTTGAGCGCGGATTTATTGCTGCACAAATTGTTGATTTTAACGATTTAGTCGCAGCAGGATCGGAAGTTAAGGCTCGTGAAAACGGCAAAATTCGCACCGAAGGAAAAACCTACGTCATGCAGCCAAATGATGTCGTTGAATTTAGGTTTAACGTTTAGCTAATTTCAATTTGTAAAATCGCTCGAGATTACCCTTACTGCCAGCCACTTCACTATCTTTTTTATCTAAGATAACAAAATACTTTTTCGCCCAATCTTCAAAATCGGACAAAATCTGCCGGCGAACTTTATCGTTTTTAATAATTCCTTTATTAACCTGATGCCGCCCCGCCTCAAATTGAGGCTTCACCATAGCAATTAATATCGTATTCGTGTTCATCAAATTTTCTGCCACGTGCGGCAAAATTTCCCTCAGAGATATAAACGACACATCGCCCACGATAATATCAATTGCTTCATCTGCATAAAAATCACGAATATCGGTCTTTTCGTGGAGAATAATTTTTGGATTCGGTCTCAAACTCGGATGGAGCTGCTCCGTTCCAACGTCAACAGCAAATACCTTTTTGGCGCCGTGACGCAATGAATAGTCAGTAAATCCGCCCGTACTCGAACCAATATCCAGAACGGTTTTATCCTGAAAATTAAGATGAAAATACTCCGCCACGCTTGCCAGTTTTAAGCCAGCTCGCGAAACATAAGTTTCTTTCTTCTCGAGCTTTATCTCGTCCGAATCAGACACCATAGTTCCTGATTTTTGGACAATTTTCTTATTCAAAAAAACATAGCCCAGGCGAATAAAATTATCCGCCTGAGATCTTGTTGTCGCCAAACCACGCTCGACCAGAGCTTTATCTAATCGCTGTTTCATTAAGTAGAACTATTTCTTTCGCTCGCGATATTCACCAGTGGATGTGTCAACGCTAATAATATCGCCCTGCTTGATAAATGCTGGAACTTTGACAACTAGCCCCGTCTCCAAAGTAGCGTCTTTTAGCACAGATGAAGTCGTATCGCCCTTAACCACATCTTCCGTGTAGGTAACTTCCAGATATTTATTCTTTGGTAGCTCAACGTTAATCACTCGACCGTCGAAGAATTGAAGGCTTAATTCATCGCCTTCTTTCAGGTATTTACTGGCATCATCCACGATTTCCGCAGCCAGCTCAAATTGCTCAAAGCTAGTCGGGTCCATGAAATAGAACTTGTCGCCGTCGTTATACAAATATTGCGCAGTTTTATTATTTACTTCCGCAGCTTCGATTCGCTCTTGACCCTTGAAAGTCTTTGGGATAACACTTCCGTCAATTAGGTTTTTCAATTTCACGTTAACAATCGAACCGCCACGACCCATAACTTTTTGGCCGTATTCTACGACGCGATATGGCTTGCCGTCAATTTGACAAACTACGCCTTTTTTCAAATCAGTTGGCTGATACATATTTTCTCCTTTCCAATAAAATATCTCGCTGCCAAATATATCATAGCAACGAGATATTGCGCATTAAACGTTCCTAGTTGCTAGTAACAAATGGCAACAAAGCCAAGTGGCGAGCACGCTTAATTGCTACTGCCAAGCTTCGCTGTTGCTTTTCGCTCAAACCAGTCTTGCTGATTGGCTCAATTTGACCGTAAACATTGATGTAACGTTGCAAAGTTTTTACATCTTTATAGTCAAAAATGATCGGTGGATTTTTCTTCAATTGTGCCATTTTAATCTCCTTATTAGAATGGAATTTCGCTTAGGTCAATTGGCTTATCGTCAATTTCCGTTACGACTTCCTCTTTTTTAGTAGTCTTTGGTGCTGCAGAACCCGAATTGTCGCCATTTGGACCGTCTAAGAACGTTACGTCCGAAGCAGTAACTTCAATTCGACTCTGCCTTTTACCAGTATCCTTATCTTCCCAGCTATCCTGTCGCAGTCGTCCTTGGATCAAAACCCGACGACCCTTGCTTAGATATTGCATTACCAAATCACCAAGTTTATCCCAAGCTGTGATATTGAAAAAGTCAGCCTGATCGTCTTGAGATTGTCGATCAACAGCAATGCTGAAACTAACTACATTCTTGCCAGAAGCGGTTGTTCGCTGTTCTGGATCGCGTGTCAATCTACCCAACAAAATCACTTGATTGATACTTCGTGCCATATTCTATCCCCTCTTTTACCTTACGGCAGTTAGGCTTATTTACTTGATTCGCTTGAATCAGATTCTTCGTTGCGCGCTTTTTGCTCGCTTAATGCTTGACGAGTTTTTTCATCAGTTTTTACCAATAGGTAGCGCAAAACTTCGTCAGTAATATTAAGTGTGTTTGAAATTTTCAATAAAGCTGGCGCTGGCAATTTAACCTCAAAACAAACGTAAACTGCAAAGTCCTCACGCTTGATTGTGTAGGCCAATTTTTTCTTGCCCCAGTTATCTTCTTTGGTAATTTCACCACCGTTAGCAGTGATCAAACCACGTACCTTATCCAACGCTGAATCTAGATTAGCCTCTAAATCCGGGTGAATAAGAACAGTTAGTTCGTATTCGTTCATGTTTCCTCCTCTGGAATCCATTTACGGATGCTTACGCTGTCTCACGTAAGCTTAGGTTAATATTCAATTGCTATTATATCACTAAACAGCCAATATTGCCAATCTTACTACTGATAAATCGTAGCAATCGCTATTCCGCCAGCAGCTCCTCAAGCTCTTCTGGACTAGAAATCAAAACATCGCGCGGCTTAGAACCGTTCTGCGGACCAATAATCCCCCGCTCTTCCATCTCTTCAATAATTCGCGCTGCTCGCTGATAACCAATTCCCAGGCGCGTTTGCAGCATACTCGTTGAGGCTTTGCGACGCTCAACCACCACACGAACCGCATCCTTAAACTTATCATCGCCACCTTCAGATAAGTCCATCACGACGCCACCCTTACCGTCCAATTGAACTGGCTGAGCCACCACTTCATCGTTGTATTGCGGAGCCATCTGCATACGCAAATGATCGGCAATTTTATTCACCTCATCATCTGTCACCCAGGCGCCCTGGATACGTCTTGGCTTGCTCATACTCGTTACGTAAAATAGCATATCTCCCTGACCCAATAATTTCTCAGCGCCAGATTGGTCTAGAATCGTTATACTGTCAACCTGGCTAGCCACCGTAAAGGCAATTCGCGCCGGCACGTTTGCCTTAATCAAACCAGTAATCACATTCACGCTAGGACGCTGCGTTGCCAACACCAAGTGAATGCCAACTGCTCGCGATTTCTGCGCCAAACGGACAATTAACGTCTCAACATCCTTTTTAGCCATCATCATAAGGTCAGACATCTCGTCCACCACAATCACGATATACGGCATCGATCCATCTTCATGCTCTTGAACATTGCCATTTTCATCAGCAATTGCAATCTTCTTAGCGCGCGACTGCAGCCTCTTGTTATATTCCTTAATATTACGGATTTTCTCGCCCGCCAACAACTTATAGCGTCGTTCCATCTCATTCACCGCCCACTTCAAAGCTGAAATGGTCTTCTCTGGTTCATTAATAACTGGCGCAAGAAGATGTGGAATATCGGCGTACGGTGCCATTTCGACTTGCTTCGGGTCAACCAAAATCAACTTCATATCACTCGGACTATTGCGATACAACAAACTACAAAGCAAGGTGTTAATCATCACAGACTTACCAGAACCCGTTTGTCCAGCAATCAGCAAATGCGGCATCTTTCCCAGTTCACCCACAACAACTTGACCAGATATATCTTTACCAATTCCAAAACTCAAAGGATCACGAGCAGCAGCCCATTGCTTTGATGACAACGTACTTCGCAGTCGCACCTCGGCAGCCTTACGGTTAGGCACTTCAATACCAACCGCTCGCTGACCAGGAATTGGCGCCTCAATCCTTAAACTTTGTGCCGCCAAATTAAGCGCAATGTTAGTTTCCAGCGCCGTAATTCGCGTCAATTTAACGCCACTTGGCGGTCTTAAAGTGTATTGCGTGACTTTTGGACCAACATTAATATCGCCCATCGCTGCCTCAATATTAAATTCAGCCAGCGTATCGTGAATTATTTGGGCATTCTGGCGCGTATCTCCAGCATCAGCACCGCTTTCGTTCTTCTCTAATAGATCCAAGCTTGGCGCCTCCCAATTCGGATCACGAGTTGCCACCAAAGCCTGCTCTTCATTGACCTTTTCTGGCTTCTCTACTTTCTTTAATAAGCTCTTTTTCTCTTTGGCTGTATCAATTATTGGTACACCAGCATTTAACTTAATTTCTCCCAAGTCGGTCTTTTTCTCTTCTTCTGCTGGCTGAGCAATTGACGCCTTTTTCATAACAGAACGATTATTATCGTCCTCCTTAGTATTGCTCTTAATCATCTCCCAAAGTTTACTGAAAACCGTAAACGGTGACGTTTGAGTAATAAATAGAACCGTTATAAACGCCAAAACCAGATAAATAATCACAGCAATTGCCGAATCTACCATTTTCAGTGTGGCCATATTCAATATATCGCCCACAAATCCACCAGAATTCGGATGCGAAGCCGTCTTCATTAACCCAAACAATCCAGAAAACCACACAATTTCCAAAATTGCCGCAAATTTCACCACTGCAGGCAACTGATTCTCTTCTGCTCGGAAAGTCTCAACCGCCAAATAAATCAGCAATATCGGTAAGGCGTACGCGGTGTAACCAATAGTTTTTATGGTCGCCATATCAATCCATTGTAAAACCGGACCACCGACGCCAAACCACGACACGACGAGTAGTAGAGACAAAAGAATAAGCATCACCGCGCCAACTTGCGACCAAAAACCCGCCGGCAAACTATGCTGCGGCTTGGCTGGTGCGGATTTTTTCGTGCTCTTTCGTTTTTTTGCCATAATCGTTTTTATTATACACTGATTTTACACTTATTAACAGATGTAAAAATCAACTTAATACGCTTAGTATTATAGCATAATTTACCAGTAAAATCAATCTAGAACTCTAGTACGGGCGAGTATTCTGTCGTTCTCTGGCTTTTGTGTCGTTTGCTTCAGTATCTGGCACTTGGCGCTGCGGGAAACGGCGACGTGGCGTAGTTGGGAGGGTCATTTTTGGCTCGTCTGAGACAGGCTTTTTACCGCGCGCGGGCGATTTCACGGCAGAATGTGTTGGCGTAGCTGCCGACTTAACAGATTTCAAGCCACCAACTTCATTTATCACTGGAATGACAATCGGTGTTCGGCGAGTCTGATCGTACAATATATGCGTAATCTCATCTTTAATTTCTTTTTTGATAACGTCCAAATCATATTTGCCAGAAAAACTACGTGCCGCTTTTTGCTTCAAGTATTGGCGAATCATATTCATCAACTCTTCAGAATCGCGCAAGTAAATAAATCCGCGAGAAATAATGTCTGGACTAGTCAATAATCGTCCCGTGCCACGCTGTACGGTCAGCACCACAACAAACATTCCCTCTTGCGACATGTGAATGCGATCTTTCAATACAACCTCAGAAACAATCGCGCCAGTGTCATCATACATCACGCCACCAACGTGAATTCGCCCAGCCTTCTTTGCTTGCCTTTCAATATCAATTTCAATAATATCTCCAGCATCGCACACAAAAATATTCTTACGAGGAATTCCACATTCCTTTTCCGCCAATCTGGCATTATGCACCAACATATGGAATTCACCGTGAATTGGCATGTAATAAGTTGGGTTAAGTGCATTGATCAACTTGACATGATCGTCATAATATCCGTGACCTGACAAGTGTAGAGGACCGATTCCTGTCAAGTGAGTCTTTCCGTTCTGAATAACGTCAGAACCTTCGCGCATCAGACCATCAACCGTTCGCACCACGCTTTTTTCATTGCCAGGAATTGGATTTGAACTAAACACCACAACGTCCGAACCCTTAATTTTCATATATTTATGAGCGCCCGTCGCCATGCGATTTAAGACGGCGTTAAATTCACCCTGCGAGCCAGTACAAACTACGGCAATTTGGTTATCGGGCAATTTAACAATATCTTCCATCTTCATAATGGTGTCTTTAGGAATCTTAATTGTCCCCGAACGCAACGCTACTTCCAGATTTTGAATCATCGAGAATCCAGCAAACGCCACCTTGCGTCCGTGCTTATGAGCCTCTTCCAAAATTAATTGCAAGCGATGCACCTGCGATGAGAAACAACTTAAAATTACTCGACTATTACTAAACTTATCCATCACCTGACCGATGGAATACTGAATATCAAACTCCGTGTGCGTGTGTGTGCCAGCCGATTCACAGTTGGTCGACTCGTTCATAAACATCAAAATGCCTTCTTTTGAAGCCACTTCCGTAAGTCGCTCAAGGTCAAACTTCTGACCATCAACTGGACTTTCCTCGAATCGCCAGTCACCAGAATCGACAATCACACCCATCGGAGTTCTAATAATCACCGCCGTAGAATCAGGAATTGAGTGGTTGACTCGCACCAACTCGATTGAAAAATGCTTAGAAACTTGAACAATTTCGTGACTCAGCGGATCCATCACTCGATAATCTGGCTTGAAATCCACTTCTGAATCGTCCATCGTTCGATCAAGCATGCCAATCGTAAACTTAGAGCCATAAACTGGCGCTGGAATACGATGAATAAAATGACGGAACGAGCCAATGTGATCAAGGTGTCCATGCGTAAAAACATGCGCCTTAATTTTATGCTTATTCTCTTCCAGCCAAGTAATATCTGGCGTGATGTAATTAATGCCTGGATAATCACTGCCCGGGAACAAAAAGCCCATATCTACGATGATAATCTCATCATCATATTCGATGGCGTTCATATTCTTACCAATTCCCATTTCGCCCACGCCACCAATTGGGATAATCCGAAGTTTCGGCTGACCACCGCGAACAGGCTTTGGCTGCATTTTGGCACTAAATTGCTCGCCGCCGTATCCGTTGTAAACTGACTTGTTTACCGGAATATCAATTAAGTGTTGTGAAGCCCTGAGATTAACATTCTCGCTCGTTCGTCGCTGAGCTCGGAAAACTTCACCCTTACGAGTAGTTGTGCTATTCAAAACTGCATTGTTGCTTTTCTTTGACTGCGGACGCTTATTGGCGTCATCTTTTTGCGGTGTTGCTAGTCGCCGCTGACCCATATTGTTATACTCCTTTTTTATTACAATATAATTCAAAAACCAGGTATAGAGGTGAACTGATGTAAATTCCTCTAGTTAGTACTCTTATATTAGCAAACCGCTCATATTTTGTCAAAGAACAATGTTTTATAACAGAGGTAAATTAATCGTCGCCATCCACCGACGTGTGTGCGAATTTACGCTTGCCACGATAGGCGAAGAAGCCGATTGTCAATAAATTAGCCACCAACAAGAATCCAGCCAAAACCCACATACTGCCGCCGTAAAATGCGTTATCTAGCCCGCCCGAAATAGCCTGGCGCAATGCACGAATCGAGTAAGTCATCGGCACTAGCGGATTAATTGCTTGGAAGAATCCGTTGGCAGTTTGGATTGGGAATGTTCCTTCACTGGATCCCAATTGGAGCACCAAAAGAACCATCGCTAGGAACCGCCCTGGATTGTCCAAAACAATCACCAAAAGCGACACAATCGACATATATGCAAACGACGTCAGATAAATTGCCCCGATGAAATGCGCTGGATGCTCTGGAGTTAGCCCTAAGAAAAACACCATCACCAACATCAAAATTGTTGCTTGCATAAAGGCTGCCACGCCAGCCACCGAAGCTTTAGATAGCCACCAACGAATCGCACTTTCTTGCTCGGAAAAAGTTTTGCGGATCGGATAAATAACGTTCAGAACGAGTGCTCCAACGAACAAACTTAGCGACAAAACATACGGCGACAAAGCGTATCCATAGTTTGGAACATTGCCCTTTTCGGTCATTTCCGACTTCACTGGATTTGCAATTTGCTGCTGAGTCGTAGCGCCAGTTGGTTGAATTTTTATGCGATTAGAAGCATCCGCCAATTTATTCGCCAGCGTATCCGCGCCGCTTGCCAGTTGCGAAGTTCCGTCAATTAACGCGCCCGAGCGACTTTCTAACAAACTCGCGCCATTCGCCAATTTTTGGCTGCCCGATTTTGCTTCGCTTAAGCCGTTTGCTAAGCTTGCCGAGCCCGCCAGCAATTGATTATTTGCGAATCGCACGCTGTTATAGCCGTTAAATGCGGTGATCGCGTTTGGTGCCAATTGATTCACGCCTTTATTCAATGTAGAAACTCCAGCCCGAAGTTGCGTTTGTTGCGCCGATAATTGTTGAGTTAGCACTCGAAGATCTTTAAGTAGCGTTGTCGTCTGCTCAATAATTGTCTGAGTTTCTGTGAATGCTCGAGAAATATTGCTAATTTGCGACAAACTTATCGTCGTAGATTCACTGCCAGAAGCGGCTGCTTGCGCGCCCAAAGTCCGCAAAGTATCGCCCGCCGCCGACAAGTCGGACTCCGAATCTTTCATTGTTTGCACCAAAGTTTGCGCGGTCGTTTCTACCTTATTTTTCAGCGCCACGAGCGCTGGCGATGGGTTACTCACGCTGGCGTTTAACTGATTTATGCCCGATTGCAATTGTTTCATGCCGTCAGATAATTGTGACAATTGAGATTCGGTCGGCAAATTGTTCGACAATTGCCCCAACCCCGCCTGCAATTTACGAGAACCGTCGCTGAGTTGCGCCAGTCCGCCAGTCAAGGATTGCTGATTTACCGCTAATTGCTTAACGCCGCCAACGTATGTTTGTGTGCCAGATTGCAATCGCCCTAATCCGTCGTGCAAAGTTGACGCGCCGTTAGCTGCCGCATCCAGCCCTATTCCAAGCTTGTCCAAATTCTCCAAAATTCCCTTAGCGTACGCCTGAGTGATTTGTTCAGACACCGAAGATTTAACCTTGGCGGCAGCTTGATTGCTGACTAGCGAACCGATATAGTTTTTCGCTGGCGTGGTCGTAAAATTAATAACCGCCTGCTGAGGTTCAGATTCGGTAATTGACGCCGCTTTCTGCGAAAAGTCGGACGGAATAGTTACTACTGCATAAAAATGCCCGCTATTCACGCCTTCGTCTGCTTGTTGTTTACTGACAAACTCCCAACCCAAATCGTGATTATCTTTCAGTTTTTTCTCGACGGATTCGCCGACATTCAGCACTTTACCGTTTAAGCTAGCGCCCTTATCTTCGTTCACGAACGCCACCGGTAAGTTTTTTGTTTGTCCGTACGGATCCCAAATTGAGCCTAGGAAAAATCCACTATACAAAATCGGGATAAACGAAATCACAGCCATGGATATCAGCAATATTTTATTATTAAACAAATGCTTCCACTCGGCTCGTAACATCTTATTTTTAATCATGTGTAACCTCCTTTGTGACATCTTCCAGCGTCACAGTTTTCAAATATTCACTCCACTTTTCCTGCGCTTCAGAAAAAACCTTTTCTATCATATTCATGCCAATTTCCACCTGACGAGGACGCGATTGAAAAACTCTCTCAATAATTCCCTGAGGCTGAAAAAATGGCGACTCTCCTTCAATTGCAAGGACAACATCATGCAACGTAACTTCGTTCATTTTTCTCGCTAAAATAAATCCGCCGCCAGCTCCCTGAGTTGAAGTGATTAGCTTTGCTATTACCAATTTCCGACTAATTTTCTTCAAGTACGTCGGCGAAACCAGCATCTTTTCCGCCAGCGCATCATTAGTTACCGGCGTCGTCCTTTTCGGATCCGCCAGAATTGCCATAATGCAACACGCTTGTTCAACAGCTCCCGATAATCTCATACAAATCCTTTCTCGACTTAGATATAATAGATATCGACTATCCACTATACTACGTCTGAGAAACTTTTGCAAGAAAATAGTCTAATTAAGCGCCGCTATTATTCTTCACAAATTCCACAGCCTGAATAAAATCGTCAATTAAAGTCTGACGCATACCGCCGTTATAAAGCGCAGCGGCTGGATGATATAACGGAATCACTACGAATTCAAGCTCGTGCAGACGCACTTTACGTGGACGACCGTGTTCTTTACTGATCTGCAATCCCGGAATAAATCCGCCGCCGCTGTGCCGCCCTAAGGTCAGAATAGCCTTTGGCTGAATGATTTCTAATTGCCTGAGTAAATATGGCCAAAATTGACGCTTCTCCTCTGGCAATGGGTCGCGATTATTCGGCGGTCGATACTTAACAATATTGGTAATATATACATCTGACCGCTGTAAATTGGCAGACTTTAGCATCTCATCAAGGAATTTTCCCGCAGCACCGACAAACGGCTTGCCCTGCAGATCTTCATTCTTCCCCGGCGCTTCACCAATAAAAACGATACCAGCATCAGGATTTCCATCGCCCATAACAAGCTGCGTCGCCTGATCAGCCAAATCCGAGCAAACCTTCTCTTTTACAATTTCTTCCGCCAACGCGTCCAATTTAGTCTGCTTGTCCATATATTTATTCTATCAAAAACGCCCCGCAAAAAACGAGGCGCTTATGATATTTAGCAGAACTATTTATTTACCTTGTCTGCCAGTATAGTTCCTAGGTCATTTAATTCATCGCGAATTTCGCCCTCTTCTGCCAACTTCTGTATTCCTGATGTCCATTCATTAATAGGCTTCTGAATCGCGGTAAGACTGTCATAAAATTCACTCATATAGTTGGAATTATACTTTTTATAGTCAGTCTTCATCTCCGCGACCTTCGGCAGCATCTTTTCGATTTTTTCTAGCTTGGCAGTAAAATCTCTAATAAACTTTTTATTAGTTTCATTCTTAGCATCAACATTCTTAAGATTCTGTCGAGCCTTCCTAATCGTGCTTTCTACGCTAGAAAAGTTAGAGCTGTTCCTACCGTCAGAAAATTCAATTATCACTGGCATAATCTTCTCGTATACTTCTTCAAAGGCATCCACGGCTGTATTGAACTTTTCTAGTTTGTTCTTCAGAGCCTCATACTTTTCACGAACCTCTTTGTCGCCTGTAATGGCCTTCATTTTACCTATCTCAGCCAACCTGTCGTTAACTTCGCTCTTTGTTTTAGCGAGCTTATCACGATTGGATTTCAATGAAGTCTCAGTTTCTGAAGTGGAGATGTACGAAAGCGACGAAGCCGCCTTATTGTATATCTCAATTGTCTCGTTTAACTTTTCTCCAGCAGCTTTATAATCCGCCTTACTTGGACCACTTAGCAGTAAGACAGCCAGGACTACACCAACGATAATTACGACTAGTCCAATTATTCCGCCGATAATTCCCCATAAAGCACCTTTACTCATTTTCTTTTTTGGTGGCATTTGGTATGGAGCTCCCATGACTGGTTGTTGTGGTTGAGGCTGCTGAGCCTGAGGCTGCTGTGGAGCCTGCTGGAATTGTGGCTGAGGCGGTGTTTGCGGTTTGTTGTTATTACTATTGTCCATAAATTTTCCTCCTAAAATTACGCTTTCGCTATTATATATTTATAAACCAATCATCGTCAAATTAATCTTACCGCGCTCGTCAATTCCAGTAATTTTCACGCGAACAGTTTGCCCTTCTTTCACGACATCAGTCACTTTTTCAACTCGATGTTCTGCCAATTTCGAAATATGAACCATTCCGTCAACACCAGGAAGTATATTCACAAACGCGCCAAAATCTTTAATGCCAACAACTTTACCTTCGTAAATCTTGCCGACTTCTGGCTCCTCAACCAGACTCTTAATCCAGTTCATAGCCTTTTCAATCGACGCGCCGTCTGGGCTGGCCACGGTAATCAAACCATCTTCCTTAATATCAATCTCAGCGCCAGTTTCCGAAGTAATCTTATTGATCGTCTCACCGCCCTTACCAATAATCACGCCAATCTTATCCGGATCAATCTTAATCTTCTCAATTCGTGGTGCATACGGACTGAGCGACTCACGAGGCCCTGGAAGCACACTAAGCATATGTTCCAAAATGTGCGCACGCCCCGCCTTACTCTGCTCAATTGCCTGACGCAAAATCGCCACCGGCAGTCCATGAACCTTCATGTCCATTTGAAGAGCTGTAATACCCTTTGAAGTTCCAGTTACCTTAAAGTCCATATCACCAGCAAAGTCCTCAGCATCAGCGATATCGCTCAACACATACGGAGTATCGCCATCCATCATCAATCCCATCGCAATTCCACTCACTGGAGCCGAAATTGGCACGCCAGCATCCATCAACGCCAAGCAGCTAGAACAAGTCGCCGCCATTGAAGTGGAGCCGTTCTGGCTCATAATTTCTGTCACCGAACGAATAGCGTATGGGAAATCCTCTTCAGTTGGCAAAACTGGAAGCAAAGCACGTTCCGCCAAGTATCCGTGACCAATTTCACGTCGACCTGGACTGCCCATTCGCTTGACCTCACCAACCGTATAGCCCGGCGCATTGTAATGATGCATATAACGTCGCTCACCGTCGGTAATTTCCATAGTGTCAATCAATTGCGAATAACTAAGCGGCGCCAAAGTCACAATATTCATTCCTTGAGTCACGCCACGCGTAAACAAGCTGGAACCGTGAGCGCGCGGCAAGAATCCAACTTCCGAACTGAGCGGACGAACCTCGGTCAATTGTCGACCATCAGGACGAACTCGTTCGGTAACAATTCCCCGGCGAACATCTTTATGTAAAGCCAAAGTGAACGCTTCATCGTAATCGCTACGAACTTCGCTATATTCTTCCTCGTCCAGTCCCAATTTTTCCGCCATCGCCTCATGGAACTCAGCGCGAATTTCGCTAATCATTTCATTGCGCTCTGGATACGGGCGACGGATTTTCTCACCAAATTTCCCATCAGTCCACGCGTTAACTGTCTGCTGAATTGATTCGTCTGGCAAAATTAAATCGTATTCCTGCTGTGCTGGCGCAACTTTTTCCGCCAGTTCGCGTTGCAGGGCAATCGCTGGCTGCATCATCTGGTGAGCCCATGTCATCGCATCAACAATAACATCTTCCGAAACTTCTTTAGCACCAGCCTCGACCATTGTTATACCGCTTTCAATACCAGCCACAACCAAATCAAGATCCGACTTTTCGCGCTCTTCCGGAGTCAAGAACGCCTTAAATTCGCCATTGACTCGACCCACGCGCAAACCAGCCACTGGACCATCAAACGGCGTACCAGTTAACATTAACGCACTAGACGCAGCAATCATCGCAATCACATCTGGACGGAAACTCGGATCCATACTCAAAACAGTCGCGACGACTTGAATTTCCTGTCGATAACCTTTCGGGAAAAGCGGACGAATCGGACGATCAATCAATCGACCAATCAGCACAGCTTCATCGCTTGGGCGACCTTCGCGCTTAATAAATCGGCTGCCAGAAATCTTACCCGCTGCATAAAATTTTTCTTCATAATCAATTGACAATGGAAAATAATCCAATTGCACTGGACGCGGACTAACTTGAGCGCTACCCAAAACTACAGTGTCGCCATAGCGCACCAAAACGCTACCAGTCGTCCTAAAACCGACGCGATTCACTTCTAAAGTCAGCGGCCGACCACAAAAATCAGTGGTAACACTAAAAATCTCCTTGCCGCTTGGATTGATAATACTCATAAAGAGCTCCTTTCTTGCGGTAGTAACAGGGATGAAATTACTTGGCAATTTAGTCGTCTCATCTCTATCACTTCCGCGTTACAAATTGCTCCTTACATTATACTAAAACCTCAGCCCAAACGCCAGCCGCGAGCGCACTTAACATAACCTTATTAACAGACGAGTGTGCTATAATTTATTTATGTCACTTCAGCTAGATTCAGTAAAAAATCGCCAGAAAAGCTGGAAAAGCTATATCTTAACTATAATCGCAATCTTGATGATTCTTGGCGGAGTTTACTTGCTTGCTCTCATCGGCACGCCCCTTATTTTGTCGCAAAACATCAATCCAAAAGACAACCACACCACTCATCTCATCACTAAAACTGAGAATAAAATTACCGAAAATCGACTTTATATACCGAAAATCGACATAAATTTGCCTTATAGCACTGGCGGCGCCGAGACAATGGAACATGGTGCGTGGTGGCGTAAACCAGAAAACGGCAACCCAAAAGATGGCGGCAATTTTGTCTTATCTGCGCACCGTTTTATTATGGGATTAACTCCTCAGCAGACGCTCAGAAAATCACCTTTTTATAATATCAATAAATTGACTGTCGGCGATGAAATTATCATTGACTATAACGGCGTGCGTTACAATTACGTCATCAGCGAAAAACAAAGCGTTAAACCAGACGCCGTGGAAATTGAACAACGCACAGATCAGCCGCAATTAACTCTTTATTCCTGCACCTTGGGCGGCGCAAACGACGGACGAGATGTGATTATCGCCAAATTGAAAAAATAGCCAGAACAACAAAAATCCCCTTTTCGTCAAAGGGGATTTAAGCAGTTTTTAACGTAAATTATTTACGCAAACCTAATTTGGCAACAACTGCTTTGTAACTCTCAAAATCAGTTCGCTCCAAATATTTCAGCAAACGCTTGCGCTTACCAACCATTTGGATCAAGCCGCGACGAGCCATGAAGTCGTGCTTATTCGCCTTCAAATGCTCCGTGACTTCTTTGATACGAGCCGTCAAAACTGACACCTGAGCTTGTGGGCTACCGACGTCGTTTTTATTGACCTGAGTCAAAGCAATTGCTTTCGCTTTATTTTCTTTGCTAATCATAGCTCTGTAATTATACCAAGCTTCTCTGTTTTTTGCAATTAGCTAGTAATTCCAAAGTCCGCCAGAGTCTTTGCTGCGTCAATAGAATAGTCAGCAATTTTCGTACGACGCAAATTCTCACAATACGCACTCGTCCCTAGTTTCTCGCCAATATCTACCGCTAACGTTCGAATATAAGTTCCGCTTGAAACGTGAGTTCTGATCTTTAATTTGGGATATTCGTATGCCAATAGTTCCAACGAGTAAATTTCTATCACACGCTTAGGAATCTCAACTTGTTTACCTTTACGCGCCAATTTATACGCTCTTTCACCGTTAATTTTTATTGCGCTAAAAATCGGCGGCGTCTGCTCAATTTTTCCTACAAATTGACTAATCACTTTCCGAACTTCTTCCAAACTCGGCTCATAATCAGACACATCAGTAATTTCGCCTTCTGGGTCGCCCGTCGAACTATTCTTGCCCAGAATAATTTCCGCCTCGTACCATTTATCCAGTTTAGTGAACGCTTCAGCTTCTCGACATTTTTTACCAGTCACAATAATCATTAGCCCAGTAGCAAACGGATCAAGCGTACCCGTGTGACCAACCTTCACTTTCTTTCCCGCCTGATTAGATAAAACTCGTCGCAAGCGCGCTACCACCCCAAAGCTAGTCATTCCCTGAGGTTTGTCTATGAGAATCACTTCGTCCATCAACTATTGTCCTGGGATGTGGAATTGCGCTGGATTGAAGTCTGCGTTTTGAGCTGGCTGAGTTGGCATCGCGGTGATCGGCGCAGGCGCTGGAGCTTGCGGAGCGGCTACTGGCTCAGGAGCCACCCCTAGCGGTGCAATCTGTGGCAAGCCATTTACATCAACACCCGTAGGCGCTGGCGGCATCGGCGGCAAGGCACCGAAATCCGGCATTGCTGGCGGCATCGGCAAATCAAAGCCTGGTATGTTATTTTCAGGATTTGTTATTGCTGGCTCAATTGGCGCAATCGGCTGACTCGGAGCTGGCGCTACTAGATTATTTAATTGATTTGTGTCGTTAGTAATTGCCGAAATAATTGACTCTTCAGATTGAGGCGCAACAGGTATCGTCGACAATTTTTGCTCAGCAGCGTTAGTTGTCGCGAACGGATCAATCTTTGGTGGTTCATCAGACGCGCCCATAGCCGCATTTAACGGAGTATTGCCAAACGACGGCGTGTTATCGCCCACGTATTTACCGTGCGTTAAAATGGTTTTATTTTGATCGCTAGCCAATTCCCTAATCTTATCCTCGGCAGCCTGTGTAGTCGTTGCGTTCAGAGTGCCACCCATCAGTGGAGTTTCCTCAAAAGAAAGTTCGCCCTTTGAAACTATTTTTTCACTAGGCTTTTCTTCCTCGGCTTGCGGCTCCTCTTTTATTGGCTCAATTTTAGCCAATTTCTCTTCAGCAATCCTAGCAGACTCTTCTTGCTTTTCCTTTGCTGTTTGTTCAGCCACTTCATCAACATCGCCCTTCTTTTCGTGGCTAATCGACAAAGTTCCGTCCGCGTGTACAGTTTCCTCATCTTTCTCTACTTCTTCAGTTTTATCCTCTGAAGCTTCTTCTTTTTCTGGAGATTTTTCTTCGGTCTTTTCAATCTTCTGCGGCGTATCCTCTACTTCGCCCTCTGCAATCTTTGAAACCACCAATTGCTGATTTGCGCCAGCTGCCATAAGTTCTGCGGCCGTAGTCATAACCTTTGATGACGTATTTCCATTACTAAATCGGTCAGTCACTGCAACAATTCCCGTAAGCAAAGCCGTCGCCATCTGCTCATCCAAAGTCACCTTCGGCGTCTTCAGATCATCAAGAAGCTCAACAACCATTTCACTCACACCACTCGCGTTAGATTCGTGCCAATCAACAGAACCAAGACCACTCTTTACGTCGCCCGCTGTTATAGCCACAACCGTAGCATCGTGCAAAATCTTACCGTGCGCAGTCAAAGCCGTATCAATACTTTCACTATTTTCAACATTTAGCGCCAGAACTAGCTCAACGTTATAATCGCCCTGTGAAAATTCCAAGTCTTTATCGGTAATCGTCGTACGATATGGCGTAATGAAAATCTTTACGGCGTCGTCAACAACTTTATAGCGCAAATGGTCAGCCTTCTCTTTATCCAAGGCAATAATAAAATCACGTAAAGAATCTGCGGTCTGCTCAAACGTCTTATCAGGATTCAAAAACGTAATTGCTGGCGGAATGTCG
Source organism: Candidatus Nanosynbacter sp. HMT-352 (assembly GCF_022819345.1). Classification (NCBI taxonomy): domain Bacteria; kingdom Bacillati; phylum Minisyncoccota; class Nanosynbacteria; order Nanosynbacterales; family Nanosynbacteraceae; genus Nanosynbacter; species Candidatus Nanosynbacter sp. HMT-352. The sequence goes on along the minus strand of NZ_CP089288.1, from coordinate 295,029 downwards.
CCGCTAAACACAGCCGTAGCGTGCTTCCCTAGTTTATTGAGGAAAATCGTCAATCCTAATGCTGCCGACAATTCGTCGACCGACGGGCTAGAACTCACCGTCACTAAAATATTAGTTACATCCTTGATGCTCTGGATTACTTTTTGCTTTGCTGATCCGTTTGACATGATTTTTCCTATGTTTGTTTTTTGTAATTACGCTTGGCATCACTATACCATAAGCAGTACCATAAAGTCAATATCTAAGCCGCCTCTTTACAATTTATGCTATTTTCTGTATAATTCTTCCTGATTAGCGATACAAATCTATAGAGGTAAAGGAGAAACATGCCAATCATCAAATCCGCCATCAAGCGTGCTAAACAAACCTTAAAGCGCCGCGAGCGAAACATCAGCATTAAAAAAGACATTAAGACTGCTGTTAAAGCTTTCTCTGCAGAACCAAGTGCAAAAACTCTTGCTGCAGCACAAAGCGAAATCGACACCGCCGTTAAAAAAGGCTTGATTAAGAAAAACACTGCTGCTCGCCGAAAGAGCGCATTAAGCAAAATTGCTAAAAAAGCAGGTGTTACATTAGAAGCTGCTAAAAAACCAGCTGCAAAGCCAGCAACAGCTAAGAAAACTGCTACTAAAAAAGCTCCAGCAAAGAAGCCAGCTGTTAAGAAATCTGAAAAATAATCTGTAAAGATTACTAGAAAATACCCCGGAATTAACTGGGGTATTTTTATTTTCCAATTCCAACCAGCGCCGCCTCCACAAGCAGCCACGGATTTACAGAAGTTGTTTTCATTTGCAAGTCCGCCCGAAGTAGTGCGTCATTTATCCTTTTCAGTTTTTTCTTATCGACACCTTTTGCTGAAGACGCCAATTTTCGTAAAACATACGGATTAGCCGAAAAATCCGAAGCCACCGACTTACTGTCGCCGCCAGCCAAAACTAACGCCGTCAAGTTAGTTGCCTGCGAGGCGAGCAACCCCATTGTCTGATAAGCGCCATCAACGCCACTTTCCGACTCCAAATAGCTAATTATATCGTGAACTCTACCATAATCACCCGCCAGCGCCGAAACAAACAAATCAAACATATTCTCCGTCCTCGCCAGAGGTATGAAGTTGTCAATTAAATCATCCGTCACCTTCTCCGCCAGCGCCAATTGATCCAAAAAATTGCTTAGTCGCAACTGATCAAATCCCAAACGATCAATAATTATCTCTGCTTGACGATTCGTTAACTCACACTCGCGAACCTTCGCCTCCGCTACGCACCACTTTAAAAGCTGCGGTTTTTGACGATCACTAAGCGGTGAAAATTCCTGAACTTTGGCATTTTTCTGCAGCCACTTATACGTTTTCGTTCGCTTATCAATTTTATCTTCCACCAGAATAATCGTCCTGTCATCGTCAAACTTCATATCTGGAAGTTGCGACCAAATCTCAGAATTTTCGCCTAGTTTTGAAATCAAATACACCGACGAGTTCATAAACAGCGTCTGCCCAATTGCTATTTCCTGCGTTCCAGCCAGCGTCAAATCTTCGCCATCATGTCGCGCCACTTTTTCATCGCCGATCAGCTTAGCAATTGCCCGCCGTTTCTCGAATTCGTTTTCGCCGTAAAAAAGGTAAATCACTTCGCCTCCACTTGGCAAACTGGACAAATATGCGTACCGCGTCCAGAAACCCTCATCTTTACAATATCTTGATCAGGATGTCGATGGCACGGCTGACCTTCCCGACGAAATACATGCGCAAACGACAGATAATTCCCTTTCCTGCCTTCAGCGTCAACATAATTTTTATCCGTCGAGCCGCCCTGATCAATGCTCAATTGTAGAATCTGACGCAGTTCATGAAATAGTTTTTCTAATTGTTTATCGCTAACGTTTTTAACTCGCGTTTGGGGGTGAATTTTCGCAGCCCACAGAGCTTCATCGGCATAAATATTACCAACCCCAGCGATCACCGACTGATCAAGAAACGCTGGCTTTATCATCGAATTTTGCCGACGGCGAATTCGTTTAATAAAATCACCTGCCTCGGTTTTTTTATCGAGTGGTTCCGGACCAACTTTCTGCATAAACGGCAAATTTCCTATCTCATCGGTCGGCATCAATTTCATCCAGCCAAACTTACGCTGATCATTGAAAAATAAGTGTGAACCATCCGTAAAATCAATTTGCACTCGTGTCGACTTATCAGGCAATTCACCGATCAAACTATCATTCGGATGACCACCAGCAAAACTATTAGCCCCACGAAAAATTAATTGCCCAGTCATCTTAAGATGTATCACCAGCGAATAACGCGTATCAAGATCAATCATCAGCACTTTTGCGCGACGTCGCACCGCCGTTACATGCGCACCATATAAAAATTGCTGAACGTCAATTGGCGAATTCGGAAAGCTTTTTGGCGAATCAAATACCGTAGCTCGTACAACAGCCTGACCTGGTAATAAATCCGCCAAACCGCGACGAACTGTCTCAACTTCGGGTAGCTCGGGCATTCGGCGAGTCCTACAGCTTAAACAAAGCTTCTTCTTGACTTAGTCCAATTCCAGCCGCCATTTTCTTACCGTCAGGAATTTGCTTCAAAAACATATCCAAAATCTCGTTTACATTAGCTTGTGCTGAGCCCTTAGAGCCGCTACAATCCGACGTCCACAAACTCTTCACAACGGAATTATCCTTCAAAGTTTCGAATTTGTAAATTTTACCGCTAGCACAAATCCCGCGCAAATCGTTTTGCTGCTCAGTCAGCGGCGTACCTTCCATCATTTTTCGCTTATCGAGCGCATAAACCAGCTCCGTATAAGCCTTGCTGTTATTGTCCAATTTTTTCTCTGCAATCGGCTTATCTAAATATCCCTCGTACGTCGTCATTTCGCGAGATTCTGGCGAAATAGTGATGCTATATGAGCGGAAATTCTCATTCGCTACAATTGGTCCGCGTACTGTCAATCGAACCGCGCTTCCCGCGTCCGTCGACAACAAAGCAACTTGCCCTACGTTAACATTCTGATCCGTTGTTTGACCTGAATCGTTTTTGCCAAATAATGCTCGACCAATCGCAATAACCGCTGCTACCGCCACAACCGTGATAACAATAACCAGCAAAATTGGTACAAATCGAGAAAATGAATTTCGTCGTTGAGTGTATTTCATGGCATAATTATACCATATTTTCTATACTTCACCCCAATTTACGCCCGTACCGACATCTACTTTCAATTTAATCGGCAATTCCGGACAAACGCCTTCCATTTCCGCTTTCATAATCTCGCTGACTTTCTGGACGTCTTCAGGTTTGCATTCCACCAAAATCGAATCATGAACCTGTAAAATCGCGTCAGCCAAACCTGACAATTTATCCTCCAGCCGAATCATCGCCAATTTCATCAAATCCGCTTCCGTGCCTTGAATTGGCATATTCATCGCAGCTCTTTCCGCCGAAGACCGAACCATAAAATTGCTCGATTTTACATCAGGCGTTGGTCGTCGCCTGCCGAAATACGTTTCAACAAATCCCTGTTCTCGCGCTTGAGTTAGAATTTTATCCAAGTACTGACGAATCGGCTTTCGCACCTCAAAATAATGATCAATAAACTTTTTCGCCTCTGTAAATGACATTCCCGTAGCCGCCGCCAAACCGTGCGGGCTCATTCCGTAAAGTACACCAAAATTGATCACTTTCGCTGCTCGACGCTGAGATTTGCTTACTTCGTCAATCGACATTCCGTATGTTTCCGCCGCCGTTTTTGCGTGAATATCAACATCGCTATTAAAGTCTTCAATCAACTTCTCGTCACCCGCCAGCACAGCCGCCAGCCTCAATTCAAATTGTGAATAATCCGCGCCGACAAAAACTTTACCATCACTCGGAACAAACGCCTGGCGAATTTTCCTACCCAGTTCAGTCCGCACCGGAATATTCTGTAAATTCGGATTTGTACTGCTCAGCCGCCCCGTGCTGGTTACATCCTGATTAAACGTAGTGTGAATTCGCCCATCAGTCGCCATCAATTTTGGTAACGCCTCAATGTACGTGCTGATCAATTTGGTCAATTCTCGATATCGCTCAATCAACTCGATAATCGGATGTTGTCCACGTAATTTGTCCAACTCTTTTTGACCTGTTGAATATCCAGTTTTTCCCTTTTTTATGCCCACGGTTGGTAATTGTAATTTGGTAAACAAAACCTCAGAAAGTTGCGCTGGACTAGACGCGTTAAACTCATATCCAGCCATGGAATACATTTGTTGTTCAAGCTCACGAACTTCCGCCGCCAGCTCATCGCCCATCTGTTTTAATAGCGTGTCGTCCAACTTCATCCCGCGTTTTTCCATCTGGAATAGCGCCCAAATTACTGGAAAATCAAACTCGTAAGCCACGCGCGCAATTTGCGAATTGTTTGACATGTAAACTTTTTGTTCACGATAAATTTTATGCAAGCGAGCCAATTGATAAGGCGCGGAATTGTCATCAGAAAAATCACCAGACAGCGCATTCAAACTACGATCGCGCTTCAGTGGATCAATCAAAAACGCCGCCTGCCCAACGTCACAAACCTCATGAAAACGCACCGCCACGCCATGATTATCCAGCGCATGATACAACTGCTTAACGTCCGCCGCGATCACAGTTCCCTGCGCCAGTAATTGCCACACAGATTGACTAATTTCGCTAATTTTCGCCGTCCACACCGACTCAGGATTTGAGCTTATGTAAATTACGTCAGGCTCCGACGAATCGATATATATTATATTTTCCGACTCAAACATTGGCATATCGGGCAATTTTTCAATTCGTGGAATATCCAACTTCGGTTCTTCTTTTTTCTCATTTTCCGCCATTCGCATCGTTCGCGGCAATCGTCCAATCAGCGAATTAAACTCCAACTTCTGCAGAATTTCCGTTACTCGCGCAAAGTCGCAATCATTAACATCCGCCACATCCCAGTCCAGTTCAATCGGCGCATCCGTCCAAATTTCCGCCACTTGCTTGGTCAAATATGCCGACTCACGACCATTTTCCAACTTCGTTCGCAACGCGCCTTTTTGCTCGTCCAGATGTTCATAAACTCCGTCCAGCGTTTCATATTCTTGCAATAATTTCACCGCCGTTTTCTCACCAATTCCCGGCACTCCCGGCAAATTATCACTGGAATCACCCTTTAGTGCTTTCAAATCTAAGAATTGTTCCGTCCGAATTCCATATTTTTCTTCAAAATGTTCCGCCGTAAATTCCTCGATATTCCTTAAACCATTTTTCATGGCGTAAACTTTGGTCATCGGTGATATCAATTGCAATGCGTCCAAATCCGACGTTATCAAGCACGTTTCAATTCCGCGAGATTCCGCTTGCCTGGCAAACGCGCCCAGAATGTCGTCCGCCTCGTAATCATCAATTTCATAAAGCGGCCAGCCAAATGCATCGAGCAGCTCGTGTAAAATCGGAATTTGCTGGTAAAAGTCATCTGGCGCTGGCTTGCGACCAGCTTTATATTCTGGATACAATTCCCGCCGCTTGCGAATATTTGTACCGCGCTTATCCCAAGCTACCGCCACATAATCCGGCTCCAATTTCTTAATTAACTCAATTGCCAAACTTACAAATCCATACACACCACCAGTCGGAGTTCCGTCAGCCATCGACAATCCCGGCATAGCATAATAACCTCGGTAAAACACCGACTTTCCATCAATAACCACTAGACGCTTCATACTTCTATTGTAGCATTTAAGCGGCTATCGTCAGAGAATTGATTATTGACGCCTCAGCAAGTTTCTTCCGCGCTCTTTCGTACTTCGCCTCCCTTATCTCGCGCTCCTTCAGAAAGCTATAACAATGGACATACTCAATTTCTCTATTGTCATCAAAGAATATCGTTATAGTCTCATCTATGCCTTCGTCATCAGGACCAACAAAAAACTCATAAGACGTTTTGTGGCGCCCAGGGTAACGATCAATCTCAAGCGCTTTTATGAAAGCATATCTGAACTCATCTTCATCATTAGGTATCTTATATACTTGGTATCGATCCTTCGGGTTAGATGACGAAGCGGTAGGATTTTTCCAAATCATCCAACGCTGCCTATATTGATCCTCGATAGGCTCGCTAACAAGCCTCTGCCATTTCTCGCTACCGTCCAGATTACGATCAAATTTCGATTCCAGCTCTTCAACCTGAGCCATTATCTTATAATTATTTGCTGGATTTTCTTGACCCTTAATATCAAGGTCAGAAGGAGAATTCTGAGGTAACTCTTCAGTATGTCCATGAAGTGTTTCCATAGTGTGTAGCTTAAAGATACTCTCTATTTGGAAGAATGTCAACAAATTGTTAAAATTAGTACATGACACAACCATACGCAAAAATTATCGCCCTGGTTGGATTGGCGGGCAGCGGCAAAAGTTCGGCTGTCGAATATTTGACAGAAAAAGGATTTCCAAAAATTTACTTCGGTGGCGTTATTTATAAAGCCATGGATGAGGCTGGAATTGAAAAAACTTGGGACAATCAACAACAATTTCGGGAAGAGATTCGCCGCCGCGAAGGCAAAGATTTCGTAATCAAACGCGTCATAAAAAACATCCACGATTTAATAAACGCTGGGCAAAATAAAATCGTTTTGGACGGATTATACACTTGGAGTGAATATAAATTCCTTAAGCACGAATTTCCTGGACAAGTTGTCGTTATTGCTATTGTTACGCCGAAATACCTCCGTTATCAACGAATGGCTAAGCGCATAGAGCGCCCAATGCAACCGCACGAAGTTGATCAGCGCGACTGGTCAGAAATCGAGAATTTGGAAAAAGGTGGACCAATTGCTATTGCTGATTATTTCATCATTAACGACGGCAGCCTTGAGCAATTACATCAAAAAATAGACGCCGCAACTCACGACGTCCATTTTTGTAAATCACCCGAACAGTGTTAATTAATCCAGATATTCGTAAAGTTTTTTCGCGTCTTTGTGTTTGCGAAGTTTCGCTAGCGCCTTAGCTTCAATCTGACGAATTCGCTCACGCGTAACCGCAAACTCCTGACCAACTTCTTCCAAAGTGTGGTTTTTTCCATTGTCCAAACCAAAACGCATTCGAACAATTTTCTGCTCGCGATCACTCAAACTTGATAGAATTTCCTGAACTTGCTCTTTTAACAATTGATTTGAAGCGGAATCTTCTGGCGAAACCGTATCTTCGTCAACGATAAAATCTTGCAAAACTGAATCGTCATCTTCACCGTCACGACCAACACCAGCGTCCAAAGAAGAAATGTCTTGCTTAATCTTAATGACATATTCAATTTTCTCTGGCTCCATATCCAACTCTTTAGACAATTCTTCAATTGTCGGCTCACGGTTCAATTCCTGAGTCATTCGTCGCTGAGTACGCAGCAATTTATTGATTGTTTCTACCATGTGAACTGGAATACGAATCGTTCGCGCTTGATCAGCAATCGCACGCGTAATTGCCTGACGAATCCACCAAGTCGCATAAGTCGAAAACTTAAATCCCTTATCTGGATCAAACTTTTCAACCGCACGCAAAAGTCCAGTATTTCCCTCTTGAATCAGATCCAAAAAGTCCAAACCACGACCAGAATAACGCTTAGCAATTGACACCACCAAACGCATATTCGCCTCAGCCATCTTATCCTTGGCCTTTTTATCGCCTTCAACAATTCGGCGCGCCAAGTCCATTTCTTCTTCAGCGCTAAGTAGTGGAATTTTACCGATTTCCCGCAGATACAACCTGACCGAGTCATCCGACACGTCGTCCAAATATTGTCCAGTTGTCAACGAATCCAAATCTTCCGATTCTTCTTCGTCTATAAGCGTTGGATCAAAATCATCATCTTCGTTTAAGTTTACTGGCTTCGTCGTGATATCGTCGCTCACATTTTCTCCTTAATCAGATTATTTAAGCTCTGGCGTAAATTCTGAGACAAAACCTCATCGCCCGACGCCTCGGCCTCTCTAAGCTGCGTTAATAATTGATTCTTTTTGTTTTCGCGATGTTTGATTGTTATCTGTCTGACTAGCCGAGCCATCTCTTCGTCCAAGCTTTTTTGCTCCCAATTGGCGTAACGACTTTCACTTTTCAACTGTACTATTTTCACATACTGTTCGATTTTTTGCAAGTCCAGCGGAACCTCGCCCAAATCCGCGTCTGGATTCTTCCGCAAATAGCCAATCAACTGCCGCGCGTTGTCATCATCCAACATTTCGCCAGAAACCGCCGCCAACCAACGCCGCACAGATTTTTCACTCGCCGCCAACCCCGCCAGCATATCCTCAGTTTCATCCTGAACCGGAGTCGGTTTTTCTTTTTCAATTTTCGCCTTTTTCAATTGATGTTCAGCGACTTTTTCATTCGACAATTTCGCCTTCAGTGCGGTAATTGACGCGCCAGTTTTTTCAGAAATTACCGACAGATAATGCTCTTGTTCCACCGGATCTTTCAAGCCTCGGACAATCCTCAGTGCAATGGTCGAAAATCGCCGCTTGCCTTCCGCCGACTTCAAATTCTCCATTTCCGCGTACCTAGCAATCACCCAATCCACCGCCGGCTGAGATTGGTCAATCGCCGCTTGCCAAAGCGCTGGATCTTTTTGGATCAATTCGTCTGGATCTTTGACGCCATCAGGCAAACTCACGACTTCCAATTCCACGCCGACTTCCTGCGCCAAATTGATAGCGCGTTCCGTCGCGTTAACTCCCGCTCGATCGCCATCAAACGCCAAGCGAATCCGCCCCGCCAATCGACTAAGCGACTTCAAATGTTGCGTCGTCATCGCCGTTCCAGATGTCGCAACCACGTTTTTGACGCCCGCTTGATGGCTGCTAATTACATCCAAATTGCCCTCAACAATCACCGCCACATCGCTTTTTCGAATCGCTTCTTTGGCTTGGTGTAAACCAAAAATATGTCGCGATTTATCGAATAACAGCGTTTGCGGCGTGTTCAAGTATTTTGGCGCGCGCGGATCGTCACGAATAATTCTGCCCGTAAATCCCACAACCTCGCCATTGCCGTCACTCAACGCCACCATCATTCGCCCGCGGAACAAATCGCCACCAAACCTATTCGACAAGCCAGCGTCCGCCAATTCCTGCCTAGAAAATCCTCTTTTTTCCAATGCTTTCGTCAGCGTGTCGCCATTCTCCGGCGCATAGCCAATCAAAAAATCACCAATTGTTTGACGATTTAATCGCCGTTTTTTAACCACATAATTTAACGCTGTCGAATTTTTTACCAAATTCTGCTGATAAAAATTGGCAGCCAGCTTCAGCGCTTCCCTAGCCCTGGCGCGACGCTTGGCCGTTCGTCCGTCGCCATTAGAAAACAAAGTCAGATCAACGCCCGCCTTCCGAGCCAAATGTTCCAGTGATTGACGAAAATCCATTCCTTCCACCATCATCACAAACGTAAAAATATCGCCACCTTTTCCAGAAGAAAAATCGTGCCAAATCTGCTTTTCTGGACTGACCATAAAGCTTGGGGTTCGTTCATCGGTAAACGGACTTAAACCCTTCAAGTTGCGCCCCGCTCGCTTCAACTGAACATACTCACCAATCACATCCTCGATGTTCAGCCGCGCCCGCACTTCTTCTTTGGCATCATTCATATTTTTATTATATCACTCTTTACCTCTGTTATTGTTTGTGGTTAAATAGAAATATGTATCCTGACAATTTGAATAACCAACCTCAAGGTATCGATTATCTGAATCAAATTGCCACACCTCCGCCAGCGGAAGGTTTTGATAAAAAAACCAAAATCATCATCGCTATTTTGAGTTTTATCGGCTTGATAACCCTGATCGCGATATTCGTTTTTTCACAAGATTCTATGCCAAACGCCAACCCGTCACAAGTTGCGGCGCGCGTTAATAAGCTGCTCACCATTTCCAAAAAATACAATAATAAGTTCCGCTCAACCAGCTTACAAACCACCAATAGTTCTCTGGTTGCAGTGCTGACCACTGCGGATGCCTCAATGGGCGAAGCGCTTCAAGCAACCGGCATCAATTATAAGGAGAAACGGAAGGACATCCTCGCTCTAGATCCGTCAGAAAAATTAGAGAAAAAATTGGACGAAGCTCTTCTGAATACGCAATTGGATATTACCTATGCCCATGAGATGAATGTGCAAATAACAGATACAATCAACATGATGAAAAAGGTGTACAAGTCTACCAAGTCAAAAAAGATGCGCGAATGGCTAGTAAAAACTGCTGGCGATTTAGAGAATATTCAGAAGCAGATCAATCAAATCATTAAAGCAGATTAAGCTTCCGAGACTAATCGATAGCTCAGCCTCGCCAGATCAAAGACCTCTTCGTCGGTCAATTGACCTGAACAAATAATTGTATTCCAATGTTTCTTGTTTAAGTGATAGCCTGGTAAAACCGTTTCGTACTTTTCTCGTAAATTCTGCGCCAACAACGGATCGCATTTTAGGCTTACTCTGAGCGGCTTTGAACCTTCCGTCACCAACGCCACCATTTTCCCTGCACCGTCATTATCTCTACCAAATTTATACACCGCAACATCCTCGCCAAATGGATAATCCAGCCATACGCCCGGCAAGCTTAGGATAAATTCTTCAAATTGTTTATGTGTCATACCTTTACCTTTTTCAAATAATATTCAAGTTCCATAATGCTGCCGCGGATGTCTTCCAGTGCTCGATGATCTTCTGGCTTGGCGAATTTCTTACCGTATTTACCTTCAAACACCACCTTCCATGCGCTCACATCCAGCACACGATAATGTAGTTTTTTTGACAACATTGGCCACCATTGGTCAATGAATCGACGATCCTGATGGATTGAATTGCCTGCTAACAAAATCTTCGTTTCACCCGCAAAATGCTCATCACAAAACGCCAATAATTCGCGTTCTATTTCCGCCAAAGGCTTGCCCGATTCATTCTGCTCCTCCAGCCCGCGTCGCGCTTCCGGATGATCATTCCAAAAACCAGCATTTCGATCTAACAGCTTAGCCAGCTTTTCCGAATCGTGGCGCACAATTCCTTCGTACGTCGCAATTTCCTTAAAATTCCAATCCGTCGCAATCGCCGCCACTTCCAAAATCTCATCACGTACTGGATTTAGTCCAGTCATCTCCAAATCCACCCATAAAATCTTTTTCGGCTTACTCATACTATCTATTATACACTCGTTATCTGTTTATCTGACCATAAAAAGCTTCTTGCTGCTCGCTCGTTAACACATTCTGCACTTCAGCCCAAACCTTAGCCTCCGCCTCATGGACATTGTGACTATTTACCGCAGACCCGTCTAGGACCTGATGCAATTGACCCTTGGTGATAACTCGCTGATGTTGTAAATCAAACAATACTCTTACTTGTTTATTAGCCTTGTTTTTCATTGCGTCCACTATCAGCGCGATTTGCTCATCTGTTATGGCGGGGATTTTTTGCTGCCGCTCTGGACCGAGTATCAGCGAGCCGACTTTCGGCCGCGTCACACGAACCAAGTCACCATTAGGAGCAACTCTATCACCAAGAGATTCAGACACAGCGCTGCTACTCAAGGCTTGAGCAACTTGATTCTTGGTTACTGGTAAAATTGTGTTGAGCGTGTATCGACGACCATCACGCGTATCATACCACCACGGTAAAGCCAGGGCCAACTTCAACGCCTCCGAGCCCATACGTCGCACTAAGCTGTGCGAACTAATTTCATACTCAGAAATACCACGTTCGCCAGTATGAACATTCTTGTATTGATTAACCGTTGTTCGTCCAATGCGCCGACTACCAGTTTTGACATACAATAATTCCTGAAACCCGCGCACCAAAGCCACCGATATATTGTGTTTTTCCTCGCTGTTTAGTTCACCCATGTCGATATCGTTTGGATTAACCGACAGGCGCCGACATATTTTACTAAATTGATAGTGAATATTATCCGCCTTATTGGGATCAATACCATTAGTCAGGTAGACGTCATTGTCAGTACGACAGCCGTCATAAATCTCTCTGGTTTTCAAAAAAGCATCGTATTCGGCAAAAAAGTCATCTGTTGTATCGGGGCTGACAAATTCCTGGAACAATTCCTTTGGTTGATGCCAGGCAGCAAAGCCACCACCCGAGACGGAGGCTGCCATGGCCGATAATGCCAACACTTCACGTAAGCTTCCCCCATTCTTAATCATTTCTGCTAATGACCGAGAAAGTTCTGGCGACAATGGTAAACTATCCATAAACTCACCAATTTTTGTGATCTGCCCCTCTCCATCAATTGCTTCCAGGGTTTCCAGTAAATCGTACGACTCTTGAATAACTTTTTTACTAGCAACAGGATGCATCAGGTATCGGTTCAGATCCTCAAAATCACCATTCAGATGGATAGCCGACAAGACGTTGCGCACAATATTCGTGTGATATATCTCCGGTGGAATATGCTGTTCACGGGACGCAATATCATAAAATCCTTTCAGCTCATCTGGCAAATAAATCTTATCGTAAGATATCGGACGAGCCAATACAAACTTAGCGCCATCAATATCACGACCGCCCCGCCCCGCCTGCTGCATCAGCTCTGCTTGAGTACACAATCGAGGTGGCAACCCCTCCGTGCCCTCTTCACCAATTTCTTTACTCTTCGTCAGTCCATTTGACAACACCAAGTCAACCTCAGGGATGGTGATGCCAGACTGTCCAGCCGAGGTAGAAACGATGACAAACGACTCATCTTCTGCTGGTTTGGCAGTAAAAATCTCTCGGCGCGCAGCTTCTGATATGCCAGAATGTAGTTTGAAAAATCGTATTTTCCCGGATTGATGGCGAGTATGACGTTTGATTGACGTAATGGTCTCATCAATACTCCTCACACCTTCAACAAAGATTAGTGATTTTTTCGAGTCCTTACCATATTCAAGGTAGGCTTCGGATACGGTATTCACCTTATCTTCTTCAATATCAATATCATGCGGCCGACCCTCAATGGTTACGACTGGCAATTCTGATCCGTTAATATCTTCGTACATCGCCTGAGAAGCTTCCGTGTCAGGCGTGGCACTAGAAAAAGCCATATGCCATTTGCCGGTATTCTCTATCGATTTTGCCGCCAGAGCGGTAGCAAATTCCATCTCCAAATTGGCTTCATGTATTTCATCAACCAGGATAAGCGTCTTCTCGTCCTGCCAGTCGCTAGAAAATTGTTCCAACTTTTTCGTAAACGTTGCTGGAGTCATGAAACAGAGCCTAGTGTCCGGCGTCGCTTCAGTGGCACGTCCGTGAATCTTGCCCACCAAGTGATTAGGATATTGTTCGCCAAGCTGTTCACGCAAACTCTTCTCGACATATTCAGTAACATTATCGACGATAACCCGCCGCGGCATCAACACCACGACACGATCAAACCGCTCCAGTGCATACTGAGCGGTTTGTGTCGTTTTACCACTACCCGTCGGTCCGCACAGCCAGGATATTTTACTTTCCGATAATGTGTCTAATATCTCTGCTTTGTGCTTATATGCAGGTAGTTTTTTGTCACCAAGATCATAGTCAGCAAAAGGAGTTTCCGGTAGTTTACTGTACCGTTCCCGCAATTCTTTTAAACGCTGTCGCCTCTGTTCGGGCGGTTCACCATAACTATACGACGGTTGACTGGGTCTTTCAATATTTCGACTCAATAAATGACTACTGCCAGGTTCTTGCGATCTACGTAAATAGCCCGGCCGCCGAACTCCATCTTTCACACTACTCTCTCCTTTATACTCACATTGTAGATAGGAGAAAGTAAAATAGCAAACGTAAGCGTCTTAGCTTTTTCTTGTCTAGTTTGTCTAACTTAAAAAACGAATATTTGTATAGCAAATCGCAATTCGTATTACACTGCCGCCTCCCTTTTGCATTTATGTTATTTTTCAAGCGCGCTATGATACACTAGTGTCATGACAAAACGCATCCTACTCAAATTATCAGGTGAACAACTTCAAGGCGAATTCGCCAGCGGCTTTGACCCAAAACGCGCTCGCTGGATTGCCGAACAAATTCGGCCAGCGCTGGACGACGGGGCTGAAATTGTAATTATGGTTGGTGGCGGCAATTACGTTCGTGGTAATCAAATCATCGGTCACGGAATCCAACCTGTTTCTGCTCATAATATCGGGATGCTTTCTACACTTATGAATGCCATTGCACTGGCGGACGTATTAAATGACGCAGGGCTGCCAACTCGCGCATTGTCCACAGTCGAAGTGAATCAATTTATCGACCACTATACTTTCCGACGCGCCATTAGCCATATTAAGAAAAACCGCATCGTAATCGTGGCGTGTGGCACCGGTCGACCATTTCTGACTACTGATACTGCGGCATTAAATCTAGCACTGGAAATGCAGTGTGATGCCGTGGTTAAAACAACGAAAGTCGACGGAGTTTATGATAAAGATCCTATGAAATTCCCTGACGCCGTAAAAATTGATCATTTATCTTACCAAGAAGCCCTAACAAATCCTAACATTGCCGTTATGGATAAGGCGGCAATTGGACTAGCAATGGACGAGCATATTCCAGTCGTAATTTGTGATTTGCTTACAGACGGAAATATTCTCCGCGCAACCCGCGGAGAATCAGTAGGCACACTTATTAGTTAAGGTTTAGTCCTTTTTCTTGTCTAATTTATCGAGTTTAAAGAAGTGAACGATTGCATATACAACAAATGCAACGGCTATCAACGTAATTAACGAGCTAACGAACGCGCCGTATAAAAACTCACCTTTACGTCCAGCAACTTCAACCGTAAATGAAGCTGATTGCAATCCTTGTTGAGAGCCAACGATCAACTGCACTAACGGGTCAATAAATGCCGTCACTAACTTTTTAACCGTATCACCAGCTGCAGTACCAATTGCCAAACCTACAGCCAAACCAACAACACCTTGCTCGCGAATAAAGTTTACAAACCCACCCATATGAGTATCTTTTATAGCTGCACTTACAATTTTCTTTTCTTTGATGGCGGCAACTTTCGTGACTGTTTTAATACTATTAGCAGTTAGTTTTTTAGCTGATGTTTTCGCTGCTTTTACGTCCTTATTTGTTGGTTTTTTTGACTCAGTAGATTTCGCTACCATAAAACTCCTTTTATTAGATATTTATTCACTAATTTTATCACAGGTAGCATCGCACACAATCGCACCAGCAGCCTTCATAGACCTCAGTAACTTTTCGGCAGCCCTTAACTTCCCCACAGCCAAGCTATCATACTTAGGTTTACTATTGATAATTTCCTTATACAACCTAATTGCCTCATTTAATAAGTTAATATCCCTATCATGTTTAGCTACTTTACGTATAACATCAGGCAGAAACAGCCTGTTCTTTGAAGGATCTCCCGACAACAAACTATCATTTACCACGGACGCTACTTGAACAGCCAAATCACCACTGCCTTGTTTTATTAATTCTCTACATAATTTATCCGCTTCTTTCAAATCATTCCGAGAATCAACATCCAAATATATACCAGACAAGTCTACTATTTTATCCGCAGCCTCTTTATATCGCCCATTCAACTGATCAATTCGAGCATTATATTCATCTAGCAATAATAATCTACCTGGAATGGACAGCAGAGTAAGCATCTGTAGTCGTGCATTTCTTCCGTAGCCATCTCGATATTTCATACCATCCGAGAACATCAACCATTCTCGTCGAGCTACAAAATCACTTCTATTAACGGACGAGGGCAATTTCTGCAATAATAAATCTGTATATAAAGTACTATTAGCTCTGAGTTCACCATAATACAACTGCTCAGCTGGATCTATTCCATCAAAGCCAATGGCGTCAGTCATTTCACAGCGCAACTCCTCTGTCAAAACATCTATTATAAACGACCTATCACTCTCACGATCAAATAAAGTAATGAACGTGTGTTGATTAGCATAACTAATAAAGTGCTCAATATTTAATTCTTCCAAACACTCAGACGCAACGATTGTATGCCCATAACAGTTAGCAACTTCATCTTTAGCGATATTATCTGCGTTAAGTTCTCGCGAGTCACGATCTGTAGACCTAAAATAAAGTGTTTCACGGATAAGCTCTGCAACAGATTTAGCAGCCTCCGCTATATCATCAAACGTCTTATCTGACTTTTCGTACACACTTTTTATGTCACAAAGCTTCCCTGACCCTAATAAGGGTTCTCGCTTAACACCTCTTTTCTCTGCTATATCACTTCTCGGAGTTAATAGCTGAGTAGATAGATATCGATCATCAAATGATGTATATGGCTGCTCGTCTAATTGTTTACTCAGTTGTTCATTCACGAATTCATATTATATACTAATACAGCATATTTTACAAGCGATCCGGTGCCACGATTCCCAAAATAGCCAGTCCAGCCTTAAGAATGTCAGCGTAAATTGCCACGATTCCTACGCGATGCGCTTCTTTGTCGCTACCAATAACCTGATTTTTCTCGTAATATCGATTAAATTCTTGCGCTAGTTCAAACAAATACGTACAGATGTGATGAGGCTCCAAACTCTCCTTAGCACGATCAACCACGTCCACGTACTCACTCAATTTTCTGACCAGCATTTTATCTTCGTCAAACAACTCTGTCGGAAAGGCAATTTCTTTGTCGGATTTAGTTAAAATACCTCGCGCCCGAGCGTGAGCGTATTGCAAGTAACTTCCCGTATTTCCCGTCAAACTTACCGCGTCGTTAATATCAAATATGACGTCACCGCCGATCTTCACTTTCAAGAATTGATAACGAAGCGCGCCAGCAATCACGTCGTCAGTTGGCTCGCCGCCAGCATTTTCAATTGCCTTCTTAAACTCATCGAACAGCCAGCCAATTGTAACAACCTCACCCGTTCGCGAACTCATTTTCCCAGTTGTCAATTTGACCAAGCCAGTTGCGTAATTAAACAATTTTCCTTTCAAGGCTGGAATTGACAATTCACTAGCCGCAATCACGCCGCGGAAGTATGCTGCTTGCTCCTCGCCATTTACTGTAATTGACAAGTCCAAATTCGGGTAGTCCTTATACTTCAACTGGATCAATCCCATATCATGCGCCCCATAAAGACCATTGCCGTGAGATCCAATAAACACGTTGTCGAACGCGCCGTATTTACTGCCCTTAAAAACATACGCGCCGTCAGATTTGGTGAACACCTCTGGAGTTTTCTCTTTAATCAGAGATTTGCCCAATTCTTCAGTTTCACTCTCAACGTAACGTCGCTCAATCGGCACGTTTCCAAGTCGCCCAACATTAGAGTCAATTTCGTCAAAACTCCAACTTTTACAGATTTCGTAAACTTGCTTATATAGTGGATCATCCAGAACGAATGATTGCTTAGCTAGTTCATCAATTTCTGCCTTCGCCTCTGGAGATTCTTTCGCCGCACGCGCACCTTCAACGTACATGCGACTCATAAATTCATTTCGCTTATCGGCTGGGATTTCGTTCAATTTATTCATATCGCCGTCAATCTCACGCAAAATCGCCCACATACTTTTACCAACATGCGTTCCGACATCACCGTGATAACTCACTCGATGCACAATTGCGCCATCAACCGCCAACAGATTAGCCATCGTGTCCGCCAAAATCGCATTCAAAGCGTGTCCGATATGCATAGCCTTAAATGGATTCGGGCAATTGGTTTCAATTACAACCGTCTGACCAGCGCGCTTCGTCGTTGGCTCTTTTTTCAAAGAATTTAGAACGGATTGATCGCTCAGTTTTACATTGATAAAACCTGGACCAGCCACGCTTACTTCGCTAAACTCTTCTTCTTTACGCAGATTCTCAGCAATCATCTCCGCAATTTCGCGCGGATTCTTCCCCAGTGGCTTAGCCAATTGCAATGCCACATTTGTAGCAAAGTCACCAAACTTCGGATCAGGACGCGTCAATTGTACCGATATATCTTGATCAAAAAGTTGCTTCACTACTTGAGAAATAATCTGTTCCATACTGTCTAGTATACAACAGAGGTGGATTATTATCTAGCTAAATCCCTACGCTGTTTCGTCAAGCTCTTCCAGTTCCAGACTTAATTTCGTCGCTGAACTTGGGCTAGATCCTTTCACGTGCTGCAACACATACGTCAACGCCGACATATCGTCTCGACTCAATATGCCTTCGGTAAGTCTGTGAATATCTTTTTCTTCAGCCATTTTATTCCTTTTTGTTTTAATTTTTTATACAGTAAAATGATATCACATTATTTTTATTTTGTCAATAACTAAGACTTCGGTGCCGCTCGCTAGGCTTTATTTTTGTCTGATCGACGCCTATATTCTTCCGCTATAACCCTACCTATTTCGCTGTCTTTTAAGTACTCTTTGCATGACGACAATAAACGCTCGGATGCATCAGAATCCTTCATCTCTAGCGCCTTTCTATATGAATTACTAAACGCCGCAAACATACCATCCTCATCCTCCATAACTCTGACGGTAAGTTTCTTATCCTCTGACGATACGTAAACAAATATCAATTCTGCACCAGATTTTAATGCCGTATGAATCGCCGCAGATCCCATTTCACTGCGAGGCTTTGAACCTACTGAGTCATCCGCTGAATATCCAGCCAAAACCAAAGATCCACCA
The DNA here is from genome assembly GCF_022819345.1 of Candidatus Nanosynbacter sp. HMT-352. Lineage (NCBI taxonomy): Bacteria > Bacillati > Minisyncoccota > Nanosynbacteria > Nanosynbacterales > Nanosynbacteraceae > Nanosynbacter > Candidatus Nanosynbacter sp. HMT-352. The sequence goes on along the minus strand of NZ_CP089288.1, from coordinate 276,410 downwards.
TCCTCAACAAATTTAACCGCTTCTTCGTAATGGTCTGTTGAAAAGTGAACCGGTTTTTTACTCTTTTTATCTACCCATTCATATGGCACACCAAAAAAGTTTTTAGCGCCAAACGCAAGATATTGTATAGCCTCTAGGTTGATTCCGCCAACGCCCTTCTTAATCCAATCTCTATTAGTCGACGCTACGCCAATATTAATTTTGTTCAACAAAGACGCCAAATAACTAGCCGTAGGAACATCCTCTCCATTGAAATGTGTTGGCGCTATAACACTTCCCCTACCTTCTTCTTTGGACTTTTTGGCGGCTTCAATTAAAATATCTTCGCCAATTATTTCAACTTCCTTTTTGCCATGCATTAAGCCCATCAACAGCTTAAGTCCAGGGGAAAGTCGAACGTCTGTTTCTGGCAGTCCCAATTCTTCTCCAGCTGCCTCAAGTTTTTCTACCGCCGAATTGTTAGTTAGTCCAAAAGGTTTGCTGTGCTTTTCTCGTCTACCACGCACCCATTTCTTAAGAGAACCAAGCGCAACCGACAGAGAAAAACCCTCTCTCTGTGGCTCAATTTCTTTTACGTCAATATCAAACTCTTCAGTGATTTCTGGATAGAAAACTTTATTGAACAATTCTTGCTCTTCTGAGGTTGGGATAAATTTATCTATTCCTGCAGCCATTTTAGCTATCTCTCCTTATTACGCAGCCAATACCGGATCATATTTATCACGCATATACCCCAATATCGCCTTCCCACCAAACGCCTCCAATATGCGACACTGCTCTTCACGAGCCGCCTTTGAGTAAGACGCTTCATGCGAAACATTGGCATAAGCTTCAACTTCATCAGGACTAGGCTTAATAGTCTCACCAAATACCAGTCGCACAACTTTTTTACCCAAAAGCCACTTTAGATGTATCGCATTGTCATTGAGTTGATTAGGATTTCTCTTCTGACCCTCAACCTGCATAAGTACAGGAATTATGGTGGCACCCGTCGCCAGGCTTAGATGAGGAGCTAATTTACCCGCCTTTTCTGGCAGTTCACCGTCATTTTTTATCCCAATATTGCTCATCGGGTTATGCGCTGCAGTAATAACAGAAAGTCCACTATCTGTTATTTTTTCTTGCAGACCTAAGTAATCGTCACTATTAAACGGCAACGCGTACTTATTATCAATAGCATCTTTTTCCACAGACAAATCTCTTCCATACGGAACCTGAAAAAAGTTATCCATCCCAACAAGTTTATATGGTATCCTCTGATGCCAAAGACCCATATTAGTGGAGGCTACTGTCACGCCTATATGTCTAAACTCAGAAACTACGCTAGCAACAGTCGAAACATCAACGTCCGTTAGGTGACTCGTAGCAAATATAACACCCTTGTTTTCCTCGGTTTTCTCAGTTGCCTCCAGAAGATTACCAACCCCCTCAACGTCAACACCCACATTACCAAAAAGAAAATCAGTAACCAGCTTAAGAGGAACGCACAGTCTTCTTGGGCTCGGATCATACAGACCTTCAGATGCACCCTTTTTAGCGCACTGTTTAATCTCTTTTATAGCCTCAGATCCTGAAAAAGTCTCAATTTTTTTCATGATACCCTTAATTATACAATATAAAGCCCTATATTGTCAATGATCAGATCTGTTGGTGGACCTTATTCGCAACCGTCACAAATAGTCAAACTTGCTGGGTCAACTGGTGCCGCAACAGTGCCGTTCGACTTTGCTTGATCATCAGCCGCTTCTTGTGCTGCTTTAAGAGCTGCGTCAATAGCGCTTAATTTTTCTTCCAGAGTCATGTCATCAGTAATAATTTGACTAGCATTCATTTTCATTTTCCCCTATATTTAGTAGTTACTTAACTAATTTTACGCTAGATATAGTGCTTATGCAATAAAATGCATCCAATTGCCCGTTGTAGTTTTTTCATCAAGTTCACCAATTGGCGCAACGTATATTTGCGGATTTTGGCAACGCGGCATAAAATCAGCCAGCTTCTCTTTATAAGCCGCCATTGCCGCCTCTTTCTCAGATTCTGGAAGTTCAGTCACGTTAGTTTTTAAGAAAACTGCTCGCTTCTTATCATCCCAAACCACAAATTCCGCCTTACCGTTCCGAAACGCATTTTCTGAATGGCGCGCAGTCGGCTCTGATATCCAAACTATCGAATCACCCAATCGCGCAAAGTGCAGCGGCGTCACCAAAGGAGTTCTATCAACATTCACCGTTGCCAACACACCAACTTCGACTGTATCTAATATTTCTTTCGCTAATTCGTTCATATCATCAACTCTCATTACTTCGTGGTATTAACTTCGTAACTGGTGTTTGTGCTTTCAAAGAAATTCACCAATTCCAGTGTATCGTTGGCAGCTGCCATCCATTTAGCTGGATTTGGCACGTTATATTCAGGTTCAAAACCTAATTCTTGCAAGCGTCGGTCGGTCATATGCATAACATACTGGTTCACATAATCAGCATTCAATCCCAAAATTCCCTTTGGCAGCATATCCTTATTGTAAGCCTTCTCAAGTTCTACCGCCTGCAAAATCAAGCCACGGATTTCTTCTGCGAATTCCTGTGTTTGCAATTCTGGGTTCTCGTCCAAAATTGTCAAAAGCAAATTGATACCAAACGTCAAATGAAGATTTTCATCGCGAGTAATCCAGTCCAGTAGCGAGCCAACATTGCGCAATAAATTACGCTGACGGAAACTCATGCCAACCATAAAGCCTGAATAGAACCAAATTCCCTCAAGCACGATGTTATACGCCACCAAAGATCTAACAAAGTCCTTCTTGCCTTCCAGCGAATAAATATCCAAATTCGGATCAAGCATCACGTCCAAATGCTTATTCTGGAAGTCAGCCTTGTCAGCCAATGATTTTTTACCAAATCCCGCAGCGTAAATTTCCTCGCGATCAAACGGAAATGTCTCAATAATGTATTCAAATGTCATGAAGTGATTAGCTTCTTCCCACATCTGTTTTGACAAATATAGTTGAGCTTCCGCCGCATTCACATATGGATAAATACCGAACGCCAATGATTTATTAATTAATAGCTCGTTTGGATTCAAATAGCTAATAACCGTTTTCAATGCGTGCTTCTCGTCGTCTGACAATTTTTCAAAATCCGCCAAATCTTGGACTAATTGAACTTCATTTGGAAACCACGTGTTAGCCACTGCTTGATTATAAAGATCATACGCCCAAGGGTAACGAATTGGGTGAAGTGACAATCCATCGCGTAATCCTGAACCTAAAATTCCCATCTTAATTTCCTCCTTTATTTATTAATTTTCGCAAATCCAAATCCGCGCACTTTACTATTTGTGCGGACTTTTTGTTCTGCAATTTTATCAACTGAAACTGTTGTCTGCTCCGACTGATGACGCGGCTTAACGTGCAGATAATATGTCGTCTTCAAGCCACGCTTCCACGCTTCCGAATAAATCTTCACATATTCATCAATGTCTCGCGTCTCCAGATACATATTTCGAGAAATCGCCTGGTCGACCCACTTCTGAGCCCTAGCCGCCACCTCAATAAACGCGTACGGACTGAGCTGGAAACTTGTTTTATAAACATCCTTGATATTCTGAGGAATACCGTCAATATCTTGAATATCGCCTTGCGCCGCAAAAATCTCATCCTTCAAATTATCCCATAGACCAAGCTTCTTCAAATCGCGAACTAAATTATGGTTCACTTCCAAAAACTTACCATTCAAAGTCGAGCGACTGAAAATCTGCGCAAATTGCGGATCAATTCCAGGAGTCGTTCCCGCCACATGACCAATGTTAGCCGTCGGCGCAATCGCCATAAGAGTCGCATTTCGCATTCCCTTCTTCACCTTCTTTCGCAAACCATCCCAGTCCAGTCGCGTCTTTTGGTCTATTTTCACCTTCACGCCGCGATCTTTCGACAGTTTATCGACCGTATCAATTGGAAGAAGACCCTTACTCCAACCGCTGCCTGCGAATGTTGGATAGCTGCCTAATTCCTTCGCCAGGTCAGCCGATTGGTCAATGGCGTGATAGCTAATGAACTCTGTCAATTGATCAACCAAATCGTAAGATTCTTTTGATTCGTAGCAATAGCCCAACTTCTCCAACACGTCAGAAAGACCCATAATCCCGAGGCCAATCGCTCGAGTTTGCTGATTCGAATGCATCGCTTCTGGAATTGGCGTTTGAGTGATGTCGCACAAATTGTCCAATTGTCGCACCGCCGCACGAGCCGCTTCTTTCAATCGATCCCAATCCCAAGTCTTATCCTCGCTAAGAAATGCCGACAAATTGATACTCACCAAATTACATGTCGCAATGTTGTTTTTATCCTGCGGCAATGTAATTTCCGTACACAAGTTACTGAGGTGAATCGTACCCGTATTGTTATTTAACGCGCGCACGTTAATCGTGTCTTTCCAGGTCAGCCACGGATGTGAAGTCGCTTGCAAACTAGTCAAAATGCGCTTAAACTGCTGACGAGCTGGAACTTTATCAAACGTACGCAATTTCCCAGCTTCCGCCATCTTGATATATTCTTTATATCGCGCCGAAAACGCCTCGCCATATAATTCCGTCAAATCTGGAGTTTCCGCTGGATCAAACAAATACCAATCTTGGTCTTTTTCTACTCGCTTCATGAATTCGTCAGAGATAAATACCGCGGTATTCGCAAATCTGGTTCTTAAATATGGGTCGCCAGAGTTTTGACGAAGATCGACAAATTGATCAAAATTCAGATGCCAGTTTTCCATGTAAATTGCAGCTGCACCAGCCTTTTTACCCTTACGAGAAACCGCAAAAAGCGCCGTATCAATCATCTTCATAAATGGAATTGGGCCAGTAGATTCAGTGTTGGTGGTTTTAACTGGACTGCCCGCTGCACGTAGCTTAGTAAAACCAATGCCAATTCCGCCCGTGCCTTTAGCAATCCACATTGTGTCGCGAACAGCCTTAGCAATTGATTCCATATCATCATCGACATTAAGCAAGAAACAGTTACTGAGCTGCGGGAACGAACCGCCAGCATTAACTCGCGTTGAGCCTCCTGGGACATACTCCAAATTGCTCATGTGATTATAAAACTCAATCGCCGCAGTTGTTGGGTCAGATTCGTTATAACTAAGCCCCATAGCGATACGCATATGCGTAAACTGAGGTGTTTCAATTGGTGAGCCGCTTTGCTTGCGAAGAGCATAGCGATTTTTATTAGTCACCACGCCCAAATATTTGCTCAAATCATCACGCGCTGGATCGAGCTCCGCCGCCAGCTTTTTCAAGTCAAATCGACCGTCAGCCATACGCTTATCTAGCAATCCTTCTTTTACCGCCGCCTTAACGAACTTCGGAAATTCGCGCGCATGAAGCTTTTTCAATTCTTCCGCCGTCTCGTAATCACCCAAAATCTGCTTATAGACAGTTTTCAGTAGCAATCGTGCCGCGATTTTATCGTAATCTGGATCATCTTTAACGTTTTGGAGAACTGTTTGAATAACCGCCTCGTCCAATTGCTCGGTTGTAATTCCATCAAATAATGTCAGTTGCAATTCGGTCGCAACTTGAACAACTTTAGATATTTGGTCTGGCAAACCTTCGCACGCCTTTAAAATAGCCGTGTTAATTTTATTAGCATCAAACGGTTCTTTTGTTCCGTCGCGTTTGACTACGTTAATTTCTTTCACATACCCTCCTTAATTTTCCCTCTTAAAAACAAACCACCAACACCTCATCTGGTGGCTTATCTTCGTAGCTTGTGTTTTTGTTTATTTATGGGCTCGCTATATATATAGCGTACAATAATAACTATAGCCGCTATATCTAGTGTTTTGCAAGCTATTTAGTAAAAATTACAACCTATTTTTGCTATAATCAGATACGGTATGAAATCTGCAGTCGAGATTGAATACAATCCAGACAGAGCTCTCACAAAAGCCATCAAGAAAGCCCAGCAGCTTGATACGTACGTCGTTGTTGCTGGGTCGTTTTATTTGGTGAGTGAATTTGCGGCAAGGTAGATCGTTATAATGTTCGGAAGAATTTAACAAAAATATCTTCTAGCTTTTCCTGCTGAGCCACACCGCTTGCCATAAATTGTTTGGCACCAGGCGTTGCGTTTACCTCTATTACGCCGTATTCGCTATCTGATTGCGTAATATCCTTACACGCCAAATCAACCCCACATATTCGTAAATCAAAGATTCTCGCCACCCTGACAGCTAGATCTCGCCACCGCTGATGCATAACTTCACCGACATCAACTGGCGTTCCTCCTGCTGATAAATTTGATATATCCATCAAACGAACATCTGCGCCTTCCGGTATAATATCGGTCATAGACAGACCCATTTTCCCTAATTTATTCATAATTATAGGTAGCTGCCTTTCAAAATGTATATCTCTACCAGAATCTACCAAGGTCTTATGTTTCGAATCAATTAGCTGTTCTAAATTACTTACTCCATCACCCTTAACAGAAAAAGGTCGTCTCTCATAAGCATTAACTACCTCACCATCAAAAACCAATATGCGATAGTCAGGCATTTTTAATTCTTCTTCAATGACAGCTACTTTAACACGCCCCTCGTTATACTGATTAAGAAGCTTATCAAGTTCTTCAGCGGTTTCAACTCTAGCTACACCAACTCCTTGAGAACCTCTGCTAGGTTTAACATAGACAGGAAATCCTAAAGATTTATCAATATAGCCAAGGGCTTCTTTTGTGTCACGCATAGAGTGATTAAACTGCTGACGGTCTGATTGACGCAGCATATCCGCCCACCAAGGTAAAAGAAATTCAGAACCTCTTGCACAATTTATGCCATTTTCTCTGAGCAAAAACTTTGTATACCCCTTATCATTAGCTAATTGCTCTGCACTTCCTGAATTAAACCCAGGATCATGCCCATATAAAACTCTGTGTTCTCCAGAATTATACTCAATTGACGCCACATACCCATATTCAGGTTCGATAATAATATCTTTTATCTCTGGTAGCTTACCAGCATTATATGCGTCTATCAAAATATTGATTAAGTACGTATAATGTTCTCTTGTTTCTATATGCTTTTCTGTATGATGTTCGTACATTTCCATAATACCCTCTCAAATATCTCTTGGCGGAAGGAGAGGGATTCGAACCCTCGAACAGATTACTCCGTTACACGCGTTCCAGGCGTGCCAGTTCAACCACTCCTGCATCCTTCCTTGTTGATAATTATACCACAACTTTATTGCCCCTTATGGTTGCACTTACTGATGTTCATTCTCTATAATAAGTCAAAGATGAAAGAAACTATTCCACCACGCATTAGGCTTGTTAATGTCACCAAAAAATTTGGCTTTGGCGACGCTGAGATTCGCGCCTTAGATAACGTCGATTTAACCGTTAAAAAGGGTGAGTTTATCGCTATTATGGGACCAAGCGGTTGCGGAAAAACTACTTTATTAAACACCCTTGGACTATTAGACCAGCCATCAGAGGGCGAATACTATCTGGACGATGTCGCTGTCGACAATCTCAGCTCACGACGACGCGCCAAAATTCGTTCCAAACACATCGGCTTCGTTTTCCAGAATTTCAATCTTATTCCTCGCCTGACTGTAATTGAAAACGTGGCGTTGCCGCTAACGTATAAAGGACTCGGGAAAGTCAAACGACTTCAAGAAGCTAGCCGCATTCTGAAAACTTTTCATCTGGGACAGCGCGAATATTACATGCCGCATCAATTATCTGGCGGTCAGGTTCAGCGCGTAGCAATTGCCAGAGCGTTGGTTAATAGTCCGTCAATTATCTTAGCCGACGAGCCAACAGGAAATTTGGACAGCAAATCGAGTCATCTTATCATGGAAGAATTGTCCGATCTACATCGTCGCGGCAACACTATAATTATGGTTACCCACAACCCAGAATTGACTCATTACGCCAGTCGCGTCATCACTATGTTGGACGGAAAAATCGATACCGACGAACATAAGGAAAAGCGCAAGTTCACTAAGAAGTTGATTGTAGACGACGAAAAAGACGAAAAACCTAAGAAGCAAAAATCTTCAAAGAAATCGAGGGCGAAAAAATCGTGAAAATATTAGTAAAAAATCATTTTGAGAACGCTACTCAGGCGCTACGAGCTAATCGCGGACGAACATTCTTGACAATTGTAGGCGTAGCTATTGGCATCGCCAGTATCACCATGGTTCTATCTCTGACTGGCGGATTTAATCACCTATTCGGCGACAATTCCAACCAATCATCCACTCCTGTTGCCATTGTTAAGTCTGGCAATCAAAAAGCTGTCCCGAATCTGCTGACCGAATCCGACAACACGACGACGGTCAACACATTGACTGAAACGGACGCCAGGGATATAGGAAAAATTGCCAACACAAAAGCCGCGCCAATTGCCTTCCTACACGCCGAGCTGCGCGCCCGCGAAGGTAAAATCGATATCCAAAACGCCGCGTTAATCGGCAGTACGGAATCGCTAAAAGACGTCGCCAATTTGCAAATTGCTACTGGGCAATTTATTAACGACATCGGCGGAGTTGTCGTCGGCCAGCAATTATCGGTCGATTTGTTCGGCACCGAAAGGTCCATCGGAAACGTTATTTACATCCGAAATCAACCATTGACCGTTGTTGGCGTGTTGAAGAATATTGAAAATCAAGCCAGTTATTTGGACGTGAATTTTAATAACGCCGCCATTATTCCATTGTCTGTGATTAAAAAATTTACCCAAGGCACGCCGCAAATTCAGCAAATCATCGTAACTACCAAAGATCATAAAAATCTCAATTCAGTCATAAAATCGGCTGACGATATTTTGAAGAAGAATCATGATAGCGATAAGAATTATCGAATCGTTTCTGGCGAAGAGATAAATGAAAAGAAGTCTAATGTCGCGAGGTTTCTCTCGATAATCTTAACTGTAATCGGCATTATTTCTCTGTTAATCGGTGGAATAGGCGTTATGAACGTGATGCTTGTCAATGTTGCCGAGCGTCAGCGTGAAGTCGGCGTCAGACGAGCCGTCGGCGCCACAGGCTGGGATATCATCAATCAATTCTTAATCGAGGCAGCGATCATCGGATTCCTCGGCGGAATATTGGGCTACGGATTAGGCTTGGCGGGAGCTTATGTTGCCAGCTTATACTTGCCGCTCACGCCTTATATTTATTGGCAAACAGCCGTCTTATCAATTGGACTATCAATAATCATCGGCGTAATTTCTGGCGTATATCCAGCAGCCCGCGCCACTAGACGCGACCCTATCGAATCTCTACGATATTAAATTAGCTAAGTTCCGCTTTCAATTTTTCAATTAGCTGAACTGGACCAGGATTGACTCCATTAAGAATAGCTGTGTAAATACTAGCCGCGTCAGCCAGCACCAAGCCCCACAGCAATTGTTCCATAAGCGTCTTTCCTCGAAGCTCCAGCACGTGCGCCTTTGGTCGCTTGCCACTCAACAAACGATCACTCAGCTCCATTCGCTCGCGGATTCTGTCCCGCTCCAAATTGCTACGAATATCAAAAACCGTAAACGGCTTCTCTATTGGATGCGACGACCAACCTATAAACTCGTTATGATTAAATTCTGGATATTGATTCGAGAACGCCAAATTCTTCGCCGATTCATTCCAGCTAATTTTCCACTTATATGCCAGCGGCCAAGTCAATTCACCGCCAAAAACAACCAACGTCTTGCCAATTGTTAATTTCGCAATCTGCTTTGCCAAATTATCAGCTTCTGGCGTTTTGGCTGTCCAATTAGATATTTCGCCCGCCAGCCAATCGGCACTATTTTTCACCTGATCGTACAAATCATTATCAATAATCCAAAAATGCTGTAATAATTTCAACAATCCTCGCAAATGGTAAACCGTCGACATTCGTGGCTGCGCGCCGGCTGGAACTTGGGCGTAAGTTACGTTGTCATTTTTCGCTCGCTCAATCAACGCTCCGCCAGTCGACATAGCTGCCAGACACGCCTTCTTCTCCAATGCTTGCTGATAACAGCTCAGAGTTTCCTCAGTATTGCCCGAATGACTAACCGCAATAACCAACGTTTCCTCGCTCACAAATCCCGGCAAATCATAGCCCTTCACCACTTCAAGCGGAATATGCAACCAGCCCGCAGTCAAAACTCGAACCATATCGGCCGCTAAAGCCGAACCGCCCATTCCCGCGATCACAATATTCTTAAAATCTCGACGCTGATTCGCACCTTCGTGAATCGACACTTCATATCGAGCTTGTTCTGGAATATTCAAAACGCCGCTTAAAACGTCGCCTGGATCATATTGTTTTATTACATTCATATCATCTAACATCTTGCGCTCCTTGATTAACTCATGTTATAGTGTAGCATATATAAGCTTAAACAATTTAATATATAAGGTGGGTTATAATGGATTCTCAAGCTAATCAATCATTCAGTGACGACCAAGAACTGGCTAAGGTATTAGCTGGCGTATCACAAAATACAGACAATAATTTACAATTTGAAGAGACAAATGCTACAGCTTCACCTGTTATTAATCCTGCAACCATCTCACCGGATCCTGTCGCCACAGATCAGAACGATGAGCCTGCTATTGACACAGCGAAATCTCCTGTTTCAGAGCCAGTTGTGCCAACTCCAACAGTCAGCACACCAGCTCCAGCTGCAGCCGCAGATCCTGCGCTCGATACGATTAAGCAAACTGCCTTGAACGAGTTGCGTCCATTAGTCGACAAGCTGGACGTTTCTCCAGAAGAAAAGTTTGACACTTACCTGTTACTTCTTCGTTCTACGGACGATAAAACTCTGATTGCACCAGCACACGACGCTGCCGTAGCTATTGTCGATGAAGCTCGCCGTGCTCAGGCTCTACTAGATATCATTAAAGAAATCGACTATTTCTCAAATCCTCGTTAATTCATTCCTCCAAAATAAAAACCCGCCATTTTCGGCGGGATTTTTATTGCTCGGGGCAGATTTACATCATACCCATTCCTGGCATACCGCCAGGAGCAGCTGCAACTTCAGCCTCTGGAATATCAACCACCAAAGCGCCCATAGTTGCCGCAGTTGACGCAATTGACACTGCATTTTGAACAGCTTCTTTAGTCACACGAGCTGGATCAATCACACCAGCCTTTTTCACGTCAATCAGACCATCTTCTGGCTTCATAACGTTAACACCGAATCCAGGTTTACCAGATTCAACTTGAGCAAGCAGCGCATCGGCATTCAAGCCAGCATTTTTCATAATCTGTAGGAACGGTTGCTTCAGAGCGTCCTTCAAGATTTGTCGACCAATCGATAAACTATCCGCGCCGCTAACTTTTAGATTGCCAGCCAAATTGACCAAAGTTACGCCACCACCAGCAACAATTCCCTCAGCCAAAGCCGCTTTGGTAGCCGCCACGGCGTCATCAACGCGGAATTTCTTTTCGTCAATCTCTGTCTCAGTCGCACCACCGACTTTAATAACCGCAACTTTACCAGATAGCGCTGCGGCACGCTTGTCGAATTGCTCTTTTTCATATTCGCTAGAAGCATTTTCTGAAAGCGACTTAATCTCAGCAATTCGCTCCTTCACGCCTGAAGGCTTGCCTGCGCCTTCGATAATTGTCGTTTCGTCTTTACCAACAATCACCTTGCGCGCCGAGCCTAAAACTTCCAAGCCAGCATTTTCGAATGTCAATCCATGATCTTCAGAAATCACAGTCGCGCCAGTCAGCACAGCGATATCACGAAGAACATCTTTACGACGATCGCCGAAACTTGGCGCCTTAACGGCTACGGTATTAAATACGCCCTTCAATTTGTTCAAGACCAAAATACTCAAAGCTTCGCCTTCAACTTCATCGGCAATCAAAACCACGTCCTTTTTACCGCTTTGTGCCAATTTTTCCAACATTGGCAAGAATTCTTGCACACTAGAAATCTTCTTGTCGGTAATCAAAATCGCTGGCTTTTCGTACACAGCTTCCTGGCGACCCGCGTCAGTAACAAAGAACGGACTCACCCAACCCTTGTCCAAGCTAAAACCTTCGACAACCTCAGCTTCCAGCTCCAAACCTTGACCAGCCTCAACAGTAACCACGCCGTCTTTGCCAACTTTCTCAATAACGCCAGCAATCAATTTACCAATTTCCGCATCTCCCGCCGAAATCGTAGCGACTTCAGCCACGCGGTCAGACCTGCCTTCAATCGGTTCAGCCAATTTGTTCAATTCTTTAACAATTTCCGCGCCAGCTTGCTCGATGCCTTTCCTAAGTTCCATCGGATTATGTCCAGCCGCAATCAATCGATTCGCCTCTTTCAAAATCGAGTACGTCAACACCGTTACAGTCGTTGTGCCGTCGCCTGCTTGCTTGTTCAAGTTCTTAGCAGCCTGTTTGATTAAATCGGCACCAACTTTATAGCCCAGCGTTTCGTCATCGTTTTCTGGCAATTCAATTCCTTCAGCCACAGTTACACCGTCATGAGTAACAGTTGGACCGCCAAAACCCTTCGCAATCACAACATTGCGACCCTTTGGACCGTAAGTTACCTTAACTGCGTCGTATAGCGATCTAGCTCCACCAAGCACGCGATTTCGCGCATCGTCATCATAAAAAACTTTTTTTGCCATAATTAAACTCCCCTTTTTATCCAACAACCGTTGCTAAAATATCTTCTTCGCGAACAACTAAATATTCCGTGCCGTCAATTTTCAAATCCGTAGTCGAATATTCCTTATAGACAATCCGATCACCAACTTTGACGTTCTTCACATCGCCGCCAACTGCTTTAACTTCCGCAACTACTGGCTTTTCTTTAGCGTTATCAGGCAAGTAAATTCCGCTCGCTGTCTGAGTCTTTGCTTCTTCACGCACCGCTACAACACGGTCGCCAAGAGGCTTAATAGGTGTACTCACGTTATCCTCCATTTCGTTAACAACGTATCTATTGTAACGCAACAAATTAGCACTCGTCAAGTGTGAGTGCTAATTATCTAGATATTATTCGGTATTATACGATTAGTAGCTCAGGGAAATTATCATCACCATCATCGCCTTTTTCCGATGCAGAGATTCTTCCCGTAAAGGCAACCCCCTTAATAGCAACTTCCCCCATTGTTATAATCATTCTAGTATTTTCACTGCTCTTTCCAACATCAATAGAAGCAGCTGAAAAGGTAGCTTCCTCTTTCTTAGGAACAACACCTCTTCTTTTTGCAATATCATTACCATCAAGATTCCCCTCAATCGTTATTGGAAATTCTGAACCCAACGGATTAGTGCGTAATGTAGCATCAAGCTCCTGAAGATTAGCTGGCTTAATAACTTTATAAGCTTCCATACTCTACCTAGACTGCCCTTCCCAGCGTTCTTTGAGCTTTGCTACGCCTTTGCCTTTCAATGGCAACTATTTCCTTAATTTTTTTCTCATAGTAAGAACATTTACTCTTGATAGTTCTGTCTTCAGGAAGCACTCTACCACAAAAATCATCATCATCAAATTCCGACCAGATTACATAATAACCCGGTCTACGATTCCTTTCTTTTGCCTTATAAGCAGAAATTTTAGTCGCTTTTATATCAATGTTAAATTCAAACCTTTCGCCTTGATCATCGACATAGTGAACACGAATATCTCCTCCATTAAGATCATCTTCAGTACTAGTCATTTCAGCAAGTTCAACTCCCGGAGTCCAGTTTAAGGCACTTTCAGCAGCAATTTCATGGCGCATTCCCTGAATCACAGCATAAAACGACTGACTAGCGTACTCAATCTCCGAGCGAGTATAATTAAGCATTAACATAACCTCATTGATGGAATCCATAGTTTCCTTCATACTACTACACTGCTCTTCATCTATCATAGTACGTATGATTTTATTGAATGTCGTAACTGTTTCTTTACACTTTTTTATCTCTTTGTGAGACATATCACTCTTATGATTATTAAGCTTTACCTGAGCATCAAGCCAATACGGCATAATTTGTATTAATTTCAGAGCTCTGTCTTCGTCTGTTTCATATTGACTTTCTTGTTTACTACGCTGAATATCTATAGCTTTAGACACAACATGCCGCTTTGCCCCTACCGTTTTTAATGCCGTCCCACCTAACTTTGAGCATATTTCCATATACTCAGAAGATCTCGTGACCTCAGCAGCAACCTCACTCAATCTCATTCGCTCTCTATTGGATCTGCTTGTATTCATAACTGCTATAATACCATAAAATCATTAAAAAAGCAACCCCACGCCCTTCTCCCTACTATTCCTCAATCTGTTATAATAACTCCATGCAATTATTCAAACATCTCTTAGAAACAATTCTCGGCTCTTATGTAAAAAAATATCTTAAATCTCATCCTGACACCAAACTAATTGCCATAGTTGGCAGCGTTGGTAAAACTAGCGTAAAATCAGCAACCGCCACTGTTCTATCAGAAAAATTCACCGTGCGCCATAGTCGTGGCAATTTGAACACAACTTTAAGTGCGCCGCTGGAAATCTTAGGTGTAGACGGACCAAAAAACGCCAAATCTCCCCTAGCCTGGCTGAGAGTCTTCTCCGCGGCACACGCCAGCATAAAAAACCCCGAATCGCCAGATGCAATTATTCAAGAATGCGGCATTGATTGCCCTGGTGAAATGGCTACTTTTATGCGCTACATTCAACCCGACATTGCCATAATTACCTCTGTTGCTCCTGAACATATGGAGTTTTTCAAAAATATGGATACGGTAGCTCACGAGGAATTGTCCATTAGCCAGGTCGCTAAAAAAACCATCTTCAACCTTCACGATATCGATGAAAAATATCATAATCTCATAGTTGGAAATCGCGTAAGTTACGGCGATAAATCCGCCGACGTTTTCTTGGAAATTAAAAAGACTACAGATGCTGGTTGTATTGTCAATTTAAAACACTCCGAAGAAACTTCTCAGGATATAAATATTTCTGTATTGGGCAAACACAACATCCGCTCAATCACTGGCGCGGCGGCGGCGGGATTAGCCTGCGGAATGAATATTGAAGAAGTTGCGGCGGCTTTAACAAAAATCAAACCAGTTTCAGGTAGAATGAATATTTTACGCGGCATACGCGGCTGTACATTACTGGACGACACTTATAACGCCAGCCCTATTGCCATGGAAAATTCGTTAAAAACGCTCTATTCCATCTCTGCCAATCATAAAATTGCCGTATTGGGCGATATGAATGAACTAGGCGAAACATCTGAATCAGAGCATAAAAAAATCGGCGAAATTTGCGACCCTAAACAGTTAGAATTGCTCATCACCGTCGGTAAAATGGCTAAAAAACACCTCGCACCAATTGCTAAGAAAAATGGCTGTAAAGTAATTTCTTTTGACACGGCGCTTGAAGCTGGAGAATTCCTGAAAAATAGCGACATTAAAGATACGACAATTCTATTCAAAGGCTCACAGGGCGGCATTTACCTTGAAGACGCCGTGAAAGAATTGCTACTCGACCCAAGCGATGCAGAAAAATTAGTTCGTCAATCACAAAGCTGGAAACAAATTAAAGCGAAATTTTACGACTCTTTTTCTCAATCTCAGAAATAATTTCCTGAACGACCTTCTTATCATTCCACGGAATTCGCTTGCCATTCACAATTCGGTACTGCTCATGACCCATACCCGTAATCAGAACCGTATCGCCACGAACAGCCGACCTCAGAGCTTGATAAATCGCCTGTTTTCGATCAGCAATTTCCGTCATTTTATGAGCCTTCTTCGTTCGCTCAATTCCCTGACGAATCATTGCCCGAATTTCATCTGGATTTTCGTTGTAGCTCTCCTCGTCAGTCAGGAAAATCCTATCCGCCAAATTAGCCGCCAGCTCGCCCATAATCGGACGCTTTGTCTTATCTCTATCGCCGCACGCACCAAACACCAAAGTTAATCGCCCCTTGGTAATTTTATGAGTAGTTTTTAGCAATTTTTCCAGCGCGTCTGGTGTGTGAGCATAATCCACAATAATATCAATTCCAAGCTTATTCTCTACTCGCTCGAATCGTCCAGGAATCGCTTCCAAGTTCGCCACACCTTCTTGGATATCTTCCAACTTTATTCCCAACAAATACGCCAACGACACCGCAGCCGACATATTCATCACGTTAAATTCGCCAGGCAAATTAGTCGCCAACTCCAAATGAGTTTGATGGTCAATCAGTAAACTCGCCTCTGTTCCCTTTTTATATAACTTAACGTGCGTTAAGTGAGCTTCGGCTTCCGGATTCGTTCCGTAAGTCATTTTCTCGCCAGAAGCTGTAAACTTGTCAAAGTATTCAAACCACTCGTCATCACGATTCAGCACGATATATTTCGGCTTTTTCTCAAACAATTTAGCCTTAGCTGCTGCGTAAGCTTCCATCGTTTTGTGATAGTCCAAATGGTCTTGAGTCAAATTAGTCATCACCGCCGCCTCAATTGGCACGCCGTCAAATTTATGCTGTGATAAAGCGTGACTTGTTGCCTCTAAAATCACATATTCCACACCTTCACGCTGAACTGTCTGAAAAAAGCTAAACAGTCTTGCTACAGTCGGCACCGTCGCATTCAAATCATTTATCTTTTCCTCGCCAGCAATTTCAATCACCGCCGTCGTAAATAATGCAGTCTTAAAGCCAGCCTCTTTCAAGATTTCATTGATGTAACAAGCAGTCGTAGTTTTCCCGTTCGTCCCTGTTACTGCAATAATTCTCAAGCCACGAGCTGGATTGCCATATCTTAGGCTAATCATCTTCGTGCGCGCAACTCTATAGGCGTTTTCGGTTTTTTCCAAAGCTCCTTGAGGTAGCGTTTTTCTAGCAATTTTTACCAACTCGTTTTTCATAATACCCATTTTACCACTTATATTTGCTATAATAAAAACAAATGAGGATTTTGGGAATTGAATCCAGTTGCGACGAAACAGCGGCGTCAATAGTTGAAGATGGCGAACGCCTGCTTTCAAATGTCGTCAATTCTCAAATTGACATTCACGCAGAATACGGCGGAGTTATTCCAGAAATTGCCGCGCGTAGTCATTTGGAAGTTGTAAATCCCGTCATTAAAAAAGCTTTATCTGACGCAAATTGCACTTGGGATGATATTGACACCATCGCCGTTACTTACGCGCCAGGACTTATTGGCTCGCTATTAATCGGCACTCTCGCCGCTAGAACTCTCGCTATTATTCACAATAAGCCGCTCTTTAAGATTCATCACGTAGAAGCTCACGTGTACGCCAATTTTATCAATAAGCAAGCTGGCAATTTATCTCTAACATTGCCGAAACAACAACCGTCATTCCCTATGCTTTCGTTGATCGTTTCAGGCGGACATTCACAACTTGTCCTATTCAAAAATCACGGTGACTATCAGCTTATTGGACAAACTCAAGACGACGCGGTTGGCGAAGCGTTTGATAAAGTTGCTAAAATCATCGGCTTGCCATATCCTGGCGGCCCAGCTATCGCTAAAGCTGCTGAGCTTGGCGACCCACACGCGTTTCACTTGCCTATCGCCAAATTATCCGGCGAATACGATTTTTCCTTCTCTGGGCTTAAGACAGCCGTTTTGAGAGCCGTTCAGCACGAAGTCGGTAAAGACTTCACTTTTCCCTCTCATGAGCTTCCAGCGCTCGTAGATGACGAATTACGACGTAATATGGCGGCAAGTTTCCAGTATACAGCCATAAAAACTCTCGTAAATAAAACCAAGAAGGCGTTTGACAATTTCCAGCCAGCCTCCGTTGTAATCGCTGGCGGAGTCGCGGCTAACCAAGAGTTGCGCCGTCAATTACGCGAAGCTTTGCCAATTGACATCGAATACGCCCCTATCCAACTCTGTACAGATAACGCCGCGATGATTGCTACCCTTGGTTATTTCAGATCTCAAATTGACGAACCGACAGATCCATACGACCTGGAAGTTCAGCCAAGTTTATCAATGACAGCAATATAACGTTGTGAGGATTACAACATGAATCAACATTTTCTACAATCATCATCCTGGGAAAAATTCCAACAATCGCTCGGTCGAAAAGTCTTTCACAACAGAGGTGAAGGATGGGAATATTTCGCAATATTAGAGCGCGGCACGGGCAATTCTCGCTTATACTGCCCTTTTGGTCCAACCGCCACTAATGAGAAAAATTTGCAGTTGGCATTAAAAGATCTCGTTGACCTAGGTAAAAAACTTGGCGTTACTTTCCTTAGAGTCGGACCGGTTAAACCCACCTTTTCTAAGGTATTATATGATGAGAATTGGAAGAAAGCCACTTACGTCCATTTGCAGCCAGAACATACGCATATTATCAATCTCCAGCAGCCAGAGGAAGAGATTATAGCAAGCATGGCGCAACCTGTAAGGAATTGTTATAGGAATTATCACAAAAAAGGTGTAACGGTCCATCAATCTCAAAACCCAGACGATATTAAATATTTCTTAGAATTGATACACAAAGTCGCCAAACGAACTGGTATGTCGCCGCACCCAGATTCATATTTTCATAAGCAAGCTGGTTCCCTGCTGCCATCAAAGGACGCTTCATTCTGGTACGCGACATGTGATAATAAAGTAATTGCTACTGCCCTATTTTTCGACTCAAAAACAACTCGAATTTACGCGCATGCAGCAGCAAATTCTACACCAGAATATCGCAAACTTAACGCTGGAACCGCCCTGCTCACCGAAGCGATAATCGATGCAAAACATCGCCAAATGGAGAAAGTCGATTTATACGGAATTGCTCCTGAAAACGCACCAAAAAATCACCCGTGGGCTGGCTTTACGAAATTCAAGCGATCATTCGGCGGCGAAGATGTCTATTCTGGGTCAACCTGGGAACTTCCCTTAAAGCCACTTCAATATTGGCTATATCGAGCGTATCAAACGATTAGAAAATAGCCTTAATTTCATCCATCGCACCACATAAATTTGTGGTATAATTAAGATGTAATATAAACATGTGGAGAAATTAGAGGATTACATATTTAAGGGCTTTTGCACGTGAAAAGCTACTTTGTTTTCTTTTGTCTTTTTTCACATGAAAAAACCATGGAATAATTTATGCAGCTAGCTAAACAATACATACCAAACGATTACGAACCAAATATTTACGCCCTATGGGAAACCAGTGGCGCATTAGAGCCAACAGGGGTAGGCAAGCCATATTCAATCATTATGCCACCACCTAACGCGAACGGTAATCTGCATATCGGGCACGCACTCGATATGAATTTGAAGGATATCCTGATTCGTTATCACCGAATGAAGGGCGATGATGCCGTATTTATTCCAGGCGCCGACCATGCTGGGTTTGAAACTTGGGTTGTGTATGAGAGAGATTTGACGAAGCAAGGGAAGAGTCGCTTCGATTTTTCACGTGACCAATTGTATAGTCAAGTTTGGAATTTTGTACAAGAAAAACGCGGCAATATGGAGCTGCAATTGCGCGCGTTAGGTGTTAGTGCGTCATGGAAGCATTTGACATTCACTCTGGACGAAAAAGTTATCAACACCGTATACGACACATTTAAGAAAATGTGGGATGACAATTTGGTTTACAGAGGTGAGCGAATTGTCAATTATTGTACCAAACACCAAACCAGCTTTGCCGACATCGAGGTAGAACATAAGAACGAGAAAGGGAAGTTGTGGAAAATAGCTTACCCGACATTAGATAAAATTGGCGAGATTATCATTGCTACTACGCGTCCAGAAACTATGCTTGGCGACGTTGCCGTAGCGGTTCATCCAGACGACGAGCGATACAAAAAATTGATTGGAACTCGCATTTTACTGCCAATTGTCGATAAGGAAATTCCTATCATCGCGGACGAATATGTCGACATGAGCTATGGTACCGGTGCGGTTAAGATTACGCCAGCGCACGACCCGAACGACTTTGAAATTGCAAAACGTCATGATTTACCTATAGAGTCAATTATCAGCCCAGAAGGGAAGATGATAAACGTGCCAGCGCAGTTCTTAGGATTAACACCAGTAGAAGCTCGCGCTCGAGTCTTGGAAGCACTGGAAGCACTGGAGCTACGTCGCGGTGAAACTGAAATTGAACACGCCGTTGGACATTGTTATAAGTGTGGCAGCGTAATTGAGCCAATGATTAAAGAGCAGTGGTTTATTAAAACACAATCACTCGCACAGCCGGCAATTGATGCGCTCAAAAAAGAAGAAATTACTTTTTATCCAGCATCAAAGCGCAAAGAACTTATCGCATATCTTGAGCAATTAAAAGACTGGAATATTTCACGACAGATTCCATGGGGAATACCAATTCCTGCGTTTGTAAATGAAAACGACCCTAAGGATTGGATATTCGACACTCGCACCAACGAGCAGAGTATTGTTGTAAATGGTACAACATATATCAGAGAAGAAGACACTTTTGACACCTGGTTCTCATCTGGTCAATGGCCATACATCGTAACAGATTACTTAACTGGCGGCGATTTAGCTAATTATTTCCCGACCGACATGATGGAAACTGGTATGGATATTATGCGCGCATGGGTTTCTCGAATGATCATGCTTAGCCTATACCGAACAGGTAAGGTGCCGTTCAAAGAAGTTTATCTACACGGAATGGTTAATGATGAGCACAATCAGAAAATGTCCAAATCTAAGGGTAACGTTATCAATCCAATGGAATTGGTTGCGGAATTCGGATCCGACGCAACACGCATGGGAGTTATTTCTGGGCGAGCGCCAGCTCAAAGCCAAGCTTTCAACAAGGGATCAGTCATTGCGGCACGTAATTTCTGCAATAAGCTATGGAATATTGCCAGGTTTGTCGAGGCGCAAATTGGCGATAATCACCAAATTGTTGACTTAGAGCCGCAAACTCCGGCCGATCACTGGATTATTCGCCAATTGAACGACGCCGCCAACAACATTGCTGTTAGAATAGAGCAATATCGCTTCTCAGAGGCATCAGAAACTGTTTATCACACCATCTGGGACGATGTGGCCGACTGGTACATTGAATCGTCTAAAACCGCGATCAATCGTCCGTTGTTATCCTGGGTTTTGGCGACTTCTTTGAAAATCGCTCATCCGTTTGCGCCGTTCGTTACGGAAACAATTTGGCAAACGCTTAATTACACCGACGGCATTTTGATGCGTGAAGCTTGGCCGACTCCAGAAAAGTTCGATCCGATTGCCGCCGAGCAATTCGAGCAACTTAAGCTTCTGGTCGCTGAAGGTCGCTGGGTGATTGCTGAACTGCCAGGGAATAAGAAATATCGATTGTTATACGGCAACGATAGTCTTATCGCCGACAATCAAGACACAATTAAGCATCTTATGCGGCTTGAGGCAATTGAGCACACAGATCAGCCGCGTGGACTGAGATTAGCGGCAGCAAACAGGGAAGCGTGGCTAGATATCGATAGCGAAACTCTGTATCAACATCAGGAAAATCTGGAAATGCGCCTAGCCGAAGCACGTCAGAAATTGGCGGGATTAAAGAAGCGCCTGGAAAATCCAACTTACGTTGAGAAGGCGCCAGCTCACCTTGTCGAGGAAACTCGAGAGCAATTAGCCGAGCAAGAAAAAATCATTACTCGGCTTGTTTCGGAGTTGGAAGTGATTAGCTTAAAATAGCCTAACTCACACCTTCAAAGTCAAGGTGATATCCGTCAAAAGTATGCTGACCACGAGCGGCATATTTTTGGCGTAATCGCTTCTTATCGTTGTTACGAGGCGTAGTTCGCGGTCGCGCCGAACCCTCTTTCAGCACATTTGACAATTGAGCATGTTCTGGATGAGTATGGGGCTTTGTTTCTGGCATTTTTATTTCATCCTCAACGCCACTTTGAACGCTATATGTTTTCCAAGATGACAAAAACGCTTTATCGACGTTGGTGTCGTGCAGCAGCACACCAAACGCTACATTCAAACTGACAAACATAGTTGTAACGGTGAAAAACTGTTGTACTAAATTCATTTTTATTCTTTCTTTTTGTATCTATTTTTAGAATACTAATTACAATGTTAGCATAAGCTTTGTTTTTTGTCAAGTATATTTCCCAGCATAGAAATAGCTATTCTGATTTTTACAGAGAAAATGTTTAGTATAATGGAGTTTATGGGATATCTAATTTCTATTAAGGTCGCGCTGATACTTTTTCCAATTTTGGCTTTTCTTATCACGTTGCCGTATATGATTGCGAACTATCGAAAATATGGCTCCGTCAATAAGCTGCGGACTTTGATTTTGTATTCCTTTATTCTGTATTTATTAACTGTGTATTTCTTAGTTATTTTACCGTTACCAAATCCAGAATCCGTTCACACAACTTACGCAGAAAATCTGAATTTAATCCCGTTTTCATTCGTCGCAGATTTTATAAAGAACAATCCACTTATATTAACAGATAGTTCAACTTGGATTACGGCGATAAAACATCCCACTTTCTACGTTCCTGCTTTCAACGTTTTAATGCTCATTCCGTTCGGAATTTATCTGCGATACTATTTCAAATGTAGCCTTAAAAAGACGTTGTTATTAACAGCTATTTTAAGTTTATTCTTTGAGATAACTCAATTATCTGGACTTTATTTCATCTATTCAGGACCTTACCGATTAGCCGACGTCGATGACGTCATCCAGAACACGATAGGCGGATGCATCGGTTACTTTCTGGGCTGGTTTGCGACATGGCTACTTCCGTCCAGGGAAGAAATAGATGAAAAATCCCTTGAGGCTGGCTCACGAGTTTCTGGAATTCGCGTTAGTTTATCTCTAATAATCGACGCTGTTATCATCCGTATTCCTTACACCTTATCAAAAACCCAACTTCCGTTTTCGCTATTTTTAGCCCTCTATTTTAGCCTAATTCCTCTACTGAATGGTAAAACTTTTGGTAGCGCATTATTAAAGTTTGGGCTAACATTTGAAAATAAAAAATGGATTCGCACAATTTTCAGAGGAATCTTACTTACGATATATTTTCGCATCATTCCCGCAGGCTTGTTTTACCTAGCGAATAAATTTAATAAGGAAGCAGATTCGTTATTGTTTCTCTGTCTGCTCGCAATTGCGTTATTAGTATTCATATTATTCGTATTAATTACAATTATAATAGCCCTATTTAACCGACGTTTTATGTTTGATCGTCTATCTGGCGCAAGTTATGAAAGTACGATTCAAGTCAAACAAGAGAAATAAAAAACTCCATCAAAACCAATAAAAATAGGAGACTCACATGGATCTCCTATTTTTCAAATTCAATAGCACTATTTTGGCGGAAGGGGAGGGATTCGAACCCTCGGTACGTTTTACCGCACGCCGGTTTTCAAGACCGGTACCTTCAACCACTCGGTCACCCTTCCGTACTATCTCTGAATTTTGGCGGAGGAGGGGGGATTCGAACCCCCGCTACAGATCTCTCCGTACTAACGATTTAGCAAACCGTCCCCTTCAGCCACTTGGGTACTCCTCCAAACTCACTATTTAGTGTACCATATAAGTGCAATTATTGATAGCTTTATCGTAAATAGAGTATAATAGGATTATGATAAAAGAATACATCTCTAAGATTACAATAGGATTACTTACAATCGGATTCGGCGTAGC
Source organism: Candidatus Nanosynbacter sp. HMT-352 (assembly GCF_022819345.1). Classification (NCBI taxonomy): domain Bacteria; kingdom Bacillati; phylum Minisyncoccota; class Nanosynbacteria; order Nanosynbacterales; family Nanosynbacteraceae; genus Nanosynbacter; species Candidatus Nanosynbacter sp. HMT-352. Next base: position 252,806 of record NZ_CP089288.1, on the reverse strand, counting down.
TTTAGTAACTGCTCCAGTTTCCGCATTAGGTGAAGGCGGCGCACCAGCCGGAATTAACGCGGCACGCGGCGACAATACGCCATCCAACTTAGCTAATGGTGATTCATCAATCGTAAGGCGTGCCATCAACATTATGCTATTCGGCGTCGGCGTTTTAAGCGTCGTTATGCTAATCTTCGGCGGTTTTCGCTACGTAATATCTGGCGGTAAAAAAGAATCCGTCACAAACGCCAAAAACACAATTTTATACGCAATCATCGGTCTATTAGTCGCGGTCTTTGCTTACGCCATAATCAACTTCATCCTTGGCGCAGCTTTAAGCGGCGGATCAACCACTAACGTTTAATTGTCCGTTAATTCTCATCGTGATATACTAACGCCATGAACGATAGTCCAGAAAACCAAGACTTTGAAACGCCATCACCTGACAGGATTGATTTAACCGAGCCAATAGCCTGGAACGCACCAGAAGGTGTGCAAGTTCAACGCGGTAAATTGTGGTACGTGTTTTTTGTCATTGTGTTGATAGGTTTAATGGCTTTAGCAATTTTGGTGTTTAAGAACTGGACTTTCGCTGTTTTATTGCCAATTATGGCTGTAGCCTTGTTTGTATTATCAAACAAAACTCCTCAAATAATAAACTACGCGATTAGCCCCAAAGGCATTTACATCGCCGATGTTTTACACGATTTTAGCGAATTTCGCGCATTTGGATTAATTCACGAAAACAACCAACATTCGATTCTATTATTGCCCGTAAAACGATTTTCGCCAGGTTTAACTATTTACTTTTCCGAAGCAGAGGGCGAGAGAATTGTCGATATGCTCGGAGCGCGCCTACCAATGCAAGAAATTAAGCCAGACGCCTTAGAGAAGTTTATTCGGCTGATAAAGCTATAGCTTGATTGACTATATTTTATGTGGTAGAATACAAAAGTTCAGTGCTTTATAGCAATGAAGGTACCTTATATTTTTATTATAGCCTTTTCGAAAGGCTGTATGCACCCGTAGCTCAGCTGGATAGAGCGCTGGCTTGCGGAGCCAGAGGTCGTAAGTTCGAATCTTGCCGGGTGTACCACATTAGCTTTATGGAGAGGTGCAGGAGTGGTTGAACTGGCCGCTCTCGAAAAGCGGTATGGGGCAACTCATCGAGGGTTCGAATCCCTCTCTCTCCGCCATAGATATTATGAAAATCACCATTATAACAATCGGAAAAAAGCACGAAGTCTGGGTTCAACCAGGCATTTCTCGTTTTTTAGAGCGTCTACGAGCACCATTTGCTGCGGAAATGATTATTCTACCGCATTCAAGCTTTGAAGGCGACAGAGCGCGCCAGGAAGAGTCTGAACGTATTTTTTCACGCCTTAATTCGGACGACTTCGTTATTTTGCTCGATGAGCGCGGAAAAAACTTATCATCGCCGGAATTATCTAACCTAATAACCGAACATATCGACAAGCATATTGTCTTCATCATCGGTGGCGCTTACGGAGTTACTGGCGACTTGCGCCAAAAATCCAACGTCGTCTGGTCGTTATCGAACTTAGTGTTTCCACACCAATTAGTTCGTCTTATTTTAGCTGAGCAATTATACCGCGCCCAAGAAATCCATCGCGGCAGTCATTATCATCACTCATAGCTTCGGGCGCCCGTGCCTGGCAATAACCGCAATGTCCACGTGTTTAGCACCATTTTTTCTCAAACATTCCGCCGCCGCTAATACAGTTGAGCCAGTCGTAAAGATATCGTCAATAATGATATATCGCTTATTTTTATCAACTTTACCCGCAATTTCAAAAAACTCCTTTGCTTGACGTTTTCTCTGGGCGGAAGACTTCGTAAAGTGCTGGGTGACGTTATTTCTGCGCCGGAGCAGGGAACAGCACTCTATTTTTCTACGTCGAGATAGTTTAATAGCAATTTTTCGGATATGATCAAATCCACGACGCCGAATATTCTTAGAAATTGTAGGAATCGGTACGATTACTGTACCTGACGGCAATTCAGGCAGAGCTTCGTCTAAGAACTCACTTAGCAATCCAGCCGCCGCCTGAACACGATTAAACTTATAATCATCAATTATTTTTGCAACAACACCTGTACGTCGCGAAAAGCACCAGATCATATCACAGGGGAGCTTATGTTTTTTACATAAGTTGCCATTCTCCAATAAATCACCACATAATACACACATATCATACTTCCGACTCATGATGTATTTTTTACAATCTAAGCATAAAATACCACCCGTTTTACCACACTTATAACAGTGGTGAGGAGCGATGATTGATAATAGCGTGTCAAACATTGTAATTTTTACGTTTTAAGCCTTTCTCTGTTGATTATAACGCACATTACAGTTATACTAATAAAGACTTTGTCAATGAGCCTATTATAAAAGTGGAGGAAATTATGGCCCGAAAGCAAGATGATACATTACTAACAGAACAGGAATTGGCTGCGGCGTTTATTGACGATGATAACGACGATCTGCTACCTGGTTTTGACGACGACAACAGTAGAAGCAACAGTACATCAACAACACGATCCGACGACAATTGGGAAGATGAAGCTGATGATGCAATGGGTCAATTGGCTGTTGACGTTTTTGAGACAGAAAATAACCTAGTTATCAAAGCTCGTACTGCCGGCGTAGATCGAAACGACCTAGACGTAAGCATTTCTGACGGCATCTTAACAATTAGCGGCACACTGTCTAGCGGTGACGAAGCAGATGTTCGCCAATGGCACATCCAAGAATGTTACTGGGGTGAATTCAGCCGTACATTAGCATTGCCAACCGCTGTAAATGAAGAAGGTGTTAAGGCAGAATTAAAAGATGGCGTTTTGACAATTACTTTTGAAAAGATAAAGCAAGAAAAAGCAAAGAAGATTCAAGTTCTGTAAAAACCATTTCACAGAAAATACCGTCACAAATTGGCGGTATTTTTTTAGCCATAAAAAAAGAACCTCATCAGCGAGGCTCTTTTTTACCGGTAGAGTAGATTAACCCTTAAACTTATCGATAACCATATTGACGATTGCGTATGCCAAAATTGCAACCACCAAACCAACAATTGCGTACAAAACTGTGTTCTTAGCTGCAGTAACCTTATTACTGTCACCGGCTGAAGTGGTGTAACGGATACCACCCCAGATAAGCATAATAACGCTTAATGCACCGACGGCAAACAAGAATATATTTACAAATTGCTTAACCAAAGTTTGAGGATCTGAAGCGGTTTCACTCACACCTTCTCCTCTTGCACTATTTACGCCATTAGTTAAGGTAAAATCACCTTCGGCGCTTGCAGCTGGAGCTACAGCCAAAGCAACAGTTGGTACTACCAGTAGTCCCGCCAAGATTAATTTTAATTTATTCATTGTTATTTTCTCCTTGTTTAATGATATTACTATTATACATTTTTATCTGTTATTTGTAAAACTAATTATGGATTTATTATAGTCGATTTGTAACCATATTGACGATCGCGTATGCCATAATAGCCACAATTAGTCCAACCACTGAATAGGTGAGCGTACTCTGAGCAGATTTTGTCTTTGAAGCGTCGCCAGCCGAAGTAATATAGCGAAATCCGCTAAAGATAATCATAATAACAGACAAAATACCCACAGCCCAAAGCAAAACATTAACTACTGTTTTTATTAGACCGTTATCACCGTCAATACTTTTACCTTTCATTTCCGATGTTGTAGCCGTATCAATTCCTTTAGATACCTGAGCAGAAACACTGCCCGACAGGGAAGCAGTAGATAAAACCGATGCTCCAAACACCGCACAGATCATAATTGCTATTGATATGATTGATTTTTTCATATTTTCTCCTAATTAAACCTATTAAATACAAAATTAACAATTGCTGATGCGAATAATGATACAGCCAAACCGACTACCGCATATAAAACAGTATTCCTAGCTTTTGCAGCCTTCTGAGCATCACCACTGGAAAGCGCAAATAAAATACCACCAATAACTATCATAATAATCGAGATAGCACCGACAGCCATAAGTAGAACTTCAACGATAGTTTTTATAATACCATTCACCTGACCTTCACCGCTATCTTTATTTTGACAATAGACAGAGTTGTCGCTTCCATTTTCCTTTGAGCAAATATCGATACCGTTAGCCGCAGACACCGCTGGAGTGAACACTCCAAGAAGCCCAATCATTAGTATTCCAGCCGTCAGGATTTTTGTAAAAATCTTCATCTTAAACCTTTCCTATAATATAACCTGTTATAGCAATCGCGTTAGCAATAATTACCAAACCGATGACTGCATATAGAATAGTATTCTTTGCGCTGGCAGTCTTAGCTGGATCACCAGAGGACAGGGAATAGTTTATTCCAGCAATAATAACAATAATAACGGCTACGACACCAGCCACCCAAAATGCCAAATTAACAAACTTCATAATATCTACACCATTATCCTTCGGCACACCAAGACTATCAGCACTCCCCAACAATCCAGCAAAAAATTCCATATATCTCATTTTATACTCCTATATTTGATGATATAAAGTTAACCAACGCAACAGAAGCTAGGGCAATAACCAAACCAATCGCGGCACTCATAATAGTCTTTCGCCCATGAGCGGCCTTGTCTGGAGCACCGTTACTGGTCATCATCAAGAAACCACCGTATATAATATATCCAACGGTCGTGTAACCAATAAGCTGCAGCAAATCATCAACGATATTAAGCGCGATTTTCCAGATAAAATTTGCCTGCGAGTCAGCGTCCGAACCCGGATCTTTAATAGAACAGTCACCTTTCGTCAATCCGTCATACCACGGCTTCAATGTTAAAATCTTTCCTTTTTTATCACATTCATTAACTTTACTTTCAGCAAAAGAAGTATCCGGGAAAGTCATACTCACCCCAAACGACCCTATAATCATTAAAGACATTGCTATTATAATTTTCTTCATCAATCGAAAACTCCTCCTGGAATAATAAAGTTAGTAATTGCCACCATAAATGCAAACATTATTATCCCAATAACAGTATTCGTCCAAACTTCACGCGCTTTTTTTATCTTATCAGGACTACCCTCAGAAGTGGTATATAAGAATGCTCCGTATATAACAGCACCAACCGCCGCGACCAAAACTCCAGCGGTTAAGATTTTAATAACTTGTTTGATTATGTTGATAATTGCCGTGCTGCCTTCGCCTTCACAAGAAATAACAGAGGTTTCCGCGCCACCACAACTGCCGGCAGCTAGAGCTATTCTGGGTACAAAAACACTTCCTACGATTACTGTTGCGATAAATATACTGATTACAATATTTCTTTTTGTCATAAAATTTTCTCTTATACCTAAATTGTAAAATAGTCAAGCGAAAAAAGCAAACATTTTCCTTGAAAAGACAGAAGTAATCTGATAATATAAAGGATATTGATATGCGCTCGTAGTGAAGTTGGCCTATCACGCCTCCCTGTCACGGAGGAGATCGCCGGTTCGAATCCGGTCGAGCGCGCCACAGATGATTCACCCTAATAGGGTGTTTTTTTATGGAAAATATACCATTTTTATTGCATTTTTGTACAATTTGTGTTATTATATAGCCAATTGGACTGGAAGGTCTAAGAAGTTTTTATAATAAAATACCTGACAATGTCAGAGAAAGGACCCCAAGCGTTATGGTTTATAATCCCAATAAGCTTAATAGCCCAAGCGGTTCAGAACTACCAAAAAAAATAATGGCACTAATTGGTGCGGCAGCATTCGCGCTTGGAGCGGCAGGATGTAGTGATAGCGAAAGCTATAGATATAAAGAGCCAACTCCAGATACTACAACATCCACGTCGCAGGAAAGCGAGAATCCATCTTCTGAAACCAGCACAGACACAACAGAGCCTGTACCTCAAGAAATAATCGACAAATATAAAGACGTAAATCTATCTGACCTCAGAGGTCTTTTAGAAAAAGAAAAAAGTGGTGAAGAAGTTAGCTATAGTGAGTGGAGAGCCACTTTCGCTAAATTCGTAAACGAAAACTTAGTAAAAGAAGACGATAAAATACCTGTAGAAAAATACGGAGCAGTATTAACCAACTATTCCAACTTCGCCAAAGATATGCGCCCTGTCATCAAGAATAATGTTATAGGTATATTCGCCCTTGGAAGTATACGTCAAGACTCTGTTGAACACGGTTATCCTTTCTCTGTAGAAGAAATGAAAATCATAGACAAGGGTGTATTAAATACAATTACAGTTGCTCAAGCTAAGTTCTCCTTAGGTTCTATAACTGAGTATGATAAGAATAAGCATTTTCCTAATATATTCAGGATAAAAGATATTACAGACATTACTGTAGAGGAAGTTTTTGAAAGCACAGGGCGCGACAATGAAGGTAATACTACAGGCTATATCACCTACATACCTGATGGTTTATCAACAAAAACCCAATGCGGAATTGCAGATTCTGTTGCAATGTGCATGAAGACAAGCCCTAGAGTAGATCTTGGACCAAATGAGGCTGTAGGCAAAAAAGTCTCTACGTATGGATACGCCACCGAAGAAATATCTACAGTATATAAGGTATCTTTTAAAGACAATGAAAATAGAGAACTTTCTATGCCTTTTGCTGTTAGAGCCTTCGTTAACGGCGATAGGGATGCAAGTAAGTTAAACGTTCCTGGGTACGAACAAGTTGACAGCGGCTTTGATAATGACTACTTCAATCTTGACAGATATGTACACATGACTAGCGTGATAGCTGGCTTTGACATATTAGTCGAATCTAATGCAGACGGAGCCTTTCTGGAAAAAGATGGTGTTAAAGTATCACCCCGTGATATTCCTGAGGTTGCTGAAGCTATTGAAAACGATAAGTAGATTTTTAATTTATTACTTGCATAAACACCTTCATATGTGATTAAATGAAGGTGTTTATGTTTATGAGTGGGTTTGGTCGTAGAAACGTCTTTAAGAGTATAGTTTTATATTTGTGCGTAAGCGCCTTATTTATATTACCAATTTCTACGCTATTAACCTCTTTACCTGCATTTGCCGCTGGGTACTTTGACGGTCTCAGTACTCAAGAAAAATATAAGTTCTATGTTTATGCGCGCGCATTAGATACATGTTTTGTCCGTGCAGGAAGTAAGGCGCCCAACAGCAACGTAGAGGAGCTGAAAAAGGGAAAAATATTTAATAACGTTGGCGACGGATCTTACGTAGGAACTTTTCCAGGCTTTACAGGATACAATAACTCGGGAGGATATTTTGATTGCAACTCAGCTGAACTTATGAGTACAGCTGTTAGTCAATTCAACATACAGCCACAAGGAAGATCCTCCGCTGTAGAGGTATTGCTTTGCAAAATAGGATACAGGAGAGGCACTAACTACACCCTGTCCGAAGACGAATGTATAAATGGAAGTGGTGCATTTGGTAAAAAAAAGAAGTCTGCAGGAGGGAAGGATGATAGACAAGTTGACGCTAATGTATATTCAAAAGGAAAGATATTTGAAGTACTAACAAATTTATCAGGTTATAAAAATGGTATAGAAAACTCCGATCCTAGCATAAAATATCTGGTTTCGAGGTCCATGATAAAAGGTTGCGTAAAAGACGACAATCCTCAACCTCAACGACACAGCTCAAAAGATTGGGAAATACCAAATATAGATGGTAACGGAAATTTAACTAACTCATATTACCTACCTGGCGACGGGCAGGGTTATAATGTGGGCGGATCAAATAACCGTGAATGGCCACAGAATCATTATGACGCAAACATTTCTGAATGGCAGTGTATGAATATATATCAACGCCTGGTGGAGTCGGCGCCAAAGTATCAAGAAGCACTAAAGCAGTCAGCCACAGACACTGCATGCGCAGGATTAGCAGGAGATAAGTTAGAAGTATGTCAGAATGGTGTAGAAAACAAAGATAACCCTGAGTATTGTGGCAGAACCTATAAGAACGAACCAGAAAAAATAAATGCCTGTAAGCAAGGTCAGTCTGCTAAAATAGAGACTCCATCGGACGGTGACGGCGGCGGAGAAGAAGAGAAAAATTCGTGCGGAGTCGACGGTATAGGGTGGCTCGTCTGTCCTTTGATGAGTTTTGCTGGCAGCCTGGGAGATGCCTCCTACTCCGCAATATCGTATTTTCTATCTATCGATAGCGGAATCTTTGATAGCAAATCAAATGGGGGATTAGAGCAAGCTTGGAAGTTCTTCCGAGATATTGCAAACGCCGTATTTGCCGTAATATTCCTGTGGGTAATATTCTCCCAAATAAGCAATGTCGGCGTCAGTAATTATGGAATTAAGAAAATTCTACCAAGATTAATAATAGGGGCTTTGCTCGTAAACTTATCTTTCTATCTCTGCCGATTGACTGTAGACTTGTCTAATATCCTCGGTTTTTCTCTTAAAGGGGTTCTGGAGGGGGCGGCATCAGGAGTCGGCACTCAATCAGCAGAGGTTGGTACCTTCAACACCTTAATCGTTGGCGGACTAGCACTAGTTGGAGTAGGTCTGTTTATATTCCTTGCTGTAAGTATACCTACTATTTTAGCGCTGCTTCTGGCGCTGCTTGTAGTGTTGGTCATACTAATCGTTCGACAAGCTGTCGTCATATTGTTAATAGCAATATCTCCATTAGCATTTGCAGCATGGCTTCTACCAAACACTGAAAATTTATTCAAAAAATGGGTATCAATGCTTAGGGGGTTGTTAATTGTATTTCCTGTAATATCTCTTCTGTATGGAGCTGGAAAGTTAGCGGGAGCCGTATTGGCTGCAGTCGGCACAAACGATCCAAACAATCCAAAAGAAACCATGCAGGTTGCAGCCTTGGCGGCGTCTATTTTGCCATTAGGCGCCACACCTTTTGTGATTAAAAGCTCATTAAACTCATTAGGTAGTATCGGAGCAAAGATAGGCGGACTTAGTGGTGCTGCAACCGGCGTCTTAAAGAACTCTGCGAAGAATACAACCAGAATGAACGCCGCTAAAGCCAGAATTAACGATGTTAAGAACGCATGGAAATCTCGATCTGCTAGAAAGATGGCAGAAAGAAGGTCTGGTAATACTTGGCTTGGAGAAAAATCCGCCAAACTTCGAGAAAATGACAATAGATTTGTAAGAGGAGCAGGTGTCGTTATTAACCCAATGAGGGCTTTAGATAGGAGCTCGTTTGGTCAAAAGATAGGTCTTGGTGAGGGCGAAAGAGCGGCACAAGAGGCTTATGATAAAAATGCAATGGAAAAAGCTGAACGAGCAATCACGTATCAACATGGCGGAGATGCGGTAGCGGCTCTAAAGGACGAAAATGCCGACAAGTACATCAGGATTGCAGCCGTTAACCAACTTAAGAGTCAGGGAACCTACGGTGCGGATAAAATAGCAGAATATCTAAGTGCCGGAGGAAAGGTGGACAGTGTCAGTATGGCTAAATCACTCACCGATATGAAAGGATCTCATGCGGGTGTTGCCGAAGCCGGGGCTGAAGCACTCCAAGCTCTTCAGAAAAAAGATGGACCATCAGAAATTAAGTTCAGCTCGGATCGATTTAACAGTCTTACTGCTTCAGGTGTAGGCAAATTATCAAATAAAGACATCGCTGGACAAAGTGCCAACGCCATCCAAAACAGCAATATTACCGCTGATCAAGCCACTGAAATCTTGAGTGATGACATATTATACTCTTCCGCTAATAATGCCGTGAAATCTGCCTTGATGGCAAAAGGAGGAGAGCGAATTATTCCGCAAACTCCTCAAGATAATCAGAATGACCAGCAGAATAATAGTAGTTCTGGGGGATAATTATTGCTACATCTCAAGAAGATGTAAGAAAGGCATTAGAGGATTCTAGACGATGAGGTAGCTAGACGCATGCTTCATACGCTCTCTCTTGACTTTTTCCATCAAAAATGCTAATATAGCCTCAGATGGAGTGGTTAATTTCCCGTAAGCAGCTTCTTAACAAGTGGCTGCAGTGGTTCGTATTGCTGATAGCAGGGATGCTGGTGGGCATTTTTCTTAATACCTTAACACACTCAACCTCTGTTTACGCCGTAGACGCAGAATGGAGCGGCCATAATTTAACCTATAATAAAGAAAAGTATACAAAGGTAAGTGATGATAAAAAGATTAAACAATTTAACCTACCTGATAATTCGCTTGTTTATGTTAACGAAGATAAGAATAAAAAAGAAACCAAGGTTATTTATTTCCCATCAAGCGAAATATCTTCACTAAGTTCCGCAACTTATGCAGTTTATTCATTTACACCACCGAACACTTATGAGCAAACCAGCACCTCAACTATTTCAATTGAATCGCCATCTGAAAATTCAACCAGTACTTCCTGTGACGTACAGGGAATAGGGTGGATTATCTGTCCAGTTTCCAATTGGCTGGCTGATGGCATAGATTATATGTACAGCGCGCTTCAGGAGTTCTTAAAAACTAAGCCATTAGAAACAACCAACCAAAATAGTGGAATTTATCTGGCGTGGGTCATTATGCGTAACATTAGCAACGTGGCGTTTATTGTGGCGTTTTTGGTAATTATCTACTCACAATTGACCTCTGTAGGAATTAGCAATTACGGCGTTAAAAAAATGCTCCCTAGGTTAGTAATTGCGGCGGTGTTGGTCAACTTATCATTCACGTTTTGTGCTGTATTGCTGGATTTATCAAACGTAACTGGCTACGCCTTCCAGGACGCTTTCATGGGGATTAAAAATACCATATCCACTGTAGGAGAAAATACGGGCGTAGGTTGGACATGGTCGGAAGTTATTATGATGATATTGTCCAACGGGGCTTTAGCTGGCGGGGTAGTCGCAACAGTAGCCATGGGCGCAGAATTGCTACCGTTGGCGCTATCAGCATTAGTGGGAATAGGTCTAGTACTTCTCTTAGTGCTTCTAATTATGGCAGCGCGCCAAGCTTTAATTGTAATCTTAATCATCATTTCACCTTTAGCATTTGTTTGTTATTTACTTCCTGGTACAGAAAAATGGTTTAAGAAATGGCGAGACTTATTCTTCACGATGTTAGTATTCTTCCCGGCATTCGCTGTAATATTCGGTGGAGCACAATTGGCAGGAATAATAATTATCCAAAACGCTACAGGAGCAAATGGTGGAATAATGCAGATTTTAGGTATGGTAGTTCAGGTTATACCATTAGCCTTAACACCTATAATTCTGAAACTTAGCGGCGGAGTATTAGGCAAATTTGCTGGGTTTGTTAATGATAAAAACAAGGGCTTATACGACAGGACTAAGAACTGGTCTAAAGATCGCCGCGAAACTATTAAAAACAAGAAACTGGCTAATGCCAATATGGCGCGATTCAACCCAAATCGTTTACGCCGTTGGGCAGATCATAACAGTAGATTGCGTAAAAAGGATCTGGAAACTTCACAGAAAAATGCCGAGAATTCATTTAGAAATACAGCCAGGTATAAGAAGTCAGACTTGTATGCCAGGCAGGCTTCCAGACGCTCAGATTTCTTATCTGCACAAGATGATAATCGCTATACCGAAGCTACGCTGGGTCACGCACCAGATGATATATACGAAAAAAGATCTCTATACGATCGTGCTAGGAGAAATATGTCGGCTACATATGCAACTCGACAAGATTTGAAATCTCATCAGAAACAAACTGCATTTATGAATGACATTAAAGATCTAGAAACCGAAATTGCAACGGCAGGTCTGATTAAAAATAATGCTCAACGTCAACAACATAGTGAATTTGCAGAGCAATTGATAAGTAATAAAGAACTTCGAGAAAAAGCTGGCGGCAATGTATTTACAGACGAGAATGGCAATTTGATTGGTGCAAATGCAGCCTTAGCTTCAGCCATAGCAACCAGCCGTAGCGAATATGCTAAGTCAATTGATGAAGCTCGTCAAATCATAAAGCACTATAAATTGGATGCAAAACATAGGCAGGGATTAGCCCTGAACAAATTATCTATACCCCTTCCTGGTGGAGTTAATTTATCTGGAGATAGCATATTCGTACGTGAAGCCGCAATTGAAGAGCAATTTAAATACGGTACTGCGACGGAAATCGCTGAACTTCTTAGTGAATTGCCACCAGAATTCTATTCTTCTGCAGCTTCAGGATTAGCGGAATCTGGTATAAAGAACAGAGCGTCCTTTATAGGAGGTAAGCTCATCGACGACATGCTGAAGGGCGATATTAATAACAGGGGAGATCTAATGAACTACTTTGCTGAATGGTTGCAGAGTGGTAAATATAAACCTGAAACTTTAGCGTCTACAGATGCCGACGCTGTTAAATTGTTAATAGAAGCTGTAAATACCACCTCTATTATTACAGACAATAAACGTCAAGATATCAAGGGTGTTATCAATACAATTCTTACCGACAGGAGGTTATCTGCAAACGTAACAGATGCCGCCAAAGAACAATTTGAGATTTTCCGCAACATGTTATAATCTCCATATTTTGATATAATATAAGCAGTATGTCGGTGTATAAAGTTCCTCAAGATGTCGAGGCGGAGGACAAACTGCTCGGGCCGTTTAGTTTCCGACAGTTTGTGTTTTTAATTATAGCTGTTATCGGAATCGCTATTGCGTACGGTTTGAGTACAATTTTACTACCTTTGGCAATAATTCCTGTGCCGATAATTTTATTCTTTGGAGCGCTGGCTTTACCGCTTAAAAAAGATCAGCCAATGGAAGTTTATTTAGCAGCAGTTATTTCTTTTATGCTAAAACCAAAAAAACGACTATGGCAGCCTGATGGAATTGAAAGATTAGTCGAAGTTATCGCGCCAAAAGTCGAGGAGAAGACTTACGGTAATAATTACGATCAAGCCGAAGTCCAGCGAAGATTATCGTATTTGGCAAATCTGGTAGATAGTCAAGGTTGGTCGATTCGTGGCGTCAATGATCCTAACAGTTCAATGCGTGCCGATTTGTTTAACGAAGGACAGGCAGCTAACGACATATTGGATGAAAATAGTGCTACGGCGCAAAATATCAATCACTTAATAAATCAGTCCGATGTTCGTAGGCGACAAGAAGTTATCCAAAAGATGCAAACAGGGCAATCTGCTACGCCGCCTCCCGCACAACCACATCAACCAGATAATCCTACTCCAGCCACACCACTACAAATGAATCCATACCCAACAATGCGTCAATCTGTATTAAATCCTGTGTCCGGACAGCCTACCGCGAGCGCTCCAGCTCAAACTCAACCGACAACCACGCCGCAAACTAGCGTAAACGAGGTGTCACCTGCTATAATAGAACTGGCAAATAACCGCGACCTCTCGATTGAAACGATTGCGCGTGAGGCAAATCGAATTCAGCAAGAAAATAAATTATCAGATGAGGAAGTGGTGATTTCACTACGTTAGGTGGGGTTTATGCAACCAGAGTTACAAAATCAACAATCTTATCAGCAGGTTCCGCAAACCAATGCGGCTCTTCCTAATGTCCCTCAGCAATCACCAGGGGTAATTGGTTCGGGACCAAATCCAACTGCGCCGTCTCCAGATAAAACCCCTGAGAATAAGAAGCAAAAAGGACCAATTAGTACCCAGAATACGCTGCTTTTCTCTGAAATGCGTGAAAATATGATCATTATGAGCGACGGCAGTTTTCGGGCGGTAGTGGAATGTGAATCGATCAACTTTGACCTGATGAGTTCACGCGAAAGAGAGGGAATTGAGTTCAGTTATCAAAACTTCATTAATTCTCTATATTTCCCAATTCAAGTTCTTATCCGTTCACGCCGCGTGGACATTGGCCCATATCTGGACAGATTGGCTGAGATTCGCCGCAATCAAGATAATATGCTCCTCAACGTTTTAATGGACGATTATATGGATTTCATTGATATTCTGGCACAAGAAGCAAATATTATGGATAAGAGCTTTTACGTTGTCGTTCCATATTATCCAGCTGGCGAGGAAAATGCCTTCAAACAACAGACTAAGGGACTATTTAATAGCTTCTTCAGTGGAAAAAAAGAGGCAACCGTAACAAAAATTGACCAAGTCACTTACACCAAAGCCAAAGATGAAATTAAAAACCGCATTGATTCGGTTATGAACGGACTATTCCAAATGGGCGTAAAAAGCTGGCAATTAAATACCAGGCAACTGGGTGAACTGTTCTACACTTCATATAATCCCGACACGTCGTCACGTGAATCGCTAGAGGACATTGATCCGAGCGAGCTTACGACCACTTACGTAACTAAGGGAACTGGTCCGTCACCGAGAGGAGGAAGGTCATAATGGCAAAGAAGAAATTAGATGCCGTTGATATTGCTGCTCAACAACGAGCTCGTGAACAAGCCGAAGTCGAACAGGCCTTCTTAACTGGCGTTCGAACTCTGCGTGATTTTATTGCGCCAAGTAGTATTGAGCTTCATTCCGACCATTTCCGACTTGGCTCAAAATATGGCCGCACAATGTATGTTTATGGCTATCCTCGCCAAATCTACACCGGCTGGCTTAGTTCAATCATTAACATCGATGAAGTGCTGGATATTAGTATGTTTATTTATCCAGTCGATACGCAAATTGTCCTGAATAACCTGCGCAAAAAAGTTACTCAGCTGGAAGCAACCATGAATATAAACATGGAAAAGGGAAAGGTGCGCGACCCAGGCTTGGAAGCGGCTTTGCAAGATGCCGAAGAATTGCGCGACCAATTACAGATTGGCGCCGAAAAGTTCTTCCGCTACGGTTTATATATTACGCTTTACGCCGACAGCTTGGACGAGCTAAACTTCATCCAGCATAAAATTGAAACTATTTTTGGCCAGCAATTGGTGTTCTCAAAAGTGGCTTCCAGTCAGCAGGAGCAGGGATTGAATAGCTCTATTCCACAATTGACCGATGAACTACAGATTCGCCGCAACATGAACACTGGCGCAATTTCAACCAGCTTTCCATTCACTTCAGCCGATTTGACGGACAATAAGGGCGTACTTTACGGAATTAATATGCATAATAATGGCTTGGTGATTTTTGACAGATTCTCTCTGGAAAACGCCAATATGGTCGTGTTCGCTAAGTCTGGTGCCGGTAAATCATTTACCGTTAAGTTGGAAGCTTTGAGAAGTATGATGGTCGGGGCTGATATTGTGATTATTGACCCAGAAAATGAGTACCAAAAACTATGCGACGCGGTTGGTGGCAGTTATATTCGATTGAGTTTAAGTAGTGACACGAGGATCAATCCATTTGATTTGCCGCGTGTGATTGACACTGATGAAGCAGATGACGCACTGCGAGCCAACTTAGTTACGCTACACGGACTACTCAGGCAAATGCTGGGCGGCGCAGGAGTAGGGGCTGGCGGGCAAGTCGTAGCAGGATTATCGCCAGCAGAAGAAGCTGATATTGATCAAGCATTAATCGACACTTACGCACGCGTCGGCATTACTTCAGACCCATTGACGCACAATTCTACGCCACCGACGATTTCCGACCTATACGACACTTTGCTTCACATGGGCGGAACTGGCCCAAGCCTGGCTCAGCGACTTCGCAAATTTACCTCTGGAACGTTTGCTGGAATATTCTCGCAACAGAGTAATATTGATATTAATAATAATATGGTTGTCTTTAACATTCGCGACTTGGAAGACGAACTGCGACCAACGGCGATGTATATCGTTCTGAACCACATCTGGAATATTACGCGCACTGACCAGAGGAAACGTATGTTGATTGTTGACGAGGCTTGGCAATTGATGAAATATGACGATTCCGCCAACTTCTTATTCTCATTAGCCAAGCGCGCCCGCAAATATCAATTAGGTCTGACAACAATCACTCAGGACGTAGAAGACTTCGTTGGAAGTAAAATGGGGCGAGCAATCGTTTCCAACTCCTCAATGCAGTTACTTTTGAAACAGTCTGCCAGCGCCGTTGACGTTTTGGCGCAAGTGTTCAAATTGACAGATGAAGAGCAGAAACGATTAGCCAATTTCCCAGTTGGGCAAGGATTATTCTTTGCTGGACAAAATCATGTTCACATTCAGATTCAGGCTAGCGATACCGAATATAATTTGATCAATACAAATCCCGTATCGCAACAAATAAAACCGTCAGATTCACCAATCGGCGGCTACGGAGCGGTGTAGAAAAATAGCGAGAAAATATGGCACGAGTTGATTATACGACAGATTCCGAAACCGACAGCAGATTAAATCCTGCTGAGCAGGCTAAGTTTGATCAAATCTCGGCTGGTTATGACAGCGGGTCAGAGTTAAGTGATCGCGAAAAGGATGCTATAAACGACCTTGAATCTCAGTTTGATAATAAAGATTCGGACTTAAATCCTAATCAAAACGATTCCGCCAGCGCCGCCGTTAATGACCAAGAATCTTCTGCTCCAGGCAACAGTTTTTATCAGCCGTCTGCGGGAAAAAAGAAAAGTCCAGTAACGTTCAAATCTTTGCTGAAAAAACGCGGACCGATTGCAGCTATTGCCGGAATATTGGGACTGGGCGGTGGAATTCTGGGAATATTTCTTAGTCCAGCGACAATGTTACAAAATATTATGGAGAATTTCACCTGGAAAAACGACTCCGCCACACCCTCTAAAATATCCAGAATTAAACAGGTTATGAACGGATTCCTGGATTCTAAAGATGGCCCAGGAATCTGCGCTAATAGCAGTAAGAAGATAAGATGTAGAACAGGAAAGTTGTCCTATAAAGCATTAACGAAGTTCAATAAATCGGGAATTATTCCAGTCGATGTTGACGGCAACGAAATGAAGCTGAAGAAAACTGGTTATCCAGAAAAAAATCCAACCCATTGGAAGGTAGAAGGATTAAACGACGGGAAACCTATTGAGTCGTCGAAATTAAAAGACGAACTGCTCAAAAAAGAGAATCGTAAAATTGCCAGTAAAGTTTATGGCAGAACTGGCTTATTTAAAATGCGTTTCCGTGCCTGGACAGGAAAACATATAAGTAAGCTTTACAAGAAATTTGGTCTTAAAAGAAATAGTGCGATTTCAAAAATTGACAAAAAACTCGGAGTAAAAGAAAAGGCAAATAAACTTAAAGAAAAATTACCAGGCTTTAACGACGACAAGGCTATCGGTGGAATCAATGAAAGAGTTACAAAATCAACAGAGAAACTAAAAAAAGGCGGGCTAGTATACGTCGCGGCAGCAGGAATATGCCTTGCGCTAAAACTTCCCAACATCATCGCATCAGGAGTAGCAGCAATTCAGTTAGTACCTTTATTAGGGCTAGTTATGGATGTAATATTATCTCCTGGATCACAAGCTAAGGCTTCTGGACTCGACTCTAGTGGCAGTGGATTCTCTCAAGAAACGATGGAAACCATCGGTACCATGCTAACCGAAAGAGGAAAGATGAAAGGGTCCGATAACGCTGAAGGATCGGCATTAGATTCTCCGTATTTACTGGCGGCAATGGGCGTAAATAACGACAAGCCTGGAATTGCAAAAAACTACATTCCTGGATATTCAGTAGCTACAAATCCTATAGTTCGTACTCTCAATTCCGCCGAAGAGGTTAGCGAACCAGTGTGCAATTATATACTAAGTCCAGTTGCTATGTACTCCTCTCAAGCAGTAGACCTAGCAATAGACGCTACCGGGGCGGCTACTTTTGGATTAACATCATTAGCAAAGTGGATTGCAAAAAAGACATTAGCCACAGTAACCACAGAATTACTTAAGTATGCCGTTGGCGATACCGTAAAGAGAGTCCTCAAAGAATTGGCAGTAAGTATGCTTACATCAAATAATGCTCAGTATAAGGATTTGGGTGATGCACTCGGCGTTGGTGCGGCGGCGTTCTTTGCAAGCGGATCTATGGGGCAGATGCTACCAGGGCTTAAAATGAGTCAATTGGCAGAATTCAATGGAATCCAAATAGCAAACGAAGAATTCCAAAAAGAAATGGATATTGCTTCATTAAGCCCATTTGATACGTCCAGTAGATATACATTCTTAGGTAGTATATTCCATAATATGGGCAATATGATGATGGCTAATGGGACTTATAGCAAAACTCCAGTAGCAATGCTATCTAATATTCTCAGGCTACCTTCTATGGCATTATCTTATTCATCCACTGCAAAAGCAGCAAGCGGTATGTATTCTGATAAATATTGCGGATATGCAAAAGACTTTTCTATGGGCAGTGGGTCATCGGAAGATCCAGCCGTGAATATGGCAGGATTACCGTGTACTGGTATAACCAACAGCCAGGCAAACATGTCAGTAGAGGAAGCTATTCAAATTGCCGAAGATGAAGGATGGATACAGAAAGATATGGACATTCCAGATGGCGCAGATATATCCGATCTCATGAATAATGGATACATAGTTAAAGACACTCCTCTTCATGACTTTGTAGAAGACTGTGGAGATGCTAGCACCGGAAGCTATTGGTTTAGCAATGGCGGGTGCACAGCGCCATCAGATTCAACACGTGTCGCAAAAATTACTGAAAAAACATATAAAGATGAAGAAGGGAAAGATATTACCAATGAGTCATTTGGAACTGAAAATTCCGCTAAGCAATACGACGATAGAAAGCTTTCCGCTATGTCAGTATTACTAATTGACTTCCAAATTGCCCAATCAATCAATGGCGAAGATGACGAAGAAGACGCCCCTTCAACCACGGCTAAAGCTCCAGACAATGGCGAGGCAGTTGGTGAGCCGCAATTAGAAGAAGCACAGGCCAAATGGGGCAGCTACGAAAATGGTAAAATTCCAGACTCAGAACTACAAGCTCTATCTTTTTCACCAGGCAATAAAATGAATAAGAAAGCTGCGATTGCTATGGAAGAGATGAATAAAGCATACAAAGCTGATAACGGTTCCGACCTCATCATAAATGACGCCTATCGAGAATATGACAGGCAAGTTAAACTTCGTGAACAATTAGGCAGCACCGCGGGCGTTCCAGGTACATCAAATCACGGCTGGGGACTTGCTGCAGATATTGAAGTTGGCGCGTTTGGGTCTTCTACATATAATTGGCTAAAGGCTAACGCCCACAAATACGGTTATGTGCATCCCGCTTGGGCTGAGCCAGGTGGAAGTAACCCCGAACAATGGCACTGGGAATATGCGAGGAAGGTCTAATGAATAAAGAAAATAAAGTCATATTAATATCATCCGTATTATTTTTAATAAGTATTACGGCAACTTTCCTCATTATTAAAAACCCTGACAGCAATCAATACACAACTATTCTGTCATCATCCCAAAACACCAACGAAAACTCAAGTAATCCAAATAACGCTCACGAGCAATCATCAGAGCAAAAAGTTATCACTGAATTACTAAACTCTACCTCCAGCACCTACGGCAACCGTGAATTAAAAAAGTATTCAATAGTAAAAGAGCAGGGCGAATTTAAGTTGGTTGCGCTAGAAATTTATAGCGAGAAATTCAAATCTACTTATAACACGTATGCAATTCTAAGAAATAATTCGGTCATAACAGGTGTTAATGATAGAGAATCTCCAGACGCCTTAAAAAGTATTGGTGTTCCTGCAGATATTATAAGCGAATATAAGAGGAATCGATCTGATGTATAAAAAATTGTCTATCGTTCTTTGCTTTGTTATATCTTTTGCTATTACTATGCAGCCAGTATCTTTGGCGGCAGGATATCCCGATTCATATGTAACAAACGATATTCTTTGGTATAAAGAAAATGATTCAACAACTTGTTCCGGATCATCTTCTAATGGAGTGTCAGGATCTGATAACCAAGAAAAGATTTGGGGATATCTACGTAACGCAGGATTAAGCGCCGAACAAACAGCTGGCGTGATGGCTAATATTCAAGCAGAATCCGGATTTAGTCCTACCAGACACGAAGTAGGTCAAGGATGGGGGTCTGGTGGCTGGGGACTCGCCCAGTGGACGTTCGGAAGGCGAACGCTTATAGCCAACAAAATACCGTCTGAGTTAAAAAAATATTACAGCCAAGAGTATGGTGGCGCACCTAACGACAAGGGTATGGTCGACTCTATTCCAGTAGAAGACAACGACAAGCTATTGATCTTCGAATTAGAGTATTTAGTGCAAGAGGGGACAGAAAGACCCGTTACTGCTCGTGGATTTGGTACCGCTTCAAATTCATGGGAATTATTAAAAACACTGAAGACAGTTGATGACGCCACTGTTTTTTGGCATGACGATTTTGAAAAATCAGCCATGACAAAAGATGAAGTTAAAAATATACGCGGTACCGCTGCACAAAAAATCTATGAAAGATTTAATGGTACGGGCGGAAGTGGAGGAGGATGTTCTTCGTCAAGTGGTGGCGGCGACTTTATTGACTACGTCAAACGTTATGCCTGGCCAGAAAAAAAGGTTCGTACAGACAAAAAACCTGATTACGAAAAAGCTATAGAAAAGGCAAAAAGCGAGAACAGATTTACTGGCGGTACGTGTTTCGGTGGCGGTGTTGATTGTGGCGCGTTTGTAACAACAATTTTGAACGACAGTGGGTTTGATAAAAATTATAACTACGGAGGTGAGAGCGGCAAAGCTGGACCAACTGGTGTACAGAGAGCGTGGGCAGAAGCCAACTGGCAAACTCTTGGCAACGGCAGCTCAATCAACGTAGCAGACCTTAAACCCGGTGATGTCGCCCATAGCCCAGGACATACATTTGTTTTTGTTGGTAATATAGAAGGATTTGACTCAAATATAGCATCCGCCTCATTGTGTGAATACGCCCCAAAAGCAGGCGGTGAAAGTCTAACATCACCAAGCGTAACTTGGTTTAGGAAGAAATGATGAATAAAAAAATAATTAGCAGTATATTTATATTATTATCAGCCAGTACATTAGTATATGGTGTCATAACCTACGTAAATAGACATGACACCACTCCAGTTTACCTACTAACCTCACCCGATAAGGCTGAAATTACTACTGGCAATCAAAAATTTATCGGCTCGCAAATCGTATATTTAAAACCAGGAACATACGATTTTAAGGCATCAAGAAGTGGCTTTAAGGATGAGAGCATTAATGTCGAAGTAAAGAAGGGTAATCCGTTAAGGATAATTTTTGCACTCACACCCACGACAGAGAAGGCTATTAAAGAATTACAGTCTTCGTCTAAAACATCAGAAATAGACAGAGCTACAACAGACAGACTTGCTAATGAGCAAAAAAAGTTGGAAGACGCCAATCCTATAATTAAAAAATTACCAATAAAAAACTTAATTTATTCAATTGGATATAAGGCAGACCCTAACCATAAGAATGGAGTTATCGTAGAAATCGATACTATAGAAGGATATAGAAATGCTGCTCTCAATAAGATTAAAGAGCAGGGGTTTGACCCGTCAAAATTAAATATTACATTTAGAAACTACGCTAATACATTTACGGAGTAATTATGAATCGAAGGAATATTATCATCGGCAGCATTACATTAGCAATATTAACGTTAATATTGCTAGCGATTATGTTCATCCAGCCAACACACACTATATCTATAACTTTCGATAAGGAAAATCTGTCAGCGAAAATATATCGTAACACAGGCAAAAGCACTTCCGAAATTACGTCGATAAACGGTAGTTCTAAGATACAGTTATCAGACGGCAAATACATAATAAAGACGTCATCTAAGTCCGGTTCTATCAATGAGAATTCCACGGAATTTACTGTAAAAGGATCAGATGAAAATATATCTATAAAAACCGAATATAGCCAAAAATTCATGTCTAGCAAAATAAATGAATATAGAAATGATATTTTAGAGATATTATTTGCCAAATATCCAGAATTAAAATCATCTTTTATACTTCAAAAAGAAATTATTCTAGGAAATGATGCGGACTGGTATGCGGCTAGTTATCAGAGAGGCGTCATAGATAGAAACTCCGGTGATGTCTACACTGTTATTTTGAAGAAAGAAAACGACAAATGGGTGATTAAAACTAAGCCACAAATAATCAATACTATATACAACACAAAAGATATACCAGAAGATATTTTATCAGAAACAGCCTCCAGATTATCTCCGTTTTCTGCTAACTCTTAAGTGGCATAATAATGTGCGTATAATCAGGATTTTTTACTTGCTCGCGAATTACACACGGCGACAATTTGCCATTAAACGAAAATACGATTTCATCCGCGTCAATAATATTCAAAACCTCAGTTAGGTAGCGTGAATTAAGCGTTACTTGACCATCTGCGGATATTTTGGCTGTTGCCTCTGAGGTGTTCTCGCCAAGTTCAGACGCAATCGAATGAATAGAAAGCAGGGAATTTTCCTCTGATGCAGTAATTGTAATTCCACCGCCAGATTCACGCGCGAATAACGCCGCAATTTTCGTAACTCGACTAAAATCAGACTTCTTAATGACAATCTCAG
Organism: Candidatus Nanosynbacter sp. HMT-352; assembly: GCF_022819345.1. Lineage (NCBI taxonomy): Bacteria > Bacillati > Minisyncoccota > Nanosynbacteria > Nanosynbacterales > Nanosynbacteraceae > Nanosynbacter > Candidatus Nanosynbacter sp. HMT-352. The sequence continues at coordinate 230,394 of NZ_CP089288.1, read as the reverse complement.
TTTCAGCAGTCGCTGGAATCAATTGGCGATAATCAGGGAATTTCCCGTCGATCAATCGACTGACAATTTCCATATCTCCCGTCTTAAAACAAACTTGAGAATCGTCAAAAAGAACCGTAATTTTCTTCTCATCGCCGACACTCTTACTGACTTCCGCCAGAGTAGAGGCGGGAATAATAGCCGACACTTCATTGTCTGACTTTATTAGGCGCTTTTCTGCCAGCCTGTAGCCATCAGTAGCAGCCAAGTATAGCGACCCTTCGTAATTGTGCCAATAAACTCCCGTAAGAACTGCTCGCGTAACGTCAGAGCTGACAGCCAACTTCGTTTGGACTATGGCTTTCTTAAGATCCTCAACGTCAATTTCATATTGCATAGCGGTCTTTTCATCAATAGTTGGCAGCTCAGGATATTCATCAGCCACTACGCCATTGATAACTGATGAGAATTTTCCTGAAGTTATATGCAAATGTTCGTTTTTAGTTTCAAGTTCCACCGGGCCGCTTGGTAGGTTTGTAATGAATTCTGATACCAATCGGGCAGGGATTGTAATAGATCCATGATCTTCAATTTTCGCGCCAATGTATTGAGTGGAAGCAATTTCCAAATTCGTTCCAGCAATCAATAATCTTCCTCCGTCAGTACGAAGTAAAATATTATTCAATATCGGCAGTTCATTACGACTTGATGCGATATCTTTGATTAGATTAAGTGCTTTTGCAAGTTTTTCTTGGGTGACTGATACTTTCATTATACTTTCCTTAATTTTTAATTAGTCTTAATAGTAATAGGTGCTGTGGAAACTGGGTAAAAAATGTGTTCAAACAGGGGTAGAGTGGCGATAAAATAGGTGGAAAACTCTGTGTGCTATTTGTGGACTTTATAGTGGATATTTGTGTATTATTCCACTGTCTGCTGACTTGTCGTTTTCTTTCCACAGATCTGTGTGTTGGTAAGTCGCCGCGAAAACACAACATCTGCACAGCTTTTCCACAATTAATGAACATATAATTTATCCTTAATGTCGTTAATTTGCTCGCGAATACTGACATTTGTAAGGCTTTCTTTAGTAATCTTCTCAATTGAATGCATAGCGGTCGTATGGTCTTTTCGTCCAAGCTCTTGGGCAATTTTCGGAAAACTCATTTTCAGTTCGCTACGCAGAAGGAACATCGCAATTTGCCTTGGCATCGCGATAAATTTATCTCGCCTAGATGAACACATATCTTTTACGTCAATATTATAATAACGAGCCGTCTTATCAATTATCTGTTTGGCGGTTATATGTTGTGGTCTATTGCGTTTGATATCTCCCAAAATTCCTTCAGCTGCCGCTAAATCAGGCGTGAAATTCTGCATTTCCGCATAAGCAAGCAGTCGATTCAAAGCGCCTTCCAGTTCGCGAATGTTTGTCTTAAAGTTGGTCGCCAGATATTCTACAACATCGGAATCTAGTTCAGTGTTGCTGAGTTCGGCTTTCGCTTTAACAATAGCGCAACGAGTTTCATAATCAGGCATCTGAATATCAATTGCCATACCCCATTCAAATCGACTACGCAAACGATCGGTTAGAGTAGGGATACTTTTTGGCGGTTTGTCTGAGCTAATGATAATTTGCTTGTTGTTCTGATGAAGATCGTTAAATGTATGGAAAAATTCGTCCTGAGTTTTTTCTTTCCCAGCGATAAATTGCATATCATCGACAATCAATACATCGACATTGCGATATTTATCAGAAAAACCTTTTTTCTTGAAACGAATAGAATCCAGAAACTCATTAACAAACGTTTCTGTAGTGATGTAAAGCACGCGCGCCGAAGGTTGTTTTTTAACTATCTCGTTGCCAACAGCCTGCATTAAGTGAGTTTTACCAAGTCCAGAGCCGCCGTAAAGATAGAGCGGATTATATTTTTCTCCTGGGTGTGCCGCGACCGCTTGGCAGGCAGCATAGGCCAAGTCATTACTCGAGCCAACGATGAAGTTGTCAAAGGTATACCTGGGATTAAGATTACTAGAATGAGATTTTTTCGACGGTAGAATCAGCGGCTTTGCTGGTTCTTGTTGCCCACTTTTATCAACTTCACGATTAACGCGCGGTTTTTTATTGCTAGATTCGACGTTATAGGAAATAGACGGGGCATTAATGCCATTATGAGCCAAGGCTTCCAATATTTGCGGATGAAATCGCTTTTCAAGTTGAGTTCTAGCAAAAATATTCGGCGCAATTATAAGAACTTCTTTGTCGGAGATTATTTCCAATTTGGTATTTTTGAACCACGCAGTAAATGACGAAGACGATACAGTTACTTCAATCTCACCTAAAACACCCTGCCAGACCGCATGACTATCCACGAAAATTACTCCCTCAAATTCTGTTAACTGTCTTTACTATAGCAAATAAGGGGAGTTTTCCACAAGTATAAACGGAGTAGAAATGGTACTATTCAAAACAGGGGTGGAGTTTTCCACAATTAAAATTCTCATCTGTTAAAACTGTGGAAAAATATACGTCGATAGTGGAAAAGTCATTGTCGACTTGCAAAAAGTACCGAAAGAATATATACTATTTGTTGATATGCCAAAGCGAACATTTCAACCACACACCCGACACCGTGCAAAGACGCATGGTTTTAGGGCACGAGTTTCTACCAAGGCTGGTAGGCTGGTTTTGAAGCGCCGCCGCCTAAAGGGTCGCGCTAAAATTGCTATTTAATTAATAGCTAAAAATTATCCCGTCGATGAAGGCGGGATTTTTTGATATAATTGTAAAATATGTTACAACAATGTAATCGGTTTCATGGTCATGGCAGTCTTAAGTTTGTCTATAAAAATGGACAGGCGGTTCGTTCGTCTATAGCCACGATAAAATATGTGAAGAATCCGTATCGAAATCACAGCAGATTTGCGGTTGTTGTTAGTAAAAAAGTCCTAAAATCAGCGGTGCGTCGGAATCGTATACGTCGACGTGTTTATGAAATTATTCGCCTGGAACTTCCTAGTATGAAAAACGATCAAGACGTGGCTGTTATTATATTTTCGGCGGAAGTTTTATTGATGCCACATAAAGACTTGAAACAGACAATAAAGAATCTTTTCTCTCAAGCTCAACTGTATAAATAGGCGCTTTTTTGCTATAATTAAGACATGAGTTTTTTTGATGAGTTTATTGTTCGACCGATTTTAAATTTGTTAATGGCTATTTATAGTCTAATTCCGGATTTTGGTGTTAGTGTCATTATCTTTACGATTATTGTAAGACTTTTACTTTGGCCGCTAATTAAGAAGCAACTTCATCAAGCAAAGGCGATGCGTAAAATGCAGCCAGAGTTGATGAAGATCAAAAAACAGTACGCGAAAAATCCACAAATGCGTAACTTAGCGATGGTGGAGCTTTATAAAAAACACAACGTCAGTGCCTTTGGTTCAATTGGCGTTATGATTATTCAGCTGCCGATTTTGATTGCGATGTATCGAGTGGTGCAGATTTTTGTTTCCAGTCGCGCTGATCTAGGAAAATACGTTTATGATTTCATGAAAAATCTGCCGGTTGCTAATAATTTAGTGAATAATCCGGATCAATTTAATCAGAATTTCCTGGGAATTATAGATTTGACGCAACACGCGATATCAAAGAATGGAATTGTTGTTGGCTTGGTTATTTTGGCTGCAGTCGCGGCGTATTTGCAATATTTAACTTCAAAACAATTGTCACCCCAATCTGACAGCAATCGTAAATTGCGAGATATTCTAGCTGAGGCTGGCGATGGAAAAGAGGCGGATCAGGCAGAAGTAAATGCCATTATGACGCGAAAAATGATGAAATTTATGCCGATAATGATGTTCTTTGTGATTGTATATTTGCCGGCGGCTTTGGCGCTTTATTTGACGACAGCTAGCGCCGTGGGATATCTCCAGAATTATATTGTCTTTAAGCAAGACTCTAAAGAAATGCAAGAAATTGCAGATAAAAAATCATCTCAAAAATCTAAAGCATCGACAAAAATCGATAAACGTGTTAAAAAGGCTACAGAGGCTAGGATAACTCGAATCAAGGCTAAGGATTAAGGAGGATTTATGGACCAAATTGAAACGGTTGAATTTGTAAAAAAATATTTAGAGGATTTGCTAACATTCTTTGACTTGAATCTGGAAGTTTCGGTAAAAATCGAAGATGGAATTGTTGTAGCTTCAATTCCGCATAGCGAGCGAAGTAGTATTTTAATTGGCAGAAATGCGGAAACATTGCGTAGTATTCAGAACCTTTTGTCGACAGCGCTTCGTCATAAAGAAGCGTCAACTGTTCGGGTGAATTTGGATATTGCAGACTATAAAAAGCAGCACGCTGAAAAAATTGCCGAAAAGGCGCGCGGCTGGATTGAGGAAGTTCGACGAACTGGCGAGTCAAAGGTGGTGGATTTGAGCGCCGCTGATCGCTGGACGGTGCATCACTTGGCTGGTGAATATAGCGATATTGATACGCATTCTGAAGGCGAAGGTCGCGAACGACGTCTGATTATTAGTCAGAAGAGTTCTTAGTGTCTTTAAAGACTATTCTGGAGTACAGAACGTAATTCCAAACGAGGCTGACCACTGTGGCGGCTAGTTTGCTAATTAATAGAGCAAGTGATTTATTTAATCCGAAGTTTATAAATATCGGTGTGATAATGGCGATAATAATTGTTTGAATTACCCATAAGCCAAAGAGTGTAACTGCCGCGAATAAAAGAAATTGTTTTTTCAAGTTTTGAGACGTTGACTTGAAAGTGTATTTTTTATTTGCAAAAAATGAGAACAAAAAAGCAACGAATGTTGATATGAAATTAGCAAACTCCTTTGGGATATTTAAAAAGATTGTTAGACTAAAAAGTATGCCAAAATCTAGTACTGTATTAGTACTGCCAACGATAAGAAATCTTAATTTATCGGCGTGTTTTTTTAATATTTCCTGCATGGTATTCCTCTATTAAATATAATGGTCTGTTTTTTGTTTCAATAAATATTCGACCTATGTATTCGCCAATTATACCTAGGGATAATAACTGAACTCCGCCGAGGAATAAGATAACTGCCATTAGCGAGGAATACCCAGCACCAGTAGAAACTCCGAACAAAGGGCGAACTAAAAGATATATAATCCAAATGAAAGCAATAAGCGAAATAATGAAGCCGAAAATAGTTGCCATTCGTAGCGGTGCAGTAGTAAAGCTGGTAATTCCGTCGATTGCCAAGTTGAGTAGTTTCCGGTAATTCCATTTGGTTTGACCAGATAATCTGGGATCGCGATCATAAAATATCTCTTTTTTCTTATATCCAATCCAGCTAAAAATCGCTTTTGTATTGCGCTGAGACTCGCGGAATTTTTGCAAAGCCTCAATGCATCGGCGATCCAGTAAGCGAAAATCTCCAGTGTCGATCTGAATGGGGATGTTGGTCGATTTTTGCAATATTCTGTAATACCATTGGCTGGTTTTTTTCTTCAGCCAGGTTTCGCCTTGTCGATTGTTGCGGCGAGCATAGACGTCATCGTAACCATCTTCCCAATGTGAAATCATTTCCTGAATGAGCTCTGGTGGATCTTGTAAATCCGCATCGATAATCACCAGAGCGTCACTTTTTACGTGGTCAATTCCAGCTATCATGGCAATTTCCTTACCGAAGTTTCGCGATAAATTTATATAGCTAATTCGAGAATCTCTTTTCGATTGCTCGGCTATGATTGAAAAAGATTTATCGGTGCTGCCGTCGTTTATGAAGAGAAATTCGAATTGATAATTGGGTGTGTTTTTTGTAAATTCATCCAAGCGCTTAAATAATTGCGGTAAAACAGATTCTTCATTGTAGACTGGGATAAGAAGGGTGATGGTTTTCATGGTATTAAATATATTATTTTATTCTGAAAAAATGCTTAAATTTTAATAAACCAGTTTGATTTGGCAGCGGTCCATCGTGGATAATATTACGAATATAGTCGACAGAAACCTTACGATTTTTTTGGATATAAAAACGTTTTTTATAAGCTGCCGGTTTGTGGACAATTGACACTAAAGTGCCCTTGAATGCGGGCCAACCGTTACCGTGGCGAATTGCGCTGGCAAAAATCAACCAATATGTCAGTAAAAATCGTATGCCAATATGCCAGAATAATTTACCTGGAACATTTTTAATGAAGACTAATGGTAAGTTTTTGAAAGTATTATAAACAGCTAATCCGGGAACTTTTTTACTACTAGCGCCAACTTTATGATAAGCAATAGCCTTGGGTGTGAAGCGAACTTTCCAGCCGGCTAATTGTGCTCGGAAGCTTAAGTCGACGTCTTCATAATACATGAAGAAATCTTCATCAAACATATCTATATCATCAAAGATTTTTGCACGATAAATAGCTCCGCCGCCAGTTGCACCAAATACTTCTCCAGGCTTAGTTGGCGCGTTTTTTATCAATTCATCACGGTTTCTTGGTCCAGGAAGTCCCCATGTTGTGTAAAAATCTCCAGTTGTGTCAAGAGTTTTGCTGTTTCGTCTTTGTAAGATTCCAGTTGCAATTCCGCATTCTGGGTATTTTGATAATTGATAAATGAGAGATTCGCACCAGTTTTTATCAGCGATCGCATCCGGATTAAGTACTCCAATATATTCAAAGTTGTTTTTTAGGGCGTAGATTAATCCTGTATTAATTCCTCCTGCGAATCCTAGATTATCTGAGTTTTTGAGTAAAATAATCTTTTCTTTTTTATGCGACGATATATATTCTTCAAATACGGCAACAGAATTGTCGCTACTATTATTATCTACTATAACAATAGTAGGTTTTAAGGTTTGTTTTATTAATGAATCAACGCACTCTATGGCGTCGTCGGATCCGTTCCAATTAAGAACTATAATTGCAAGTCTATTCATAATGTTCTTTTTGTATTGTATAATAGGTAATGTATATTATGAAGTGGCTAGAGGTTTTTAATAGAAAAAATAGGATTCTCTTAAGAGAGTTAGTTATTACGGATTTTAAATTGAGATATCAGGGTTCTGCTCTCGGATATGTATGGAGTGTTCTTAAGCCGCTTTTTCTATTTTCGATATTGTATATAGTTTTTGATAAATTTTTAGGAGTAGGAAGGAATATAGAACATTTTCCAGTGTATTTATTGTTGGGGATAATTTTATGGAACTTCTTCGTAGAAGCAACTAATCAAGGACTAAACTCTATAGTAGGTCGAGGTGACCTACTTAGAAAAATTAATTTTCCTAAATATATTGTTGTAATTTCTGGAACTGTATCCTCATTGATAAATTTGCTATTTAATATGATAGTGGTGCTTTTATTTGTGTTAGTAAATGGAGTTCAATTATCATGGATGTCGCTATTAATCATACTACTAATAATTGAACTGTATATATTTGCTTTAGGGGTGGCTTTTTTCTTGTCCGCTCTTAATGTTAAGTCGCGAGATACTGGATATCTATGGGAGGTATTTACTCAGGCTGCATTTTACGCCACCCCTGTTATTTATCCAATGCAGATGGTTTCGCAGAAGAGTAATTTTGCTGTTGATCTGTTATTTCTTAATCCTGTTGCACAAATTATTCAAGATAGCAGATATGTGCTTATAACTAAAGATACGATGATTATGTGGAATAGATTAAGCCCGCTAATGATGTCTGTACCGTTTTTAGCTATAGCTATAATAGTTCTGTTTGCAGTTTGGTATTTTAAGAAGCAGTCAAAGACATTTGCGGAGGAGATTTAGGATATATGAAGGACGTAGTTATAGAGGTTAACTCTCTTACTAAGACTTTTAAGATACCAACAGAGTCTAGCAACGGGATTAAACAGAAGACTATTAATTATATTAAAGGCAAAAAAGGCTACAGGGAATTTACGCCATTAAAAAATATATCTTTTGATATTAAAAAAGGTGAATTTTTTGGAATAGTGGGTAAAAATGGTTCAGGTAAGAGTACTTTATTGAAGTCTATAGCTCAAATCTATTCTCCGACGAAGGGTTCAGTACGAGTAAATGGATCTCTTGTCCCGTTTATCGAGCTGGGTGTTGGTTTTAATCCAGAATTAACAGGTAGAGAAAATGTATTTTTAAATGGAGCTTTACTGGGATTTAGCCATAAAGAGATGGAGCTGATGTATGATGATATTGTTGAATTCTCTGAGTTGGCAGATTTTATGGAAGAGAAGCTTAAGAATTACTCATCAGGGATGCAGGTTAGATTAGCTTTCTCTGTAGCTATTAAAGCTCGTGGCGATATTTTAATGCTTGATGAAGTGTTGGCTGTCGGGGACGCGGCTTTTCAGCAGAAGTGTTTTGATTATTTTGAAAAAGTTAAACGTAGTAATCAGACTGTGGTTTTTGTGACGCATGATATGAATGCTGTACGCAGATTTTGCTCGAGAGCTATGTATATAGAAAATGGAACGATAAAACATATTGGATCTCCTCAGGAAATTGCCGATATATATACGGAGGTTAATATGGACGCGGTTACTAGTGCAGAAGAAGAATCTCATGACGATTCAGTTAGTATGTCTGTTGATATACCTAGTAAAAAAAATTTTACGCAAGAAGACTCGATTGATATTGGCGTGACTGTAGATGGTATTACTGAAGATGTTTTTGTGAATATATCCTTTGTGTACGGAGGGTTTGTATTTGCTGATCGCAATTGTAGAGACACTCCTAGTGACTTTATACAAAACAATAGGAGGGTTAATTTCAATCAGAGTTTGGATGGCTTTAATCCTGGCAAATATGATATTCATATGTCATTACACCGTAGGGCTGATGATGGCATAATTAAACATTTGCCACGAGCGTTTTCGTTTATTATTACAGGTAAGGATGATTTTCGTGATGGTCCAATGAGAATGACGGGAAAATGGAGCGTAAAGAAGAGGAGATAAAATCAGATGAAAAATAAGATTATAAAGAGTACAAAATTTGTTATTAGAGCAACATTGCATCCGTCGTACGGCAGTGAACAAGTAAAGTTGTTTCGCGATCGTAGATCTATTAACAAGAAACGATATGAAGATTATATTAAATGGTTTGATAAGCATAAAGTCACCGATGGGCAACTTGAACTGCAAAGAAAATACTCCAAGGAGTTTAAGCAGCGTCCATTGATTAGTATTTTGTTGCCGACATATAATACAAATCCAGTATATCTGCGTAGCTGTATTGACTCTGTCTTATCTCAGAGTTATGACAACTGGGAGTTGTGTATTTCTGATGATAATTCTACTAGCGATCAAACAAAGAGTGTTATAAATGAATATGTAGAAAAGTATAATAATATTAAGGCTACATTTCGTAAAGAAAATGGTCATATATCAAAGTCATCTAATACAGCTCTTTCGATGGCTAAGGGTGATTATATATCATTACTCGATCATGATGACATTTTACCTCCCAACGCCTTGTTTGAAGTGGTTGATGTTATAAATAAAAATCCTGACGTAGATCTTATTTATACAGATGAAGACAAGATCGATAGTGACGGTATTCATATAGAACCATTTTTTAAACCTGACTGGAGTCCTGATTTTATGAATTCATGCAACATGGTAACGCATTTTGCTACCATAAAAGCAGATATAATTAGAGGTGTTAATGGATTTACTGTCGGAACGCATGGCGCGCAAGATTGGGATTTATTTTTGAAGATTTCTGCTAAAACTAATAATATTTATCATATTCCGAAAATTTTATATCATTGGCGTAAATCTGAGACATCTACTGCTATGAATGCTGATAGTAAACCATATGCTTATATAAATCAAAAGAATGTCCTTCGTAGTAGTGTGAGACAAAGAAGAGAAAATGCTTATATAGATTCTCATGTTGCGTTAGGATTTTGGCGTAAAAAATATGTAATCCCGACAAATCCGTTGGTGTCAATTATCATACCAACCAAGGATAATTTTAGATATATAAAAAAATGCATAGATTCAATTATTGAAAATACTTCGTATCCATATTTTGAAATAATAATTGTAGATACGGGATCTACGGATTCTCGAGTAAATGATTTTTATGAAAAATTGATAGATAATAATGGCAATGTGCATGTTATTAAATACAAGAAGAAATTCAATTTTTCAGATGCATGTAACTATGGTGCAAATAATTCTAGTGGAGAATATCTGCTATTCCTTAATAATGACACGGAGGTTATTACCCACGACTGGATCCAGTCATTGCTTGAGCATGCTCAGCGTCCAGAAATAGGGATGGTTGGACCTAAGCTTATATTTGAGGATAAGACAATACAGCATGCTGGAATAGTCTTATCTGAAAGAGATATCGCATTCCATCCGTTTTATGGTCAGGATGAGCGTACAGATATATTTACGTATATTTATACCGCCAATATTCGTAATGTATCGGCAGTAACTGGTGCTTGTTGTATGATTAATCGTGATAAGTTCAATAAGGTGGGTGGGTTTGATAATAAACTTCGTATAACGTATAACGATGTAGATCTTAACCTTAAATTGCGCAAAGAAGGCTATTATAATGTCTACACTCCATACGCAGAGTTATTCCATTATGAGTCTAAGAGTGTTGGTCGCATAAACACGAGCGAGAGAGATACTAGCGAACTAGAGAGTGCCCAAAAAGAGATGCGTAAGAGATGGGGTGAATACTTGAAGAGGGATCCATTCTATAATGATAATTTTGAGCAATTTGGTCCGGGCTATAGGTTACCCGAATAACGTTAACTATTAATTATAAATAACCGCGACAGTAAGTTGTACTGCCGCGGTTATTTATATTATTTACGATGTAAAGATGTATGAGTTATTATACTTAGTATATTCCTGATGATGTAGATATGTGGCTAGCCCATGATTGTTGACCGTCGCCCCATCCATGTACTTCGACGGTATTATTGGTTGTACCTCTGTATTTGACATAATAGATGGTGTCTTTTCCTCTTCCTTGCAAGTCGGCTACTACTATGTCATTCGATCCTATCACATAGCCAGATTCTGGGTAATTACTTGCGGTGTGACGTACCCAGTTTTTTAACGAAGAATCCCATACGTGAAATTCGATAAGACCACTCGTAGTGTTGTCGTATTTAACATATATGAATTCATCTTTTTTATCTCCATCAAGATCTGCTGCAATAACTCTTCCTGTGTTCATGCTAGCTGAAGGGTGGCTTGTTGCTGTGTGCCTAAACCAACTAGTTCCATTATTATTCCAACCATGCACTTCAATCATGCCAGAATTAGTCTGCTCATAATTAATCAGATAATATTCGTCATTACCATCGCCATCAGTATCTGCTGTTATAACTTCAGAAAATAGCGGATCAATAGGTCCGGCAGATGTTGCAGTGTGAGCTAGCCAACGCAATCCATCTTGAGTCCACGTATGAAACTCTACTCTACCACTTGCAGTTCCATTATAGTCAACCTTTGTTAATACGGTATTTTTGCTATTAACCTTCCTTGATATAACCTTGCTGTACTGCTGATTAAAGGTGTATGAGTTTGTCGCTGTATGCTGAGACCATGCCTGTAAGTTACTATTGGCCCATGTGTGCATTTCGGCACATTTACTGCCAGTATTATTAGGGACGGATATAGTTAAGGTGTCATTATTTCCATTTATCCTAGTTGGTATAATTCTAGCGCCAGTTTCTACGTTAGGTATATTCTGTCCGTTTTTACAAGAGAATGAACTGCTTGATCTTGTGTCTCCAAACCAGTCTGTAAAGTAATTATAAAAGTTACGATTACCATAGGCGCTACACCCATCACCTACGCCATACCCAGATGACATAGCAGCGGCATTTGGTTGATATGGTGTATAACTATAAAGAGCGGCGGTTGTCCAATTCTGAATATTTACATTAGATCCTCCGCAAGCAGCATTTGGACTCCATTGAACGAAATTTACGCCTGTTGTATATGGTGAAAACCAATTAGGATTACGTGTTATTATGTAGTGAAAGTGTTTCGCTGCCCATTCTAGCTGGTTTTCTAGACCAAAATATTTACTATCACACTCGGCAGTGTCTGGACATCCGTAGCCAGTTGCGCTTTTGAATTGCCCACGAGTTGGCCACGTGTCAGTAACTAGGGCTTGCTCTTTTTGGAGCAAAACTATTAAAAGCTGTGGGTTTACATGATATTTTTGAGAGATATCAAAGATTAATTGAGCAGCGCTTCTCCCGTCTTTTGTTTTATAATCACGGAGACAGGTATATGGAGGGCTATGCCACCCTTTCGATGCGGCATACTGAGCGCGAGTTATATCAGGTCTTCCAAACTCACTGGCTGGTTTGGCGCCATTTGTATCACATTGGGGAACTTTACTATTTAAAAATGACTGAATTTGGCTCGCACTCATGGATCCGTAATTTGTTGCTACGGCATCATCCATAATATTGCCTGGGTCAAAATCATTTAATACTGCAGATGCTGGCGTAGAGGATAATATCACCCCTAAGCATATTGACGTAAGTATGCCTAATTTTAATATTAATTTCTTCATATAGTTATTTCTCCTTCAGTATCTCCAGTCACGTTGTTGTCTTCATAGTGAATGTTTATTGTCCATTTTCCAGGTGACAATTGAGACAATGGAACGTTAAATCCTTTGCAGCTAGACGTACTTGGTCCAGCTTGCAACTCTACGCTATTGGAATACGTTTGTCCGCTAGTATTATGCATTGATAACGTACATCTTCCGCTTGATGATATAGTTTGGATCAAACTACGGATATAAAGAGTGTTTGAATCTTTATCGACTGTTGTAGTTGTTATACTTACTCCAACTGTTGGTTTTTTTCCGTTGGATGATGGAGTCGGTTCTGGCGAAGGATCGCTTCCTTGTAGTGTTTTAGATTTTTGACCTGATGACTCTTTTCCTGACTTATTGGATGCATCATTTAATGATCTTTTTTTTATGTCTTGACCAGCTGTTTTCTGTTCCTCGGTGACCGTGTTGAATTGATTCTGGATGAAGGGCCAGAACTTAAATTTATAGGAAATTAAGCCATAGCCTGTTATAGACAATAGTATGACAGCTATCAGAATTAATACTTTATTTTTTTTATTTTGTTTTTTCTGTATTTTCATAATTGTTACCTAATCAACACTACTATAGCAGATATAGATAAAACGGTAAAGCTTTAAAAAGTTCTTTTATAGAATAAAATATCTCCATTATGTACAGTGACTTTATCGATTAGTTCATAGCAAGGTAGCTGTAGCGGTGTTGTAGATAACACACGAGTAACAGATTTTCCTATATGATTACTACAACTCAATTTTGCAATAAATACATCCGGCTGAATAAGTACGAGATCTTTGTCTATGGTATCAGACAGAAGTATATGTGCATACCTGTTATAAATTGTCTTATCTTTTGATACTTTTGACCAGAAATCTTTATCAGGGTAAGTATTGACTCCCGTAATTGATTTTCTATTTGCCATTTGAGGGAAATTTTCTAGCACGCTTGTGCCAGACAATCCCCATATATCGTCACTAGACGAGGTAGAGATAATCTTTTTGGTTATAATATTATCGTTATACCCGCTTCCTAGACCTCTATATAACGGCTGTATAGTTATTGTCGACATAATACATAAAGAAGAAAGCACTAACAGTCCGAGTTTTTCCTTTTTTATAAATATAAGAGCTAGTCCACCAGAAAGGCTTATTGCGGCTAGTAATAATACGCGAAGATCTCCGGCAAAGTTACGATTGAACTTTACGACATATACGATGGTGCAGACGTAAATAATAATCACCATTGTTGAATATAGATATGGTAAATAGCGATATTGTGATGAAAATTTTATAGTATTAGCAAGCGTGTATATTAATGAAAAGATTCCTATAAAACCTAATCCAAGCTGCAATCTTGTTATCGGTACAAGATGCATCATAAAAGGTTTTGCTATTGAAGAGAATCCTGGAATAAATAAATGAGATATGAATATTAAGCAGGAAACAAAAATAGCAACTCCGACCCAATCTATAGTTTTATCTTTACGCCATTTGCTATATAAAATAAACAGTATAGGAATGATAAATGCAAAAGGTGTGATGATAAATGCAGACATCTCACTTTGATTAATGGATCCTTTACTTGGATCTATCGATGAAATGGATGCGCCATCCATAAGTCGGTATTGACTATAGCCAGTGAGACCGATTAGATCAGCCTGTGATGGAGCTCCCGAATGTACGAATCGTGCCCCGGGATAATCTGTACCAGAAATGGCTTGTACGGCATCTATTCTGGTGATTAAAAATATACCAACTATGCCGATCGCTGCTAGAGCGGATCCTACTATGAATGCTGTATTTACATATAGTATTTTTCGTACTTTTTTGGGTGCTTTTTTCCAAGTATTTATATAATAGCCAATCGCCACTAGAAATACAGTGATGATAACAGGTATCTGAAAGGCTGGGTACAATAGTAGGGCGAAGCTTACCATTGAATAGGTTAATAAAAGTGATAGTGTGAGTTTCGATATTATATCACCATGTTTATATCTCTTTAAAAAAGATAAAGATTTATTTTCTATTAATTTCATTATTAATAGCAGTATGACAATTCCCCAGACGATACTCATTATAGTAATGGTTTGATACCACCAGAATATAAAAGGAGTGAAAGAGCCTATGATAGCGATAGATCCTGACAGCGCGTATTTATTGGGAAGAAATTTTAACGATAGAAAGTATATACTTAATAATAATGATGCCAATAATAGCCACCACTTAAAGGCAAAAGCAAACTCGAAAGGAACTATTAAAAAGGCAAGATTTTGAGGTCGGAATATTGTTGACCATTCTTTGTATGGTGCATCAGATATAAGGCTCATATTCTTGCCAGAATTGCCAAAGTTCTTGTTGATTAGTGGATATCCAGCTTCTTTTTGTGCAATTGTGAATTGTGTAACGACTAGCCACTCGTCGCTGCGAATAGGTCGAGCTTCGCCTGATATGAGATTAGATGATTTACCATTAAGGAAAGAGTCATAGTATAAGCCAAATGAAGATCCAGATATCTTAAATCCTGTCGCAAAAATTAAACAAAAGATAATAGTAGACGGGAAAATCCATTTTTTATACGAATCGTCTTTTAATTTTGTAAAAATAGAACGTAGAGCTTGCATAACATTCATTAGTATACAGTAAAAATAGCAAGTATAAAAATTGTGTTTTTTTGAGAACAAGTCTAAAAAACGAAAAATAAAAAATGAGTGATGCGCTATCTTTGTTAAAGATAGTAAGAATGTAAGGAGGCTACGTAATGATAAACATCGCATCACCCGTTATAGAGGAAGAGGAGCGTCGGGCGGTAAATGAAGTTATAGAGTCAGGTATGCTGGCTCAGGGTCCAAAAGTCGCTGAGCTTGAAGAAAGCTGGGCTAAATATTGGTTTGCAAGGGAGGTATTTTATGCCTTTTCTAATGCTGCTATATCCATTATTTATTAGGTTACGAAAATATATAAAAGTAGATACAAGCAATAAATATTTTTGTAGTTTTTTAATTTTGTTTTTTATGTGCTTTATGTTAGCTTTTTATACTGTTCAAACGATTTACTATAATGTACGGGTTACTTAACTGTAAGGGACTAAACGAGTAGTAATAGTTGATCATATAACTAATGACAATGAGGGACTATTTATGTAAAAATTATCAAAATATGATATTATATGATTAAGTAAATGGGGGTTTATGACTAAGAAGATATTAATATATACAGGGTATTTTATTCCGCACCTGGGTGGCGTGGAAAGATATGTAGATAAATTAACAAGTGCTTTGGAGAAGATAGGGTATCAATGCACAATAGTAACTACTGCACACGATAATAGCCTACCCTCCAAAGAGACGATAGGCAGCAGAACTATATATCGATTACCTACGCATAATATTTTTAAACAGAGATACCCAATCATTAATAAACGTAAGAGTGCTAATATTATTTCAGATATTGATTTTAATAGTTTTAGCTTTTGTATAGTTAATACCAGATTTCATCTAACAAGTCTTCTGGGTGCCAGGTTGGCAAAAAAGCATGGGATAAAGGTTGCTCTTATAGAACATGGAACTGCTCATTTTTCGGTTGGGAATAAACTTCTTGATTTTTTTGGGTTAATATACGAACATGTTTTGACTGCAATTATTAAGCAGTATGTTGACTACTACTATGGCGTATCGCAAAATTGTAATAAGTGGTTGAAACATTTTGGCATATCTGCAGAAGGTGTTTGGTACAATGCAATTGACTCGAAGGATAAGTTGCTGGCGACTAATAAATATGATTATTTTGATAAGCGAGAAATCATAGTTACATATGCTGGGCGTATTATAAAAGAAAAAGGAATCATCAATCTACTTAAGGCATTTGATAAGGTCAGAAGCGAGATGTCAAATCAAAAAATTCGGCTAGTTATTGCCGGTGATGGTCCTTTAAAAGATGAGCTTGAGTCTAGATATTTAGATGATAGTTCTATACAATTTTTAGGTAAAATAAATTTTAGTGATATCCTATCTCTCTTTAAGCGTACTGATATATTTGTTCACCCGTCACTCTATCCTGAAGGGCTACCTACGGCCATATTAGAGGCTGGATTGATGCGAACGGCTATTATTGCCACTCCTAGAGGGGGGACGGAAGAAGTGATTATTGACAAGCGCCATGGTATAATAGTTGACGGTAGTGTGGATAGTTTAAAGATTGCTCTAATGGAAATGGTACAGAATGAGTCTATGCGCAAAAAAAGTGCAGATAATGTAAAGAAGAGAATAGAGAGTGTTTTTAGTTGGCAGTCGGTGGCGAAATGCGTTGATAATAAAATCAAGGAGAGTATATAGTGTCTAAAGCGGTAAAGTTCGTAATAGTTGGTGCTGGAAATATATCAAATACAAGACATATCCCAGCACTCAAGAAAATCAAGAATGCTGAGATATTTGGTGTTATAAGTAATAAAATAGAGCGAGCCAGAAAGACAGCTAAAAAACATAATATTCCTCACGTGTCTCAAATAAAAGAATCTTCTGACGGTTTAGTTGTGGTTAATGCTGATTGGATGAATGATGCTGATGCCTGGGTGATAGGTGCTCCTCCACACCTTCATTATCCATTGGTTAAATTGGGTTTATCTCTTGATAAGCATGTACTCGTAGAGAAGCCAATGATGATGAATGAAGATGAATGCAACGAGTTGATAAAACTGGCTAAGAGTAAGAATAAAGTGTTCTATGTTATGCATAACTTCCAGTATGCAAATAAGATGCTAAAACTAAATGATATTGTTGAGTCTAAAAAACATGGTGAAGTGGTGTCTATTACTGAAGTACAGTTTACTAATCATGACCGTCGGCTGCCAGAGTGGTATAATGATTTACCTCTGGGTCTGTTTTATGATGAGGCTGCTCATTTCTTGTATCTTCCAGAGAGACATGTTGGCAAGTTGCAAATACAGCATGCACATGCGGTGTATGGTAACGCTAAGAAGGAGGCCACTCCAGTAACTCTTTCGGTCAATGCTATGGCGGGTAAAGTTCCATTAACAATGTTCTTAAATTTCCGCTCACCAGTGTGTGAGTGGTATTATATGGTATCCTTCAAGAAAGATATTTACATCTACGATTTCTTTAAAGATATCCTAATTCACCTGCCAACAGACGGAGAACATCTTGGTAAAGATGTGTTGCGTAGCTCGATAAAGTATACGACTCAATATTGGGGACAATTTATAGCTAACGGTATACGCAGGGTGATAGGAGATCTGTTGTATGGTCACGATAAGGTATTAAGTAGTTTCACGTCTGCAATTGTCGACGGCAATGTTGATAAGTTTTTGACAGCTGAAAATGGTAAGATAAATGTAGCTGCTGCCAATTCTATAATTGATAAGGTCAATAAGCGATAGATGAATATATTTCTGATAATTGCGTATGTTGTAGCGGCGGTTAGTGGATCAACATTAATAAAATTAGGAGGATTGTCAGCGGGTTCAGCTCATTTACTTACAATTCCTTATACTAATTTACATCTTCCTATAATGAGCCTGTTTGGTATATTGTTTTACGGGGTAAGTTTCTTTTTATATATAATTTTATTAAACAGGTTTGAATTATCATTTATTTCACCGCTAACGATAGGACTAGTCTACCTGTTGCTTATGTTAACAGCTGTAGTAATTTTTAACGAAAGCTTTACTATAATTAAAACTATCGGCTGTATATTAATATTAGTTGGTGTTTTGATGATTGCTGCGACTAATAAATAGAATAGGATATAGGGAAGTATTAATAAAAATTATCTTCTAACAGATAGCCTAATTGATAATTCTTGATGTAGGTCGCGTAGTCTGCGCTCGTTTTGGTCGATACGTTGGCGTTGGTTGTTGGCGATATAGAATAGAAAAATAATCGTCGTAGTTTGTAAAATATCAAACAAGCTTAATTCTGATGAATCAAGTGGCGGATGCCCAAGTGAGATGTTGTATATCGGGAACGACCCCATCAAGGAAACCATGATGACTAGCCAAATAATGAGTTGATGACGAAAGCGTGCCGGGCTGACTTTACGCAGTTTGTATTGAGTGATTATATTGATTAGTGCCGCCAGAATAATCGGCACATTGAGTAGTATGAGGATAAGATATCTCATTCAAATAACTCCGTTAAGCGTTGCTTAAATAGTCGTTTGATAATATTGATGGCGTTCCAGTTGTTTTGACCTTTGGCTCGGGAATAGTCGGTGTAAATTGCTTTAATCGGGTATTCAGAAATAACCATGCTTGCCTGTTTAGCTCGCCAAATCATCTCTGAGCAAAACTCATAACCAGTTGATTTCCAGTCAAGGCTATCAATGGCCTTTCGTGAGTAAACTCGCAGACCAGATTGTGAATCGGTAACGTTGATACCGAACAGTACGTAGGTGATGAAGCTGAGGCCTTTGTTTCCTAGGACTTTAGTCCTGGACATGCCCTCGCTATTGATGAGTCGACTACCAATCAATAGGTCTGTATTAGAAGTGGAGATTTTTTTAATTCCAGCTAAAACATCTTCTGGGTCATGTTGACCGTCGGCATCCATAGTGGCGGCAATGTCATAATTATTTTGTCGAGCGTAGGCGAGGCCAGTTAATGTGGCACCTCCAGCTCCGGAATTCAATATATGATCAATAACTATTGCGCCGCCTTTTTTAGCCTGCTCAAGAGTGTCATCTTTGGACCCATCGTTGACGAGTACTATGTCGATCAAATAGTCTTTTTCGACTTTTGAAAAAACCTTTTTGGCTTTTTTAATCACACTCTCAATAACAGCCTCCTCGTTGTAAGCTGGAATAATAACACAAACCCTCTTCATATCAATAATTATACCATTTATAAATATTTACCGTAACCAGATTTCTTGAGTGTATAAGCGAGCGAGTTGAGCTGCTCTCGACTGATCCAGCCATTTTTAAAGGCAGTTTTTTCCGGACTACCGATAATCCTACCGGTTCGTTTTTGGATAACTCTAACGAAGTCGGATGCATCAGTTAAGCTATCAATCGTTCCTGTG
This sequence comes from Candidatus Nanosynbacter sp. HMT-352, assembly GCF_022819345.1. Classification (NCBI taxonomy): domain Bacteria; kingdom Bacillati; phylum Minisyncoccota; class Nanosynbacteria; order Nanosynbacterales; family Nanosynbacteraceae; genus Nanosynbacter; species Candidatus Nanosynbacter sp. HMT-352. Next base: position 210,819 of record NZ_CP089288.1, on the reverse strand, counting down.
TCTAGCCAAACATCTCCATTGTCTAAGGTTTGAACTTGCAATTTACCGCGACGTAAGTATTCTGCATTAATGGATGTAATTTCTAATTCTCCTCGAGCTGACGGTTTTACGTTTTTAGCAATCTCTACTACGTCATTATCATAAAAATATAAGCCGACAACTGCGAAGTGGGATTTTGGGGAAGTTGGTTTTTCTTCAATTGATATTGCCTGATTTTGGTCATCAAATTCAACGACGCCATACCTTTCTGGGTCAGATACTTTGTAGGCAAAAACTGTGCCACCGTCGGGATTTGTGCATTCCCGCAGAGATTCATCTAAACGCTCTCCATAAAATATATTATCTCCCAGTACTAGGGCTACTTTATCGTCACCAATAAAATCTTCACCAATAATAAAAGCTTGCGCCAGACCATCTGGAGTGGGTTGAACAGCGTATTCTAGATTTATGCCCCATTGTGATCCGTTACCAAGAAGCCTCTTGAAGCCGTTTTGGTCATCTGGAGTGGTAATTATGAGAATGTCACGGATTCCCGCTTGCATTAATGTGGTAAGCGGATAATAAATCATTGGCTTGTCATAAATAGGCATTAATTGCTTGCTTATGGCCTGAGTAATTGGCCATAATCGCGTACCCGATCCACCCGCTAAAATTATTCCCTTCATCATATTCTCCTTTGTGTTGTATGATTATATATCTATGATTCGACAGTATCAAGGTTAAACGGTTTTGAGATTTATAAATGTTGCATTTTAAGCGTTGTTTAATATATATTGCCTTAAATCCTCTTCCCAGTTACGGCTTTGAAATCCTGTAGAGTGCAGTTTATCTAGGCTCATATCACTATTGAGCGGTCGTGGCGCAACCCCCGGCTTGTTGGCAAAATATTCTGCGGTAGTTGTATTAGAAACGATTAAGTCTTTATGATTAGATAATTCAAATATTTTTCTAGTAATGTCTGCCCAAGAAGCGAGTGGTCCGTCATTTGTCGCATTGTAAGTTCCGAATGGAGCTTTAGTTGACAATAAATGATCTATAATACGCACTAGCTCACTGGTGAACGTTAAGCGACCTATTTGGTCATTAACAACGGTTGGCGAGATGTTTTTTTCCGCCAATCCTAGCATGGTGCGAACAAAATTTTTGCCTTCACCAATTACCCATGTGGATCGAAGTAGATAGAAGTTGTCTAATTGTTCGACCAATAGGTCTCCTGCGGCCTTACTCTGACCATAGACACTAAGAGGGCTAAGTGGCTCGTCTTCTGTGTGGCGTTTTTTTGTTCCGTCGAATACGTAATCGCTGGAAATGTGAACCATTGTCATATCATATTTTCGGCATACCCTAGTAAGGTTAGATACTGCAGATGCATTAACTTTCCAAGATGCTACGCGGCCTTCTTCGGTTTCTGCTCCATCGACATTAGTCCAGGCTGCGGCATTTATAATGATCGATCCATGTTGCCAATCGAAAGAGTCGACAGCGGTTTTATTGGTAATGTCTAAATCTTGACGCGATAACGCCGTCGCATTGGAAAAAACACGTTGTAGTGCTCGTCCTAGTTGGCCATTAGCTCCAGTAATAAATACAGCTTTATTATTCATTATACCTCCATAGGAATTACATTACTTAGTAGTGGATGTGCGGCATCTTTTTCGGAAATAATTGCTTGATCCTTATTGATTGGCCAGTTGATTTTTAGTTCTGGATCAAATAAATTAACAAAAGTATATTTAGCATCCGGGAACCAATGAGCGTCAACTAGATATGTGTAGGCGACATTATCGTCAAGTGTTTGATAACCGTTAGCTACACCCTTAGGAACGAAAATTGCCGTACCCGGATTAATCTCGTGCGTGAAAACTTGGCCGAAACTCTCACCTTTACGAAGGTCACACCAAGCTCCAAAAACACGTCCATTGGCTGTTGAAATGAATTTGTTCCAAGGCTCAGCATGAAGTCCACGAGTGGCGCCAGTTTTGTCATTGAAGCTGATATTGTTTTGTACGATATCGAACGACGGTAAGCCTAAGGCTTCCATTTTTTCTTTTTGATAATTCTCTTTGAACCAGCCGCGATTGTCGCCATGTACGGGTAATTTAATAACAAATAACCCTGGAATTGACGATTCAGTGACCGTAAGTTCATTGTAGTTAGTTGGGTCAAACATAATTATTGTCCTTGTTTTGCATAAGCTGCTTCAACGGCGTCTTTTTGGGTGCGCCACCAGTCTTCATGCTCGCGGTACCAGTTAATAGTTTGCATTAGTCCATCGTGCATGCCGGTTTTATTATCCGTGTATTGCGGTTGCCATCCTAACTCGCGGCGTAACTTGCTGGAATCCATTGCGTAGCGCATATCATGACCTGGACGATCGTTGACATGTTCATACCAATCTTTACCTTTACCCATTAGATCACAAATCAATTCAATCACCATCTTATTATTAACGTGATCATTATCTGCGCCAATGATGTAGGTTTCTCCTAGAACGCCTTTTTCTAGGATTAAATGAACCGCTGAGTTATGATCATCGACATGAATCCAATCGCGAACTTGCTCGCCGGTGCCATAAAGTTTTGGCTTGATATCGCTTAAGATATTGGTAATCTGCCGCGGAATAAACTTTTCAATGTGTTGGTATGGTCCGTAATTGTTAGAACAGTTTGAGATAGTTGCTTTAATACCAAAACTACGAATCCAGGCACGAACTAGCATATCGCTGGAAGCTTTAGTACTAGAGTAGGGGCTGGAAGGCTTGTATGGAGTGTCTTCTGTGAAGCGATTTGGATCATCAAGCTCTAGATCACCAAAAACCTCATCAGTTGAGATGTGATGTAGTCTCTTATTATGTTTTCGAATAGCCTCTAGAATGGTATATGTGCCAATTATATTTGTTTCAACAAATGGCCATGGATTACGTAAAGAATTATCATTGTGACTTTCGGCGGCGAAGTGTACAACTATGTCATTTTCAGCGACTAATTTGTCTATTAATTCGGCGTCACAAATATCGCCTTCTACGAATGTAATTTGGTCAGCTACAGTTTCCAAATTAGCACGATTTCCGGCGTAGGTTAATTTGTCAATAACAGTGATTTCATATTCTGGCTTGTGTTTTACGGTGTAATGCACAAAATTCGAGCCAATGAATCCCGCGCCTCCCGTGACTAGCATCTTTGTCATAAGTATAGTATATCAGGTATAATAGAGAAGTTATAGAGGAGGATATTATGAAAGTTGTAATTGTTAGCGGCTATTTTAATCCATTGCACGGTGGGCATTTAGATATGATTGAGGCAGCTGCAAAAATGGGTGATTATTTGATTGTAGTGGTGAATAACGACAAACAGCAATTGCTAAAAAAGGGAAAAATTATCCTTAATGAAGAAAATCGACTCCGCTTAATGCGGGCATTAAAGGGTGTGGATCAGGTGATGCTTTCTATTGATGAGAATCCTCCAGTTACAGAAACCTTAGAAATGATCGCTCGGCAATATCCGGGATGTCAATTGGTGTTTGCAAATGGTGGCGATAGGTCGGCACCGGAAGTTGTTCCAGAGCGTGATGTTTGCGAAAAGTACAACATTGAAATGGTCTATGGAGTTGGCGGCTCAAATAAAGCAGACTCGTCTACTCGAATTAATCAAGCTACTGGACAGGAAAGCTAATCTCAACTTTTCCGACCATATTTTTCATATACAGCCAAAGTTTGCTCTGCCATGCGTTGCCATGAAAATGTCTTAACGTGTTTCTTGCCTTTTTTAACGAGTTCATTGCGTAACTTATCGTCAGATAAGATGTCGTCAATTGATTTTGCTATATCCTCGACACTGAAAGGATCAAAATAGTGAGCAGCATCGCCGTGAGTTTCTGGCAAGCAAGTAGCCGTGCTCGAGGCGACTGGCGCGCCGTGTAGCATTGCCTCTAATCCTGGCAAACCAAATCCTTCACTGAGCGAAGGGAAGCAATAAACTGCCGTATTTTCGTACATCCAGCGCAATTGCTCGTCTGATATAAAGCCAGTAAACACGACGTTTTTAATTCCGTGATCATTTACATATGTCTCGTGGCGAGCGTAATTACTGTCTTTTTTACCTGCCAAAGCCAGTGTTAAATCTGGATATTTTTTCTGTAACAAAGCAAATGCGTCAATTAGTCGTCGAAGGTTTTTATGTGGCGTTGGTCTACCGATATACATAATGAATTTTCTACCAATCAACTCGTCAACAGGCTCGTTGCCTTTTGGTAACTCATCTGCAGACTCCAAAGTTACAGTAATTTTCTCTGGGCTTACACCGGTGAATTTAATCAAATCATTTTTTACGAAGTTAGAAATTGTGATTATATGCGAAGATTTTTTCGCGACTTTTTTATTGACCCATTTATAAATTTGCTGCTTAATCCAGAAAACGACAGGATTTTTATCTGGATTTCTGAATCTAACAGTAGTCAAATCTTGCATCGTAGTAACAACTGGACTGGAATTGTATAGAACTGGCTGCTGAACCATCGCAAAATGAACTAAGTCTGAATGGAGACTTTCAAGTTGTTTTTTAAAGCCGATTTGCTCGGCGAAAGTGTATTCTTTGTAAGGACAAATGACTTTTTTAAAGCGCGGATTGCTCGGCTGCCAACTATCAAAATCCTTTGGCTTGAGCAGAATAACATAATCGTTTTTATTATCAATTTTCTGCAAATAATGAATCAGCCGTTCGATGTACCGACCAGTGCTAGTTCTTAATGTTCGGGCGTCAATTACGATTTTCACGATAATGTTCCTTCCATGATTTATCAACTATATTTTTTATCGCTTTATGAAAAATTGCAGCTGAAAATTCGTTTGCTGTGGCTGAGATTTTTGTTGGTGAAACTTTTTTTCCTGGAAGTTTCTCTAGGGTTTCTGTCAATGAAGAATCTGTTTGCTCAGAAAAGAACCAGCCGTTTTTTTCGGGTTTTATATAATCAAGTGCGCCGCCAGCTTCATACGCAACCACTGGGATACCAGACGCCAACGCTTCAACTGGCGCGATTCCAAAATCTTCGTGTGAACAAAAAATAAACAAATCTGCTTTTTTAATATATTTTTCTCGCGTGGCATTATCGACAAATCCTAAGAAATTAGTATGTTTATCGGCGATATTCTTCAGGTTGTCAACGTCTGGACCTTTTCCAATAATATCTAATTGCCAGCCAAGTTTCTGACAAGCCTTAATAGCGATATCAAGTCGTTTCATTGGCACAATTCGCCCCCAAATCAGACAGCGAGGTTTTTTGGGGATGGATGTTTGCTTGCGATTTTTAGCAAGTGGCGAAAAGCTCGACACGTCAATTGGCGGAAAAATAACCGTACTTTTTCGCTGGTAAAACTCTTCAATATCAGCCTGAATTCCCGTAGAGTTGGCGATAAAAATATCAACTTGCTGAGCGGCATTGAAATCTCGTTTTTTCAGTGGTCGGACTAAGGTTTTTAAGCCTAGGCGCGCCAGCCATTGCGGGCGAAAACTTGGTCGTTTGATATATTCGTCGTAATGTCGCCAATAAAAATGCGTTGGCGTGTGGCAATAGCAGATATGAAGTTGATCTGGTCTGGATTTGCGGACGAATTTTGCCTCACCATTTCCAGAGCTTGAGATGATAATGTCAAATTCGCTAAGATCAAGTTTAGCGAACCACCACTGTCTAAGAAGTGGCAGTAATCGTCGAATTTTTGAAAACGGCCATCGCTGTAAATAACCAGTAATGACTTTGTTGTCTAATCTTTCTCGCCATTCATCACTACAAAAAGAAGTGTAAATTGGCGCGTCTGGGTATAATTTGTGAATTTCCAAAACGACTTTTTCGGCTCCGCCGCCGTAAATCCAGTCGTGAACTATGGCAATTTTTGGCTTACTCATTAATTATCTTTCTGGAAAATAACCAAGCAGGTTTTTAATAAAATCGTGATGTCCATCCAGATACTCCAGTTTTGAACATAATATAAGTCAATTCGTCGCCGCTCTTCAAAGCTGATGCTGCGTCTGCCAGATACTACTGCAAGTCCAGTTAACCCAGATTTGACCGCTAATAAAACGTGTTTTTTATCGTATGCGCTTAATTCGTGCGGTACCAGCGCTCGCGGTCCGACTAGGCTGATATCTCCTTTAACGACGTTGAATAACTGCGGTAATTCATCAAGGCTAAAGCGACGAATAAATCGACCAACTGGCGTCACACGAAAATCATGATCAAGCTTGTCGCCGTTTTTACGGTATTCTTCAATTAGCTCAGGCTTACCAACCATTCGAAAGACTTCTTCGTCAGTTTTGCCATCAAACTTTGCATAATGCGAGCGGAACTTATAGACCTTAAACGGTCGATTGTAGCGAGTGAGACGTTTTTGCTGTTTGCCGTGCATTAAAATCGGTCCCGCTGGGTCGCTGATTTTTACGGCAATTGCCACCAAAAGCATAATTGGCGAGGCGATAATAATCCCAGCTGTTCCACCGATAATATCCATAATCCGCTTAACAATTCGCCCATAGCCCATTAACGGCGTCGGATGAGTGTGAATTAGCGGCACGGAGTCGATGATATCAATAGTGTGCTTGGTGGTCATAATTCCGTCGAATTCCGGCGCTTGATAAAAATCCAGATAATGTTTCTGGGCAATTTGATAATGTTCACTAACGTTTTTTGAGTCGGTTTGGATGATGACGTCAATTTTATCTCTGGTGAGCGCCGATTCTAATGACGAGCGTCGAAGCTTTTTTAGTTCAATAGGAATGAACTGGGTTTGTGCAACAATTCCGCTAATCTTAAAGCCAGTTAACGGATTAGTTTCTATAAAATCAGCCAGAACGTGAGTTAAATCACAATTGCCAATTAATATAACACGGCGAGCTCCTAAGCCGCGCTTTAATAACTTCAGACGAACAATATTGGCGGCGCTGCGGAAAATCATTAGTAGAACAAAGCCAATTCCAGTGGCATAACCAGCGACGAGTTTGGCTGGGAATAACGGAGTGTTGGTAAAGAACGTCACGGAAATCATAATCATAATTCCAGTTATTGACGCTAAAAGTATTCGTCCAAAGTTTCGTAATGGGTGCGTGTAAATCTCTCGGTCGTATAAGCCAAAGAAATAGAACATCACGATCCACAACGGTAGCGTCATAAAAATGGAGGTAATAAAATCTATGGCATTGATGCTGATATGGAATGGTCTAGGATCCAGGGAAATTCGCAAAATATAGGCAATAGTAAATGCGCTCAATAAAGCTAAGATATCAAGAACGACCAGGACAATTTTGAAGTAAAAATCAGACTTTTTCCGCATAATCTCTGGGGTAATTATACAAAAATATGCCGATTATAGCAAAACAATGAATCGTATTTATGAAACTACCAAAAAACCAAAAATGTATAAACATCGCGACGGTCAGCGATAAGATAAATTGAGCTTTAATTTTACGGATATTTTTTATGGCGAAAAATATGATTATCAATGGGGCAATTAGAAGGGTGAATAGCCCAACAATCCCTAAGCCGCTGAGTAATAATATGTAAAAAACGTAGACTGTTTGGTCTGTTGGGACGTTTACGTGAAGATGTTTTTGGATGAAATTACCGAGGTTGCCGAGTCCAACGCCAAAGAAGAACGTTCGTGGCGATGATAGCCAAGATTTTATGGCTAAGTCACTGGCGCTGAGCCTGTCATTGGCGGAAGCTTCAACAAAACCGGCAGGTTGGAAAGAATTGTTGCTTGGTGGAATGTTTTCGGCGGATTTTGGTGACGGATTTTTGGCGATGGATTTTTGTGGAATCTTAATTTTCCCGAGAGATAATTGATCAACCATACTGACGAAGGTATTGTGTGCGATGAAGGGCGTATTGGCGTATCTAATGTTGGCTGATGAGAATAATAAGATGAATCCGAATAGTAATCCAACGAAGATGATTGGAAGTTTTTTACGAATAAAAGATGCGTCAATTCGTTTTATGAAAACGATTATAAATAAGGCTGTGATGGCGATAAAAATTGCTAAAAATCCGCCACGGGAAAATGTTAAAGATATGGCGAGAGTTGTGAAAAATAGGCTAAATTTGGCTAAGCGAGATTTTGGTTGAAAGAACGCAAGGAAAAATGCTGGAAGTAGAGAATTGGCGAAGAATTGCGGTTCGGCGGCGAATAAATTGATTCGTGGAAACCCAAAAACGTCGGCTTTACAACCAGCGCAAAGCGTGCCAAATCCTGTTGGTTCAAAGGTGGCGACGATAAGCTGAATAATTGCTAAAATCCCAAAAACTAGTCCGCCCCACAGTCCGACGCTGATGAGTTTACGTTTTTCTGATTTTGATAATTCGCCGTAAATTAAGCCAGCGGATAATCCGACGGCGAGTAGGAATAATAGCGATAACGAATATAACGCGGTGCGCAGGCGTGCTTCTGCGAAAAATATGCCGACGACAATGGCGATAAAAATTGCTAAAGATCCGCCGATTAGCCATCGGTTTTTCAATAATTCTTGGCGTTTTTTAAGTAGTAATGGCAAGGAGAATAACAATAGGCTTACGGCAACGATTTGGTATAATCCTACGCGCAGTGACGGGAAATCCAGAATTGATAAGCCGACACTGGGATGCAGGGCGAAGCCGCCACCAAAAATAATAATAGCCAATAGCCAGAATCGAACGTCGTTAATGTATTTTTTTGCCATATTTTAAGTATAGCGTATGGTGTATACTTTAGATATGAAACTGACGAAAAAGCAAAAAATAATGTTGGATTTTATCGATGGGTTTATAAAGGGCAATGGCTATAGTCCGACGCTTCGGGAAATTATGCGCGCCTTAGGCTATAAATCGGTGTCGACGGTGGCAAAACATGTTGATAATTTGGTGGCTGCGGGATTTTTGGAGAAGCAGGACGGCGAAGTTAGGTCTTTGACGCTGAGCAGTGAGAAAAAAGAAGTTTGGTGGCAGAATTTAGTGAAGGAAATTAAGAAGAGAGAAGCCGAGGACGACGAAAAATCACGCTCGGAAGTGGAGATTTTAAAAAAAGCATTGGAAATTGTCCGTCAGTAACTTTACAACTATTCAAAAACTCGCTATAATACAAGACATATTCCGGGGTAGCTCAGCGGTAGAGCGGTTGGCTGTTAACCAATAGGCCGCGGGTTCGAACCCCGCCCCCGGAGCCAAATCGAATTTTAAGACTTCAACAAGTATAGTTGAGGTCTTTTTTATTGTTTTTGTAGTTATATATTTCTAATAACGCGGAATAGGTGAGACAATAATGATTATGAATAACACTTATTGCGATGGTATGTGGGCTAGATTTCTTTCTAGTCAATGTTTACGGGATGATTTTAAGAGCAGCCCAAGGAGTAATGACTTAAAGGATATTTTTAACTTTGCTTATGGCTTGGCGGATTACGCTGAAGATTTTGAGCAGCGATTTCCAGTGATTGCGCATATTGATCTTTATGGACATACTGCTGTAGACGGCTACTCATATGTTCGGCTGGTAGAAAATGAATTGCCAGAGATACGAAAGTTAGCGGAAGAGAGGCGAGAGGCTGGCGCCGTTAAGCGGATAGATGATTTGATGAGGTTTATAGAGCTGGGTGCTAATGATGCAGATGGCGATGTAGCTTTATTGGTTTTTGATGGTATGTAAAACAATAAAAACCAACTTCTCAATAAAAAATTACCACCTCATCGCGGGGTGGTAATTTTATGTAGCCTCTGGTTAGCGTAGAATGAATAGTCCTGCGGCAACTAATGCTAGGGTGGCGATAACACCTAAGAAGGCATTAAATCCTGTGTTTGCGAGTAGACCGCTTACAGCATTCTGAGGCTTATTAACTGGATTATGAGCGGCAGCTGACGGATTTCCAGGCTGTGGCTGCGGCTGCGGCTGTGGTTGTGGCTGCGGCTGAGGCTGAGGCTGTGATGCCCTAGGAATCGCTGATGTGTCAACAGCCAGAGTACCACTGAACGTAGCTGAAATTGCTCCGATTGTTACGCTTCTGGTCCAAGGAGCATTCAGGATAGGAGATGCTCCGCTGGCTGGTAGTGATAGTAGCTGAATATTTCCAGGAGTTGCTGTGTCGTTGACGACTTCCGCTGAGTTGGTTACAGAAACCGTGTTTCCTACCAAATCCTTCAGCGGTGAAGCGAATGATTTGTCGTTAGGCTTAACACTAACTCGCTGATTTTCAAGACGTAGGGAAGTCAGGGATGTTAATCCAGCTAGCGGACTTATATCGGCGAAGCAGTTATTTCTTAAGGATAGAATTTTTAGAGAAGTTAGACCAGATAGTGGGCTTAGGTCTGAGATATAGTTGTTGTTTAACAACAAGTTCTGAAGATTCTTAGCAGCTTCTATTCCGGTTAGGTCGTAAATGTTTGAGTAACTTAGGTTAAGATCTGTCAATCTTTCCAACTCTACGTCAGTAATTTTTTGATCGTCTTTACGATTAGTGCTAAATACTGTTGACAGTCTGTCATTAAGCAACTTGCGCAGTTGTGTGTCCTTGACTTCAACCTCTTTGGGTTTTCGCATCTCGTACACGCGGACGTAGTCGACTGACATAGTTGCCGGGAAGCCCTCTCCATTTGCAGCTCCTACTGAGTTGATAGGATCATCCCATGGCGAATCAATGTAATTGCCTCCAATGGCTAAGTTAAGTCGTAAGAAGAAGTTCTGATCAAAAGGACCATTAGGGCTTCCTGTGGAGTTCGAATTCTTAAATTCAGTAATTGTGTGATGCCATTCTCCGTCAATGAAATATTCAAGTTTTCCTTCAGTCCATTTTACGCCGTATGTGTGCCACTCTGTAGTGTCATTACCAGTGCCGAACTTACTTGGTGGAATAACGCCTTGGCGGTTTCTGTGACTTCCGGTTTGACCGGTCGGTGTATTCTTGTCTCGCCAGTGTGCGTCAGAAGCAGCGAATTGGTGATTAGAGCCTTTTGTCTCTACGATGTCGATCTCGCCCCAATCAGGCCAACCAGCACTGTACGGAGAGTTGTTAGGACTCATCCAAAAACCAGGCCAAGTACTCTTATTCTTTGGCATTTTTATGCGAGCTTCGATGTAGCCATATTTAAAATATGCCTTATTTTTCGTCTGTACGAATCCGGAAGTGAAGTTGCCAGTTTTAGTGTTACCACCAGTACAGGTTGCTCCTGGTTTGTATAGTCCAATTAGATTTAAGCTACCGCCACTGACATTAATGTTCTCATCTGATCTCGTGTAGCAGTTTCGAACTTGTTGGCCTTCGTCTCCCCATCCGCCATTAAGAGCTGTCCATTTGGTCCCATCTAGTGAATTTCCGTCAAACTCATCACGCCAAACAGGTTCTGGATTCCAGTTTTCACTATCTGTTGGCGGATATGGACTTCCTGCACCTTTGGCGTTGTCCATTGGCAGAGTAAATAACGCACCACCAACAACAATACCGACAGCCATTACCGCAGTTACTATTTTAACTTTTGTATTTAAAAAACGTCTTTTTATTAACATTTTTTGTTTTCTCCCAAATACTTTTTATCCATCGCTAGTGTAACAATAAGCGGAATAAAAGTAAAGAATATTATGTAGTTATTTTAACAACAGAGCTGTGGAAACACTGAATACTGAGGTTTTAAGCTGAAATAAAAAATTGCCACCCCGTAATGAGATGACAATTTTTCTGTAAACGTTTAAGCTAATTAGCGATTAATCGTTAAGTTTATTGACTTTAGAGATTTGATGTTAGAAACTGCTCTTAGGTCGAAGATAGAGCTGTTCTTAAGAGATAAGGTCTTAAGGTTTTTAGCTGCCTCTAAGCCTGTTAAATCGTGAATCTTTTCTGCTTCTGATGCGTTGTCGGCCGCATCTAAGTTAAGATCTGTCAATTTTTCCAACTCTACGTCAGTAATTTTTTGATCGTTTTTACGATTAGTGCTAAGTGCTGTTGACAGTTTTTTATTAAGTTGAGTGCGCAAATTGTTATCTGGCACGTTTATTTCCTTAGCTGTTCGTCTTTCGTATACACGGACGTAATCGATTGACATAGTTGCCGGGAATGACTCTGGATATTCAGCTAGGGCGTTGTAGGCGTTTGACCATTTACTACCTTTACCGTCAATGTAGTCACCGCCGATTGCTAAGTTAAGACGCAAGAAGAATGGCTTGTCGAATGGGCCGTAAGGTGTGTTTGCTGCGTTTGGCCATCCAAAACTACTGACTGTATGGAATTTTACGCCGTCAATGTAATATTCCAATTTTCCTTCAGTCCATTTTACGCCGTAAGTGTGCCACTGAGTAGTATCTTTAAATCCAGCTGGTAAATCTCTACCTTGAGCATGTTTTTTATTGTATGTTGAAAGTCCCCAGTGAGCGTCTGCTGCCGCGTAATCTAAGTTAGAACCTTTAGTTTCTACGATGTCAATTTCACCACTGCGAGGCCAACTGCCGTATGTAGGTTTGTCAGGACTCATCCAAAAACCAGGCCAAGTACTCTTGTTATTTGGCATTTTTATACGCGCCTCGATGTAGCCGTAAGTCCAAGATTTTTTACCCTTTGTCTCTACGAATCCAGAGGTGAAGTCGCCGCTTTTTTCATTTCCTTTGCAGCGCGCACCAGGCTTATATAGTCCTACTAAGTTTAGACTGCCGTTTTTAACATTCACATTCTCTTCACTTCTACTGTAGCAACTCTGGACGTTATTAGCGCTCCATCCGCTGCCGTATATATTCCAAGATTCTTTATCTAACGATGTGCCATTAAACTCATCACGCCAAACAGGTTCTGTGTTCCAGTGAGTACTATCATTTAATGGATAATCATCGCTGACGACACTCTTAGCTTGTCCAGTTGGCAAGGTAAGTAGCGACCCGCCAATGAATAGTCCAGCGGCTATTACTCCAGTTAATATTTTAACTTTTGTATTTAAAAAGCGTTTTCTTATTAACATACACTCCCCTTAAATTTATGTTAGACACCAATTATAACAACAAGCGCAATAAAAATAAAAGTAGATTGGTCAATTTAACAACAAACCTATGGCGAATGATGGCAGTGAAGGTTATCGAACTGCTTCCTGATGATTATGATGTTATAATTTATACATGGAAACATTGCCAGATCACGATAAATTATTAACCGACAGAGTCTTGCAGTGTGCGGCGGCGGAGCTAAACGTTGATTCATCTGAATTACGGATCACGCCAGTAAGTGGCGGCTTTTCGCTTAATCGCCGAGCACTAGTGTCGTCTGGTGATCGAACGATTTTCGTTAAAGAAGTTGATGCTAATTTATTGTCGGATGAGGGTGAGCGGGAATTAGGCTGGCTAAAAAAAGATTATGCAGTAACACGCTTGTTACAGAAAACTTATCCGCAATATGTTGCTGATTGGACTGAATTGGCCGATGATGGTCACGTGTTGATGACGAGCAGTTACGCTTCGTCAGATGGGTGGTTGTGGCAACCTCCGACGGATAACTCTGTCGCGGAACGTTATATTTCGACGGTGATAACCGCGGTCCGCGAGTTGGAAAAAATAAAATTGCCGCAGGAGCTGATTGAAGAATTGCAACTACAACCGTTTGTGGCGAGAGAGCTTGGCTTAGATGATGGGATTGATCAGATTATTGCTGACGCTGATATTCGTCGTCGATTGATTAATAATTATCAAAAACTATTGCCAAATCAGTTGGAGATTAATCAGCGGCGTTGTCAGGCTATAATTGAGCTGTTAGAAAAGCGCGATGAGTTGATTGATATTTCGGCGCGCGCTAAAGAATTTGCCAAGCAGACGGAGGACTGCTTTAATCATTCGGATGTTCGTAGTGATAATTTGGCATTTAATCCGCAAACTGGCGAGTTGAAGTTGGTTGACTGGAACTGGGCTTCCTATGCGCCCCAGGGATCTGGTGCGACAGAATTTCTGGTTGATATGGCGCGCCATGGTCATGACGTAACGCCGTGGCTAGGTGAGTTGAACGCGGAAATGCTGGCGTCATTTGTCGGATTTTTCCTTACACGTAGCCTAAAACCACCACTCAAGCCGGGTGATAATCTTCGTCAAATGCAGGCGTTATCAGCGGCTGCTGCTTATGATTTGCTGCAATCTATGTAAAGAGATCATAAATGTAAATAATACAATGTACTTTCATTGACAGACGCTATATATCGCGTGTATATTCAATATTAAGCACTACATATGGTGTTTTAGAAAATAAATAACGTTTTTTGCAACATGTACCCACTGGAGAGGTTGGGCTGGTTTGCTATTTTTATAAATAAGGAGGGGGAATGTATAAATCAATTAAAAAACGCGATGGTCGAACTGCTAAATTTGATCGGAAAAAAATTGAAAAAGCAATTGAAAAAGCAGGACTGGAAACTGGTGAATTTGACGTCGCTCAAGCAGTTGAATTGACCGACAAGGTTTTGGATGTTTTAGAAACTCGTAACCAAAAACGTCTACCAAGCGTTGAAGATATTCAGGACATTGTTGAGGATGCGTTGATTGACTCTAAGTTTAAGAAGACTGCAAAGGCGTACATTATTTACCGCGATCAGCATAAAAAATTGCGCGAAATTACCTCTAATGCACACGTTGATTTGATTGATAAATATCTGGAAAATTTGGACTGGAAAGTTAATGAAAACTCTAATATGGGTTACAGCCTTCAGGGTTTGAATAACTATGTTTCAGCGGAAATTACGAAGACTTACTGGCTGGATAAGATTTATACATCGAAGATTGGACAGGCTCATAAAGAAGGCGACTTGCACATTCACGACCTTAACTTGTTAAGCGTTTATTGTGTTGGTTGGGACCTGACTGACTTATTGCAAGAAGGATTTACTGGCGTGGCTGGTAAGGTTGCCTCTAAGCCAGCTAAGCATTTCCGATCAGCACTTGGTCAAGTTGTAAACTTCTTTTATACATTACAGGGCGAAGCGGCTGGTGCGCAGGCTTTCTCTGATTTTGATACACTATTAGCGCCATTTATTCGTGCCGACAAATTGAGCTATGACGAAGTAAAACAGGCTATTCAAGAATTCGTCTTTAACGTTAATGTGCCGACTCGTGTTGGTTTCCAGACGCCGTTTACCAACATTACACTTGACCTTGAATGTCCAAAACACATGGCAGATAATCCAGTGATTATTGGCGGCGAGATGCAGGATACGACTTATGGCGAATATCAAGAAGAAATGAATATGTTAAACAAGGCGCTGTTGGAGGTTCTTTCTGAGGGTGACGCTAATGGTCGAGTCTTTACGTTCCCGATCCCAACAGTTAATATCACCAAGGATTTCAATTGGGATAATCCGGTGATTGAAAGTTTGTGGGAAGCTAGCGCTAAATACGGCATTCCATACTTCTCAAACTTCATTAATTCCGACATGGATCCAGAAGATGCGCGCTCGATGTGCTGTCGATTGCGTATTGATAATCGTCAATTGGAATATCGTGGCGGCGGCTTGTTCGGCTCAAATCCAATGACTGGTTCGGTCGGTGTGGTAACGATAAACTTGCCGCGACTGGCGCTAAAATCCAAGAACGAAAAAGAGTTCTTTAAGGGATTGGCTGAACTTATGGATATGGCAAAAGACAGCCTGGAAACTAAGCGTAAAGTTTTGGAGCGATTGACCGACGCTAATTTGTATCCGTACACCAAGTTTTATTTGCGAAACATTAAGCAACGCTTCAACCAATATTGGAAGAACCATTTTTCAACCATTGGTTTGATCGGCACGAATGAGGCAGCGCTTAATTTGTTGGGCGTTGATATTGGCACGGAAAAAGGTAAGGCTTTTGCTGAGAAAACGCTTGATTTTATGCGCGATCGTTTGGTGGAATATCAGAAGGAGACTGGCAATAATTACAATCTTGAGGCAACGCCAGCTGAAGGCACAACTTATCGATTAGCGCAACTTGATAAAGCCAGCTTTCCAGATCGAGCGCATTTTGCTAACGGAATTGGTGCGGAAGTTAAATGTCCGTTCTATACCAACTCTAGCCACTTGCCAGTTAATTACACAGACGATTTGTTTGAATTGATGGATCTTCAGGACAATTTGCAAACCAAGTACACAGGTGGCACGGTGATTCACTTCTTCTTGGGTGAGCGCATGGACGATCCACAAACTTTGAAAAAATTGGTGAAAACGATTTGTGAAAATTACAAATTGCCATACTTCACGTTCAGTCCAAGCTTCTCAATTTGTAAGAATCACGGCTATATTGTTGGTGAGCATCCAGAATGTCCAAAGTGTGGTGAAGCGACTGAAGTTTACTCACGTGTGGTTGGTTTCTTGCGTCCAGTTTCTCAATGGAATAAGGGCAAGCAAGCGGAATTTGAAATGAGGGAGCATTATGACGATGCCGCCGAACACCAGCGACTTAGCGCCGTCGCGGCAGCTTAAAGTGTCAATTGGTGGAATTCAGAAGCTGTCGCTCGTGGATTATCCAGGGCACGTGGCAGCAGCTCTGTTTCTCTCTGGTTGCAATATGCGGTGCGGTTATTGCCATAATCCTGAATTGGTATTACCTGAACGATTGGCGCCGAGTATTCCAGTTGATGAAGTGATGATATTTCTAAAATCGCGAGTTGGTCGGCTGGACGGCGTGGTGATTTCTGGCGGTGAACCAACGGTAAATGAAGATTTGCCGGAGTTATGTCGGATGATTAAGAAACTTGGTTTTGATATTAAATTGGATACCAACGGCACGCATCCAGATATAGTTCGCGGAATGGTCGAAGAAGGGCTGATTGACTTTATTGCGATGGATGTAAAAGGTCCGCTGGAAAAATATGTTGAAATTGCGGCACGACCGATTGATTTGGAAGCGATCAAGGAGAATGTTCGGTTGATGATTGATTCGGGAATTGATCACGAATTCCGTACGACAATTGTCCGCGAGCAATTGGAAGTCAGCGATTTTGAGAAGATTGGCGAGCTAGTTAAGGGCGCGAAGAGATTTGCCTTGCAACATTTTCGCACTGGCACGATAATTAGTCCAAAGTTTGCGAATTACCACACTTTTACTGACGAAGAATTTAGAGAAGCTCAGAAAATAATGGAAAGGTACGTTGGAGAATGTGTGATTCATTAGAGGTTGAAATTGTGCGCGTCCGTCAGGAAAATCCTGAGGTGAAGACGTTATATTTTGCGCGACCGTTCGACTTTACCGCCGGACAATATATTACGGTTTTTATTGATGGTAGTAGCGTGCGTGAAGGGAAGGCTTATAGCATTTCTTCTACCCCTGACGATGAGCTAATGTCAATTACCGTGAAGAATGTTGGTGGTGAATTTTCTAGCTATTTATGTTCACGGAATGTTGGCGATAAATTACAAATTAGCCACGCTTATGGCGATTTCAATCCGCAAACAGAAAGTCCTTTGGTCGGAATTGCTGCGGGCTGTGGACTTAGTCCAATTTGGAGCGTTATGGCAAATTCTAGCCAGCCGACGTTTTTATATTTTAGCCAAAAATCGCCAGAATATATGGTTTTTGAAAATGAGCTAGCGGCATCAAATATTAAAGTGAAGAAGTTCAGTACTCGCCAGCAAGTTGAAGAAAAAGACGGTTGGTTTAACGGTCGATTTAATGTAGAAAAAATTGTTCACGAAACACCAGAAGATGCGCATTTTTTGGTCTGTGGAAGTTTGCCGTTTGTTAGAGATGTTTGGCAAAAATTATCCGCCGCTGGTGTAAGCGAATTGAAAATTTCAACAGAGACTTTTTTTGAGCAATGAACGAAGGTTTGGCAAATGGAGCGGGCGATTTTAATGTTTTTTCGGCGTTGAATGGTGATGCTAATTTTCAGGATTTATCTTCAGAAATTGATGATGATGCGGCTGAATTAAATTTGGTAGAAGCGGTTGCTAGCGGCGAGAAAATTGATACGTCATTTGCCGAAGAAAGTGAAGTGGAAGCAACAGAAAAATGTTTGGACGCTGAAAGACGATCGGAAATTTGCCAAAACGTAGCCAGCGCAGCGTGCGACAGTTGCGCTGCGGCGGGAAACTGTCCAATACTAAGAATGCGAAATTTTGCGGAAGAGAATTTGCGTCTGGCAGCAAAAGAGCCAGAGAGTTATTTAGCTGACTTAATGGAGAAGGATGGTTGTGGTTTTGTTGTTGCTGGATATGTCAGTGCTGATAACGAAGAGAAGGCATCCGAGTCGATTGAAAAAGATAGTCCATCAGAAAAACCTGCGGTTAAGTCGGAAGTGAGCGATGATGATGCGTCGATGCGCGTATCGGCGGAAAGTAATGAGGCGAACAAACCGACGGATGATGAATGTTTGGATAGTGAGAGTGTGTCGTCGGAAAATATTCCAAGCGCGAAAATAATCAAAGAAAATATCCCGCCGAAAATTAACGAAGATCCGGACGAGACTGAGGCGATTAATCAAATTAACTTGGTGGATTCGGAAGACATCAATGAAAAAGTAGACATTCATAAAGAAGATGTGTCTTCTGAGAATCAAGCTCCGGCTGTTGATAAAGAGGATGAATTGCCGAGAGAATTACCTAAAAAGAAAGATAGCTATATAGGAAATGAAAACGATATAAACTCTGTACCGATTTTGGAAGATTCTACTCCAAGGGACAATCTGGTCGAGAAAGTTATTCCTAACGAGACAAATTCCTCGCCTGTGCGTGATTTTGTTCAAGTCAATAATGAAATTGATGTGGCGATGAATGAGTTGATAGAAAATAAGAAGGATTCGTCAATTTTACCGCAACGCGATTTTGAAAAGCGTGAAGTATGTTTCGAAGATTCGGAGAATGTTGCTGTGGCTGAGATTTCTGACGGCCATGCGGTTGTGAGTAAAACGGATAATGCGGTGGATGATTTGGGTGATTGCATAGAATTGAGCGAAGAAGCTATGCGTGAATCGGATGATTTGGGTGATCGTGTAGAGTTGGATGAAGAAGGTGTGTGTGAATTGGAAGAATTGCCGACCAGCAAGTCTGAAGTAATAGGGCAATTTATTCCTGATTTGAAATTAGCCGATAATGAAATTGGTCATAATAATGTCGTTGATGAGGTTGTAAAAAAAGTCGCGGGAAAAACTGAATTGACTGAAGAATATAGCGAATTGGTTGCTACGGATGATTGTGATAAGTCAAAATGCTCTGTAAAAATCGAAGAGTCGAGCGATTATTGTGATGATACCGATAATGTCTTGAATAGGGATTTAAATATTCCAGTTTTTCAAGAATTTTCTACTTTACTAGATGATTCATCGGAGGAAAAAGCTAATTATAATTGTGACGAAGATGGCGCTAATAATACAAATATATCCGGCGTTTATTCGGGGCTTTGGGTTGATGATAGCCCGTTGAATCCGGAAGATGATAAGACTTCGAACGTTAGTTATAATTCTAGTGTACTTTTTCAGCTGATAGCATTAGTTGGTTCGTTGGCGGTTAGAATTGCTATCAAGAAACAAGAAGAATTGTGCAAATAGATATATAATAAGCGTATGAATGATAAAGACTCTAGTTTTCAAAATATAATAAGCATCTTAGGTTTGGTCGCTGCATTTATAGCGGCTATGGTTCCTTTATTTAGCCAATCGGAGCTGAGTAAATATTTTATTAGCACATCTTTTGTTGCACCAATAACTATACTTACCATCATAATAGGAATTCCTCTGTCGTGGAACATCATAGAGAACCATAAAATAATTATGATTCCTGTAAAAAAGAGAGGCTCCGTGTATCCTTGGTATGTAAAAACACATCATATTGTATGGGCATTGATTGTGTTAGCTACCATCTTGCTTATATTATTTTTTGTTGCACGAGAATTACAATGGCAACCTTATGTCCAATACATTGCATATCCAGTATTTTTCTTAAGTATCTTTGCTACTTTTTCTTTACTGCTTGCTTCAGCTATGGGGCGTTTAGAATATGAGAATGGAAAAATTATGGTGCCGTATAAAATACTAAAGACGCTAGAAGCTAATGGGTTAATTAATCCAAAAATAAAAGTTATTGAGAATATTAAAATTGACGATGACGAATATATTAGAAGTAATTTCGGTATATCTAGCGATTTTACGGGGGTAAGATTGGTTACGGTTGAGGTTGATTCTCGTAAGATTTCGGCTATATTTACGGGAGACCTATCTCAACTATTAAAGCTTGAACCATCTAGTGATAATCATAGAGAGAACAATTAATAAGTTACAGAAATAAGAATTGTCTTAATTATGAAAATCTCCGTACACATTAAACCAAACTCTCGCCATCGTGAGGAAGTTGTGAAAAATGACGACGACACATTGACGGTTTATGTCAAAGCTCCAGCAATTGAAGGTCGAGCCAACGCGGCGGCTATTAAATTATTGGCAAAACATTTTAAGGTCGCATCGTCCAAAGTTAAATTAGTGCACGGCGCAACTTCAAAATATAAGATATTTGAGATTGATTAAGTTTACGGATAAACGGCGCCCGGTGTCATGTCACCGATTAAATTTTGTACCGTTACGAATGAATAGCCTTGTTGCTTGAGTGAGTCAAGAATACAAGGAACGGCATTCACGGATGTCGGATGAATATCGTGCATTAAAATCACAGCTCCGTTGCGAGCGCCAGCGACAGCCCTTGAACAGACGATTTCGCTATTACGATCAGCCCAGTCGCGCGTATCGACAGACCAAACCACTGCCGACATTCCCCGTTGACGGAATTGCTCCAAAACAGCCCGATTAAACGCGCCATATGGTGGACGTATGATGTTAGGTTTGGCGCCGACGGCTTGTTTTATGGCGTTATTTGTCTGGTCAATTTCACTAGCGAGTTGCTCCGCTGAAACCTTATTTAACTCTGGATGTGACCAAGAGTGATTACCTAATTGATGTCCGCGCGACTGCATACGGCGTAATGTATTGGCACGTGCTGAAACTTTGCTGCCGATTAGGAAAAATGTCGCTTTGGCGTCGTACTTATCCAATATATCCAACAGTTTTTCGGTGTATGGTCCGGGTCCGTCGTCAAAAGTTAGAGCAATTGTTTTATTTGCGACGGTAGGCGTTGGAGCTACGGGCGCTGGTTTTGGTTTTTCTGCAGGTTTGGGGATGTTGGCGAATTTTCTCGCCGTTGGGTTTTGCAGATATTTAGAGACGGAGGAAATTGGCACGGTAATTGTCAATTCGCCGTAAGATGATGGCAGTAGCGACGCTTGACCGAGTGGCCAAGCCAATGAATTGCCGTCGTTAGTGATGATGAAATTAGACAAAGCTTCTTTATTTATGATTTCATTCAGGTCAATCTCTGGCTGCTGGCGTTGCTTGATGGTCTGAGAAATGCTGTCTTTGGCAGCGGATATGATTGCTTCGGCGGCTTCATCGGACTGTTCTGTAAAATCAGCTAAGCCGACAACTTCGCCAGATTTTTTGTCGAAAGTCCAAAATTGCGTCATTGATGCTGGATGTGCGCCGTTCATATCCTGCTTAATATTGACGACAATTGACAGCGCCTCTGAAGTGTTGTGCGTGACTTGATAGCCAATTGTTTCGGTCATTGGCTTGTCAAAAACTGTCGCCAGTAAAACCGTATTTTGAAAATCGCGATCAATTTTATCAATCGACTCACTAATTAAGCGATTAATCTTTTCATTTTCCGTGATTGGATATTCAATTGAAACTTTTTCTCGTTTGTTATCTCTGGTGACGAACTTTGAACGAATGCCAGAATATTTCGAATCGGCAAAATAATACTTTTCGTCAGATGGCGCAGTCGTTTGTCGCGAGTGTGATTGATTGAGGAAATATATCCCAAATAGCCCTGCCGAAAATAGCAATATCAAAAACGGTATGA
This sequence comes from Candidatus Nanosynbacter sp. HMT-352, assembly GCF_022819345.1. Taxonomy (NCBI): domain Bacteria; kingdom Bacillati; phylum Minisyncoccota; class Nanosynbacteria; order Nanosynbacterales; family Nanosynbacteraceae; genus Nanosynbacter; species Candidatus Nanosynbacter sp. HMT-352. The sequence continues at coordinate 188,982 of NZ_CP089288.1, read as the reverse complement.
TAATAAATAGTTTTTTCGATTTTGGTTTTGCTTTTTTTCTCTGAATGCGCATACTATAAGTATAGCACTAGTATTTTGGTTTTGTTATTATTGATGATAAGTAGAGACTAGCTTGATCAAAATTACAACAGAGAGGAATTTGCGGAGTGGAATTTGAGCCAATTATAAAAGTCGATAAACTCGTTAAGACTTATGATGGAAATAACGTGGTCGACGGCGTGTCGTTTGAGGTTAAAAAGGGCGAGATATTTGGGATCCTTGGTCCTAACGGCGCGGGCAAAACAACAACGTTGGAAATGTTGGAAGCACTCAGGTCAATTGACGGCGGCGTGGCTACAATTGACGGCATAGATGTCGCTAAGAAACCTAAGGACATTAAGAATATAATTGGCATTCAGCTTCAGTCGACGGCTTTTTATGACAAACTGACTTTGCGTGAACAATTGAAAATGTTTGGTAGTTTATATGGTCGGACGGTTGATACCGAGGCGCTGCTTGCTAAGGTTCAATTGATGGAAAAGGCTAAGAATTATGTCGAGCAACTTTCTGGCGGTCAAAAACAGCGTTTTGCGATTGCTTCAACATTGGTGAATAATCCGAAAGTGTTGTTTCTGGACGAGCCAACCACGGGGCTTGATCCGCAGGCGCGCCGAAATTTGTGGGACTTGATTGAGGAAATTCGCGACGAGGGAATTACGATTCTTTTGACGACGCATTATATGGACGAGGCGGAATTATTGTGTGATCGTCTGGCAATTATGGATAGTGGTAAGATTATCACAATTGATACGCCGCATAATCTCATCCAGCAATTATTGGCGCGCGGTTTCAAGAAGGAACAAGTTGTTGAGCAAGCCAATTTGGAGGACGTGTTTATTGATTTAACAGGAAAGGCAATTCGGGATTAACATGAAAAAATATTGGATTGGAATATTCGGGCAAGTTCGCGCTCAACAAAAGCGTTTCGTCCGAGATAAAATGGCGCTATTTTTCACTTTTCTTTTTCCGCTGATTTTTCTATTGGTTTTTGGGTCAGTTTTTAGTAATGATTCGACCAGTTTTAATATTGCAATTGTCAACAATTCGCAGACGGAATTTGCCAAAAGTTTCGTTAAAAATGCCAAAGAAAATTCGAAGGATTCGATTCTCAAAATTAAAGACGTTAAAGATATGAATGACGCACGTGAAAAAATGAAGCGGTCGGAGCTTAACGGTATTATTGAGCTTCCAAGCAATTTTGGTGCGATAAAAAATAATGGCAATCATCCTATTCCAACAGGCACGATGAATGTTATTTACTCCAAAGGTTCTGAGCAAACAGGTGGCGCGTTGGTGGCAGTGATGAATCAGATTACCAATAGTATCAATAGTCAGATGGGTCAACCTGAAGCTCCGCTTAAAGCTGTTGGTAAAGCGATTGGTGATGAGCAATTAAAATCGTTTGACTACATGTTTACGGGACTATTGACTTTCAGTTTGATGAGTATAGGTATTTTTGGCTTGGCTAACCGAATACCGGCTGAAAAGAAACGTGGTTTATATCGTCGGTTACGTGCAGCGCCATTTACTTCGGGTCAGCTAATCATCTCCACAGCAATTCATTATACGACGATTTCCTTGCTTAGTTTGGTTATGATGGTTGTCGCTGGGACGTTGATATTCCACTTTAATATGCGAGGCGACTGGACACTATTTGCAATGATGTCTGTATCGTCTGCATTTATGACTGTGGGTGTGGGGTTATTAATTGCTGGGTTATCAGAGAACGAAGATCAGTCCTCCTCATTAAGTAACTTAATCTCTTTCCCAATGATGTTTTTATCTGGTACGTTTTTTCCACTTTATCTATTTCCAGAATGGTTGCGAAGCGTTGCTCAATTTATCCCTATAACGCCAGTTACGGACGGCTTTCGATTAATCATGACCGAGCATGCGACCTTCGTAGAAGTTTTACCGCAATTTGGTATCATTGCAGCCTGGACTTTTGCGATTTACCTCGTGGCTATTAAATTATTTAGGTGGGAATAATATAATATCAATGAAAATAGCCCGCCGAACGAACTCAAGCTGAATGCGGATCTTTCAATCCGAGAAACAAGTAGTAGTTCCTCTCAAGCCTACTCAAAGAGAAGGTGATTTTCACCCTCTGCAGCTCTGAGTAAAAGCTATATAGCACACTAAAATAAAAAATATCAACTTACTCGTATGGTCGCTAACCATATGTCGATTGCAGTATAAAAACTCTCGGGGTTACTTCGAAATATCTTACGTCGTAGTTGTGATAAAATACGCTCATGTAAGGAATGTGGCCGATAGACGCGCAGATATCGCAGCGGTGCCATGGTTGTTGTGCTTGACTTGCCATCCCAGCAAGCCATAGGTAACATTGGTGTAAGTCCAATATCTATTGATGGGTCGACATCGTACGCAAATTCATCAATAAACACGCGTAGTATCACATGCCTCTCATATTGTTAGCGGCGAATTTTGAGGATGTATTCGGGGATCTGCAGGTCTTGCCAGTCAAAAACACCAATTAGCAATTGACTGGTAATGCCGATGTGCTGCAGTTCTTGTTTCAAGAGTACGCATTTTTGGTAACACGACCACACTTCATTACTGCCACTTGTTCCGTAGGGTAAGTCGCGAATCTTTTCAAATACTTTAATTGCTTTTTTGACTCTCATGATAGGTAGAAAATGGGACTACGTCTATGATATCACCGGAATGATCGCTCACTAGTGTATAATATAGCACATGAAGTGGCTTAATGATATAATAAATACTTTTCAGGATACTAATAAAGAGATTTTGGTTTCCTCGGGTGCGTCACCGTCGGGGGTGTATCATGTGGGGCATTTGCGCGAGATCGTCATTGCTGACGCCGTGGTGCGGGCGCTGAAGAAAGCAGGCATTCGGGCGCGTCACGTTCACGTTTCAGACAACCTCGACGCCTTTCGTAAAGTGCCGGTTAATTTGCCAGCTAGTTATGAGCAGTACTTGGGTATGCCACTTTGCATGGTGCCGTCACCAGATGATCGGTACGATTCGTGGGCGGATTTTTGCTTGAAGCCATTCCTCGACAGCGCCGATAAAATTGGTGTGACTATGGACGTGGTCTATGCTAGCGATAAATATCGGAGCGGGTTTTTTGTGCCAGCCATCGAGCGCTCGCTGAGCCGCATTGACAAAGCTAAGTCGGCCATCCAGGAAGTATCGGGTCGGCGGCTGGATGATCAGTGGTCGCCAATTCAAATCATGGAGCATGGTCGGCTAAAAAATCGCCGGTTCATCAGCATGGATAGCGATGCTAAAACGATTACCTATCGTAGTCACGATGACTCGGAGCACACGGTTCGGTACGATGACGGGCAGGTAAAGCTGGACTGGCGGTTGGATTGGCCGGGGCGGTGGTGGCTGCTCGGTGTTGATGTTGAGCCGTTTGGTCGTGATCACGCGACGAAGGGCGGTTCGTATGATACCGGCAAGCGGATCGCTCGCGAGGTTTATGACATTGATGCGCCAGTACCAGTGCCATATGAATTTATTAATCGCACCGGTGATACGAAAAAGATGAGCGCCAGTAAGGGTACTGGCGTGAACGCACACGACGTTGTTGATATGCTGCCGCCTGAGGTAGTGCGCTACTTTATCCTTCGATATTCGCCAGCCAAGCGGCTGTATTTTGACGAGACCGATAGCCTGGTGCGGCTGGTTGACGACTTCGCGGCGATGAAGCAGCATCCGCAAAATGAGCTTGATAAACAGCTATTATTCTTGTGTACTGACGGGCTAGATCAGCCAGCGGTCAGCTCAATTCCATTCTCGCATCTGGTTATTTCATACCAAGCGGCGCTGTGCGACATGGTAAAAACAGTAGAGATTTTGCGGCGCAGTTCGGAATATGCCCGCATCGTCGACGAGGAAGAAGCAGTGATCATCACAGAACTAGGCTATGTCAGTCGGTGGCTGGAAAAGTGGGCGCCCGAGTCATTGAAGTTTCGTCTGACGGACGAGGTAAATCCCGATGAGTTCTCGCCAGAGCAAAAAGAATACTTGAGGCGATTAGCTGACGATATCGCCGAGGCGCCGGCTGGGGCTGATGGTAACTGGTTTCATCAAGCAATTTACGCCTACAAAGAGAGCGGTTTGCTACTGCCGCGGGAGCTCTTCACCACCATCTACCGCGCGCTCATTGGCAAAGATTCCGGGCCACGCGCTGGCTGGTTCTTGTCGATTTTGCCGCGGGATTGGTTGATTGAGCGATTGCGACTAGTCAAGTAGAAGCCCGTCTAGTGATTAAGCTTTTCAGGTGGAAATTTTTATCGAATAGCCGTATCTGTTGCTTAAAAACATTCTTTCTGTTTTCGAAAACAGCTTTTATGTTTTGGGAAATTGCCTTTCTATTTTGTGCGATTTTTACCGTTTTCCATAATGCTAACGCTGTATTACAATTAGACTAGCTATAGTGAAGCTACACCAGAAGGGGGAATTATGACATTTGAAGAAGTGCAAGAGCTAGTGATGAGTCATATTCGCGCGCGGAAGTGGGATACGACGTTATGAAAAAGAGGTTTGGTATGAATAAAAAACTTATTGCGATTATTTCAGTCATAATCATCTTGTGCGGCGCTGCGGCTGGGCTGTGGTATAACCGCCAGCATTCTGCCGAGCGGCCGAAGGCTCCGTCTACTAACGTGTCCGACGCCGCCAAATTCAAGTCAGAATATCCGCGAGTGGCGGCGAATAATCGCTTCGTTTATGCCAGCGATAAAGAAATCCTTGATATCTTTGATAACGGCAGCGGTGTGATTTTTTTGGGCTTTCCGCAATGTCCGTGGTGCCAGCATTTGAGCGAACACGTTGATCGGGCAGCTCGGGCTGAAGGTGTTGATAAAATATACTATTTGAATATTCGCGATGCTCGCGCTAGCAACAACGAAGTTTACCAAAAATTGGTCAAGAAATTAGAACCGTATTTGGAAAAAGATAAAAATGGCAATCCTCGAATATTTGTGCCTGATGTATCGATTGTCAAGAATGGCAAGATTATCGGCCGCTACAAAGAGGAATCAACTGGCGACGATAATATCACGCCAGATAAATATTGGACTAATGAAAGAATAGAGCGGACTTTATCTCAACTGCGTGGATTTATGAGTCAACTGAAATAGTGACAATTATTTAACGCCGCCAGCCTTCAAAATTGCTCTTAAGCCACTCTCGCCACCGGCGAATCCGCTGGTTTGATAATCGTTAACAACCATATATGGCAAGCCGTTCACGCCAAGAGACAAGGCTTTTTGTGTGTTGCTATCAATTTCTTTTTGGTGCGGCTTTTTGGTCATGCAATCGGAAAATTGTGATTCATTCATGCCGACGTTTTTGGCGGAAGTTAGGAAATATTCCAGCGGAAGAGCAGGGATTTTCTTCGGCACGGCAACGTTTTTTACGCCAATTCCTTTATCGAAATAATCGCTTTTAATGCGCGGGACAATATCGTGAGTGTACTGCCAATATTTATCTTGATCAGCAGCGCAAAACGCAGCGTGAGCACCAGTTTCGGTATTGTTGGTCATCTCTTTTAATAGTGTCACTACGCGATGCTCATAACGAACTTTGCCGGATTTAATATAGTCATTTTTGAAGAATTCTGTGCCGGTTGCGGTTTCAACTTCGGCGCAAAATGAACAAAAATAGTCAGTATAATCAATGAACACGTTTTTCGCGTCAGCGGATCCTTGCGACATTTTTTCGTTCCATGGTTTATTGTCACCAATGTGACGATTCGGCGGGCGATTGACAATTCCATAAATAAACAAAGCCACAATTCCCACGATTACAATTCCCGAAAGAGCCCAAATAAGCGCTATGCCTGATGATTTTTGTCGATTCATATTTTCTCCTGTTTAGATAATTCTGTGTACATAAAAATAATTTGACCTGATTTATATAGCGAGAATAAACTGAGCAGTAAAGCTAACAACAGGACTATTGTGCTGGCGATATTTGCGGCGGTGGCGGCGGCAGCTCCTGAGAAAAATAGGGTTACAATTGGCAAGATTAGTGATGTTCCGCAGGGAACGCAGCCGAGTCCAATTGTTGCGGCAATTGATGCGATTCCGCTTAATCCGACTTGTCGAGATACAGTTTTTTCATTGTCGCGATTATTCTTTGATGTAAAAATTACAGCGGCGATCGATACACCTTGAAGAATTGACACTACCATAAGCAACGCACTATTTGGTGAAGTGAAACTTTGTTTGAAGATGTCTATAATCATCGAACCGAGCAGCGCGATTTTATCGATGATTGGTAAGCGCGACATCATCAGCGGCCCGTAAAAATTGGCGTTGATTGCGAAATAAATTATCACGGCGAAGGCGACGGTCGCGACAATTGTTATCAGGAAATATTTCGGTAAACCAAGCATTCTGCCGACTCCTAAAATTGCTGATTTGATGGATTCCTGCTTGCTGCGAATTCGACCCATACGCCCATTATACGATATTCGTAAAGGCAATTCGATCATCCACGGCAGCAACTTTTACTGTATCTCCGTCGTGAATTCGCCCGTCGATCAGTTCGAGCGCCAAAGGATCAAGCACGCGTTTTTGAATCAAACGCTTAAGCGGTCGAGCACCGAAACTTGGGTCGTAGCCGTCTCGCGCCAACATGTCACGAACGCTATCGTCAAAATTCAGCGTTATGTCGCGACTATCCTTAACTTGGCGAACAACTTTTTCTAATTGCACATCAACAATCGCGCGCATCGATTCAGGGTGAATGCGATCAAAAATCACAATGTCGTCGATTCGGTTTAAGAATTCTGGACGGAAATGGCCACGAAGCGTTTCTAAAATTTGATTGTCGAGAGAGCTAATGTCGTCGCCCGTGTAGTCCATAATCATTTGCGATCCGACGTTGCTGGTCATGATGATAATGGTGTTACTAAAGTCAATCGTTCGTCCTTGTCCGTCCGTCAATCGACCGTCGTCCAAAACTTGCAATAGCACGTTGAACACGTCAGGATGTGCTTTTTCGATTTCGTCAAACAAAACCACGCTATACGGACGCCGTCTAACGGCTTCCGTCAATTGACCGCCTTGATCGTAACCAACATATCCTGGAGGTGAACCGATCAATCTGGCTACGGCGTGGCGTTCCATGTATTCACTCATGTCAATTCGAATCATGGCGTGTTCGTCGTCGAATAATTCACGGCATAAACTGCGCGCGACTTCTGTTTTTCCTACGCCAGTAGGGCCGAGGAATAGGAATGAGCCAATCGGTCGATTAACGTCGCCAAGTCCAGCACGCGACCTACGGATGGCGCTTGCTACGGCTGCCACAGCGCGATCTTGCCCGATGACTTGGCGGCTGATCGATTCTTCCAATTTGGTCAATTTGCTAGATTCACTTTCCATCAATCGCTCCACTGGAATTCCGGTCCAGCGTGCCACCACGCCAGCGATGTCATCAGGCGTAACTTCTTCGCGGAGTAATCGGTCGTGAGTTGGAATTGCCGCTAGTTCTTCGCGAGCGCTTGCTAATTTTTTCTCCAGCTCCGGCAAGTCGCCATACTTAATGCGGCTGGCGGTGGCTAAATCCGCGTCGCGTTCAGCAATCTCTAATTGTGAGCGCAGATTGTCCATTTTTTCGGTAGTCGTGTTGACGGTTTGCAAAATGTCTTTTTCGTGTTGCCATTTTTTATCAATCACTTCGGCTTTTGCGCGAATTTCGGCAATTTGCTCCTTGATCTCATTTTTGCGAATATTGGCGTGGTCGGATTTGTCTTTTTTTAGCGCCGCTTCCTCGATTTCCAATTGCAAGCGTCTATTGTTCAATCGATCCAGCGCAATTGGCACGCTTTCTAACTGCATTTTGAGCGAGCTGGTCGCTTCGTCAAGTAAGTCAACCGCTTTGTCTGGTAAGAATCTGTCAGGTAAATACCTGGTGGACAATCTGGCGGCTGCCACGATTGCGTCATCAGCGATTTTTACTCCGTGATGAATTTCGTATTTTTCCTTCAATCCGCGCAAAATGGCAACAGTGTCATCAAAGCTTGGTTCGCCAACGTAAACTGGCTGGAATCTTCGTTCTAGAGCGGCATCTTTTTCGACATACTGACGATATTCAGCGAGTGTCGTCGCGCCAATCATATGTAATTTTCCGCGAGCCAGCGCTGGTTTTAACATATTTCCCGCGTCCATGCTGCCTTCGCTTTTTCCAGCGCCAACCATGGTGTGAATTTCATCGACAAAAAGAATAATCTCACCAGCTGCGTCTTCTACTTCTTTCAGAACGGCTTTCAATCGATCTTCAAATTGTCCACGGAAACTAGCGCCCGCCAGAAGACTGGAAATTTCCAGGGAAATTAGTCGCTTATCCTTCAGTGAAGCGGGAACGTTGCCTTTGACAATTCGCTGCGCCAACGCCTCAACAATTGCGGTTTTACCGACTCCTGGCTCACCAATGAGAACGGGATTATTTTTAGTGCGGCGACTCAAAATCTGCATAGTGCGTCGAATTTCTTCATCTCGACCGATCACTGGATCGAGTTTACCCTCGCGTGCTAGCGCCGTTATGTCTGTACCGAATTTTTCGAGTGGTTTAGTTGTTTCTTCTTGATTCATGTTTGGTGGCATAAAATCCTCCTTTTGGTTTTTAGTCCTAATTTGTTGCGCCCCAGTAAAAGACAGAATGGTGAAATTTGATGTAGCTATCATAACAAATTAGCACTCTCAGTGCAAGAGTGCTAATAAAATAAATAGGCTTTTTGTAGTATAATAAGTGTATGAATATTCTTGTCACTGGTGGCGCTGGATATATCGGCAGTCACACTATCATCGAACTATTATCATCAAATCATAACGTAGTGGTGGTCGATAATTTATCAAATTCATCCGTCGAGAGTCTGAGGCGAGTTGAAGAAATCACCGGTCAATCAATACCGTTTCACGAATTCGATTTATGTGATCATCAGCGACTATCAGAATTATTTAAGTCTGAGAAAATTGACGCCGTGATTCATTTTGCTGGGTTGAAGGCGGTTGGTGAATCGGTTGAAAAGGCGCTTCTTTATTATAAAAATAACCTCGAAAGCACGTTGGTTTTGCTTGATGTTATGCAAGAATTTGACGTGAAGAAATTGGTGTTTTCTAGTTCGGCAACAGTTTATGGTGATCCAGCTCGATTGCCAATTACCGAAGATATGCCGTTGTCTGCCACAAATCCATACGGTCAGACAAAGCTGATGATTGAGCAAATGCTTCGCGACATTTCTGCGACGAATCAAGATTGGCAATTTACGTCTCTCCGCTATTTTAATCCAGTTGGCGCACATCCGAGTGGTCGCATCGGGGAAAATCCCTCAGGGATCCCGAACAATCTTCTGCCGTTTGTGTCGCAAGTTGCTGTTGGTAAGCGAGAGCATTTGAGTGTTTTTGGTGACGATTATGACACTCCAGATGGAACTGGCGTGCGCGATTACATTCACGTAGTTGATTTGGCAAAGGCTCACGTGGCGGCTCTGGAGAATTTGGGCCGACCGAACGAGTATAAAGTCTATAATATCGGCACTGGACGCGGTACTTCGGTTTTGGAATTAGTGAAGGCGTTTGAGAAAGCTTCTGGTCGCGATGTTCCGTATCAAGTTACGCCACGTCGAGCAGGTGACATTGCGACGTGCTATGCAGACCCAGGATTGGCAGAAAGAGAGTTAGGTTGGCGAGCAGAATTGACAATTGAAGATGCTTGCCGCGACGCTTGGAATTGGCAGAGCAATAATCCAAATGGCTACAATGGCTAATTGCCGGATTTGGTGAAAATCTTATTTTCGTAATAAGCGGAACGTTTGGAAAGTTCTGAATTTAAGTTTTCAATTCCGCCATATTGCTCGACTAAGGTTTTCTTTCCAGAAAATAAGTTTGTGCCCAGACCTAATCGGTCGCCGTCAATTTCAACTCCCAGCGCCGCCAAAGTTGACGGATACATATCGAATGTCGTGAATTGACGGTTCTTTGAGTGACTAGTCGAAATGGCTGGATTTATAAACGTGTTGTAAATGGTTCGTTGATAATTAGTTCCGCCAATTTTTTCGTCGTAGTATGAAGTTTGCATTCCTAAATGGTCGCCAGAAATGACAATCGTGGTGTTTTCATAAAATGGCTGAGATTTAACCCAATTGACGAATGCGGCGACTTGTTTTGAGGAGCAAGCGTGAACATTATCGTATTGATTGCTGAAGGTTTTAGCGCAGGTTTCATCCAAATAGCCATCGGTAAAATGCGTGTCAGCGGTCAATAATTGCAAGTTAAATGGCTTGTCTGACGCCGCCAAGCGCGAGGCTTCTTCGCGGGCAAATTGGAATAATTTTTTGTCTTCATAGCCCCACCAAACTTTGTAATCTTCGGAGATTTTTCCGTGTTTTTTGGCGTAATTGTAATCTTCGATATTGAAATTGCCGTGTTGAGTTAATAATTTATCGCGTCCGCCAAAACTCGCCTCAGATCCCATAACAAATGTTTGATTGTAGCCTTGTTTTTCTAAAATCTCACCAAGACCATAAGCGCCCGGCAGGAACTTTTTAAACTCGCCCAGGGCGTTATGATCGCGTCCGCCAACCAAGTTTTCTTTCAGTGGGACGCCAGTAGATTGCGCAGCCATTCCTGCCACAGTCCAGCCAGTGTTTGTTGCAGGCAAGGCGCCGCCGACACCGGATGCTTTGTTTGAGAATGAGGTATTTTTTAACGCCAATTCTTCCAGCTCTGGAATAATGGAGGTTTCGGAGCTGCCGCCATTAGCCTTTGATGCCAAAGTGTTTTCCATTGACTCTAAATAGATGTATATTAAGTTGCGTTTTTTCTCTGGAAAAGTCAATTTGGCGGTTTTTGGATTAACATAATTTTCTTCGTATAATTTGGTCGATTGGGTTAGGGCATAAATATAGTTAGGGATGCCAAAACTTTGAATGAGAAGGACAATTGCAATTAAAAACATACTCAGCGAGTAAATTGCTTGATTTCGTAATCTCAAAAACGGCAAAGTGAGTTTTCGTGATGATTTGATTTTTTTCAAACAGAAGGCGATTATGCGATTTATGAAAGAGATCGATTTGTCGAACATTGGGATTAATAAAGCGCCGAATAATAAGAAAACTAGCGGAAGATTTTGCAGGACGGCCGACCATAAATTGTCAGATTTGCCGCCAGCTAATCCGTTAACAAAATAAAAAATTATCTCGTCGATTTGCGAATTTTTAAAGACGATATATTTATAGCGCGCCGCAATTAAGCAAAACGCCGCCAAAAAAAGCAAAATGATTGATATTGATTTAATCCAGAAACGTTTGGTAAATTTAATTTTTCTCACCATTCTATTATATCACTTACGTTTTTTGCGAATGAAGGGGTATAATAAAAGCATGAGCAAGAATAAGACGCGCACATTCGGAATTAGTTGGTGGATTGGGGTGGTTTTATTTGCGGGGATGATTTGTTTGATGTTGGGCGATATTTTACATCGAGATGGCGTAATTGGCTCAAAAACTGATGTTTTAGTGATGGGTACGAATGCTGGATTTAAGCCGTTTGAATATATTGATAATAATCAAGTGGTCGGTTTTGATGTTGATCTGGCTAGGGAAATTGCTAAAAGCTTGGGTAAAGATTTGAAGGTCGAAGATATGTCGTTTGACGGGCTACTTCCGGCGCTGGATAGTGGGCAAATTGATATGGTGGCGGCTGGAATGACAGTGACGCCTGAGCGAGAAAAAAATGCGTTGTTTTCGGATCCGTATTATTCGGCGTCACAGAGAATAATTGTTAAAAAGGGCAGTCCGATTCGCAATAAATATCAATTGCCAGGGCGAAAAATTGGCGTACAGCTGGGTACGACTGGCGATACTTTGGCGTCTAAAATTGCTGGCGCATCAGTCACACAATTCCAAACCGCGCCGAGTGTTTTGCAGGAATTAAGTTCGGGAAAAATTGAAGCGGTTATTCTGGACGACGCTCCCGCAAAGCAGTATTCGGCTGGATTTTCTGACTTAGAAATCTTACCGGGCGCGCTCAGCGATGAAAGTTATGCGATTGCTATTAAAAAGGACAATAAAGACCTCTTAGAAAAGGTTAATAAAGAAATTGCCAAGATGAAAAAAGATGGTCGCTATGAAAAGCTGATCCGCAAATATTTTGGTGAGGAGGCTAAATCGTGAATTTTTGGGAAGTGATTTTTGGCGGCGGTCGATGGCTATTTTTATGGCATGGATTAGAAGTGACGCTGGTTTTGACTGTGTTGTCGCTGATTTTAGGATCGGCAATTGGTGTACTTGTTGCCCTGATGCGCACGTCGAATTTACGACCATTTGGCAGGATGAAAACGAGCAGACTCGCGAACTTTAATCCGCTGGCCAGTCTGGGAAAAATTTATGTCGATATTATTCGCGGCACGCCACTTTTGGTTCAACTATTGATTATGTATTACGTCGTTTTTGGGTCGTACCAATTTATGCCGAAGATTTTTGTGGCGGCGGTGGCGTTCGGGATAAATAGCGGTGCATATATCGCTGAGATTATTCGTGGCGGAATTCAGAGTATCGACAAGGGGCAAATGGAAGCAGCCAGGTCTTTGGGTTTGAGTAATTGGCAGGCAATGCGGCTAGTTATTTTGCCGCAAGCGATGAAGAATTCGTTGCCGGCGTTGATTAGTGAATTTATCGCGCTATTAAAGGAAACTTCGGTTGTTGGTTGGATTGGTCTGAATGATATTATGCGAGGCGCGGACAATATTCGTTTTCAAACGGCGACAGCTTTTCAATCGCTATTTGCCGCTGCGGCGATGTACTTAATTTTGACGGCGATTTTTACGCGAGTAATGGCGCGAGTAGAAAGGAAATTGAAGCATGACGATGATCAGCGTTAAAAACTTGAAAAAAACATTTGGCACAAATCGAGTTCTTCGCGATATTGATGTGGAAATTGAAGAGGGCGAGATTGTCGTGGTGGTTGGCTCGTCTGGTTCTGGCAAGTCGACGTTCTTGCGTTGTCTGAACTTGCTGGAGGAACCGACTTCGGGTGAGATTATCGTCGATGGAGTGAAAATTACTGATCCACACGTAAACTTGAACGCCTTGCGTCAGAATATTGGCATGGTCTTTCAGCAATTTAATCTGTTTCCAAATTTGAGTGTGATTGAAAATATTAAATTAGCTCCGAAAAAGCTACGTAAATTTTCAGATCAAAAAGCGACAAAATTGGCGCGAGGTTTATTGGACGATGTTGGGTTATTGGATAAAGCAGACGCTTCGCCGAATAGTTTGTCTGGCGGTCAAAAACAGCGAGTGGCAATTGCGCGGGCGCTGGCGATGGAGCCGAAAATTATGCTTTTTGATGAGCCGACTTCAGCGTTAGACCCAGAGATGATTGGCGAAGTTTTGGATGTGATTAGAAAAGTTGCCAAAAAGGGAATGACGATGGTAATCGTTACGCACGAAATGAAATTTGCCCGCGAAGTTGGGACGCGGATGATTTTTCTGGATAAGGGAGAAATAATCGAAAATGGCACGCCAGCTCAGGTAATGGATCACCCGAAAACTGAACGTGCCAAAAAATTCTTCGCCAAATAACCCGAGTGACCTCGCTATAATTCGCTTAGAACTGGAACTTCTGTCAATTTATTAACCAGCTGGTCCAGGTCAACCTCTGTCAAATAGCTTGGCAGAATATTTGTTGTTTTTGGGTCGACAAAGCCGCATTCCGCCACTTCCTCGACACCGTGCGATGTTTGCTCCAGGTTGATGTGTTGGTAATCTTGCCAGTTGGTGATGAGGAAGAAAAATTCCAATTGCTCGTTCGGACCATGTGCGGATTGCTCGCCTGATTCGGCGAATTGTTGGATAAATAACAGCTTACCAATTTCTGGTTTGACTCCCGTTTCTTCAATCATTTCTCGACGCAAGCCGTCCAGCAAGCTTTCGCCCATTTCCAAACCGCCGCCCGGCGTACACCAAAAATCACGACCTTTGCCGGTGTTTGCGGTTAATTTTTGACAAAAAATTTCGCCGTTTTCATTGATAATAATCCCGCGTACGTTTACTCTTCGTCGCATAAAACCTCCTTTGATTGCTAATAGCCAGAGGTTCAATTAAGCTGAACGTACGCCCAATAATTTCATGGTCGGGGTGACTGGATTTGAACCAGCGACCTCACCGTCCCGAACGGTGCGCGCTACCGAGCTGCGCCACACCCCGACGCTAAAAACAGTATAAAACTAACAGATATTTTTGTCCAATTGTAATTATTAGAATGAAATCAACTAGTCCTAAAATGATATAATATAAGGTGGACTTAGAGCTTAAAGGACTATAAATGAAACATATTTTACGAATTTTTAGAGACTATTGGCTGCTGTTTATTATCTTGGTTGGATTCACGTATGGCGTTGTGATGGCGAATTTGTGGCTGCCGGATAAAATGTCGGAAATTGTCAATAACGGCATTATTAAACAAGATATGTCGGCGATTTGGAATAATGGCCTGATGATGATTTTGGTGACGGCGGCTGGTGGGTTTTGTTCAATTATCGTGGGTTTTTTGGCGGCGCGAATTGCTACGGGAATGGCGCAGAAATTGCGATTGAAATTGTTTGAACGAATAGAAAGTTTTTCTTTGGCGGACTTTAATAAGTTTTCTACGGCGTCGCTGATTACGCGCTCAACGAATGATATTCAGCAGATTCAAACAACGTCAATAATGCTGCTGAGACTGGCGTTAATGGCACCGATTATGGCAATTGGTGGTCTGCAAAAAGCCATGAATAATGCGCCCGATTTAAGCTGGATTATCGCTTTGGCGGCGTTAGTTTTGTTTGTGACTATCGCCGCGTTATTTACGATTGCCGTACCTAGGTTTAAGAAATTGCAGACTCTGGTGGATAAGCTTAATTTGGTGGCGCGGGAAAATTTGGTTGGACTGAAAGTTATTCGTGCGTTCCATAACGAGAAGATTGAGCAGAAAAAATTCCAAGAAGCCAACACAGAATTAAATAAGATGAATTTATTTGTGAACCGTTTGATGATGTTGCTTGATCCGATTATGACTTTAGTGATGAACTTTTCGAGTGTGGCAATTGTGTGGTTTGGTGCGCATTTGATAAGTAGTGGCAATTTACAAATTGGTAATATGATGGCGTTTTTGGAATACGCGATGCAGGTGATAATCTCGTTCTTGTTGCTGTCAATGGTGTTTATTATGGTGCCAAGAGCCGCCGTATCGGTGCGCCGAGTCGGAGAAGTTTTGGATACAATGCCGTCAATTATTGACCCGAAGTCTCCGAAAAAATTGCCAAAAGATGCCAAGGGAAAAATTGAGTTTAAGGACGTTACATTTACTTATCCTGACGCGGATTTGCCAGTACTTTCGGATATTAATTTTATAGCTGAACCTGGTCAGACAACGGCGTTTATTGGCAGTACTGGTTCGGGAAAGTCGACTCTGATAAATTTGATTCCTCGTTTCTATGATGTTTCGGCGGGGCAGATTTTGCTTGATGGCGTTGATATTAGAAATCTGAAATTGGAAGATTTGTCTGGTCAAATTGGTTACGTGCCGCAAAAAGGTGTGTTGTTTAGCGGGACGGTTGCTAGTAATATCAAATACGGCAACGCTGAGGCTAGTGATAAGTTGGTTGAAAAAGCGGCCAAAATTGCCCAAGCGGAAGAATTTATTAGCGAGTTAAAAAGTGGCTATAAAAGTGAAATCGCTCAGGGCGGCAGCAATGTTTCTGGCGGTCAGCGTCAGCGTTTGTCGATCGCGAGGGCTATTGCGGTTGAGCCGAATGTTTACATTTTTGACGATTCGTTTTCGGCGCTTGATTTTAAGACGGACGCGAAGTTGCGGGCTGTGCTTACGAAGGAAACTAAGAATAAAACTGTTCTAATTGTCGGTCAGCGAATTAATACGATTATGAATGCAGATAAAATTATTGTGCTTAATGAGGGAAAAATTGTTGGTCAGGGAACGCATCGGGAATTGATGAAAGATTGCGAAGTTTATCAAGAAATTGCCGCTTCGCAACTCTCGGAAGACGATTTGCAGAAAATGTCTATTGCTGCGAAAGGAGTGCTTTAATGTCTAGGCAAACCACGAAAAAACGTCAGCAAGTACGAATGGGCGGTCTGATGGGCGGAATGGGCACTGGCGAAAAGGCTAAAGATTTCAAGGGAACGGTCAAGAAGCTGATCAAATATTTGTCGGATTTTCGATGGCAAATGTTGATGGTGTTGGTTTTTGCAATTGGGAGCACGATTTTTGCGATTGCCAGCCCGAAGATTTTAGGCGGCGCGACGAATCAAATTGTTGATGATTATGCCAATATGAAAGCTTACGAGGCGATCACTAGCAAATTGCCAAAAAGTGTTTCTTTGCCAGCGGGAACTACTGGCGCGGACGTTTTGAACCGATTGCCGAATAAGTCGGAGATTGAAAAACAGATTCCGTCCAGCCAGCTCGAATCGATTAAAAAGTTAGATCTTAGTCGGCGTCCAGAATTTCATTTTGACGCTATTTGTCGAATAATTATTTTGCTAGTCGGAATGTATGTGTTGAGTGCAATTTTTCGCTATATTCAAACGTGGATAATGACTCAGGTGACGCAAACCGTAACTTTCAGAATGCGACAACAATTGTCCGAAAAAATAAATCGCTTGCCGCTGAGTTATTTCGATAAGCAAACTTACGGTGAAGTTCTTAGTCGCATAACTAATGACGTCGATACTATTAGCCAAACGCTAAATCAGAGTTTATCGCAAATTATAACTTCAACGGTTACGGTACTGGGAATTTTGGTGATGATGTTTTCGATTAGCTGGCAGATGTCGCTAGTTGCGCTACTGGTGCTTCCGCTGGCGGGTGGCGTGATTACGCTGATTACAAAGAGCTCGCAAAAACAATTCTTACGCCAGCAAACTCAGCTTGGCGAACTTAATGGACACATTGAAGAAATGTATGGCGGACATCAAGTGATGCGCGTCTTTAATGGCCAGAAAAAATCGATTGCTAAGTTTTCTAAGATCAATAATCGGCTTCAGGATAGTGCTTGGAAGGCTCAATTCTTTTCCGGATTGATTTATCCGATTATGAACTTTATTGGCAATATTGGCTACGTTGCTATGACAATTTTGGGCGGTTGGCTGGCAATTAATGGTCGGCTAAAAATCGGCGATATTCAGGCGTTTATTCAATACGTCGATCAGTTCAATCAGCCGCTGGTTCAGGTTGCTAATATCGCTAATATTTTGCAATCGACAGCTGCTGCCGCCGAGCGAGTGTTTGAGTTTTTGGACGAGCCAGAAGAAGCGGTTGAATCGAATAACTTGGTAAAATTGTCCAACGTAAAAGGCGAAGTTGAGTTCGACAATGTCGTCTTTGGGTATAAGCCAGACCAGACTATCATCAAAGGTTTGTCGGCGCATATTAAGCCGGGTCAGCGCGTAGCGATTGTTGGTCCGACTGGTGCTGGCAAAACGACGCTGGTTAACTTGCTGATGCGATTTTATGAGATTAATAGTGGTTCGATTAAGATTGACAGTGTGGATATTCGTAAAATGAAACGTAGCGATGTGCGTCAAATGTTTGGTATGGTGCTGCAGGATACGTGGCTATTTAATGGCACGATTCGTCAGAATTTGATGTATGGCAATCCAAAAGCCACCGAAGAAGAGATGGTAAAAACCGCCAAAGAAGCGCATGTTGATCATTTTGTGCGGTCGCTACCGGGTGGCTATGATATGGTTCTTGGTGAGGAGGCTGCTAATATTTCCCAGGGAGAAAAGCAGCTGTTGACAATTGCTAGGGCAATGTTAGAGAAGGCGCCGATGTTGATTTTGGACGAGGCGACAAGCTCGGTCGACACGCGCACCGAAGTCCTTATCCAAAAAGCCATGGATAAGCTTATGCAGGGAAAAACTAGTTTTGTTATCGCGCACCGTTTGAGTACCATTCGCGACGCCGATTTGATTTTGGTGGTTAAGGACGGGAATATCATTGAGCAGGGCAATCACGAAACTCTGCTGAAACAAAATGGATTTTACGCAGAGCTTTACAATAGTCAGTTTGCTGAGTGATTGATGTTGATTATAGAATAATATCTCTTAATATTATAAGTACGGGTCTAGTCGAAGTGAATTACCTCCTGTGATTTTTCGTGTAGGTCAACTTGAGTATCAATGTCTATCTCATTAACAATCCATCCCGCCAAGCGTGCTTTTTGAATAAAATCGTGAATTCTGTTTATGTTGTTAATTTCTTTAAGAGTAACTACAAGTCCAAACTTAATACCATACCCGTCACGTTTTTCTAATCGTTCCTTAGTTTTTATGCTTACGCCCCACATGCCAGATTCATATGCTTTTCGAGCTATTAATTTGGACCCATACTTTTCACGTATATGCTTAGTGTTGTCCCATTTGCGAAATAATTTTCTCGCCTCACCTTCATATACAAAACCGCCAGTAGTTTGAGTATTTTTGTTGATTGTTTTTATACCCCTGTGATTAATCCTTCCTATTGATATATCCAGCTCCGTATTAGTGTAGTCCACACCCTGGTTGATTGAGCACTTGGGGAAGTAACACAAAGTAGCTTTGGCGACAAAAGGGTGAGCCTCTTTATTAACAGGTACTGGTATGTTATATGCATAAGTGTCATACTCCTTAGAGACGTCGTTTATCACAAACTTAATCTCATTATCCTTAGACTTAACGATATCGTCGATTTTTATTGGCACCGATCCATGTCCAATAAGTGGAGCTATACTTTGGTTATTGCCGGTATCTTCCCAGCCTGTAGCCGCATCGACAATTAACGCCTTTGCTACTTCGCGGCTCAATCCTAGTATTTCTATAAGGTATGCTAACTTACGAGTAACCCACGGTGCGGCAAATGATGTGCCAGACAGAAACTTGTAAGTGTCTGCGGATATGCATACATGGATATTATCTCTGTAATCGTTGCCGTCGCCACCATATGCACTAACGTCAGGCTTGTTAAAGAATGAGAGCACACGTCCCCTTCGAGAGTAAGAGGCTGGGTTATTTTCCTTATCTACGGAGTTTACTACTATGGAGTTTATTGAATCTGCAGGTGCTCCAATTAGCATTTCTCTTTTATGCATATCTGGTTTATTAGTTCCGGCGATTACGAATATCACATCGTTATCAAATTGAATTCTATCTAACTCTGCAGCCTCTGGCGAAATAAAGTTGTCATTGATTTCTTGATCAGACCCTAGCGACAGATTCCATACCTTAATATCTCGGTTATTGGCGACAATTTCTCGAATAAGTTTGACTACTGTAAACGAACTAAATTTTCCGCTAACCGCCACGCCAAAATGTCGAACTCTAAAATTTCCACATCCATCATCTAGAGCGGGGTTTAGTCTGTGACCGTCGACAATAATTGACGAAACCGCCGTTCCATGACCGTAGTCTTTTGGCTGCTTTTCTATATCGTTTGACACCATATCTCGATAATCTACCCACTCACTAAAGTAAACGCTTGTGTCAAATAGCGTATCAATGACGCCAATGATCGGTTGATTACTTGGCTTATCTATAGTATCCGCTTGATTAGCATATTGAGAGACCTCCATAGTAGCACTACTGCCGCCGGCTGGGATATTCTCTAAGTTTAACTTGGTTAAATCATTGACGGACATTGCGATAAGGTAGGGAGCTTTGCTCTGGAGCAGCTCTATCTCGTCTGGTTGTAGTAAAAGTGCAGGTGCAGTCTCGTTATTGCCAAGCATCTTTCCTGGATTAATTGTGATGCCAATAGACTGTAATATAGATAAGACGTCATCATCTGTCTTGTAGATTGTAACGATCTGATTATTATCGGCATTTGCTCCACGGTTTGGTACGCTGAAACTCTCAATATAGTATGAATCAACTACTATATTGAGGAAGACTGACTCGCTTAGGCTATAGTCCTCAAATTTTATGCCTTTATTTTTTATGCTGTCTATCTGATCATGTTTTATTATGCCATTAAAAATGGCATCTAGGAGCCGTATACTATTCTCGACCTTTACTATTGTGTCGGTTAGCGCTTCATTGCTAATATAGTGCGTAATGATGTGTTTTGGGTGTTTTACGTCTGTTCTGTCGAAGCACGCACCAACCACAGATTCGTTTGATTTTTTTCCTTTGTTAAAGTAGCCACTAATACGATTACTTTTTGCAATTACATCTATATAGTGTATATCTATCAAGGCGCCAGTGATCAATTTTTCGGTCTGCCAGTAACTGTCTAATTCTTTTAATTCTTTAAGTAACCTTTTCAGATGAATGGATTCCACTGATTTTGCGCCTTTTGGTATGTTTGGGGGTCCTGGGCGACCACTGCTTGGTTTTTGATTAAGGGTGCCGCGAAGCTGTAGAATGCTGTTCATGAGTTATCCTTGTAGTTCTCTTGCAACTTGACTTTTTGATATACTTGTTAATATTTCTATCTCACGTACTGAAAAACCTTGATTTTGAAGCGTCTTGATATCGCTTGGACCCGAGACGGTCTCGTAGAGCTTTTTCAAGTAAGCATATTCATTAGTCGGATCGCTAAACGCGACTGAAGTCTTTATGATATTCTTCAATTCGCCTGGGTAGGGTATTTTATCCATTGTAGATATAATCTTTCTAAATAAACGCATGTTGCGGCCAGCAAACTTAAACTGGATTAAAAGATCGTTTAGTATTGATTCTGCGATATCAAGCAGTTCGTTCTTGTTGTACCTATTAAAATTGATAATGGCGTCAAAACGCCTAGTCAATGCCTTGTCGAATTGAGCGAATAGGTTAGTAGTAGCAATAAGAACAATACTACCATCTAGACCATCCAATCCCTTAAGAACAGACGAAGTGACTCGTCCCATCTCGCGTAAGTCATTAGAATTTATACGGTCTAGAGCAATGGCATCAATTTCATCAAACATGATTATTGCTTTTTCCGGATTTGGTAAAGCTCGTATTTCCTGAAATACCGAAGCTATATTTTTAGACGTCTGCCCAAGTTTGCTGTCAATAACACTATCAAAATCAACAGAGTATAGATCACGGTTGAGAATGCGAGCGATCTGCTTTACTGTCTCTGTCTTGCCAGTGCCTGGGTCACCCTCAAATAAAAACTTATTAAAGCCAGAGTGATGTCTAATGGAGTTGATGACGCCAATGATATCATTCATAATGGAAGTGGGCAGTGGTAATGAATCTCCTGTCAGACTTACTTTATTAAAGAAGGATGATTGGTATTCATTGCTTTGCGGAACAAATGTGTTAGCACCAGATAATAGAGCCATAATATACTCGGCTAATTGGGAATCTCCAGCTTGATCAAATAGCTTAGCAATGATATACGCTTCATTTCGAAAACCTGCATCATTATGCTCTGCGTAGTATTTAATTAGATTGAGTATATTCTTCTTGCGCATTTGTTCCCTCATATTATTAGAATATCATCTCTGGGACACAAATACAATATTTTGGGACACATCATCCCATTGCTTTATTTGCGTGGATGCTATATTATAGTGGTAATCGGGGTAGGAACCTCGGGGGTATAAATAGGAAAAGCGCCTATGCGGCGCTTCCTTACACAATAGTTTTCCAACAAATTGTACAGTTCCTATAATACCACACATATTAATAAGTGGTAATTCCGCCACAGGAAGGACGGTTGCTATGACTATCCAAATTAGAGCCATCACGAAGCTCGAAGGCGATGAGCGCTATGAAGCGATCTCACACTATTGGGTGAACAATGACAGAGGTGTATTGATTCCTCTTGAGCGTAACTGGTTTATTGACTGGCTTGACGCTAACGGAACTTACGCTTTTGTATCGGAAGATGGTGATGAAGCGCGTTGTGATGTGAAATACAATGGACATATTCGTTTTTTGCAGACACGCGCAGACGCCTCGCAGGCGAATAATCTACTAAACTTACCTCGTAAGCGAGTATAGACAAGTAGGGGGCAATATTCGTTAAAAACATTTCGGTAAATCCGGGATGTTTTTATGGTGGTGTAAGATTGTATCTATCCCCGCCGCAAAATATCCAACATGCCAAACTTCCCAGTCAGCACAGCTTGGCTAATTATGTGCGGCGTGAGGGCGGCGATGAGTTCTTTGGGTTTGGTGTTGTCTGGTAAATCTAATGTCGTGTCCAGCGCGTACACGTAAAATTGATAACGGTGTGTGCCAAATGGCGGTTGCGGTCCGTTCCAGCCAGGACGACCCCAACTGGTAATCCCCTCGACGGCATGTGTGGGTAGTGACTCGCCAGTTATTTCAGTGGTTTTGCTCGGTAAATTCCAAATCTTACGATGGCAGAATCCATCGCGCCCAGGCGCGTCAGGGTCGTGGTAGACGATCGTCAGGCTTTTGGCGCCTGTTGACACGTCGCTGATCTCGAGCGGCGGGCGTTGGTTGTCGCCAAGCTTGGAGTAAATTTTTGGTATGTTAGCGTTTTCGGTGAACGTAGGGCTCGTGATTTTCATACTAAATTTTAGTATAGTGATATTTTTGTAGCCTTTGGTACGTGCAGTTCAAAATCAATATTAGTTTTCTGGACAATTTCATAATAAGGCGGAATTGATGGGTTTTTCGGAAGTTCAATTATTTTTCCGTCGTTAAATAATTGTCCTTGTCTGTAGACATTATGAATAAACGGTACATTTGGTTTTATTTTTCTCAAGCGATATAACGCTGATTCATGCCGTGTTTCGCCATCTGTAACAACTTTGGGCTGCGTATGCCATTGTCCCATAATACATAATGTTGGTAGAGAGCCGTCAATTCCGAGGATATTTTTAGCTAGCTGCTCTTCTCGTTCTTGCGGGCTTGGTGGTATGATGGCATCCTCATCTAAATTGTCAAAAAATGTATCAATAAAAACGAGCTCTTTAAGTTGATTTTGCTGCAGAAGAATTGCTATCGTTTTTATCATCTCAAGAGATAGAACGCTTAAGTTAAAAAGGTCTTCATCAACTAAGGAAAAATCATAAGAATTGATCTTTACTGAATTGATGAAGTTGGATGCGGCGGGGCTGGCTTCAATAGCTAATCTCTTTACGCCAAGTTTCTTAACCAGAGTATAGATGACGTCGGAATTTTCTTTAATGCCGTGGATTTCGCCATAAACAATTAGGTTTGACTTTTGTAGGGCGGGCTGCAGGAGCTCGAGGCACTTTATGTCTAATTGTTTTGGCAAGAATGTTTTGATAATATCGTGATTATTCATAGGTGCTAATTGATAGTTTACTTCATAAGACCGTAAATATATAGGGTTGCGTTGTTAATAAATTTGTCGGTATTTGGCGAACTATTTATAATTAAGTCATGAATATCGCAGACCAACTCCTCACTAAATACCCAATTATTTCTGACCAAGTCGACATTAAAGAGCTTGGTGCGCTTTTAAGAGAGTTGGAAAAAACTTTACGCCGTGGCGCCACTGGAAACATCGTGGAGTTTGGTTGTTATGTCGGCACAACTAGTTTGTTTATTCGCCGACTATTGGACGCTTATAATTTTACGGGCGAATTTCACGTTTACGATTCGTTTGCGGGATTGCCAGAAAAAACCCAGAAGGATAATAGCGCCGCGGGTGATCAATTTAAGGCTGGCGAGTTATTAGCGCCGCGTAAGACATTTGTCCAGAATTTTAAGAAAGCAGGATTGAAGTCGCCGATTATTCACAAAGGCTGGTTTTCTGATTTTACTTCTGATGATGCGCCGGAAAATATTATGTTTGCGTTTTTTGATGGCGATTTTTACGAATCAATTGTCGATTCTTTTCGGGTTTGTGAAAGTAAATTTAACGAAGACGCAATAATTATTGTTGATGATTACGCAAATGAAGCTCTGCCGGGTGCCGCAAAAGCCACTGATGAATGGCTAAAAGTTAACCGACAATTCACGGTCAGGACTGAAGCCAGTCTGGCGATTATCTCCTCTTGCCCAAAAACATAAACGTGTTACAATTAAAACATCACTAATATAAACAGGGGAGGGTTGTGATGGACGAACCAATTCACATCACGTCTGAAATAGGAAAACTTAAGACCGTTCTATTGCATCGGCCAGGTGAAGAGCTGGAGAATTTGACGCCAGACTATCTGACCGATCTTTTATTTGACGATATTCCATATCTGAAAGTGGCGCAGGCTGAACACGATGCTTTTGCGGAAGCATTGAGAAGTCGTGGAATCGAAGTTTTGTATCTGGATCAATTGGTCGCTGAGGCGATTAACACAGATCAACTGCGTGAACAATTTGTCGATGAAATGTTGGCTGCTTCTAAGCAGGATTCACGCCGTGTTACTCAAACATTGCGCCAATTCTTGTTGGACTTGCCAACTCACGCTATGATCCGCAAGATTATGGCTGGTGTTCGCAAGGATGAAATTACTTTGCCTCCAGATCAGCATCAGCAACTTCATAATATGATCGAGAAAAATCGTTATCCGTTCTATCTCGATCCAATGCCAAACCTATACTTTACACGCGACCCAGCTGCCGCAATTGGTAACGGTTTGACAATCAACAAGATGCACTGGACGGCTCGTCGTCGTGAATCGCTATTTATGCGCTACATCATCGACCACCATCCACGCTTTGCTAATCGTGCGCCAGTTTGGTACAACCGCACAGAGAAATTCTCAATGGAAGGCGGCGACGAATTAATATTAAGCGATAAGGTTATGGCAATTGGTGTTTCAGAGCGAACAACTGCTGAGGCAATTGAAAAGATGGCAACCAAATTGTTTGCTGGCTCGAAATTCGAGAAAGTCATCGCTATGGAAATTCCAAAATCTCACGCCTTTATGCACCTAGACACCGTGTTTACGATGATTGATCGTGATAAGTTTACGATTCATCCAGAAATCCGCGACCATGGCGGCAGGATGAATTGTTTCATTTTGGAGAAGGTTGAAGGTCAGCCATTCCCACGAATTACACACGAAACAGATTTGGAGCATGTCTTGAGAGTTGCGCTAGGCTTGCCAAGTGTTACGTTGATTGAATGTGGCGGTGGCGATCCGATTGCTGCTGCTCGTGAACAGTGGAATGACGGTTCAAACACTTTGGCGATTGCGCCGGGTGTTGTGGTGACTTATGATCGCAACTACGTAACTAACCAGAAATTGCGCGAAAACGGTATTGAAGTTATTGAAATTAGTGGTGCTGAGCTTGGACGCGGTCGTGGCGGTCCACGCTGTATGAGTATGCCGCTAGTACGAGAGGATGTATTCTAATGGCTCAGAGTTTGAAAGGACGATCGCTATTAACTTTGAGCGATTATACCGCTGAAGAGATTCGCTTGCTGTTAGATACAGCTCGTGAATATCGTCGATTGAAATATGCCGGCATTCCGCACCGAATTCATGAGGGTAAAAACGTGGCATTGCTATTCGAAAAGGCTTCAACGCGAACGCGCTGCGCATTTACGGTAGCTGCTAATGACCTTGGAGTTGCGCCAGAATACCTCGGTAAAGATGATATTCAATTGGGTAAGAAAGAGACGGTTGAAGATACCGCTAAGGTTTTGGGCCGAATGTTTGACGGAATTGAGTTCCGTGGTTTTGATCACGCGACCGTTGAGGAATTGGCGCGTCACGCTGGCGTTCCAGTATGGAATGGATTGACCGATAAGTTCCACCCAACGCAGATTTTGGCTGACTTCATGACGATTGAAGAACATGTCGGAAAATTGAAGGGAACTAAGCTGGTGTTTGTTGGCGATGGTCGTAACAATATGGCGAACTCGCTGATGATTGGCTCAGCTATTATGGGACTTGATTTCCGCATTTTGGCACCTCGTGAATTGCATCCAGATCAGGCTTTGGTCGATAAGGCAAATCATTTTGCCAGGTCAAGCCACGCACGCATTACTATCACTGATAATTTCGAAGAAGCTTTGCGCGGTGCTGATGTAATTTACACGGACGTTTGGGTTTCAATGGGCGAAGAAGACAAGTTTGCTGAACGCATTAACCAATTGCGACATTTCCAAGTTAATCGCCAGATGATTAACCTGACAGGAAATCCTGAGGTCAAGTTTATGCACTGCTTGCCAGCATTCCACGACGCATTAACGATTACTGGAAAGAAAATTCAGGAAGATTTCGGTTTAGATTCAATGGAAGTGACGGATGAGGTGTTCCGCTCGCCACATTCGATAGTTTTTGATCAAGCGGAAAATCGTATGCATACAATCAAGGCTGTGATGGCTTTGACATTGTAGTTGTTGTCGTAATAAGGAGGTTAAGGAGGCTCCGAGGCAATGGTAGAAAAAATTAAAAAAGCAAAGCAGAAGCTTCGATCACCGTCGGCGTTTACTATTTTGTTTGTCGTGATCATCGTTATGGCGGCATTGACGTGGGTTGTTCCTTCTGGACTATATAAGACGAACGAAGATGGCGATCGTATAGCTAATTCGTATCACGTAGTCGACAAAGATCGAACCGTCACGGAAGAAAAAGACGGTAAAAAGGAAGAGGTCAAAAAACACGATCAGCAAGGTTTGTGGGACGTCTTCACTGCACCTATTAAAGGTATGTCAGACAAGCTTGATGTCATCGTCTTCGTGATGGTGCTTGGTGGATTCTTAGGCGTCACTATGAAAACTGGTGCGCTTGACGCTTCTCTTGGCGCACTGCTTCGAAAGATGAAGGGTAAGGAAAAGTGGCTCATCCCGATTCTGATGATTTTATTCGCTATCGGTGGTACTACTTACGGTATGCAGGAAGAAACTGTGGCGTTTTACGCACTAGTTATACCGATGATGATTGCTGCTGGCTATAACGCCATGACTGGTGTGATGGTGATTGTGTTGGGTGCTGGTACTGGTGTGCTTGGTTCAACAATCAACCCATTCTCTACTGGTGTTGCGGCAAAAACCGCAGATGTGAAATTGGGTAGCGTTATTCCAATAATGTCTATCATCTTAGCACTTTGTTTGATTGCCGCGATTATCTTTACTATGCGTTATGCTGCAAAAGTGAAGGCCGGCAAGTACAAGGAAGACGTTCGCTACAAGCCAGCTACGGCTGCTCTCGACATGACAAACGTACCAAAATTTACTGGTCCACGAAAAGTTGTTATGTCTGTGTTTGCTATTACATTTGTGCTAATGATTCTTTCCTTGATTCCATGGGGAAGTTGGAATATCACATTCTTCGCCGATATGTTTGAATGGGCTGCAGGTTTGCCAGTTATTGGCGCGGTACTTGGTGTAGTCCACAGTGCAGCATTTGGTGATTGGTATTTCAACGAAATCACTGCGCTATTCCTAATTTCAACAATTGTCATAACCGCAATTTACTACAAAGAATTTAAGAAAGAGGGTGTTTTCCCAGTTGATACATTTATCGACGGTGTGAAAGATATCTTGCCAGTTGCTTTGATTATTGCAGTGGCAACAGGTGTTTCTGTAGTGATGACTAACGGTGAAATTCAGGACACGATCATCAGCTGGGGTGAGTCCCTTCTGAAAGATGCTGGTGGCGGTGTTGTTGGTGTGTTGGCATATTTATTCTACTTGCCAATGTCGTTTATCGTTCCGTCATCATCAGGTTTGGCGGCAGCAACTATGCCAGTTATTGCGCCAATTGCTGACTTGGTTGGCTCAAGCAAAGAAGTTATGGTTGCCGCATTTGCGACAGCGTCTGGCTTGATCAACATGATGGCTCCAACTATCGCATCGTTGATGGGTGGATTGGCGCTGGCTGGCGTTTCATATCGCGACTGGCTAAAACGCTCAGCTCCAATTATGGCGATATTTGCTATTATCAGCATTACAGTTATTGCAATTTTCGGAGCACTGTAGCCTATGGATAAGAAGCGTACTATTGTAGTAGCGCTCGGTGGTAACGCCCTGCAACGGCAGGGCGAAGCCGCGTCTGAGCAGCAGCAACGAGTAGCCGATGAAACCGTTCGGCAGCTTTTACCGTTAATCCAGGCTGGTCATAACGTAGCAATCGTTCATGGTAATGGTCCTCAGGTTGGTAATATTGTGTTGCACGAAGAGGCGATTAATACGCCAGATGTGCCAAGTTTGCCCCTGGAAGATTCTGGCGCTATGAGCCAGGGGTTGATTGGCTTTTGGCTGCAACAAGCTTTTCATGACGCCTTTATGGTTAATCAAATGAACAATCGCGCTGTTAGCGTTATAACTCAAACGATTGTTAGCTTAAGCGATCCAGCATTCCAAAATCCAACCAAGCCAATTGGTCCGTTCTATTCGGAAGACGAGGCGAAAACCGTCGCTAGCGAACGCGGCTACACGGTAAAAGAAGACGCTGGCCGTGGTTGGCGACGCGTCGTTCCTTCGCCAAAACCTCAGACGATTGTTGAGGCTGATGTGATTAAGGCGTTGGTTCATGCTGGTGTGACGGTCGTTTCAACTGGCGGCGGCGGCATTCCTGTTTTACAAGACGAAACTGGTCAATTAAAAGGCGTCGCTGCGGTTATTGATAAGGACTTCGGCGCAGCAAAATTGGCAGATCTTTTGGACGCTGATACCTTGTTGATTTTGACTTCGGTTGATGCTGCTAAAATTAATTTTGGCAAACCAGATGAGCAATCTCTCGGGGAAGTTTCAATAGAAGAGCTTCAAAAGTATATTGACGATGGGCAATTTGCGGCAGGTTCAATGTTGCCAAAAACTCAGGCTGCCTTGTCGTTCCTAGACGGAAAGTCGGGGCGTACGGCGATTATTACTTCGCTGGATAAAACCGCTGAAGCCATTAGCGGCTCGGCAGGCACGATAGTCAAATCGTAATAAAAATCAAGAAGTTCCTGTGAATGGCGCAGGAGCTTCTTGTGTTTATGTATGTTTTATTTTATAATATGAAATTATGTTGCAATATCTTCGTTCGACAAATAGTGATTCAATAATTAGCCCGCAAGAAAATTTGCAGTCTGGTTCGTGGGTGCGCTGCGAAAGACCGAGCGACGAAGAGGTTTCGCAATTGTTGACGCTGGGCTTGGATGAGGATTTGATAAGTGACGCGCTTGACCCGCACGAGGTGCCGCGTATTGAGTTTGATGATGAGTGGACTTATTTGATTGCGCGATTGCCAGACACTGACGACGATTTTAATGATTTTACTACGCCGATTTTATTCTGCATTAATAAAGATCATATCGTGACGTTGTCCAGAGATAGTTTGGGGCGTTTGTGGCAGCCATTTATTGATAAGATGCGAATTAGAACGGATCGACAAGTTGAGCTTTTGGTGGCGATGGTTGAGGCGATTTCAATGCAATATCAGCGGCGTGTGGCAACGATTAACCGTCAGATGCGAGCGGCTACGGACAGTATTCATACGCTGAGAGTTAATGACATTGCCACTCTGGCGGAGTATGAGCGCAAATTGAATGATTATCTTGACGCGCTAATTCCGATGAACTGGGCGATTGAAAGACTTCTGGCGACTCAGAAGTTGCGACTGAAAGCTGATGATAAGGAAGATGTTGAGGATATTTCGATTGATTTGGAGCAGGTGATTGCGCGTTGTAAAAGTTTGTTGAGGACGATTACTAATGTGCGCGACAGCTATAGGGCGGTGATGGATACGCGCCTTAACGAAACGATTCGCCTGCTAACAGTAATTACCGTAGCTTTGACTATTCCGACGATGATCGCTGGTTTATATGGTATGAACGTGCCGGTTCCAGGTGCCGATAATCCATTGATGTTTTGGGGAATTACCGTAGTTAGTGTGGTCCTAGCTATTGTTGTGGGCTATTATTTCCTGCGCAGCCGATAAAGTTTAATTGCAATTCGATAGATTGCTAATATTGCTTGTGTATATTATAATTTTCTCATGATGGTGGGCTATTTTGAACGCAGATCGTTGACTGAAAAGTTGACGCAAGCTCAACGAATGCATAAAAACGGTTGGATTAATTTGACCGGGAGTCTTGATGCTACTCGAGTTTCAAAGGCGTTGTCGCTGTCTGCTAATATTGTTCGTGACGTACTGGATATCCACGAATTACCTCGAGCGGAGTTTTCTGATGGTGTTGAGTATATTTTTACGCGCATGCCGTTCGGTCAAACTGATTCTGGCAAAACGGCACCGTTTTTAATTGCAATTAGCGGCGGTCATTATATTACAATATCGCCTCATGTTAAATTTTCACCTCTGGAGGTTAGCGATTATTTATTTAGCACCACCGAGCGTCCAGCGGGAGTTTTTGCTGCGAATTTGGCGTATATTATTTCTCAATATGAACAGCGTGTACACCTGTTAACAGAACAAATTAGCGATGCTCGTCGGCGACTAAGTCGTCATGAAGTTGAGAATTCGGATTTTATTAAATTTGTCGCAATTGAAGACACTCTCAATGAATATCGAAGCAGTTTGGAAGGGATGTCCCGTGTTATTACACAACTGATGGAAAATCGCCGCCATCTATTTAAGACCAGAGGTCTGGAAGCCTTGGAGGATGTTGACCTACATATCAGGCAGGTTCTAGTGGCAATTAGTTCCAGCACGCACACAATTTCCAGTATTCAAAACGCTTATTCGACGGTTGCTAATAATACGCTGAATCAACGTATGAAGGCATTGACCGCCATAACAATTCTTCTGGCTATTCCAAACGTTTTTTACGGAATGTATGGAATGAATATCGCGTTACCATTTCAGGGCGAGCCTTGGGCGTACCCGGTTATCACCAGTTTTACAGTGTTGTTGATTTTACTTGTTATGTTTGTTGCTAAGCGACTCCGCTTATTCTAATATAGATGTAATAAGCATTTTCAAAATGTTTTTGCTTGACGTGCCAATGAACGTTTGGTAACATTGTTAGCATGTCTCGCGCCGAAGCATTAAATTGCTGATATTAAGTGATAAAGGTCGAAGCGCGTGGGGCTGCACATAATAATAAGGAGTGCAAAACACATGCCAATAGCAATCAAATTTGTGCCATCAAGGCGCAAAAAGATCGCGGTGGATGTGGTGCCTGCCGAATGGCAAACATACATAGCACAATAATAAAAAGTAGTGCAGTCGCTCCAACGATAGAATAGGGACGACTATAAACAAATCCCGCTCCAAGGCACCGGAGCGGGATTTTGGTTTGTGTGAAAATGCGTTAATCTTTTACTTCAACGCCAGCTTTTTTCAAGGCTTCCTTGACTGATGATTCGATTGAGCCAGAGCTGTCCATCTCAGTGTTTTTTCCATTTATGTAGAAAGTTGGTGTTGCGGCAACGCCGTGTTTGCGACCGAGAGCCATATCGAAGTCGATTTTATTTTTAACCCTGTTGCTGGCAATATCGGTTTTATATTGATCGATATTAAGCTTCAATTGTTCAGCATAAGATTTGAAAATGCTGTCGCGTTCTGTAGTGTTGGCGTTTTTCCAAGCGTCCTGATTTGCATATAGAAGCTCATTCATTTCCCAGAATTTACCCTGTAAACCAGCGGCTTCAGCTACGGCAGCGGCAGCTCGTGCGTTAGGGTGTGAGCTGGCAATTGGGAAATTGCGGAAAATTAATCGAACGTGATCTTTATATTTTTTAGCTAGCGCTTCGGCTTTTGGTGCAGCGGCACCACAGCCAGGGCATTGATAGTCGGCGTATTCGATAATTGTTACTTTGGCGTCTTTGCTACCAATTTCATGATCCGCGATATTGCCATTTCTTGATTCTGCGCTGATAGCCGTGTTTAGCTGATCGTTATTGATATCGCTAATATTTAGTCGATTTTGCGTCGAAATATAAATCATTCCACCAACAATTGCCACTACAATAATTGCGAAAATTATCCAGCTTTTCTTATTCATTTTACCTCCATTTACTCTAGTAAGTATAGCACGGAATGCGGTACAATAAAACTATGACGATTGTGCTAATTTTTGGATATTTGGTTACTTTGGCGGTTTTGCTGATAGTGCTGGGAGTTCAGCCGAAGACATCTTCGCATAGCCAATTTGAGTTGCGGCGGAGAAGTGGATTGGGTGATGAAAAGGCTAAAATTCTTTTGCGACAAAGAGAATTTTTACGAGATATTATTTCACTGCAGCGCGCCGTGGCTTCTTTATGTTTGGTAATTTTAAGTGTTATTAGCGTTTATTTGTTCAATTGGGCGGCTGGACTCATTTTGTCAATCATAATAGCCCTAGAAATCGGAGCTGTCGCGCGAATCGGCTTGTGGCAGAAATACTCACAGCAACTTTATGAAAAATACGAACCGCTAATTTTAACGACAATTGAGCGACATCAAGTAATTTTGTCGCTAATTCGTTCGGTGTCGCCAGTGGTTGGTGATAGTCGGGTGATTGAATCGAAAGAAGAATTGCTGGAAATGGTGGCTCAATCCAGCGGAGCGATTTCATCTTCTGAGAAAAAGCTTATTACTAACGGGCTGAAGTTCAATGATATGAAGGTCGAGGAAATTATGACGCCGCGAAGCATGATTGAATCGGTACCTATGAATGAACTTCTCGGGCCGCTAGTGCTTGATGATCTTCATAAAAAGGGATATAGCAGATTTCCTGTCATTGACGGCGACATTGACCATGTTGTTGGAATGTTGAGGATTCAAGATCTGTTAACGATTGATCGCAAAGCAAAATCTCATCGTGCGGAAACAGTCATGAGTAAAGACGTCTATTATATTCGCGAAAATCAAACTCTACAGCACGCCTTGGCTGCATTTTTGAAAACGCAGCATCACTTGTTTATTGTTGTAAATGAGTTTCGAGAAACAGTTGGTCTGCTGAGCTTAGAAGACGTAATTGAAGCGCTATTAGGTCAGAAAATTATTGACGAATATGATGTTTATGGAGATATTCGTAAGGCCGCCACGGCTAATCCGCAGAAAAATAATTTGCCCACAAAAACTCGACGAGATGTTTAATTCTGGGAATTTGCCCATATTATGCTATAATAACAGATATGAAAAATAGAATTTTGGCGGTAGAAACTTCTAAAAAAGTTGGTGAAAATATTACAGTTGCGGGATGGGTTCATTCCAGGCGTGATCATGGCGGATTGATTTTTATTGATTTGCGCGACCATACGGGTTTGGTTCAGTTAGTTATTAACCCTGATAAAAAAG
Organism: Candidatus Nanosynbacter sp. HMT-352; assembly: GCF_022819345.1. Classification (NCBI taxonomy): domain Bacteria; kingdom Bacillati; phylum Minisyncoccota; class Nanosynbacteria; order Nanosynbacterales; family Nanosynbacteraceae; genus Nanosynbacter; species Candidatus Nanosynbacter sp. HMT-352. The sequence goes on along the minus strand of NZ_CP089288.1, from coordinate 155,847 downwards.
ATGCTTTTTCTTTGGCGGAAAGCTTACGAGATGAGTTTGTGGTTCGTGCTTGTGGCGTGGTTGCGGAGCGTGGCGAAGGTCTGAAAAATCCGAATATTGCCAGTGGCGATGTGGAAATTGTTGTGGACAATTTGGAGATTTTGAACCGAGCCGAAACTTTGCCAATTCAGCCATTTGCTGAGGATAATCAAGCTGGCGAAGAACTAAGATTCAAGTATCGTTATCTTGATTTGCGTCGTCCAAAAATGCAAAACATGCTTAAAAAACGCGCCGAAATGTATCGTCGAATCCATGAATATATGGACGGTCGAGATTTTATTGAAATTCAAACGCCAATTTTGGCGAATTCAAGCCCTGAGGGTGCGCGTGATTTTCTGATTCCAAGTCGCTTGCAGGAAGGGAAGTTTTACGCTTTGCCGCAAGCTCCGCAGCAGTTTAAGCAGCTGCTGATGGTTGGCGGTGTGCCGCGTTATTATCAGTTGGCGGCTTGTTTCCGCGACGAAGACCCAAGGGCTGATCGCTTGTATGGCGAGTTTTATCAGCTTGATTTAGAAATGAGTTTTGCTGAAAATGGTGAAGAAGTTCGCACTGAAGTTGAGCCTTTGATGAAGCAACTGGCGACTGATTTTGCTGGTAAAAAATTGTTGGATTTGAGCGATTTGGCGGTTGGTGATGGCAATTCAATTCCGCGAATTTCATATCGCGACGCCATGGAAACTTACGGTTCTGATAAGCCGGATTTGCGGTTTGGTATGGAATTGATAGAACTAACGGACGTGTTCTCGGAGACTGAGTTTGGCGTATTTAAAAATGCTGAATGCATTAAGGCTATTTGCGTAAAAAATGGCGCAAGTCTGAGTCGCAAGCAAATTGACAATTTCACCAACATCGCTAAAAGTGAAGGCGCTGGCGGTTTGGCGTACATCACATATCAAGACGGTGAAGCAAAATCTCCAATTGCGAAATTCTTGAGCGAGAAGGAATTAGCTGATATCCAGCAGAAAACTGGTGCGGTTGATGGCGATGCAGTGTTCTTTGGTGCTGATTCTCGCTCGGTTGTTAACGCGGTATTGGGGCGCTTGCGTAATGAATTTGCCTCGCACTTTAATCTTAAAGACCCGTCGGTCGTGGCGTTTGCTTGGATTGTTGATTTTCCGTTTTATGAATGGGATGACCGAAGTAAAAAACTTGACTTTGGGCATAATCCGTTCAGTATGCCAAAGGGTGGTTTGCAAGCTCTGGAATCTGCTGAAACTGACGCCGAAAAATTATCCATTGTCGCTGACCAATTTGACATGGTGATGAACGGCTATGAGATTTGCTCTGGCGGCGTTCGCAACCATAATCCAGCGGTGCTTTATAAAGTGTTTGGGTTACTGGGCTTTAGTGAAGCTTACGTTGAAGAAAAGTTTGGTGCTATGCTTGGTGCTTTCAAATACGGCGCTCCGCCTCACGCAGGATGTGCTTTTGGTGTTGATCGTATTTTGATGGAATTGACCGATGAGCAAAACGTCCGTGAGACTCTGGCGTTTCCAAAGAATGGCTCTGGCGTGGATGTGATGATGAATTCACCATCGGTTGTCGATCCCGCTCAGCTACGCGAATTGGGTTTGTGAGATTTAGCATTGAGTTCACGGGAGATACTTGTAGGGTGATGGATAATATTATTCTTCACATTCCTCATGCCTCGCTGCATCTACCGACCGATTTTTGGCGTGATATTACGGTAGATAAAGAGATTATCGAGAGGGAATTGCGTTTCATTGCTGATTATAAAGTTGATGAGCTTGTTAAAAATATAGATAGCCATAAAATTATAGCTAAATATTCGCGACTATATTGTGATGTTGAGAGGTTTCGTGATGACGAAGCTGAGTCGATGGCTAAGCTGGGTATGGGGGCGACTTATACACGTTTATCTGACGGTACGCAATATCGCAAAATAGGATCATCTCGTCGGGAGGAAATTTTGGGCAAATCATACGACTTACATCACAAACAACTAAACGCATTGAGTAGGAAAATTGTTGATCAATATGGCTCGTGTGTGATTATTGATATTCATAGTTATAGTGATGAATTGGTGCGAAGATTGTTTGGCTGGACGGATAATTTACCAGATATTTGCCTTGGCTATGATGAAAAATGGCTCAGCAAAGACAATGCATCAAAATTAAAAACATATATTGAAAAAATGGGATATAGTTGTGAGTTAAATTATCCGTATTCTGGGGCGCTGGTTCCGATGGAATTTTATCACGATGAAAATCCGAAGATACATTCGGTGATGTTGGAAATTAATAGGCGCGTTTATTTGAATGGTGATACGGTAAGCGAAAAGGCTGTGTGTAATATAGATAAAATAATAAATTTTATCGCAAAAAACCTAAATCCTAATCCCCAGCCATGCCGCCAAAATGTCGCCCGCAAAGTAGGCTAGTCCCGCCGCAATTGCCCCAAGAAGTAACGTGATGCCTGCAGACTGCCAAGGTGATTGTTTGCTGACTTTACCTTTGATAAAGCCGATTGCTAAGAACGTTGCCGCAGTTAGCGCTGAGCTAACATAGAATAATACCGTGTTTGGCGCTTTTAAGTTTGCAATTACGTCAATCAAATATGGCAATACTGGTACGCTACCGATCACCACGAAAGCTAAGAATGTTACTGCGCCTATGATCTTTGGGGATGAGCGTTTTTGGGTGTCGCGCACAGATTCTTCGTGTTCGGCGCTGGCTGCCAAATATGCACTAGAACCCATTGAGAATCCGTCGGCTATTAAATTAGCAATTCCTAATATAAGAATGACCGAACTGGATATTCCAGCTCCAGCTGAAGCCGCCACGACTGCAAATGTTGTTACTGTGCCGTCGACCGCGCCATAAACAAATTCCGGTATATATCGTTTGAAAAAATCTCGCATAACCATACCAGTTTATCATATTATTAACGATTAGCAGACACCTCTATTGACAATTTAATAAGCTTATGCTATAGTGAAATAGTTAGATTATCTAATACAAACAATTTAACAAGCATGCTAAAATAAACATAACAAATATAAACTTTTGCAGAAAGGTAAAGCGTGGAAGATATCCAAACAGCCATCGTTTTATTATCAATCATCGTAGGATTGTTGTCGGTTATTATCGTAACGCTACTGGCAGTGGTCATCGCCTTGTTGGTAAGACTTAATACGGTCATGAAAAGCGTTAGTAAAATTACAACTAACGTAGCTAGTGCAACCGAATGGTTGTCGCCAACAAAAGTTTTTAGTGAAATATCAGGTTTATTTCGTAAAAAATAATTAAAAAAGGAGTAAATATATGAAAAAAGTTTTAGCAATTATCGGAGCGGTAGCAGCAGGTTTTACAGCTGGAATTTTAACTGCACCAAAGAGTGGCAAGGAAACAAGGAAAGACTTGAAGGATAAGGCTGTAAAATTGAAAGCCGACACTGAAAAGGTAGCTTGCAAAGCGACTGCCGCAGCAAAAGACAGTTTAAGCTCGTTAAAAGCTGGTTCTCAGAAAGTTGGAGATGCTGTAGCAGAAACCGCAAAAGACGTTAAGGGTAACGTCGAAAAACGTTTCAAGTAATATTTGACTCTATTCAAGAAGACGTGAGATAATATAAGTGATGAAAAAAGTTACTTTCTATCTCGCGTCTTTTTTGATTACTTCTAGTTTGTTAGTGACGCCACGGGCAGTTGAGGCTCAGTCTGTCGATGCTGCGGCTGATTCTGAGATTATAAAAACGCTTAATCGAAACTGTAGTTCTGTAAGAGTTGCTATTAAAAATATCCACACCAATGACGCTCTAACTAGGGTTAACGTTGGACAAAGATATAATTCTATTTCTACCAAACTTATGGCCAGGCTGAACGGTCGATTGGCAATCAATAAGCTGGACAGCTCAAAGTTAGTGAACATTACTAATGAATTCGAGTCGACGAGACTTAAGTTTAATAGCAATTACAACGATTACGATACTGCGATGACCGATCTTCAGCGCGCAAATTGCTCTAATAATGTGGCGGACTATTATCAAAAATTGACCGTCGCTCGCGAGGCTCGTAATAAACTTTCTGAGGACGTGAAGATATTGGATGAATTGTTAGTGAGATATAAAGAAGAAGTGCAAGTTATTAAAAATTCGCTGTCTGGAGGTTCTAATGAATAGGGCTAAGGAATTATTTCGTAGCTATAAATTTGCTACATTTATTGGGCTGACTATTGCGGTTTCGATTTTACTAGTATCGATTGCGATGTTTATGTATTACAAGACTGACGCTTATCGATTGGATTTGAGTCGCCCAGAATACGCTTCTCGCCGCAAGCAAATTAGCAAGGATGCGAATGAAAAAAGTCACGAATTTGACGCGCAAGGCACAGTAAATAAGGATACATTGAAGGAATTTTTGGGAATTTATGATAAAGAAGTAGAGAGCGTTAATAAAATCAAAGCGTTTTCTAATGATGTGTTGAGCGATAAAGAATTGGGTTTGTCTAATAATTAATCTTTATCTTCTGGTTATTGAGGTTGGAGTTGGTAGAGTCGCCAGAAGAACTCCTTCGCGATCAAAGTTTTGTAGTAATCGATGTCGCATTTCAGAGGTAACAGACCACTGATCGGATGGCTGAGTTTTTCCGGCAATGATCAATTCTGTTCCTCGTCCAGTAATATCGCCAACGGAAACGAATTTAGGCGGATCGATAATTTTCTTTTGCCAAGCCTTTTCTTTAGCCAATTCTTGACCAGTAGCGTTAATGATGTCTGTAACTGCAGAAATGTCAGAACTTGGGTCGATATAAATGCTGAAGCGCGACATACTATAGCCCATAGTTTTATTGATAATATGCTGAATCGTGCCATTCGGAACATAATGAACATTGCCCTCAGAATCTCGTATAACAGTAGTGCGAGTGCCGACTCTCTCGACGGTTCCAGCGGCTCCCATTACGTCAACAACATCGCCAACACGATATTGATTTTCGGCGATGATGAAAATACCAGACAAGAAGTCCTTAACGAGCGATTGAGCGCCAAATCCTAATGCCACACCGATTATGCCAGCACTAGCGAATAGCGGCGATAAATCAAATAGAAATAGTTTATTGGCGACAATTGCGGCGACATAGAAAATTATTATGATTTGCCAGAAACTTCGGGTTAATTGGATGAGAGTTTTTTCGCGCTTTTCTATGTCTTTACGGTGCCAGGAACGATGTTTAGCGGTGGAGCGTATAGAATAATGGATAGTCCAAGATAATAAATATTTCCCCAGAAAATAAACAAAAACAGAGCCGATAATAATGCTGACTGTGTCGATAATGCGCTCACTAATTAACCAGCCAATGTTATTGCCATGCAGCCATTGACCTAACGTAGAAGAATCTAAGAACTGTTTTATAAGCTTATCCATTATTGATTTAGTATAATAGAAAATATGAGTTTTGTCGATCCGAATCAATTTATTATCACCAGAAAACGAAAGAAGTATAAATTCGCTTTATTCCACAATTCACCTCTATGCTTTGAATTTGACGAGTGGATGAAGCGGGAAGTGAATTGTCTGGAAATCGGTGCTGGAACTGGACTATTCAGCGTGGAGCTTGCATTGCGTCATCCTGAAAAGACCTTTTTAGCAATCGACGTAAAAGGTGATCGATTACAAAAGGGTGCGAAAATTGCTGAAGAAAAAGGGCTGGAGAATGTGTTTTTTGTTCGGGCGCGGGCTGATCAAATAGACCAATTAGTAGAGCAGAATTCTTTGGAGCAAATTTGGGTAACATTTCCTGATCCGTTCCCGAGGAAGCATAGCGCTGGGCGCCGCTTGACTCATCCTAATTTTTTGAAGAAGTATTCTTCATTGCTAAAATCGGACGGATCTTTATTAATTAAACACGACGATCACATTTTTTTCTGCTGGAGCTTGGAGCAATTGGTGGCAGAAAAATGGCAAATTAAAGAGTTGAGTTTTGATCTTCATGAATCAGCGCTAAATGACGAATATAAAATAATGACGACTTACGAGCAAAGGTGGATTGGCGAAGGAAAAACTATTAATTTCGTAAGAACTACCCGCTAATAAATGAAAGGAATATTATGCAATTTAACGACTACTCAACTAAAGCAATTTCTACCTTAACAGATAAAGATTCTCATAAATATGGTGATGTTGACGCGAGATTGATGGCACAGATATTGGGATTAAGTGGTGAATCTGGTGAAGTGATGGAGAAGTTTAAGAAAATTTTACGTGATAAAAATGGCGATATCTCGGAGAATGATCGCGACGCAATAATAAAAGAGCTCGGTGACGTGCTTTGGTATGTCAATTCTATAGCGCATTTGCTTGGTTGTAGTTTAGAGGAAGTGGCTCGCAGAAATAATGATAAACTGCTCAGCCGTCAGAGTCGGGGGAAGATTCACGGCAGCGGCGATGATCGATGATCGCTAATTTTTAGCTAATTGCTCGCGAATCCATCCGTCGATTGTACCAGCGCCCATACACAGGACGAGCTTGCCAGAGTTCCTTGCTGCGGTTATTTCTTGCCATAAATTATCGTCTAATTCGGCAAAATGAACTTTTTCTTTGTCGATATTTTTGGCAAGTTGTTGTGGCGTCAAGGTTGGCAAATCTGGATTCTCCCTCGTTAAGTAAGTCGGCAGCCAGTAAATTTCATTGGCATCATGGAAAATATTGTCAGTGTATCGGTCTATTATTTCGTGCTGGCGAACATTTTGGTGTGGCTGATAAACCAGAACTACATCGTTTGACAACTCCTTAGCCATCTGTAATGTTGCTTGAATTTCAACTGGGTGATGTCCATAGTCAGAGTATAGATTTTCGGCGAGCTTTTCAAAACGTCGTCCTGAGCCGGGGAAAGAGTTTATTGCTTGGTATATTTCTGACTCCTCCGCGTCCACTCCCATATGCCTCAAAGCTTCGATCACCAAAGTAGCGTTCTTTCGGTTGTGCTCGCCGGGCAGAGTGATGTTTTTGTTGGAGTCGTACAAGATTGTTAGATTTTTCTCATCAAATATGGCGGAATTTTCTTGCCACGCGATAACTTTTTTAGATTTTTCACCGAATTCACGGAAGGCGTCTAAGTAAGATTCTTTTGTTGGATATGTGTCTGGATGGTCGTAATCAACAGATGCGATAAGGCTGATTTCTGGAGAAAAATGCAAAAAGTTGCGGTCAAATTCATCACACTCGTATACGAAAAATTGGCTATTTTTATCAAATGTTCCGCTCGGTCCAAAGCTTAAAGTCGAACCTACTGAATAACTGACAGGAATTTGCAATTGCTCCATTGTCCAGACTAGCAGGCTTGTTGTTGTGGTTTTTCCGTGGGTGCCAGCGACCGCGATAAGTTTCAGGTTTTTATCGGCGATTATTTGCGCCAGCAATTCGTCGCGCTTGCTGGTTTTTATGCCTAATTTTCGCGCCAAGACTAATTCTGGGTGATTTTCTGGTAAAGCAGCGGTGTAAATAAACCAATCAAACGGTGATTTATCGTGCTCTGATTGCAAGAACGCGCCAGATTGGTCAAAAGAAATAGGAATTCCGGCTGATTCTAATTCGTTTGTGATAAGACTTGGTGATCTGTCGGAGCCGCAAACGTCATATCCAGCCTCTAAGGCAATTCTACTCAGCGGTCCGATACCAACGCCGCCGATTCCTGAAAAATAAATTCGCATACAAATATTATACCACCGCAGTGGCAGTAATATTCACGCCATTGGGATAATTTGCTATACTAAAATCATAGAGAAGGTGGTGGGATGGCTATAGACAAGAAGAAAACCAAATTCAGAATTAAGCGACTCAGTCAGATTAAGACTTGGCAGTTGGTTATTTTATTGATTATGTCTGGTTTTATTTCGGCAACTTTTTTGAGGTTGAATAATGTTGGTATGGTCGAGCGACGAGAATCTGTGGAGCATGCAGATAAGGCTGGAGATATAGTCAATCTTCAGCAGCGACTATACGATTTGCAGCGTTATGTATCTACGCATATGAACGCAGATCCAGGGAAGATTGCACTGGATCATACGTATAAACAAATGTATGACCGGAAGCTGAAAGAGTTCGAGGAGGAGATAAAAAATCAGTCTAACAATGATACTGTGTCGAAGGTTAGGGCTGTTTGTGATACTAGGGCGCAGCAGGGCGGTTACGGCCGATTTACGACACAGGCGGATCCGAGGTATATCAATTGTATTAACGAGGAGTGGGCGAAATATCCTGCCGCGAAAGCCACTAACCTGCAGTTTGAAGCGCCTTCAACCGAGCCGTATTATCACACTTTCGTCTCGCCGATATGGTCAGCTGATTATGCGGGGTGGTCTTTGCTGGTGACGATATTTATTGCCATGATTATCGTAATGAGGTTGGTTGTTCTGGGGATGTTAAAGTTGATGATTAGACGACGAAATAAGCTTTTTTAGCTTGACAGGGGTGATATAGAGATAGTAATCTATATAGGTATATCATTAATAGGAGGTATATAACCAAATGGCTTATAAACATACCAACTCAAAGGGCATCACATATTACTTGCACAAGACTGACGTAACTTTGCGCGGCGGCAAGACTCAAACTATTTACTTCTTCGCTAAGGTTGAGAAGAATGAAAAGGGTACACCATGTGATCTACCAGAAGATCGTATTGTGAAAGAAAACCCACGCAACGGCTTTTTGACAATTTCTAAGAAAAAATAGTCCTTTGCTTGCACCATAAGCGCGTTTGGTGATATAGTATAACCAAACAAACAGGTGCCATAACTCCTCTGTAAAAAGCAGGGGAGTTTTTTGTGGGGTTGATTATTTGTGGATATTGTGGTATAACAGTTACTATATGAAGTCGAAGACGGTTGAAGTGTTGGAGCTTGCTAGGCCAAACAGAGCGGGCGTTATTGATGTTGTTGATTCGGACGGTAATGTTGTGCCGTTGGATTATTTAGGCGAAGATTTTGTTCCTGATGCAAATAGTTATAGTGATGAAGATTTTACGAAGAGAAATAGAATTATAGTTGAGATGTGTGATCTTTTCGGCAGGATTCGTCGTCGTGCTGGCTTTGCCGAACGTCATAGAGGTCGTGGCGACTATGATCGAGCTCGTCGCATAGAAAGAAACAGGGGTAGTGATATTTCTGAAGTTGGCAGGCTTGCTATAAATGCTTGTGAAGCATGTCCACTTAAGCTTGATTGTGAACTGTATGGTAAATTAGGAGGGGCTGTCCTAAGTGATGTTTTGGATTATAAAAAAGTTCGCACAGCCACATCTCTGACTAAAGCAGGCAAGAAACGTTCAGGTTGGAATAAGGGCTGCATAGATAATAATGCGTAAAGAAAAAGCCCCCTTCTGAATGAAGAGGGATTTTTCTTGGTGGCCCAAGTGCATCTACATTGGAACCATATCTGTAGCGAGATTCTGAGCTGGAGACGCTTAATAGAGGCGACCACCCCTTCAATAAAGATACCCAACCACCATTAAAGTATATCGTAACAGAATGTGTTAATATCAATAAATTATCCTCTTGACTACTTTTACGTTATCCAGCCTGATAAATTCATAAATCAGCACTAAATGTCGCGGTTGGGTTAGGCTAAGATTGCCACAAAGGGCTAATTGAGGTCGCTTATTTAGGAGATTGACGATATAATCAAAATAATGAAGAAAAGCTCTCAAGCACAGCTCCAGGGTATGTTACTCGGCTTAGCTATAGGCGATGCCCTCGGTGCTCCTATTGAACACGGTTACACAAGTGATGAGATTGCTGGTCGTATAGAAGAATTGCGTCATATGCACGATGAGGCACACTTTCCTCGTGGCGTCTGGACAGACGACACTTCTATGGCATTATGTTTAGCAGATAGTTTACTGGAGTGTGGCGGCTATGATTCTTGGAACGTTATGGATAAGTATTGCAAATGGCAATCAGAGGGCTACCGCTCGTATTTTGATTATGGCGAGGGTATCGGCATGCAGACGCTTATCATGCTGGATATGTACGCTAGCGGTTACGCTATTGTTCACAAAACGATGAATCGGAGCGATGGTGCTGGCAACGGTGTCGTAATGCGCCTCGCGCCAGTCGTGATAGCTGCCTACGGTAAACGAGATATCCGTGACGTGATACGACTTGCTCAAGTCTCTGCTAGAGAAACGCATTACTCCTATGAGGCCGAAGCTGCTGCTTCAGTCTTTGCTGCCATACTACATAACGCTATCCATCTAAAAAACAAAGCAGATATTATAGATGTTAGTGAGTATAGTACCGGTATACACTACGACCAACTGCTGAACAAGATCAAAGAGAGAGTCGAGACGGATAAGCTCAAAAACAAGCCAGGTTATGTCGTATACACCCTCCAGATAGCTTTATGGGGTTTTATGAACTATGACACATTTGAGGATGGAATGTTGGCAGTTATGTGTCTGGGCGGCGACGTCGATACAACTATGGCGGTGTACGGGCAATTAGCTGGTGCATACTACGGACTTAATGCAATACCGAACGAATGGCGGCGTGATGTTTATCAAGGGAATGATATTATTGAACTAGCAGATAAACTAGCCGCAATGGACGATTGCCCTGTCCTGTATACACGGTTTGAGGAAGATGTGACTTAATACAAATTAGGAAGAGAATGACTATATGAACAAAACAACATTAGAAACAGCTCAGCAGCTACTAGCCACAAAAGAGTTTAGCTACAAGGATATTAATCCAAGTGAGAAAGGAATATTCCTAGCGGCGCTTATTGAGAATGGTAAAGCCGCCAAAGAAGGAACTAACCACCACTCAAATATCCCCAAAGGAACGCTGATTAGTGAGTGGTATTTACGACATAAGTTAGGGCTGAGTGGAGCAATAAAGCACGACCTATACACCTCGCTTGAGCTGTGGAAGTTAGATGATAAGCGATATCAAATTATCTATTATAAACCCTTCGGTTTGGGAAATTATGCTGAAACAAAATCAGAATTCTATGACAATAAAGACTCTGCTCAGGCTCGCCTTGACGAAGAATCTCGTAAGCTTGAAGCAGAAGCATCTCTCCTTAAGAGATAAATCCTAGAATCGTTTTTTACCAAGGCAAATCATATTAAGTACCGCTACTTTTTGTGCTTGGATTGTTGTATGAAAAACAGATCTAATAAATGCGTATGATGACGATAAGGCAATGATAGCCGACAAGCTACGGCGACTAGAGCGTCAGCAAGCAATACTAGAGACTGATATTGATGTTGCTCTTGAGATTATGCGAGATGTAGATAGACAATGGGTACTGGCTTCGCCGGGCGCTAGGGTAAGGTTCCAAAGCATATTATTCCCCACAGGGGTTGATATATGACTATAAAAACCATAGGTTTGGGACCAGCGAAATCAGTGCATTTTACAGAATACTACCAACCAAAAAAGGCTCTCCAGAGCCTGAAAAACCTTTCTTGGTGGCGGGGGTAGGATTTGAACCTACGACCTTTTGGTTATGAGCCAAACGAGCTACCAGGCTGCTCTACCCCGCGATACATAGTTATGATATCAGCTTGAGGCGATAATTGCAACACCCTAGCGTTTATGACTATTTCCACCGAATAAAAAGTTCATCCATTGTTGAAAATTACTATCCGTTCGCTTCGCACTCGACGCAGGTTTTTGGGCAGGCGTGGCGCTTTCGAAAGATTGGGTGATGAGCTGTTTTTCGCCAGGTAGACCTTTTCCTGTGCGTTGTCTAATAGTCAATTCTTGATACTCTTCGCTTTGATAATATTTTGATTCGTATTCCAGCAAGGCGACTTGCAATTTTTCTATTTCCACTTGTTGGCGTTTGTTGTCAATAGAGCGTTGCAATTCGTAGTTTTTTTGCATTGATTCAATGGAGCCCCAAGCCCAACTCATAGCAATTAAAATCGCAGCAGCAATAACGACATTATTTAGGGTTAAATAGTCGTGTTGTATTCTGTAAATTAATCGTTTGAGTTTTAATTTGTTCATTTTGCAAATTTAATATCTACTACATAATATTGTAGCAGGAATAGTAAAAATATTCATCTTATGATTATCAAATTCAAATTCAGACTTTGGTACGATTTTACGCCCACGCTCGAACCTATTTGAGCACAAAGTAGTTGCGCTGAAAAAGATCAGGGCAAAGCCCTGTTCAGCAGGTCGCCCGCGCTCCGATCCGCCGAAATTCTTTAAGTGAGGACTAAATGGATATTGTATAGGTCTTATGAATACCTACAAATATCCATATGTATTTACAGTATCATATCATCTATGTAAAGTATAAGTATTTGCACACAACATGTGTATGCTATAATCATAACTATGATACGGGTAGCTCATATAATGCCAACTGAATATCAAGAAAATTTAGTTGCCGATGGTGTGCGCTTTGATATTCAGATGAGTTTAGCTCATCTCGTACTAGAAGATGTCAGCTACCGAGAACTATTCTCAAAACCTATCAGAAGTAGCTTTTTAATACTTGATAACTCGGCCTTTGAACTCGGCGAATCTATCGACAGTAATGATTTAATGTTGGCCATTTCTAAAGTTAGTCCAGATGAGATAGTTCTGCCAGACTCACTGTACAATCACAACTCTACTATGAAACTTATGCAAGATTTTATTGCAAGGCACAGAGATTACCTGTCTAATATGTCACTAATGGCCGTTCCTCATGGGAAAAGTATAGATGAGTATATCGAGTCGTACAGAATAATGTCATCTCTTGACTATGTATCAACTATTGGTATCGGTACTATATATAATGACAAGTTTGCAGAAGACGGAATTCTCGGAAGAGAAAAGATAGTCCGCGAGTTAATAAATAGAAATTTAGTGGCAGATAAAGCACATCACTTACTTGGACTGGGTGATAGTGGCAATATAGAACTTATCCGACTATCTAAATATGATTTCATAAGATCTTGTGATTCAAGCGCAGCGTATGTTAATGCTCGTGCTGGCACTAGAATAACGTCAGACGGTTACAAAAAAGATAGGATTAAGGTGGATTTTTCAGCAAATTTTGATAAGCATATTTACAAAATTATGTTGCATAACATGAAGACCTTGGAGGAGGCGGCAAAATGAGGCGAGGATTCAAGATCTCACTTGAGGGAATAGATGGAGCTGGGAAAACAACGCAACTTAGACATGTAGTTAGCCATCTGCAAGACTCAGGGTTCAACCCCATGATCAAGCCGTGCAGAAACAATACAAATAGCGATGAGCTGGATGGTCGACTTCTGTCAATTATTAAGCGAGATGAGGAGATGCGGAGGTACCCAATAACCGACGCACTGGCAGGTGCTGCACGGACACTATATGTTGACGAAAAGATCATAAACCCTCACCTTGAAAAAGGCGGGGTGGTCGTAGCTGACAGAGATATTGACACTGCAATAGCATACTCATTACCAGATCTGCAGAAATCCTATCCTGAGGTAGATATTGATTTGCATGTAACTTGGATGTTGGGAGTTTACAGTGTTCGGCATGCCATGCCTGATTTGACCATCTATCTTGATATTGCACCAGAAAGAGCGCTAAGCAGAGCTCTTAACGATGACATCCCGAATGAGCGCATAATATTCAATGATCAAGACCTCGTTTTCATGCAATCTGTTCAGCAGGGATATAGTAGGCTCATAGAAAGAAGCCCCGACAGAATTTACCCTATTGACGTAAATGATAAATCTATAGACGAAGTATCAGAGGAAATCTCTCATCATATCAATCGGTTTATTAACAGGAGGGATTTATCGTGAACGCTGCCGATGAGATGCTGGTCACAAAGCGAGGTTGGTCTGTTCGCCAGCCTGTTAACGAGCCTGTCGTTATCTTAATGTCTGGCGGGATAGACTCATCAGTTTTAGCAGAGCTCTGTATAAAAAATTTAGGTAATATACTTTATCCACTCTATATAAAGAGAGGTGCCAAAGCAGAATTAAGAGAATTAGAGGCAACTCAAAAAATTATAAATTATTTACGAAACTTATATCCTGAAAATATTAAAGATCTCAAAACGGTTTCTTGTGAGGTTGTACCTAAAGAACTATACGATTCTTGGGGTTCTGAAGAAGTGCGAATAAAGGGGTTGCCTTTGCGAAATATAATGCTAATCTCTCTCGCCGTCCAATATGCCACCTCACTCAAGGAGACTATACGAACGGTGATAATAGGCGCAGAAAAGGTGCTTCCTGAGGGGTCGGAATATCCAGATATGAGTCTATTGTCCCTCGTTGCTGATACGATCATGGTCTGTTCCAATACTAATGATTGGGATTGGCAGGTAATGTCACCATTGATGATACCTGGGCTATTTCCACACAAAGATTACGTGACAAAAAACGATTTAGTATTATGGGCTCAGTCCAATAATTTTCCCCTAGACGATACTTACTCCTGTACTAGTGGTAATGAAGAATGTTTTTTATGCAAGAGCTGCATGGCAAAGAAAAGAATAATTCAATAAAGGAGGGGCTTTATGAATATAACCTACGCCACAACCAACAAATATAAATTAGCTGGAGCAAACCAGGCATTATTGGGGGCGGGTCTAACACTCACAGCTCCCGACAGGGAGCTACCTGATGTACCGGAAATTCAATCAGATAGCCAAGAAGAAGTGTCCATTGATAAAGCTCAAAAATACTACGAACTACTAAAGAGTCCACTGGTTGTTATGGATTCTGGACTGTTCATCAAAAGCCTCAAAGGTTTTCCAGGGGTTTATACGAAGTACGCACTTGATACTATTGGCATAGAAAACATAGTAAAATTGCTTAGAGATGACAGAGGGGCATACACTCAGCGTACGGTTACGTATCTAGATGGACTAGAAATCAAGACGTTTACGTACAAAGTGCATGGTGAATTACTCAGCGAACCACGCGGCGAGAATGGTCGTGACTACGATAAATATTTCAAAGTTGATGGCGCAAACAAGACGATAGCTGAGATGAGTGACGATGAAAAGACCGACATGATATCTGTAGTATGGAAGGAGTTAGCACAGTGGTTGCAGCAAAAATAAGTTCAGCAGAGGCGAAACTGATCGACGCCATAAAAGATTATTTATCAGAGAAGGGTGAAGACATTAACAGAGATGGTTTAATTGATACGCCAGAGAGGTTTGTTAAACAATTAAATGAAAATCTTCGTGGTTATAGCCTAGACCCTAATGATTTCGCAAAAGTTTTTGACAGCGATGGGTATACAGATCTTATATACATAAGGGATATAGATTTTAGTAGCCAATGTGAGCATCATATGGTGCCGTTCATGGGCAAGGTTGACGTGGCCTATTTGCCAGACGATAAGATTTTAGGACTATCAAAGTTTGCGCGTATAGTAGATGCCTACGGAAAACGACTACAGGTTCAAGAAAGACTTACAAAACAGGTTGCTGACCTTCTCGAGGATACATTGAAGCCTAAGTTGCTAATAGTTAGAATGGTAGCGCAACATACTTGTATGAGCACCCGCGGGGTGTGCAAACCTGGTAGCACGACCGAAACGGTTGTAATTCGCGGGGATGCTGAAAAATATAAACATTATATCAGCCACTTTCAGCGTATGATAGAAAGGTAATAAATGATAAGTATTACGAGACAATTCGAATGGGATATGGGACACAGAGTTACTAATCATATGTCCTTATGTAAAAATCCACATGGACACAGGTATAGATTGCTTATCGAGATATCGGGCGATATAAAGAATAAAAACGATAAACCCGACCAGGGCATGGTTTTAGACTTTGGAGACCTCAAAGGGCTAATCAATGAAGAAATAGTTGACAAGCTAGATCATTCATTTATGTACTGGGATAAGGACGATGTTATGTCAGACTTTGCTAAGAATAACAAAGAGCTTAAGTTTATCAAGACATCATTTGTGCCTACTGCTGAATGTATTGTTGAATATATCGCCATAACCCTACAGAAGCTATTTGAAAACAAGCTACCCGGCATTGCCTTGGAGTCTGCTACGCTTTTTGAAACACCAAATTGTAGTGCGAAATGGTCTCGAGATTAAAATGACAGAAAAATATATTCCTACTGTCGAGGAAAAAGATACGTATAGAGCGCGTCGCGATTTTTTGAGTATAAGTGGCGATGGTATTTTTGCAACTTTACAAGGTGAAGGGGTTACAGCTGGGTATCCAGCTGTGTTTTTGAGATTGCAAGACTGTAACCTACATTGCGGTAAGGATGGTATTGGCTGGCGCTGTGATGCATGGTATACATGGGACAGGTCGACACCTGAATTTTGGAAAGAGCGCCAAAATAATCCACCTCATGAGGTTGCAGAAGAAATTTCCTCTGCGTGGCTTGAGGCGTTTGGCAGTACAGAAGCGGAACCCAGGCTTGTCATTACTGGCGGAGAACCTCTACTGCAGCAAGACAGAATTGTAGAGTTATTGAAACTACTGAACGGATGGCAATTTGAAATTGAGACCAATGGTACAATTGTGCCACGGGTAGAATTGCAGAATTGTCAGATTAACTGCTCGCCAAAGCTTTCAAGTAGCGGAAATTCAGTCCGTTCAAGATATAGACCAGAAGTACTTCATGCTATATCCAATCTTAGCAATTCATGGTTTAAGTTTGTCATCTCTAGTCCTGAAGATGAAGGCGAAATACAGACAATAGTAAGAGAATGTAGTATATTGCCAGAGAAAATACTACTGATGAGTGAGGGCGTTAGTCGTGACACGCTGGAGGCAAGAGATAGCCTTATTGAATTAATAGCGTCTCGTATTGGCGCGGTTGCTATAAGGCGCAATCAAATATTTTGGTTTGGGGACAGACGCAGAACTTGAAATTATTAACACGACTCTGTAGCCATACGCAATATATACAATATACAATATCCATTTAGTCCTCACTTAAAGAATTTCGGCGGGTCGGGGCGCTGGCGACTTGCCGAACAGGGCTTTGCCCTGATCTTTTTCAGCGCAGCTACTTTGTGATCAAATAGGTTCGAGCGTGGGCGTAAAATCGCCCAAGAAGGCGAGGGTTTGGATTTTTACTCTGAAATGGTGGGGGCGGCTGGGATCGAACCAGCGACCAATCGGTTATGAGCCGACTGCTCTAACCCCTGAGCTACGCCCCCGTGAGACTTATTATAGCGCATCAGAGGTAATTATAGAAGTTTTCCGGCGGCAATTCGCACGGCTTCTGACCAAGAAGTAAAACAATGCGGCGTGGACGCTAGTTCTTCGCTGGTCATTTTATGTCGAACGGCCAGGGCTAGCTCGGCTGCCATATCGCTAGCGTGCGGTCCGACTATCGTTCCACCTACGACAACTCGCTTCTTATCAACGATCAATTTCACAAAACCTATTCGCTGGTCGGTAATATTGCTGCGTACGGTAGCCGTGAGTGGAACAATTGCTATTTTTGCGCTTATTCCTTTCACCTTACAATCGTATTCATTCATTCCAATTTGAGCTATTTCAGGTTGAGTAAATGCAACTTGTAATCGTGGGGAATCATTGAATTTAATCTTATTATTATGTAGCAAATTATGAGCCGCAATACGACTCTGCGCTAAAGCTGTGTGAGTTTGGATATTGGCGTCAGTTACATTTCCTGCGGCAAAAATATGCCGAGCGGAAGTTTGCAGGGAAGAATTAACCAAAATGCCATTTTCGGTATATTTCACGCCGGCGTTCTCTAATCCTAAATCTGTCGCAGGCAATTGTTGGTCGGCAATTAGAATCTCATCAACGCGTACAGATTTCTCTATTCGCCCTTGCAGAAAAGTGACGCGCTTTTGTATAGACGATTTTTGGATGGCGATAATCTTAGTGCGAGCTAAGATTGAAATGTTGCGATTTTTTGCGTCATTCGTAACCAAAGCACTGACTTCTGGGTCAAATGTTGATAATATTCTGGACGATTTCTCTGCTACGTAAACTTTTGTTCCCAGGGTGGAGAAGATGTGCGCCAATTCTAGTGCCGTAGCTCCCGCGCCAACAATGAACATGGTTTTTGGTGGGCGCTTTAAGCTAAAAATAGTTTTTGGAGTGTGATAAGAAACGGCGCTTAACCCAGGTATTTCTGGAATTTGCCAATCAGATCCAGTTGCAATGAGAAATTTGCGAGCGGACAAATGTCTACGATTGACGGCTATTTCATTCGGACTCAAGAAATGCGCATTGCCAGCAAAAACACTAATGCCTTGCTTCTCGTAATAATAGCGATTACCGCCAGCTCCAGTTCTCTTTATAACTTTGTCTTTCCAGGATAGTAGAGAAGGGTAATTATACCCAACCGAGTTGGTGCGCAACCCAAATTTAGCAGCATCTTTGGCTGTTTGATAAACGTTAAGAGCATGAGTTAAAAATCCAGTTGGCACATCTCCCCAGTTTGGTGATTCCCCGCCGAATGTTGATTTTTCTACAACAGCAACTTTTTTTCCGGCACTTGCTAATATACTGGCTGCCGGTGAGCCACCAGCGCCACTACCAATTACGATATAGTCATAGTCAAAAGTTGGTTTTTGCGACATCAAATCTCCTAAATTATGGTTTTATAATTTTTATATAAATAGGCTGCGTCAGGATGTAGAGTTTTCATAATGCGTTGTGCTTGGCGGCGGATATCGGCAGAGGTTATTTCTGGATGAGTTTCGCACCAATTCATAACGCCCAGAGTGACGGTTTTTGCGATGTCTTGAGCTTGACCCTCTGGTGTACGAACGCTTAGGCAGGTGGCAATTATGGAATTGTGGAGCTTGTCTGGGCTGAACTCCTCTGGCGGTCGCTTTCCTTGTTTGATGACGTCAATTTGACCCGGCTTTACCATAAATTGCCTCCGTAGCTAATGACGCCAATAACGCGGTCGACAAATAGGAATGCTGCCAAAATTAATAAGCTACCGCCGCTGGCGAATTGCAAAAATCTCTTATGGTCTTCCCGCCAACGTTGTAAATTAGAGATGCTGCGCCCGCTGCCGATTAATATGATAACAACAAACAACGGCAGTGTGGATACAATGACGTAGATCGCTATGCTGATGATTTGCAAGAAGGGGTTTGGTAGGGTGATAATAGCCAGACTGGCGGCTATAATTGGCGCGATAATAAATATGATTTCTGCAATAACGCTAATTATTCCCAGAGCAAAGCTTTCTATGGAATTTTTGGTTTTTTTGGTGCGCTTGTTTAAATATTCTGCAAAATTGCGTGGAAGCCATAATGAAGTTCCTGGTTGTCGTCGAAAGTAAAATGCCCAAATTGCGATTCCTAAGCCAAACATCATCCCCGAAGAGACGGCGGCAACGAGTTGCTCTGCGCTGGTGGCGTGGTGGATGAATAGTGATAGGAAATAGGAAATGGAGCTAATGAGCAGCAGAGTGATTGTTGAAACACCAAATACAAAACTGTTGCTCATACGAAAAATTTTTCTCTGGGTAGTTTTTTTGCCAATTGAATGTCCGCTAAGTAACGTTAAAACACTGACACTAAGCTGAAAACTAGCGTGAATAATCGCTGCAAAAGTTATGGTGGCCAGTGACGAGATTGTTACGGGGGTCATTTTTGTGTATAAATCCTTCCCTACCAGTGTACCACAAGCGGAATGAAAAGGTAAATAATGACCGAAAAAGGTATTGCTTTTTTGTCAAATTTATGATAGTATAAAAACAGTTAAATAATTAACACAAAAAAAGGAAAAAATATGGAAATCAACACCAGTGAATTAGCTGAATTTTTAGAAGTAACCCGAAAAAAGGATTTAGCAACGTGGGAGCGTCAGCGTAATTCATGGGAATTGGATAGCTTTGTGTCGCGACGATTGGCTGCTTTGGACGGCGTTCAATCTGAAGAGCTTGAGCTAATTTAATTCAGTATCTATAAAAAATTCCCCGTCGTATTGACGAGGAAAAGATAATTTCTGGTAGCACCGGGTGGACCCGAACCACCGACCTCAGGCTTATGAGTCCTGCGCTCTAACCAGCTGAGCTACGGTGCCACACTGCATTGATTGTAACAGATAGTATAAAATTTGCCAAATACGTTTTAGGTAAATTGTGAGATAATGGATATGTGAGATATATTATCGCAGTCAGTGGTGGGATTGATTCGGTAGTTTTGCTGGATTTGATGTCGCGAACGGAAAAAGATTTGGTGGTCGCTCATTTTGACCACGGAATTCGTGAGGATTCGGCGAGTGATGCTAGATTTGTCGAGGCTTTAGCTGATAGATATAAAATACAATTTGTTTGTCGGCGCGAAAAGCTGGGGGCTGATGCCAGTGAAGAATTGGCGCGCCAAAGACGGTATGAATTTTTGCGTGGCGTGGCGACGGATTTTGATGGCGTGATAGTGACAGCGCATCACCGAGATGACATTATTGAAACTGTAGCGATGAATCTTAAGCGTGGCTCCAGGTGGCGAGGCTTGGCGGGGATGAGTGATAGTCAAATAGTTAGGCCGATGAATGGTTGGACGAAGCAGAGAATTTATGAATATGCGATTCGCCAGAAATTGGAATGGTGTGAAGATGAGACAAATCAAAGCGACTTGTATCAGAGGAATAAATTTAGGCGCAAGATAAATCGTGAACTTGATGAATACCAGAAGCTTGGAGTGTACGAGGCGTGGCGAAAACAAAGAGAATTAAGAGGGAAAATTGAGCAGGAAATAGAGGAATTTGATGGAGAAGTCCTGCGTCGGTATTTTTTGACGATGATAGATGATAATGTCGCACAAGAATTGCTATATTATTACGTTTTACGACATTATGATGTGTCACTGCTAGGTTCTCAACTAGAGCGTATGCTAATTGCTATAAAAACTGGAAAAGCTGGCTCGTGCTGGCAAGTTGGCGGCGGCATTGTGATGAAATTGACGCTAAGAAGTGTTATAATAAAGAGAGTTTGATTAGTATAGGCGAAAGGATTAGTTGAGAATGGCTGTTAAGATGCCTCAAAGAAATGGAAAGAATAGAATAAGTCAAATTTTACGATTTGGATTGTTTTGGGCAATTATAATTTTTGTAGCGTTAATTTTTTACGCAACACTCTTCCCTGCATCAAATCTTAAAGATGTTGCATTATCTGATGTAGTGCGTCGAGCAAATGACGGTAAAATTGCTCAATTGGAGATTCAAGGAAACGATATTAAGATTACTCCAAAAGATCAATCAAAACCTACCGAGCATTCAGTCAAGGAATCTAGTAGCATTTATGAGCAGGGTTTGAACAAGGACGCTAAGGTTGAGGTGAAGGTTATTCCACCATCCACAACCGGCGAAACTATGTGGAACCTGGCGGTTATGGTTGTGCCTGTGCTGATTATCGTGGTGTTCTTCATGTTTATGATGCGCCAAGCTCAGGGTCAAAATAATCAAGCCATGGGATTTGGCAAGAGTAAGGCTCGCCTTTATGGACAAGACAAGGAAAAGGTTCTATTTACAGATATCGCTGGAAATGATAACGCCAAGCAAGATCTGCAGGAAGTTGTTGATTTTCTTAAGCATCCGAAGAAATATAAAGATTTGGGCGCAAAGATTCCAAAAGGCGTATTGTTAGTCGGTAATCCGGGTACAGGTAAGACGATGCTAGCCCGAGCTGTTGCTGGCGAGGCTGGTGTGCCATTCTTCTCAATTTCTGGTTCTGAATTCGTGGAAATGTTTGTTGGTGTTGGTGCTAGCCGGGTGCGAGACCTATTTTCTAAGGCTAAGAAAAAT
Organism: Candidatus Nanosynbacter sp. HMT-352; assembly: GCF_022819345.1. Taxonomy (NCBI): domain Bacteria; kingdom Bacillati; phylum Minisyncoccota; class Nanosynbacteria; order Nanosynbacterales; family Nanosynbacteraceae; genus Nanosynbacter; species Candidatus Nanosynbacter sp. HMT-352. The sequence continues at coordinate 134,120 of NZ_CP089288.1, read as the reverse complement.
GCCCCGTGTATCATCTTCATTGATGAGATTGATGCCGTGGGTCGTAAGCGTGGCTCTGGTATGGGCGGCGGTCATGACGAGCGTGAGCAAACTCTGAATCAGATTTTGGTGGAGATGGATGGTTTTGATGGCGAGACCAATGTTATTGTTTTGGCGGCAACCAACCGCGCGGATGTTTTGGATCCGGCTTTGCTTCGCCCTGGACGATTTGACCGACGTGTGAATATTACATTACCAGAACGCAAAGATCGTGAGGCAATCCTGAAAGTTCACTTTAAGAAAAAGCCAACTGATGAAACTGTTGATCTTGATAAATTGGCGGCAAAAACCGCTGGCTCATCTGGTGCGGATTTGGCAAATATGGCTAATGAAGCTGCAATCATTGCTGCGCGTCGCAATAAGAAGAAGATCACAAATGACGAATTAACTGAGGCGTTTGAGCGTGTGGCAATTGGTCCAGAGCGCAAGACTAAGATAATGAACGATCACGAGAAAGAGTTGACTGCTTATCACGAAGCTGGCCACGCAATTGTTGGTCACGTCTTGCCTGACTCCGACCCAGTCCACAAGGTTACGATTATTCCGCGCGGCGGTACTGGTGGAGTAACATGGTTCTTGCCACCAGAAGATAAGAGCTACACAAACGTTTACGAGTTTAAAGATATTTTGGCTCGGGCAATGGGCGGACGAATCGCTGAACAATTGATTTACGGCGATGACGGAATCACTACTGGCGCTGGTTCGGATTTGCGAAAAGCGACTGAAATTGCCCGTGATATGGTGATTGAGCAAGGAATGGGCAAGGGCTTACGCGATCAAGTATTCCATGAAGATAACGGCGGCTTGATGTTCGATAAAATGACCAGAGAGCGTCCGTATTCTGATGAGACTGCGAAGATGATTGATGAGGAAGTCGCGCAATTGATTACCGAAGCTAAACGTCGTGCAATGTTGGTATTGAAAGAAAATCGTTCGTTCCTTGATAAGTTGGCTGAGGCTCTACTGAAGGAAGAAACTCTGGAAGAATCTGAGGTTGACGAGATTCTTAAGGGCACTAAATTACCAAAAGAAGCTAAACTGCATTCGTAAAATACTATGGGGCGCGTTCGTAGTACAGTTACGAAAATAAATCAGCGGCTTAATGTGAAATTGGCTGCTACGATTCTGGCGGGCTCGACGTTGTTGTCGAGCTTGCTGGGGTTTTTCCGTGATCGCTTGCTCAACTCCGCCTACATGCCGAGCGAAAACGGAGCATTGGCGGGATACCCGGTTGGACTAGATGCTTATACGGCAGCTTTCATGGTGCCGGACTTTATGTTCGCAGTGCTGGTTTCTGGTGCGCTTAGTGTGACGTTCATTCCAGTTTTTAATGAGCGCTGGGTCAAGGGTAATAAACAGTCGGCTTGGCAAATTAGCTCTAGTATGATTAATTTCATGGCGCTAATAACCATGGCGGCGTCGGTGCTGATTATTATTTTCGCTGATCCATTGATGAAGTATTTAATCGCACCTGGTCTGAGCGAGTCTGGTCATGCTTTGGCGGTTAGTATGATGCAGGTGATTGCGGTTAATCCGTTTATTTTTGCGGTTGCGGCGGTGATTGCTAGCATTCAGCAAGCGGTCGGGCGATTTATGTTCTGTGCGCTGGCGCCAATGCTGTATAACGTCGGTATTATTATCGGTACGGTGTGGTTTACTGGCGGTGTCAATTTATTCGGTTGGCAGATTTTTGACGGTGGCATTATGGGCGTGGCGTTGGGTGTGGTTTTGGGGTCATTTTTGCAATTGATCGTCAGCGCGGTTGGCTTGGCTGGGCTTGGATTTGATTACAATTTCAAAATTTATTGGCGGAATAAGGGATTTAGAAAAGTTTTATCTTTATTGCCTGCGCGTTCTGTTGATCAAGGAATGGATTATGTGGTTAGCTTGGTCGAGGTCAATTTGGCTTCGCGCTTGGCTGACGGAACGGTTAGGGCGTACCAGCAGGCTTTGACCCTCCATATGATGCCGATCAATCTTATTGGCGTGGCGATTTCAAATGCCGCTTTTCCTCAATTGACTGAGCATTTGGGTGAAGGTCGAAATGACCTATTTCAAAAAGACCTGCGTTCCCTGCTGAGAATTATTTTTTGGATGGCTCTTCCGGTGTCGGTGGTGATTTTCTTTACCAGGGGATACGTCGTGCATTTTATTCGCAATGGTGGCAATCAACTGATCGCGGGAATTTTGGGCTGTTTGGTCGTGGCGATTTTATTCCGAACCATTTACCACATGGCCGCGCGAGCATTTTACGCCCGCCAAGATACGAAAACTCCGCTGTATATTTCAATTTTCTCGATTACTTTAAATATAATTTTAGCAATTGTTCTATCGATGGTCTTGAAAATGGGCGCATATGGATTGGCCTGGGCTCAATCAACAGTGGCGGTTTTGGAAGTGGTTGTGCTTTTGGCGGTTATGAATCGTCAAATGCCAAAATTATTCGACATGACGTTTGTGCGAGCGATTTTTAAGATGATGATTGCGGGTACTATTACGGGCGTGGTTTGTTATATCGCCGTGCTAATTATGCCGTTTCGTTATCATGACGACAGTTTCTTTAGCGCTTTTCCGAAATTCGTTATCATTTCATTGGTCAGTTTTGGTGCGTATGCCGCGGCTTCAAAGTGGTTAAAATTGCCAGAAATTGACCCGATTCTTGCACGATTGAAAAAAGTGTTATTTGGACGATTGGAGTTTAAGGGTTAATGGAAAATATTCGGAATTTTTGTATTATTGCTCATATTGATCACGGCAAGTCTACGCTGGCTGATCGAATGATGGAGATGACTGGGACGGTAGAAAAGCGCGAAATGAAATCGCAGCTGCTGGATTCGATGGATTTGGAGCGGGAAAAGGGCATCACTATTAAGCTGGCGCCGGTGCGAATGCGATATAAAAATGTCGATCTGAATTTGATTGACACTCCGGGGCATGTTGATTTTAGCTATGAAGTTTCGCGTAGTTTGCAGGCTTGCGAGGGCGCGATATTGGTGGTTGATGCTAGCCAGGGAATTCAGGCGCAAACATTATCGAATGTTTACTTGGCGATGGAGCAGGATTTGACGATTATTCCGGTGTTAAATAAGGTCGATCTGCCGGCCGCCGACATACCGCGCGTATCCAGGCAAGTCATTAATTTGTTGGGTTGCGATGAAAACGAGATTATTCATATTTCTGCTAAAACTGGTCAAAATGTAGATAAGGTTTTGGACGCGGTTGTCGATAAAATCCCTGCGCCAACTGGCGAGGTTGATGATCCAACTAGGGCGTTGATTTTTGATAGCTATTATGACGATTATCGTGGCGTGATTTTATATGTGCGGGTGGTTGACGGGCGAATTAAAAAGGGCGAATCTATCCGAATGATGGCGACTGGCGCAAATGGACTAGCTCTGGAAGTTGGTCATCTTAACCCAGCCATGCAACCCGACCCTTCGCTTGAAACTGGCGAAATTGGCTATATTGTGACAAACCTGAAGACGACACGCGAGGCGCGGGTTGGTGATACGGTAACGCTGGGGAGATATTTTAATTAAGATTAAAAAGGGAAACCACGAATCTACAAACAATAAGCTTAACTGAATTTTTTTGGCGTTGGTTCGTAGTATTGACGCGTATGATTGCTGAAATCAGTTTCCTTACCAGATTTGGCATAGCATTTATTCGACAAAACTCATTAAGTCTCTTAATAAAGAAATCAAACGTCAAACGAAATAGAAGGTTCTTTTTCCTAACGAGGAGGCTCTGGAACGTTACTTAGTTACTTTGTTTGAAGACTCTACTAGAGTGTTTACACAAAATTATTGACAGCATCTTTTCCTTTATAATATAATAAAACCTCATGAGGTATTATATGTCTAAACAAAAAATTAATCGCTTTGTCGGATCTATTGGAGCTTTTATTGGGATCCTTGTCTTTATTGCATATATTCCACAAATTATCGCTAACCTACAAGGAGAAAAAGCTCAACCATTCCAACCACTATTCGCAGCAGTTTCTTGTTTAATTTGGGTAATCTATGGTTGGACAAAAGAACCTAAAAAAGACTGGATCCTCATCATTCCCAATGCAGCGGGAGTGATATTAGGCGGTTTAACTTTTATTACTTCTTTATAAAAGTTATATAAACAAAACCAGCAACTTCATAAAAAAGTTGCTGGTAGAGATTTTGGACTATCACAGGAAAAAATATTTAACCAAAGTGATATATTGTTTGATAAATCAGAGTATAATAGTAATTAAAAATAGGATTGGATAGCGAGCAGATTCTTGCTTCCTGCTATGTTTATATTCCATCAAGTGTAAGTTAATTAAGATTAAAGAAGGAAAAACCATGAATCCACAAACAATAAGCTTAACTGAATTACAAAAACACCTCGATCAAACTTGTAAGGAGAAAGGTTGGGATAAAAATTCTGTCACTGAAGTATTCTTATTGTTAGCCGAGGAAGTTGGCGAGCTGGCGAAGGCGATTCGCAAAGAGACAGGATTTAAGGGAGAAAAAAGACCTGATAACCACGACAATCTGCGCGAGGAGTTTGCGGACGTGCTGAACTATTTGATGGAATTGGCAAATCGGTTTGACGTCAATTTGGCGGAAGTGTATTTTGAGAAGCACAAGATCAACCAGACGCGACAGTGGAAATAGTATATACTGTATTGAAAAGCGTAGATGTAATAAAATGTACGAAATGGATATTGATATGTCTATCGTTGGCAATTATGAGTAATTTCAAAAACTTTGCAGAGAAAATTAGATGTCGGGTGATTCCAGTAACACGTGACCGTCGTGTGTGGTTAGATGAGAAAATTGTTGACGATGATCCGTATAGTATTTTTATGAATGGACGATCATACGAACTTGGTGAAGAATACGATGACTTTTTGTGTGTTACGGTTGACAGTTTTGCCGAGCTAGCGGACGCTATTCTCCGCGAGTTGTATGCGCGCGGATTTTCATCGTCAGACTATAAACTGATCAACGAAAATTATGTTCATCTAGATTATAGCTTTTTGAGCGATGACATACCTTGGGTCGCTTGGCGTAATGTTGATGCAATAGTTAAGGGCGATATTACTGACGAGAAGGATTATCGTCGCGATAAAGCTAAACGCGGTCGGTGGATGAGTTACACTGAACTGATTCAGGTTATTGGCAAGAATCAAGCTCATAAGATTTTTGAGCAGCTATAGGTTAGACCTCAGTGTGTAAGGAATAATTTGCTGACAATAAATAGGAGCGCAAGGAGCGATTTACTGTGCGTTTATACAAGAACGCTGAGCTGATATAATAATACATAGTTATGACTGAAAAATTTACCGTCCAACCACTTCCAGGTTATAAAGAAGTTAAGCCGTTTGTTTATGCGGGTTTTTTCCCGGTGTCCAATGAAGACTACAATGACCTGAAAGAGGCAATTGAAAAGTTGAGTCTGAGCGATTCGGCGTTACAGTTCGAGCCGGAGAATTCGCCGGTTTTGGGCTACGGTGTGCGAATTGGATTTTTGGGATTGCTACATATGGATATTATTCGCGAGCGATTGGAACGTGAGTATAATTTGGATTTAATTGTGACCAATCCGAGTACTGATTATCAAGTTAGTCTGACGAATGGCGAGGAGCTGGATATCAAGTCTGCTAGTGAATTGCCCGACCCAGCGCAAATAAAAGAGATTCGCGAGCCGTGGATTGATGGTGAAATTGTCGTGCCGCAGGATTATATTGGTGCGGTGATTCAGTTGATCGTGAGTAAGCGTGGTCGCCAGAAAAACCTGAGCTACATTGACGAGCGAGCGCTGATTTCATTTGCGGCGCCACTTGCGAATTTGTTGACGGATTTTTATGACCAATTGAAATCTATTACCAGCGGCTACGGTTCGTTTAATTATGAGTTGGCAGATTATCAAGTGGAAGATTTGGTGCGCGTCGATTTTTATGTAGCGGGTGAGATGGTTGATTCGTTGAGCGTAATGTGCCATCGGTCGGAATCGCAGCATTTGGGGCGCGAGATTGTTAAGAAGTTGAAAGAAGTCGTGCCTCGTCAGAGTTTTGAGGTTTCATTGCAAGCGGCAATTGGCGGTAAATTTATTGCCAGGGAAAATATCGGCGCTTATCGAAAAGACGTTACGGGCTATCTTTACGGCGGCGATGTTAGTCGTAAAAAGAAGCTTCTCGCCAAGCAAGCGCGCGGTAAAAAACGAATGAAACGCTTTGGTAAGGTTGACATACCGAGCGAAGCATTTATGGTGATGCTAAAAAGGGATTAGTTGTGAAAAAACCTATTGTTTATATTGATATGGATGGCGTTTTGGCGGATTTCAAATCTGCTTTAACGAAGATATCGCCTGAGTTGATTGATGAGTTTGCCGGTCAGCACGATAATATTCCAGGAATTTTTTCTTTAATGGATCCAGTGCCTGGAGCTATCGATGCGGTTTACGCCCTGAAAGACAAATACGATTTATATATTTTATCTTCTTCTCCGTGGGAAAATCCGACGGCTTTGGGCGATAAGTTGGCGTGGGTGAAAAAGTATTTTGGCGGCGAAGGTTCGGATAATGTTTTCTTCCGTAAGGTTATTTTTTCGTCAGCAAAGAATTTGAGTCGAGGCGATATTTTGATTGACGATCGGACGGCGAATGGCGCGGGTGAGTTTTCTGGTCGGCTTATTCGTTTTGGAAGTTCTGAATTTCCCAATTGGCAATCTGTACTTGATGAGTTATTATAGGTAAATATTATGCCAAGTATCGAAGATCTTATTACAAATTATCAGCCAACTGAATCGACAATTGAGTTGGTTAAAAGTACGAAAATTGCGCTGCTTGCGGGAATTTCTGGTGCGGGCAAAGACACGATAAAAAAACAATTACTGAAGTCGCCGGAGTTTCGCGATATTGTTTCTCACACTACGCGCGCGCCACGCACAAATAATGGATGTGCCGAGCAAGATGGAATTGACTATCATTTTATTGATTCGCAAACTGCCGAAAATATGTTACAAAATAATGAATTTATCGAGGCGAAGTTTGTTCACGGTACAGTTTATGGGACATCGGTGGCTGAGCTGAAATTAGCGCATGATCAGAACCGCGTGGCAATTACCGACATTGACGTTCAGGGCGTGGAGGAATATGAGCGATTGGCGCCAGATAGCATTGCGATTTTCATTGTGCCGCCAAATAGTCAAACTTGGATTGAGCGATTAAAAAAGCGTTACGCAACTGAAGAAGATTTTCAAGCGGAGTGGCCAAAGCGTCACGCCTCGGCGGTAAAAGAGTTGGCTTACGCGCTTGAAGTTCCGTATTATCACGTGATTATCAATGACGATTTGGAGCGAGCAATTAGAGTGACCGAGGAAATTATTTTGCGCGGCGACGTGTTTAAACGTCAGGATGACGAGGCGCGTTTGGTAGCTCGAAATCTCCTCAATGATATAATTAATCTATGAGTTCAGTAAAAACTCCAAAAAAAATAGCAGCCAGGCAAGATCGTTCCTCGAAGACCTTGACTACATTGTTAGACCAATCCTTTTTTATCTTTGCAGGTTTGGCGTCGTTTTGGTTGGCGTGGTTGGTGCTTAGAGAAGGTTGGGTGACGGGCGGCTGGTGGCTGGTTGGCTTGTTCTTTGTTGTGTGGATAATTGTGGCATATTTGGCGCTGCCTAGGCTTCATCGAATTTTGAGCAATATGTACGTACCGAATTATTTTATCGGCAGGACGCGGACGGCGGACGGAGTATTAAGCGACCCCGTCAATTTGAGTGTGCGCGGCTCGGAAGAAAAGCTCCATAAGGCAATGACTGAGGCTGGCTGGGTTTTGGCGGATGACATAACTCCGAGGTCAGCTTGGAAAATGGTGCTTACAGTGCTGAGTGGTCGTAGTTATCCAAATGCACCAGTGTCGCCAGCATTTTTGTTTGGTAGGCGGCAAGACTTTGCCTATCAGCAGGAAGTTGACGGCAATCCAAGGCGTCGTCATCACGTTAGGTTTTGGCGATGTCCAAATGGCTGGCTTCTTCCTGGCGGTCATCGAGTTGATTGGTTGGCGGCTGGTACGTACGATAAGAGTATTGGCTTTTCTTTATTTACTTTTCAGTTCACGCATAAGATTGACGAGAATATTGATATTGAACGAGATTATATTATTGAGTCGGTTAAAAGTAACAATAAAAATGTTAGAGTGACGATATTAAAGGATTTTTCAACGGGCTATCATTCGCGCAATGGTCTCGGAGACTCCATTCGCACTGATGGCGATTTACCGATTTTGGAAGTCGGTCGGATAAAGACTGACGATAATGTCGCGACTTCAACGCGGCTCGGAGTGATTATGGACGGCACAATTTATGATCGTCATCCGCGAAATCACGAAACTTTATTAGAAGAGCTTTGGGGTCGCCGACCACCGCAGATTTTAATTGGCGGCGGACTAATGATTCTGGCGTCGTTGTTCACAATCGGGCAAATGCTGGTGGACTTTTCTAGCTGGCCGACGACTTTGGTGCAAGTTGCGAATATTGATGGAATTGATATAAATGCCGCGAATACCATGTTATCAATGATGGCTGGTTTTAATGTGTTGTTGGTCGTGGCGGAAATCGTTCTGGTTGGGCTGCTACTTCGGGGAAGTAGTCGGGCGCGAATCTCACTGCTTTCTGTGGCGACATTAGCTATTGTCACTGAATCTCTGTCTGTGACAATTGGGCGAATTAATGCGTCGATTATGCTGCTTTTGATCTCGATTGGTGTGCATATTATGATTATGATGTTGTTCTCTTCAGATGCAGCGCGCTACTTTACGGAAAGACGATAAGGCTTGGCACTCTGCTTGTATGAGTGCTAGATTTGCGATATAATCGGATTATGACCGAACGTCAACAAGCAATCCTTGTCGCGATTATTGAGCAATACGCTGAAATTGCGGCGCCAGTTGGTAGCGTAACGCTAGCCAAACTGTTTGGCGTGAGTAGCGCCACGATTCGCAGTGAAATGGCAAAACTTGAGGAGATGGGATTTATTGAGGCGCCCCACACGAGCGCAGGTCGAATTCCGACAGATAAGGGATATCGTTTTTATGTCAATGGAATCACGGCGGCGCAAATGACGGAATTGCCGAGCGGTATTGATAGCAGTACGAAGGCAATTGAGGCGCACGTCAATTCAAATGTTGATACTTCAGACAAAGCGATTCGTCGAGCAGTTGATGGTTTGGTAGAAATGACTGGCAATTTTGGTTTTGCGTCGTTTGGTTCGAGCTTGTATATGAACGGAATGACTCAGTTATTTAGTCAGCCAGAGTTTGGTGACGGCGATCACGTTCAGGCGGTTGCTAAATTGATTGACAATATCGAGCCGTGGCTGCGTGAAGCGGCACCGGATGAACCGCTAAATGTGTTTATTGGTAGCGAAAACCCAATTGGTAAAAGTAGTGGAGCTACGTTGATTATAAGTAAATTTAAGTCATCGTCTGGTGGCGATAATTACATCGGTGTGATTGGTCCGACGCGACAAAATTATCGTCGAACGATGGAGCTGGTGCGTCGTACGGGCGCGATGTTGGAAGAAGTCTTGTAGTGGCTAAAAGGAGGAAAAATGACGAAGAATAAAAAAGTTGAAGATTTAGAGAAAGAAATTGCTGAGCTGACGTCGGATTTGCAGCGAACTCGAGCGGATTTTGAGAATTATCGTAAGCGCGTGGAAGCGGAAAAACAATCAGCGCACGAGTTGGGCCAGACTAAGTCGGTGATGAAATTATTGCCAGTCATTGATACAATTGAGCGAGCTGTTGCCAACGTCCCAGAGGAACTTCAAGATAATGCGTGGGTTAAGGGTGTGGCTGGTCTGGGTAAGCAGCTTGACAAGCAATTGAAGGAGATTGGTTTGGAAAAAATTGACGCCAAACCCGGAACTTTGTTTAATCCTGAATTTCATCAGGCTGTTCAATTTGACGAATCGACGGATGGCGATAAGGAAATTATTGCCGAGGAGCTTCGCGCTGGTTATACTTTGAACGGTTCAGTTATTCGCGACGCAATGGTGAAAGTTGCTCGTCAGTAATATGATTGCGAAAAAAACAGCGATTAGCACTCTTGACATGAGAGTGCTAATTATTTATACTGAGATAGTTGGCACTCGCCACGAAAGAGTGCTAGAATGAATATAAGATATAGACCAGATGTGATCATAAAGAAAGGGGAATCATATGGGTAAAATTATTGGTATTGACCTCGGCACAACCAACAGCGCATTTGCGTATATGTTAGCTGGAAAGCCGGAGGTGATTTCTAACGCCGAAGGCAATCGTACTACGCCATCTGTAGTTGCGGTTAATAAAAAGGGCGAACGACTTGTCGGTCAAGTTGCTCAGCGTCAGCGCGTAACAAATCCAAAAAACACGATTTACGGTGTTAAGCGTTTGATTGGTCGTAAGTTTGATGATAAGGAAGTGCAAAAAGACTTGGATATCATGCCGTACAAGATTGTTAAAAAAGGTACTGGCGTGGCGGTCGAAATGGGCGATAAGGAATATACGCCAGAAGAAGTTTCAGCAATGATTCTTAGTAAGATCAAGTCTGACGCCGAAGCTTTCTTGGGTGAAAAAGTGACGGAAGCAGTGATTACAGTGCCGGCTTACTTTGACGATTCACAACGCCAAGCAACTAAGGATGCTGGTAAAATTGCTGGATTGGAAGTTAAGCGCATTATCAATGAGCCAACAGCTGCGGCTTTGGCATACGGTTTGGAGAAGGGTAAAAACGACGAAACTATCGTAGTGTTCGACCTTGGTGGTGGTACGTTTGACGTGTCGGTGCTGGAACTCGGTGACGGCGTATTTGAGGTTAAGGCAACTAATGGTGACACACACCTTGGTGGTGAAGATTTCGACAACGCTATTGTCAATTACTTCTTGGATGATTTCAAATCGAAGGAAGGAATTGATCTTCGTAAAGATAATGCAGCAATGCAACGCCTAAAGGACGAGGCTGAAAAGGCAAAGAAAGAATTGTCAACAGTTACGGAATATGAAGTCAACATTCCATTTATTACTGCTGACGCCGATGGTCCAAAGCACTTTGAAATGAGCTTGAGTCGCGCTAAGTTGGAAGATTTGGTTAAGGATCTATTGGATCGCTTGGATGGTCCAGTAGAAAAGGCTTTGAAGGATGCCAAACTTTCTAAGTCCGACATTAACAATGTAGTTATGGTTGGTGGAATGACTCGTATGCCAGCTGTGGTCGAGCGCGTGAAGAATTTCTTTGGAAAAGATCCAATGCAAGGCGTGAACCCAGATGAGGTTGTGGCTGTCGGTGCCGCAATTCAAGGTGGTGTCTTGGCTGGTGATGTTAAGGATGTGTTGCTTCTGGACGTGACTCCGCTTTCTCTTGGAATTGAGACGATGGGCGGTGTATCGACGAAGTTGATTGACCGAAATACGACGATTCCAACAAGCAAGAGTGAAGTTTTCTCAACTGCTGCGGATAACCAGCCTCAGGTGGAAATTCACGTTCTTCAAGGTGAGCGCGAGTTTGCTAATGACAATAAGAGTTTGGGTCGTTTTGTGCTTGATGGTATTGCGCCAGCGCCACGCGGCGTGCCTCAAATTGAAGTGACCTTTAACATTGACGCCAACGGTATTCTTAACGTTACGGCTAAGGACAAGGGAACAGGCAAAGAGCAGTCAATCACCATTCAAAACTCCGGTAATATGAGTAAGGAAGATATTGAGAAGGCGCAAAAAGAAGCCGAACTTCACGCGGACGAAGACAGGAAAAAGCGCGAAACTGTCGATACGAAGAATCAGCTTGAAAACGCTATTTATCAGGCAAAGAAAATGCCGGACGAATTCAAAGATAAGATTTCTGACGACGACAAGCAAGCGATTGAAAAGGCTGTCGAAGAGGCTGAAAAGCACAAAGATTCTGAGGATAAGGACGAATTGGATGCTGCAATTAAAGCCTTGAACGACGCGATTATGCCAATTGGGTCCAAGATGTATCAACAATCAGCCGACGATAAAAAAGCCGACGAATCTGGCGACAAAAAGTCTGATAAAGACGAGCCGGTCGAAGGCGAAATTGTCGACGAAAAATAAACCTAACGTATTTACAAAGAAGGCTGCTCGATAAAAAGAGTGGCCTTTTTTGAACTTAGCACTCTTGCACTGAGAGTGCTAAACGCGTATAATATATAAGGTATGAGTAAGCGTGATTATTATGAAATATTGGGCGTTCCAAAGACCGCTTCTGAAGATGAGATAAAAAAGGCTTTTCGTAAATTAGCAATTAAATATCACCCTGATAAGCAGGGCGGCGATGAGGCTAAGTTTAAGGAAATTAATGAGGCCTATGAAGTTTTGAAAGACAAGCAGAAGCGACAGCGTTATGATCAATTTGGTCATGCTGGCGTGGGTGGTGCTTCTGGCGGCGGTTTTTCCGGTAATCCGTTTGAGGGATTTGGTGGATTTGGCGGTCAAAATGTTCACTTTGATTTTGGTGATGGTGGACTAGGTGATATTTTTAGCCAATTCTTCGGTGGTGCGGCTGGCGGCGCTGGGAATGGTCGTTCGCGTGGGCGTGATGTTGAAACTAGCGTAACACTAAGTTTTGAGGACGCGGTATTTGGTGTAGAAAAGAAAATTAGTTTAATGCTGGATGTTGAATGTGAACATTGTCATGGCGATGGCGCCGAGCCTGGATTTGGAATGAAAACGTGCCCAACTTGTAAGGGCGCGGGTCAGCAAACTCGAACGATGAATTCGCTATTTGGACAAATTCAGCAGGCGGTTGTTTGTGAAACTTGTCATGGTAAGGGGAAAGTTCCTGAAAAAGAATGTTCAGTTTGTCGAGGAAAAGGCACGAACCGACAGAATCAGGATATCACTATTAAAATTCCGGCAGGGATTGATGATGGAGCGACAATTCGTCTGCGCGATCGTGGAGAAACGGTTGCTGGTGGTAGTAGAGGTGATTTGTATGTCCACATTCGTGTTAAGGCGCATAAGAAATTCACTCGTGAAGGCAATATTATTCTTAGCGAAGAACATATTTCTATGGTTGATGCGGCACTGGGAACGGAGATTGATGTAGAGACTGTGGACGGCATAATAACGATGAAAATCCCAGCGGGTACTCAGAGCGGCACCGACTTCAAGTTGTCAGGTCATGGCGTGCCACATTTACACAGCGAATCTCGTGGCCCGCATATTGTGGGTGTTATTGTTGATACGCCAACTAAATTGACCAAAAAGCAGAAGGAGCTTTTGGAGCAATTTAAGGGCGCGAAAAAACGAGGGTTGTTTTCCTAGTATATTTGCCGAGAAAAAATCCTGTGCTATACTGAAGCTAACATAAGAGGGATTGAAGGTATGGGATTAATTTTTCTGGTAATAGCTATTATTGTAGTAATTAAGCTAATAAGATTATTACAGAGAGGTAATAGCCAGCCGTCTAATTATTCTGAAGATTATCGGCAGGGATATTGGGATGGTGTGCGTGATGCACAAAATGGATGCGCCAAAATTGAGAATGACAACGGTCAAGTGAGGCTTATTACAGAGAATCAAAACGCCGCTTCGCGGCTTGCGAGTACGCCGTTAAATATCAGTAAAAATGAGAATCTCGATAATATAATTCCTACTAGTATTTCCACATCTGAAGAGAGAGTAAATATGGTCGCCGTGCCTGTTGAGAATAATATTGAACGAGCACCACATATTGACGACAGGGAAAAGGAGAGGGGTCGTAAGACTACAATTAATATAGCTCTATATACAGCATCGCTACTTCTGACTGCGGGAATATTGCTTCTGGCTCAGACAATTAATCTATCTATCCAACTTAGGTTTGGATTGGTGTGGCTGTTTATTTTTATTTATTATATTATTGGTCAGATATTGTATGCTCGCTTGCCAATATTGAAATCTGCGTCGACGGCACTTATTGGCACCGCCTTGGCAGCTGTACCAATTGGCGGCTGGACTATGAATTTACTTTTAGGTATTGACCCTGCATGGTGCTGGCTTATTACCTCTGTAATTGGTGTTGTTTTGTGTGTTGATGCTACAGTGAGATTGAATAGTAGACCTCTTGCTTATGTATCGCTACTATCGATGTTTACGATGACGACTAGTTTGCCGGCTGTTGTGCATGCGCAGCTGGTCTGGTATTACGTTGTAATGCTGCTATTTGGATGTTTGATGACTGTGGCTGCGTATTTTTCTAGTCGTCTTCCTCGTCAGTTTGTCGAACCGTTAAACGTTGTAAATCCGTTTATCGTGCCGATGACGATGTTTGTCGCGCTTAGCTCGTCGGTATATATGGGCACATTAGATATTAGCGTACTGTTATTTGCTAGCGTTGCATATTACTTTACGGTTGCTCTTGTTGAGAAGTCTAAAAAGATGCGTACTTATGAATTGACAACAGCTCGCTTATTGTTAATGGTGCTGGCTACTAGTTTCACAATGTATTTATCTGACGATAATCAGTTGGTCGTAAGCGTGATTCTAGGGTTAGCGGCGCTTGGAAATATAATCTGGTCCGCTGTATCAATGTACGTTCAGAAACAGTACGATAGACATCATGAAATAGTATTGTGGGCTAGTTTTGTTGTGTCGCTAAGTGCTTTGTTTGGCGTGATCGGCTCTGGAGATTCGCTACGAATGACGATTGCTTCTATTTTGATCGGCGTTATTTCAGCAATTAGTCTTGCAATTCTTTTTTTGTTACGCCGTGCCCGCTTCGGTATTATGGTTGTGATATCTGGGATTCTATTGGTGCCGATTGGTATAACACTATTTAATATTGATATAGCTATAGCACCACGCGTACAGTATCTAATTTTTCTATTCATGACGCCACTGCCAGTTATTTGCCGATTGCTAATTTTGAAGCGTCCGAATATTAGTAAAAGTCAGGCTGCTTTAGTGTATGGCGCTGCGTCAACTTGGCTATTAATGGCGATGTTTACTTCAGCGATGATAGCCACTTATGCGACAGAGGAAGCCCTGATGTGTCTATCGGGCGCGATAGCTATCGGTGCTGGCATTATGAGTGTGGCTGTATGGCGCGAAAAAGTTTATGAGTTTGTAGTTGGAGTCCATACTTCTTTAATGTTGTCAGTATTTTTGCTAGCTTTAGGTTTTGCGGTGTCTAGTGAAAACGTCTCTATTTTAATGGCGTGGATAAATGTGTCGTCGCTATTAATAGTAGAATGGCTTTATCGTCGTCATAGCAATACAGCCATCAAAAGTCGTGAGCTGTTTCTATATTCTATTATTGGCGTAGCTATCATTGTTGTGTTGTCGTCAATTCATCCGATAGTTTGGTTACCGCTAGTGGTGTCACTATACTATGCGTTTTACCGATGTCGTAGAGAGGTTTATTTGGGCGGGGCATATCTTACGACAATCATCTTTGTTTTATTATTCCTGCATTGGTTGAATATACCGTTTAATGACAATCTCGCAATTGCTGCATGGGTGAGTCTGGTTGGTTTTGGGTCTTTGTACTGGCTGTTGCGAATGAATATGCAATCGTCAATTATTGGTGATATGACGCTGTGCGCTGCTACAGTTCCAGCGATAGCGCTTCCAATGATTAATCTACTGGCAACATATGATTTGTCGTTCAAGGTATTGGGATGGCTAGCGGCCGTAGTAGCTCTTTATATGGCGGTACTTGCTAAACGAGATTGGCGAATAATGACAATAGCTGCGCACCCGAGTCTAGTGTTGTTACTTTGCCTTATAGCTCAATGGTTTACTATTCCACTCGAATTTATGTCAGTCGTTGCCCTGGTCATTTTTGCGGTGTTTTACGGCTTGGCTATTGCTGCGCGAATCAGAAAGATGTCGAGTCGTTGGTACTACTCTTCATTCTATAGCGCCATCGGCTGGTCGGTAGTCTTATTGTCTATTACTACATCAGTTAGCGCTACTGTGGCGTCAGTGATTCTGGCGGCGCTAGTGTGGATAATTAATGGTATCGCCTTGATGTCTGAAGGTGTTCCTAAAAAGAATATTTTATATTTTGATTCAGGTGTGATCCTGATTTTGTGCGGCGTTTTATTTACTATTAAAAATCTAGCCTTACCCGTTCACTCTATCACAATACCATATTTGTGGTCAGCGGCAATTCTTTCGGGAGCAGTAATGTCGTGGCGTTGGTTGGGGTATATTCATAAGTCTACTACGGTACACCTAGTGCTGGCTCTTTCTGTGCTTAGTCTGCCGACTCTTATCTTGGCGTTTGCAGGAGACAGCGTCATGGAAATATTATTCCTAATAGAGCATTCATTGATGGTTGTCGTGGGGTTGGCGCTTAACAAACGACTGATTACGACCTGGGGTGCTGTATGTGTGACATTAGCTTTGATATATCTATTGTCGGGATACACTTATGTATTAGCTATTTTGGCTGGTATATCTATCATTGTAGCGGTGACAATTGTGGTAGCGAGAGCTCAAAGAAGCAAAAGGCAAGATATTGTAAAAAGATAGTTTTTATGCCATAATATGGACGTATGAAAGAAAAAACCGTTATTGGCTCAACTGAGTTTGTAGATTTTGGTAAGCGAGCGCAAAAAGTCCCAGCTAAAATTGATACGGGCGCCGATTCCAGTGCGGTTTGGGCGAGCAATATTCGCATAGATAAGGACGGCGTGTTAAAATTCTCTATTTTTGGTGAGGGTTCGCCCTATTATAACGGTAAAATATTTAAGAGAACTGATTATTCTGTAGCGAGGGTGCGTAGTTCGTCTGGGCATGAGCAGATTCGTTACCGGACACATTTTTGGGTAAAAATTAGTGGGCGAAAAATTAAAATGTTGATGAATTTGTCTGATCGGTCGAAGAATGAATTCCCGGTGCTAATTGGAAGACGGTCGATTTCTGGAAAATTCCTAGTGGATGTCTCAAGAAAAAATGTTCGCAGGAAAAAACCGTCCGTAACTTCTAGTCTTAATGAAGAAGTGAAATTGAATCCATACGAATTTTATAAAAAATATCATCAGAAAGGTGAAGAAAAATAATGCGAATTGCAATCTTATCCAACGGCAACATTAATTATTCGACGCTTCGCCTGAAAGAAGAGGCTGAAAAGCGCGGTCATCAAGTTAAAGTTATTAAGTATAAAAACTGCTACGTTTCAATTGATGAAAAGCATCCGACGGTCATCTATAAAGGTAAGGAAATTGGTGATTTTGACGTGGTGATTCCGCGAATCGCGAGCCATATGACAAAGTATGGAACAGCGGTTTTGCGTCAATTGGAGATGATGTATCCGAAGGCGTTTTTCATGAATCGCTCGATTGCAATTACTAGGGCGCGAGACAAATTGCGTTCAACGCAGTTGTTGGTAAAAGCGGGAGTATCGATTCCGAAGACGGTATTTTCCCGAAACGCGACTGACATTGATTCGCTCATTGAAGAGATTGGTGGTATGCCGGCGATTATTAAGTTAGCGCGCGGCACGCACGGAAATGGCGTGGTTCTGGCGGAAACTAAGAAGGCTGCCAAGTCGGTTCTGCAGGCGTTCTATTTGACCAACTCGGATGGCACGAACGTGCTGCTCCAGGAGTTTATTAGAGAGTCGGCTGGTGTCGATATTCGTGCGTTTGTGGTTGGTAGTCAAGTGGTGGCTAGTATGAAGCGTCAGAGTTTGGACGATGATTTTCGTAGCAATTTACACAAGGGCGGCGAAGGAACCAGTATAAAATTGACAGATTCTGAGCGTAAAATGTGCGTGAAAGCCGCTAAGGCAATGGGATTAACGGTTGCCGGAGTCGACTTCATGAGGTCAAGCCGTGGAGCTTTGGTGCTGGAGGTTAATGCTAGTCCAGGATTTGGAATTGAGAAAATTACTCGCCGAAATGTGGCTGGAAAGATAATTGAATACATCGATCGAAACGCCAAGCGCGGCAATAAAAAAGATAAAATCGGCGCTTAAGCATAAACTTGTTATAATAGGTTTATGGACGAGCCTCGTCACTCGACAGTAACTCAGACTGTCATCAAATGGATATTTATCTGCGGTATGCTAATGGTTATTGGTGGGGCAATTTTTTATGCTTTCCGAACGGTTTCGCCAAAAACGGAAATGATTTACCTGAATAAGACGATGCTTCAGGCGGAAATTGCTAATGACGAAGAATCGCAGCAGAAAGGTCTGTCCGGAAGGTTGGGGATTGATGAGAATTATGCCATGCTATTTGTCTTTGATCATAACGATCGTCATAAAATGTGGATGAAAGATATGAAGTTTTCGGTTGATATGATTTGGATCAATGATAAAAAGCGCGTTGTCTATGTAAAACATAACGTCAAGCCAGACGCTGAGCCGCATGAAAAATATGCGCCACCGGTTCCTGCAAAGTATGTGTTGGAGGTGAAGGCGGGAGTTGCTAAGCAGGCGAGCGCTACAGCTGGGTCACAGGTAAAATTTGATTTGGAGGAGGATAAATGAGCGTAATAATTCTATTTGGAGTAATTTTAGTAACGGTTTTTGCGGTTGCATTTGTTTCATCTCGAAGATTCGGTCCATTGGCGTTGGCGTTGGCGACGGGATTTTTACTATCAGAATGGTGGGGTAGCTGGCTGACGGGGGTGCTGGACAGCTTGAAGTTGGAAACTGGTTTATTGCCAAATGGTGTAATTTCGGGATTAGTCTTAACGTTGGTTCCGTTAATTATGCTTCTTCTAAGCGGACCTAGATATCAGAAAAAACATGAGAGAATTGTCTCGGCGGTGGGAATCGCGTTTTTGACAGCAGCGCTATTGGTGGTTCCTCTGGGAAAATATATATCACTAGACGGACAGGCGCTGGAGCTGTATAAGATTTTCGCGAATAATTGGCGATATGTGGCTACGTTTGGTCTGGTGTGTGGTCTAATTGATATTTTTTCACTACATACTGGCGGACATAAACTCGCTAAGTATTGACCTTTGTGTTGGTTTGTGCTAGGATGAAGAAAGCGGATATTCCGAATGGGTCCATAGCTCAGCTGGTTAGAGCACCTGCCTTTTAAGCAGGGTGTCCCGGGTTCAAGCCCCGGTGGACCCTCCAAATTTGAAATCGACTCCCTTGGCGGAGTCTTTTTTATGGCTTCGGATCTAGATATACTTTAAGTATGAATAGTTGGCTATTTGAGAAGTTGCATATTTCTTGGTTGGTGACGGCGTGGTGCCTTGGCTTGACAATTGGCGTAATTTCCATCCATTATATACCGCGGTCGTTTGCGGCGAATCTATTATTTTTATTGGTCGGGCTGGCTATTTTTGTAATCGTGGCAATTTGGCGCTGGCGATTTTTTGTGATTTTAGCAATTATTTCTGGAGTTTTGGTTGGTCTTTGGCGCGGTGAAATCGGCAGAAAAGGCGTGGAGGTTTATGATTCGTTAATCGGAAAAGTCGCAATTGTCCAAGGTCAAGTTTTGGAGGATCCTGATCTCGATAAAAATAGTCAAACGGTTCTTAGGTTGGGCAATTTGCGAATGAATAATGAAAAATTGCCGGGACAAATTTGGGTGACGACGCCAGATAAAAACTCAATTAAGCGTAGTGATATTGTGAAGGTTAAGGGTAAAATGACGGCGGGATTCGGGGCTTTTTCAACAAGCATATATCGGGCGAAAATTATTAGCGCCGAAAGACCCGTTCCAGGTGATGTGGCGGTGGGAGTTCGCGATTGGTTTGCCGGGCGAGTTCGCACTCACGTTCCAGAGTCTGAATCTGCGTTGGGGCTGGGATTTTTATTGGGTTTAAGGCGTGCTATGCCGACTGAATTAAGTGACAATTTGAAAATTGCTGGACTAACGCATATCGTGGTGGCGAGCGGCTATAATTTAACAATTTTAGTTCGTTTAGCGCGACGATTATTCGCCAAGCGATCAAAATATTTAGCGATGCTCAGCGCGGCTGTTATGATAATTGGTTTTATGGCGGTGACTGGATTAAGTCCCAGTATGTCGAGAGCTGGTTTGGTGGCGGGACTGAGTTTGGCGGCGTGGTATTATGGTCGGACAATTCATCCGCTGGTTCTGCTTCCCGTGTCGGCAGCAATCACGCTATTGATAAATCCACAATTTGGTTGGGGCGATTTGGGCTGGCAATTAAGTTTTGCTTCATTTGCGGGCGTAATTATGTTAGCGCCACTTTTACATTCTTACTTTTTTGGCAATAAAGAACCAGGCGCGTTTCGACAGATTTTAATTGAAACTTTGTCGGCGCAAATTATGACATTGCCGCTACTTATGATGAGTTTTGGGGTTATTAGTAATGTGGCGTTAATTGCGAATATGTTAATTTTGTCGTTTGTACCGCTAGCGATGCTGCTGACGTTTATGTCGGGTGTGATGGTTTTTGTGCCGATGATTGGTGTGTTGATTGCAATTCCGACGACGTGGTTACTTGGCTATATGATTCAAGTCACCAATTGGACGGCTGGATTTGAATGGGCTCAAATGGAAGTTAGTATCAATCTGTGGCAGTGTGCGGTTTTATATGTGGCGCTAATTTTGGCAATGATTTGGATGAAAAAGCAAACTAGATTAGACCTCGCTAAGATAAATATTGTGGAGTAGTGTATAATAGTAACAGATTGAAATAGCAAATAACTTTAGGAGAAATTATGTCAGGACACAGTAAATGGGCTACAACTCACCGACAAAAAGCGATTGTTGACGCTAAGCGCGGCGCGATTTTTACGAAATTGGGTAATCAAATTGCTATTGCAGCACGTGGCGGCACAGACCCGGCGCTGAACTCAAGTTTGGCGATGGCAATTGAAAAAGCTAAGGCTGCAAATATGCCTAGCTCAAACATCCAGCGAGCAATTGACCGAGTGGCGGATAAGAGTGCGGCGGCTTTGGAGGAAATTGCTTACGAAGGTTATGGTCCTGGCGGCGTGGGTGTTATTATTGAAACGGCGACAGATAATCGCAATCGAACATTGCCAGAAGTAAAAACTGCGTTGGTTAAAAATGGCGGGCGAATTGCCGATGCTGGTAGTGTGATGTTCCAATTTACACGCAAAGGCGTCATTACTATCGAAGGCAGCGGGGAAGATTTGTTGCTAGCGGTTTTGGACGCTGGCGCCGAAGATGCTGTCGAGGAAGACGGCGAAATTATCGTGTATACGGAGTTGAAAGATTTGGCGAGCGTGCGGAATAAATTGGTTGAGCAAGGCTTGAAGGTTAAAGATGCAGAGTTACGATATATTGCCAATACGCCGATAGAAATTGCCGACATGGAAACTGCGCAGAAATTGATGAAGATGATTGATGCGTTGGACGATTTGGATGACGTTGTGAATGTTCATACAAATGCGGATATCACGGCGGAATAAAATTATCGCTTTAAGAAATCGCTCCTTTTTTGGGGCGATTTTTAATTTGACAAAAAGTACGCTAAACTAAAGATGATTAACCATAAGCAAGGAGCGAGCATGAAATATTTGCGCAACACACTACTTATGATACTAGCCGCGGCACTAATAATGCCGTCGCCGTTGGTTTTGGCGGAAGGCGTTTCAGGTGCTGCTCAAGAGTCGAAAGTTGATGACGTTAAGACTGTTGATAATAGTCTTAAATCGGCTGAGGAAGCGAAAGATTCAGTTGTTGATAAGAAGCAGGTCGCTAGCAATTCACCTTCTCAATCAAGTGAAAATCTCGAGACTCCAACGGAGAATTCATCTATAGATAGTCCGAGCGAAAATCCTGCTACCAATGAGTCTTCAAAGTCCGAGCCAAACCCCGAATCTGAGCCGCTAAAAACAGATAATTCAGATAAAAGCACAGAAGAAAATGCGCCGATATTAATTTCAAAGATTAGTCAGGACAAAAAATACGTTGAGATTTATAATCGGACGAATCAGAATGTTAATTTGGCTGATTGGAAAATAGAGTATTACGCTGGATCTGGCGCTAAAACCGTTGGAAAAATTTTCAAGGATGAAGTAATCTTAGCGAACGAATTTTTGGTTTTGTCGAATGATAATATGTTGGCGGGCGCCATAAAGTTTGATAATAATTTAGGTTTGGCTCAGAATGATGGATCTGTCGTGTTGTCGCGTTCGGACGGGTCGGTCGCAGATATTGTCGGCTGGGGAAATAATTCAAAGTCTGCGGGCTCGCCAATTAAAGGCGGTGTGAAGATTGTTTGGCGCTGTTTTGTTGGTGAAAATATTATTGATTCGAAAAATAATTCCACTGATTTTTTGTCGAGTAAAGATTCCGACAATCAGGAAGTTGTGCCGTATTCACGACCAAATTGTAAGAGTCCAGAGCCTAAACCTGAACCTTCAAAAGAGCTGAATAAATGTGAAGGTCTGAGGCTAAGTGAAATTGCGTCGAATGTTGATGAACAATTTATTGAGATTATCAATTCTAGCGAAAAAACCGTCATTACGACAGGCTGTAAATTGACGGTTGGCGATTCTGGCGTTCGTGAAAATATTGGTGACATCGAATTAAATCCTGGTGAATTTTTAACGATCAAAATAAAAAATACGAAGCTGAAATTGCCAAAAACAAAAGGAAAAGTTTATTTACTAGACGAGGCTGGCTCGAAAATTGATTCCACTGAATATGAGAAGTTATCGAAAAGCTCTTCGTGGAGTTTGATTGATGATGAGTGGATGCAAACGTTTATGATAACTGAAAATTCTGAGAATATCTTTAAGGAATATCCAGACTGTCAGAATGGTTACGAGCGAAATGCGCTGGGCAAATGTGTGAAAATTGCCACCCCGCCAGCTGAAAGTCCTTGTCCTGTTGGTCAATACCGCCATCCGGAAACTCACCGTTGTCGAAAAATTGAAGCGGTAAAAGCTATTACGCCCTGTAAAGATGGCTATTATCGTAGTGAAGAAACTGGCAGATGTCGATCTATCGCATCGGCTGCAGCAAAAACTTTGAAGCCTTGCCCAGAAGGTCAATTCCGCAATTCAGCTACGGGTCGATGTAAGAAAATTGCCTCCACTGACGATATAGCAAAAGAATGTCCAGAAGGATTTGAGCGTAATCCGCAAACTAAGCGATGTCGAAAGATAAAATCTGCAAATATGCCAACTGTTGGTTCGGCGGCTGCTGAAGTTAAGCAAGTCGCTGGTGCTACTTGGGGCTGGTGGGTGTTTGGTGGCATGAGCTTACTAGCCGTCGGTTACGGCGTATGGCAGTGGCGATGGGAAATTTCGCAATTTGTACGAAAAATCCGCGAAAGCATTAAATCCGCAAGCGGTAAATAATTGCTATAATAAAGATATGAGAATTATCGGGATTGACCCGGGAACGGGGATTTTGGGGTTTGGTGTGATTGATTTTTCTCGTGGCAAGTTTAAGATGGTTACGGCGGGAGTTGTGACAACGCCGGCACATACGCCAATTGACGAAAGGCTTGAAGATATTTTTGATAGCCTGACAGAAATTATTGCCGAAACAAATCCTGATGTTATGTCGATTGAAAAGCTATTTTTTGCGCGTAATGTTACGACGGCGATTTCTGTGGCGGAAGCGCGCGGTGTGGCGATGTTGACTGGGCGAAAAGCCGGAATGCCGATTGCAGAATATACGCCTTTGCAAATAAAGCAAACTTTGACCGGCTATGGCAAGGCTGACAAAAAGCAGGTTCAGGAAATGGTGCGACTTAATTTGGGTTTGAAAGATGTTCCGAAGCCGGATGACTGCGCGGATGCTTTGGCTGCAGCAATTACACACGCGGCGATGAATCGGGTATAATTGAAATATGATTGCACATGTTTTTGGAAAAGTTGCTGAGAAATTTAACGGCTCGTTAGTCATTGATGTTCATGGTGTTGGATATGAAGTTAGTGTGGCGACTAATGATTTTGACGCGGTGACATTAGATCAAGAAGTAAAATTTTACACTTATCATCACGTGCGCGAACAGTCTGAGGAATTGTTTGGGTTCTCTAGCTTGGCGGCGAAAAAGTTATTTGAAATGTTAATCACGGTTCAGGGGGTTGGCCCGAAGGCTGCGCTGGCTATCTTGAGCTTGGGTGATGCCGAGCAAGTGCGCAACGCTATTGCTAACGCTGACAGCGGTTTTGTGCAAAAGGCTACTGGCGTTGGCAAAAAAACTGCCGAGCGAGTGGTGGTTGATCTGAGTGATAAAGTTGGTTTACCGACTCATTACGGCCGAACGGAAGCTCCGCTACAGACTGAATTGAACACTTCTGATGAAGCTTTGGAGGCATTGATGGCTTTGGGCTACACATTAGCGGATGCCACTAAGGCACTTGAAAACGTTGATGTCAATTTGCCAACAGCTCAGCGAGTAACTGAGGCTTTGAAGAAATAAAAAAGGACGCTAAGATGGCGCCCTTTTGAATAATAGGTAAATTTTCTAAGGCTCAATGACTATCTTTTTATTTGACCAAAATGAAGGCTGGTAGTGAATTTTAATTTTTGAATCTTTTGCAACCTCAAAAATAACAGAACCTTCTTTTTTGCCGTTGACTGCTAGGTCGCCAGACCCTAGGTTGTCGCTTGCAGTGAAGGCTGTGCCACTTGGTCCTTCAATAGCGCCATTTGTGTCCTCAATTTTCCAATCAAATGTATTGAAAGACAATTCGCTATCTGATTTGTTGACGATTGAAACATTTGCTTTAACATATTCTTTGCCGTCACCAGCTTTAATGAACTGGTTGCCAGAATTCCAATTTCGTTCAATCGACTTGATTGTTACTTCTTTGCCGTCGAAAGCGATAGTTTCGCCGACTTTGAAAGTAGTTTTTTCGGTTGGTTTATTTTCCGAAGTAGCGTTATTATTGTTTGTATTGACGACAGTGGCTTTGTTCTGTTGCGATGCGCTGGATACTCCAATCACAATAATAACAATAATTACCCAAAACCACACCTTCTTAAAAATTGGTTTTTTCTCGCTTGTATTCATCATCTCCTCCTATGAGATTTGCTGTCCAATAAAAAGGACAGCCGTTAAATTTGGCTGTCTACACCTAGAACGTAGAGTTTACGCTCGAATAACGGCTGCCCATTATATGCGTAAACAATACGTTTGAAACGTTGAGTTCTAGATGTAGACAATTCTATTGTACTATAAATGTTATAATTAGTTTATGGCAATTGAAAGAATAGTTGATACGAGTTCGCATGATGACGACTCTGAAGAGCAGCGAATTGAAGTTAGTTTGCGTCCGCAGAGTTTTTCTGAGTATGTTGGCCAAGAGAGATTGAAGAGAAATTTACGTTTGGCAATTGATGCAGCCAAAAAGCGCGGCGAGCCGTTGGATCACGTATTATTATATGGTCCGCCGGGGCTTGGTAAAACAACTATGGCAACGGTGATTGCTAATGAAATGGGCACGAATCTGCGGATTACTAGCGGTCCGGCTATTGAAAAAGCGGGTGATTTGGCGTCGATTCTGACTAATTTGTCGGACGGTGATATTCTGTTTATCGATGAGATTCATCGGTTGGGGCGATCAGTGGAGGAAATCTTGTACTCCGCAATGGAAGATTTTAAGCTGGATATTGTGATTGGAAAAGGTCCGGCAGCGCGATCAATTCGATTAGATTTGCCGCGATTTACGGTGATTGGTGCGACGACGCGCACTGGAAGTTTGGCGGCGCCTTTGCGTGATAGGTTTGGGCATATTTACCGCTTGGAATTTTACACGCCAGAGGATATTGCGAAAATTGTGACGCGTAGTGCAAAGATTTTGGAGTCGTCAATTCGAAGTGAAGCGGCGGATTTATTGTCGACGCGAGCGCGCTTGACGCCACGTATTGCCAATAGACTTCTTAAGCGCGTCCGTGATTACGCCGACGTTAATGGCGACGGAATAATTGATGTAAAAACTACAACCAACGCTTTGGAAATGCTGGAAGTGGATGAGTTGGGCTTGGATCCGGCTGATCGTAATTTATTACAATCGATTCTTGAAAATTATGGCGATAATCCTGTTGGATTAACAACAATTGCGGCGTTAACTGGCGACGAAGCGACGACAATTGAGGATTTTTATGAACCATATTTGCTACAAATTGGGTTTATTGAGCGTACACCGCGTGGTCGTCGAGTGACGATTAAAGCGAAGCGGCATTTGGGAAAATAGTTATCGTATTCTTCGGCTTTTTGTGTTTTAATAAAACCAGACAAACTTAACTAGGAGCCGCCATGGGCAAAAAACAAGCAACGACATCACCAGTTAAGAATTCTAAAGCTAGGCGCTGGCTACGACGATTTATAATTTTGGTGGGAATTTTGGCTGGTTTGTGGCTGGTCAATTTTTTAACTTGGCTGCCAGCGTATATAGAAGTGTGGAATATGGCACGAGATCCAATGGCTGAAAAGGGCGTTTTGGGCTTAAAGCTGAAATCGTCACGCGAGAGACATCGCATACCTACAGAGCGCGGATTTTTAAAAAAGAGCACATCTCTATCAGTTGATAGATATTATGAGATGCCCCAGAATGAGTCGGTGAGTGATTTGTTAAATAGGCTACGACGATACGCTGAAGATTCTGGCTGGAAGCTAGACAAAGAGAGGTCTGGGGAGGAATATTTTGTAGGATATAAAGATATAGAGGGTAGGGAATACTCTCTCTGGGTTAGCGTTATACTAAACGATAAGTATAACAATGGTGTTCATATAAGTGTTGAGGGCTTGGGTGATTAATATGAAAATTAGAGTTATTATATTATCTTTCTTTGTAGCTATTATTTCTGGCCTTTTTATACAACAGTCGGCACAAGGCGAGGTTGTTCCTTATAATTACGCAGGAAAGAAACTTACGATTACATTATTAGGCGATTCTTATTCGGCCGGAAATGGCGCTGATGGGTATGAATATGGTCCTGCTGTCTGTCATCGCAACAGTAATAACTGGGCGGAAATGTATAAAAGATGGCTAAGCAATAACGGACTGTCAGTAACGCTTATAAATCACGCTTGTTCTGGAGCTAAAATTAATGCCTTCTTGAAGGATAAGAATGCGGGTAGTGTTGTAAAAACGATTAGTGATGATCCGGGCAAGCTAGCGACGAATGAACAGATTATTAAATATGCAGAAGACAGGGATATTTGCAATATTAAACCGAATAACGACTTAAAAGTTGCTTATAGGATCATAAGTAGTACGATTGGCTCTAAGCGCGGAAAAAAACAGAAAAGAGTCAATATAAGATGTAATTATACGATTCGACGACAACTTGATAATGTGGATCGCAGCACGGATATGGTAATGATGACGATTGGTGGAAATGATTTGGATTTTGACGGCATTGTTAAGTCTTGTTTTGCCGCTGTAATAAGATCTGCTTCAGATTGCAAAACAAAGATAAATGACGCAAGAAATAATATGGGAGATTTAGAGCTAAATCTTAGAGGTATTTTATCATCGCTTAATTCTCGTTTACGTCCAGACGCGAAAATAGTCCTTTTAGGATACCCGCTACTAGCACTTGATAATGGCGAGAAGCTATCCGATTTTTCGGTTGCTAGCGAAGTGCGTAAGTTAGGGCTGGAAGGTAATTTACGCCAGAAAAAGGTGGTTGAAGAATATAATAAAAGCCTCGGTAAAGAGAAAGTGATTTTTATTGATAGTTTGCCAAAGCGGTTTTCTGGACATGAGCCAGACGCCTCAATATTTAAGAGGAATCACGATCGTTGGATTCATGAATTCCTTGAGCCAAATGCATTCAATATGAGCTCGTGGTATCATCCAAACTTCTTTGGGCATAGCAATTATATGTCAGCACTTCGCGAAAAAGTACCACTGCCTAATTTGGTGAAACCAATAACGAAAACGAATGGCGATATTGATATTGTATTTGTTATTGACACGACCGGTTCGATGGGTAGTTCAATTAATGCTGTTAGAAATAACATTCGAAATATAGTTGAGTCGATCAGTTCGAAAACGAAGAGTGCTAGATTTGCACTGGTTACTTATCAAGATCATCCGTGTTGTGGCGGAAGCTCGGGAGACTATCCGTCCAAAATTGAGACAGATTTTACGAGTAGTGCCGAGGTGTTTAATAAGGCTGTCAATTCTATTCAACTCGGTAATGGCGGCGATGATGAAGAATCTGTTTATTCTGGCATTAAGGCGGGGCTGAATCTACAGTGGCGAGCGGGAGTAAAAAAGATTATGATTGTGATTGGTGACGCTCCAGCTAAGAATCCAGAACCAGTTACTGAGCTAACCGAACAATCTATCGTTGATGCTGCTTATGCTGTTGATCCAGCTCAAATATATATTATTGATACTTCTGGACATGATGCGATGGCACCTGTGATGTCTTTGGCTGAAAGAACGGGCGGCGCATATTTACAAGCTGACGATAATGATAAGCTCGTTGATCAAGTTAATGCGTCGGTTGAAAATGTGACGAATAAACCGAATGCTTGGATAAATCGTCAATATGTGGCGAAAATTGGTGACACATTAGAATTGGATGGCGCTGGTTCTTATTCGGCAAATGGTAAGATCGTAAAATATGAATGGGATGTCGATCAAGACGGCGTGTATGACGTGACGACGGATAAGCCCTTTGTTAATTATACGTTTACTAAGGAATTTTCTGGGCTGTTAACGCTTAGGGTGACTGATAGTTCTGGATTAATGAACGTAGCGACGACGACTTTGACGGTTAGTGATGACGGCGATGAACATGAACGGGAATTTGATAATTGTCCAGATGTGGCTAATCCAGATCAAGCTGATTATGACAAGGATGGAATTGGTGACGCTTGTGATTCTGATCCAGGATATTTGGAGGAATATGGCTATTATCAGATGTTAGAGTATGAAAAGAATCAAGCAAAGAAAGATGATAGTAAAAAAGAAAATACAAATCGTAAACCTGTTGACGTGTCTTCGAGTAATAAAGTAAACGACGGTGATAACAAGGAAATAGCTACCATAGATTCTGGCGGTAAAGACGTAAAACTTCAGGAAAATAGTAGCGTTAATGAGATGGAGTCGGGGGAAACTCAGAAGAAATCCGAGGATAATAATGAAGACAACAGGGGCGGATCGTCGTGGCTTGGTGCTGCTGCAGCTGTTGGAATGGTTGCAATCAGTGCAGCAATAATAGCTATAAAAGTTTATCGCCAAAAAACAAGATTATCTTAAGTTCTGTCGTGTTATAATATAGGCATGAATCCACAAACATCCTCGTCAGAAGATTTAACGCAGCCTGTTGCGTACGATGCTGATGGTCGACCACTATACCATCATCCGTCACAGACTGGTCGTCCAGCTCCGGTTGTGGCGCAGACGAATTCTTATGTGACGGCAAGACCAGAAATTATTGATGGGGAGAATTTTGATCCGCGATTGCGTAGTCAATATGCCAATGAGCCGCAAGTCGTACATGTTGCGCGAGATATTGACCCGAAGCCGTTTACTATTAGCGATGACCTGAAGCAAAAGCATGAAAAATCAGTCCAGCAATACCCGAATCTCAATTTGAGTGAAGGTGAATATATTATTTTGGATATTAAACGCCATCCAATTGGCATGCTAATCCCGACGGGAATCTCGGTTTTTTTGGTGGTGATGATCATGGTGTTTGTGATGTTTTATCCATCAATTGCTCGTGACGCAATTATCTCGCCGATGCCTTCGCTGACCGATGTGTTTGGCGTGGCAATGTTGCTTATTGGGATAGTGGCGCTTGGCGGTGCGGTGTCTTTGTGGATATATTTGCAGAATCATTTTTACATGACCAACGAAAGTGTAATTCAGGAAATCCAGGGTAGCTTATTTTATAGGCATGAGCAAACGGTGAGCTTAGGCAGTATTGAAGATGCAAGCTTCCTCCAATCTGGAATTATTCAGACTCTTTTCAATTACGGCACGATTCGTCTCAGCACCGAGGGTGAAGAAACGACATATATATTCCATTTTGTGGCAAATCCACGCAAGCAAATTGCGATAATCAATAATGCCATTGAAGACTTTAAGAATGGCCGTCCCGTTTGTGATGATTAGCTAATTATTTGTGGCGACTTTCTTTTACGTAGTCGTCTTCATCGACAAGCGTCGCAACGAGTTTATATGACTTACACTTTCCGTCATTGCAATTTGAAGATTCATAGCGGTAACTGCTGTCTTTCTCGCCAATTTTCTTACCCTGCGGATCTTTTAATAATGCGGGATCCATAGTCGGAAGCGTACCTTCTTCTAACTTCTCTGGGTAATAGCCATTTTTAACGTAAAAACCTTCTTCCAGGCTATAATGCATGGCGTTAATCGCGGTGCGTTTTTTGGCGTTGTTTGATTCGTTGGTTAATTTTGTATATTGTGAGAAACCTAAGATTGCGATAATAATCAAGAAAGTCGCTACAACCAAAAGTTCAATAATAGTGAAACCGTTTCGCTTATTCATGAATGTAATTATAGCAAATCTTGCGACAAATCGGTATAATAAAGGAAGTAACTAAGGAGGGAATGCTATGGCAAAATCAGACAGTAAAACAGTAAATCCAGAAAAGTCAAGTCAGGCATCGGATAAAAAAGTTGATGAAGGTAAGCTTAAGGCGCTTGGTCTAGCGATGGACCAAATCACCAAGCAATTTGGCGACGGATCAATTATGAAATTAGGCGAGGCTCATAAAGTCGATGTTGAAGTAATTCCTTCTGGTGCTTTGAGTTTGGATTTAGCGCTCGGTGGCGGATATCCAAAAGGTCGTATCATAGAAATCTATGGTCCAGAAAGCTCAGGTAAGACAACATTGACGCTTCACGCTATTGCAGAAATTCAGAAGCAGGGTGGAACGGCGGCGTTTATTGATGCTGAGCATGCCCTTGATCCAGCATACGCCAAGCGTCTGGGTGTGGACACGGAAAATTTGTTGGTTTCTCAGCCAGATAACGGCGAGCAAGCATTGGAAATTACGGAGACGTTGGTTCGTTCGAACGCGGTGGATTTGGTGATAGTCGACTCGGTGGCTGCCTTGACACCACAGGCTGAAATTGATGGCGATATGGGTGATTCTCACATGGGTCTTCAGGCTCGATTAATGAGCCAGGCTCTACGTAAATTGACGGGAATTATCAATAAGTCAAAAGCCACGGTGATCTTTATCAATCAGATTCGTATGAAAATTGGCGTGATGTTTGGTAATCCTGAAACGACAACTGGCGGTAATGCGTTGAAGTTTTATGCGTCGCAGCGAATTGACATTCGTCGAATTGGTCAGATCAAAGTTGGCGATGATATTATTGGTAACCGCACGAAAATTAAGGTCGTGAAGAATAAGATTGCACCGCCGTTCCGTGTGGCTGAATTTGACATTATGTACAACGAGGGAATTAGTAAAACTGGCGATATTTTGGACTTGGCGGCAACACACGGTATAGTTGAAAAGTCGGGTGCGTTTTATAAATATAACGGCGAAACGATTGGTCAGGGGCGCGATAAAACGAAGACTTATTTGAAGGAAAATCCTGAGGTTCTGGCGGAAATTGATCAGAAAGTGCGTGATAAAGTGAAGGAGGAGGAAAAGTAATGCGAGCAGTAGAGTCCAGATATTCAGCCGAACACCACATGGCGTCAGTTAATCTTATTTTTGATGATGAGCAGACCGCTTACCTTCGAGAACTGTCGGAAAAAATGAATCTTGATTTCGGTGAGTTTATTCCACACGCAACGCTAATCAATGTAACTGAGCAGGATATGTCGCGTCTCAAGTTGGCTGCCGCTGCGTTGCCGCCCCTAGACAAACTGGTACTTGACGGTGTTAACTTCTTGCCAGATGAAGCCGGTAACTGTGTTTGTGTTGAATTGCGTGTACAGAAAACCTCCTGGATGGTTGAAGTACGTCGGAAGTTGCTTGAAATACTGGACGACATTCATCCAGGGCTGGATATCGATGGATTTCGTCCACACATTACGCTTGGCATTGTCGAGGCTGGTACGCTCGGCGATGTCGATATGAGCGCTATTCCGCGCCAACTGCCGGTTATTACTAAGCCGCGTGCCGCTGCTTGTTATAACGGCGTACATGGCAAAGTGGTTGAGGTGGTCGAATAGTCCACCAGTAGCTAGCGCATAGTTTTGGCGCTATAATAGATTTATGAAAATCACTGATATTTCTCTTCAGACTCGTGATAAAAATCGTGTCAATGTAAGTGTTGACGGGAAATATCGTTTTAGCTTGGACGTATTTCAGGTCGGCGAGCTAGGCATCAAGATTGGTCGCGAATATACGGAAGAGGAAATTTCGAAACTAGAAGACGATAGTCAGTTTGGCAAGTTATATGCCAGGTCTATAGAGTACTGCTTAATGCGTCCGCGAGCCATCAAAGAAGTGCGCGATTACCTGCGTCGGAAAACGCTAACGACTCGTCGACGTTCGGCGAAAACTGGAAAAATTATTGAGCGTCCTGGAATAAAGCTGGAGATTACCGAGCGCGTCTTGGATCGTCTTATTGAGAAAAAATATTTGGACGATGAAAAATTTGCTCGATTTTGGTTTGAACAGCGGTTCATGAAAAAAGGCGCCAGTATTCGTCGTTTGAAGTTGGAGTTGGTGCAAAAGGGAATTGATAATACAACGATTGAGTCGTTAGTTAAAGAGAATATTCGCTCTGATGACGATGAATTGCAGAAGATTATTGCTAAAAAACGTTATCGATATAGCGACCAACAGAAGTTTATGCAATATTTGGCTAGGCAGGGTTTTTCTTACGACGACATTAAGAAGGCTCTTGAAAACCCAAATGATTAATCAACTTCTGTAGATTCTGGTTGCGGACGAGGCTGTTTACGGAATGGATTTTCGTATGAATTTATCTGCGGAATAGGTGTTTTTTCGGCTATGTGCGAGATGGTTGCCGATTTTACAACAATTTTATCGTCGGTTACTTTTATAATCTGAGAACGATGAATAAGTAGCTCTGTGTCGCCAAAACTTTTCAAGAACGGTCGCCGAATTCGGAGTTGTTGTATAATAAAATTCCCAGCCGCCAACGTGTATCCGATAACTTTTCCGATTTTCTTATTCTTCTCATCAATAACCAACTTGTCTTTTAATGTAAAATTGATTTCATAAATTTCTTTTATAGTAATCACATCATCAATTCCGATGATCTCATCGGTTGAATCGATAATCATACCAAGCGGTCCAATCTCTCTGACGTCGTTTATGCGAAGTAAACTAGGGTGCTGGTCCAAAAGTCGCCCCTCGAGCTCATATGCGATTATAGATAGATTCTTCGGATTGATAATTTCCCGCGATGTTCGCGCCAGTTCGGAGCCCGTCTGAAGACTCATGACGGGAATATCAAGGAAGCGATCTGCGGATATAAGCATAACTATATTATAAACGGTTACGTTCTATTCGGCAAACGGATTGGAGCGACCAGATGGCAGGCTAAACGAGTCATTTGCTGAAGTTGACGGTCGGAAGTCTTTAATGACTTTCATGGTTTTTTTATCGAAGCTTATTGATGCAGTTTGTGGTTCTTCGGTAGGAACTGCTAAAAGTCCGCTCAAAAGAAATATCGCGATTGCTACGCCTCCGATTACGACAACGCTATATATTATCACATGAAATCGCCACAGGAATTTGGATAGTGATTTTACGATTGGCTCGAGCTGTTCTGATATTGATGGACTCATCGTGTATAAACCTTTACTTCAAGTGATTGGATTGATATTTCATGATTATTTGCACCTCTGGAAATTGACACGCCTAAAAGCTGCATTCGGGTGACATTTTTTTCAATAAGACTAAGGAAATGTAGGAATTTCGTGTAATCTATATGATCTCCCAATTGAATTGATACAAAAGTGCTTTTCACTCCAGCAG
Source organism: Candidatus Nanosynbacter sp. HMT-352 (assembly GCF_022819345.1). Taxonomy (NCBI): domain Bacteria; kingdom Bacillati; phylum Minisyncoccota; class Nanosynbacteria; order Nanosynbacterales; family Nanosynbacteraceae; genus Nanosynbacter; species Candidatus Nanosynbacter sp. HMT-352. The sequence goes on along the minus strand of NZ_CP089288.1, from coordinate 100,279 downwards.
GATTGGTGGATGTCCGCTTGCTAGGTTTCGCTGTCTTGGCAGAAGTTGTTGGTTCGTTTTGGAAAGAGAAAGCTTTAATCGGAATGCCGGCGCGGTTGGCGTAGGTATTTAGATCCTGAATAATCTGATTTTGATATTGATAAAGTTTCGATTCTGAGACGATATTCTTTGCTTTTTTAACTGTGTCGGAATTGCGATCGAGCTGAGATTTTGATGCTAGCAAACTTTGTATTTTTGCGTCAACTGCAATTGCTTCTGTTTGCATTTTTCCAACTTCTTCTGATGTTTTGCTTAAGAATGAATAGGCGAAAATAACTAGCCCTACCATTGCTGATAATATTATGAGCAATAATAACGACAGGACAATTCGCGCGATGCTGGCATTTAGAACTTTTTTCATTGTTTTAAGACCTCTGGCTTTGGTGTAACGCTAATTGTTATAGTGATTGGATAATCTGCAGGCTTGTCTGACGATTGGTTTCCATCGCTATAAACAACAGTCTCCAAGTGAACGTTACTAAATATTTCTGACTTTTCTAAGCTGGTTTTTATTCGGATGGCGTCATCCCTGTTTTTTCCAAGAGCTGTTAATGACAATGGTTTATCTAACGCTGAAGTGTCTAATGCCAGAGAATCCAAAACCATACCCGATGGGATGTATTGTGCAATTTTTGGGATGATTGTAGAGTAATGGGCTTCGTTGCTAATGATCGCCTTAGCCGAGTCGAGGTCTTTCTTAAACTCGCTAACTTCTTTTTGCGTCGATTGGTATTGAGCAAGTTTGGCATTTCCTTCGTCAATGTTAGCTTGAGCTGAGGTGCGGCTATTTTCTAAGAACAGATAAAACCCACCAATAGTTAAGAATAGCAAACCTGCAAATATCAATGATATGATGCAGTACCGTCTTAAGATGACGTTTACTCGCCCGGCGCTGATTTGCTTTTTTTCTTGAGGAGGGAGAAGGTTAATCATAAATATCCTCCTGCTTGATTAAGGCTAGTCCCGCAACTGGTGATAGCTGAGAGCGAAGCTGTTTTGCCGGCTGCTCTAGTCCATCGAAATTCAGCATTTGCCACGGACTTGCCACGCGCGCTGGCATTAATAGTTCGTTTGTGAAAAAATCACCAATTCCTGGTAAATTACCGCCGCCACCAACGATGAGAACTTGCTCGATTTTTTTCTCGTCAGGGAAGCGGTCTGTGTAATATCGCATAACGCGCTTAACTTCGTTGGTCATTTTTTCCAAACTTGGGCGCAAGGCTCCTGCGATTCTGGCTTGCCTTGGGCCGGGATTTAATCCGTTTAATACCTTAAATTGATGAGCTGTCTCAATTGGTACATTCATTTTTTTAGCTAAATTTAAGGTGAGTGAATAACCGCCAACATTTAAGCCGCCAGTCACACGTATATCAGAATCTAGAATCGCGATATCTGTAGTTGATGTGCCTATGTCGACAATAACAGTAGGAAGCATTCCTTCTTCTGTGCGCTTCAGAAGCCTAGCGATTGCGCTGATGTTCGGCTCAATTATTGCAACTTCCAGACCGCATTGTTTTGTAGCATCTAACATACTATCGATCATTTTCTTCGGTGCAGCACACATTAGCACACTAAGCTCATCTTTCGTACGATTGATGATTCGATAGTCCAAATAAAGAGAATCTAACGGAGCTGGAATGTATTGTTCGGCTTCCAAATTTACCGCACTGCGAATATTACTCTCCTCTTTCACGGGCAGGCTAAATGTCCGCGAAAATGTTCGGTTGGTTGGTATGCCCAGCGCTACGCGATTGCTATTGATCTGTCCTACGACGTTTTTCTTCAATAACGTTTTGATATTCTGCGCCAAATATTCAGTGTTGTCTGCAGAATTTCCGTCGCTTTTTTGAGAATCGAGGTTAATCGATCCATATCCATGAACTAGCATTCGATTTCTATCAATCGACATTACTTTTATGCTTGTTCGGCTGATATCTAGGCCGATAATTGGTTTTTTTCTATAAAATATGCTCGACACGTTATTATTTTCCCACCTATATATCGGTATTATAGCATAAGCTTTTTTGAAAAACTATTATTCCTTAACTTGACCCGCCATACTTGTAATTGGACCCATAACACTAACCGCCACCAGGGCAATAACAACACCCATAGCAACGATCATCACCGGCTCGATAATAGAGCTAACGCCGTCAATCGCGGTATCGACCTCTTCCTCGTAAAAGTCGGCAACTTTAACCAGAACTTTGTCAGTTTGGCCGGTTTCTTCGCCAACAGACAACATCTGTGCTACGATTGGCGGATATAAATCGTCCTGCTCCGCGATAATTTTTGATAAAACTTCACCGTTTTGGACTCGCCTGGTGGCTTCTTTTAGGGACTTTTCGTAGGCGACATTTCCGACAGCGCGCGAAGTTACATCCAGCGCTTCAAGCACAGCCACGCCCGCACCGATGAGAGCGGAGAAGGTTCGAGTAAAGCGGGCGATTGCCACTTTTTTAATAATTGGACCGACAGCTGGAACTTTGATGATGATATTGTGAAATTTTACGCGACCTTTTGGAGTTTTAATATAGCGAATCAATAGCCAAATGCTTCCGACAAATATTGGAATGATTATATACCAAAACGACACTACAAAATCGCTAATCCCGAGCATAATCTCAGTAAGAAGTGGCAATTTGGCGTCAGGTCCGCCCATGTCTTTAATGGTTTTTCCGATAACTGGAATAATGAAGATCATCAGGATGAAGAAGGCGATAATCGTAATGATTAAAAGGACGATCGGATATGTCATGGCGCCTTTAATCTTTTTCTTCATAGATGAGTTCTTTTCTTGTTGTAGAGCCAGGCGCTTTAAGATATCGTCCAAAATACCTCCGGTTTCACCCGCAGCAACCATGTTCACGTAAATATCATTGAAGGTTTCTGGATGTTTACTTAGGGCATCTGCAAAGGACATACCGCCTTCAACATCTTTAATAACGGCGTTGATCGTGTTTCGGAAATTGGCGCTTTCGGCGTGTTTTGCCATAGAGTTAAGGGAACGAAGAATAGGAACGCCAGCTGAAACCATGGCGCTTAATTGGCGAGTAAACATCACCAATTCTTCAGTCTTAGCACCTTTCTTTTTCTTGCCGAAAGAAAAACTAAGCTCTTTTTTTGCGCCTTTTTCTTCAATTTTTATCAATTGTCCGCGTGACCTCAAATTGTTAATGGCAGACAGTTTGTCGGCTGCTTCAATTGTTGAAGAGACGGTCTCTTTCTTTTTATTGACAAGCAAATATTCAAAAATTGGCATAATGTTACTCCCTTGTTGCCCTCAAAACTTCGTCCACGGTGGTGATCCCGCGCAGTGATTTAATAAGTCCGTCCATCTGCATTGTCACCATGCCTTCAGAGATTGCTTGATCTTGAATATCGTTGCTGGTGGCGTTGGCGGTGATCATTTTTTGGATAGGGATGGAAATGCCAAGAACCTCGTAAATGCCAACGCGACCCTTGAATCCGTTATGTCCACACTCATCACAACCTTCTGGGTTTGGCTTCCACAAGTGTTCAATTCCTGAGTCTGTTGACCCCATGGGTGTGTCGCCACCAATTTTATCCTCAAAAGCCTGCTCTTCGAGATCGTGGATTTTCTTAATTGACTCGGTGTTTATCTTAAACATCTCGGTGATATACTTTATTTCTTCTTCGTTTGGAGTGTATTCTTGACGGCAATTCATACACAGGCGTCTAACTAGTCGCTGTCCAATCACCGCCTTCACGGTTGAAGCAATCAAGAATGGTTCAATTCCCATATCCAGCAGACGTGGCAAACATGTCGCAGCGTTATTTGTGTGCAGAGTGGAGAACACCAAGTGCCCAGTTAGCGCCGCTTGAACACCAAGGTTTGCGGTTTCGCCGTCGCGAATTTCTCCGACCATGATGATGTTTGGGTCTTGGCGGAGTAGGGCTCTTAGTCCTGAAGCGAAAGTCATCCCGGCCTTGGCGTTGGTCTGGGTTTGATTGACTCCTGGGATTTTATATTCTACTGGGTCTTCAATTGTGGAAATATTGACATCTGGAGTATTGAGTTCAGACAAGACACTAAATAAGCTGGTTGATTTTCCCGATCCAGTCGGCCCAGTCACTAGGATCATTCCGTTCGGCTGAGCCATTGCGTCTTTTACGGTTGCGAGCGACAGACCCCAATAGCCAAGCTGATCCAGTTTAACAGCCTGGTTTGATTCGTCCAAAATACGCATAACCACTTTTTCACCGTCAGCAATTGGCAATGTCGAAACACGAAGCGCGTATTGTTTTCCTGAAACTTTTATCTTAAATCGTCCGTCCTGTGGTACGCGGCGTTCGTCAATTTTCAGATTGGAGAGGATTTTAATGCGGCTCACCAAAGCGCCGTGAACGTTTCGTGGCAATTTGTTAACTTCCTTCAAAACACCGTCAATTCGGTAACGAACCTGAACGTAATCCTCGCGCGGCTCAATGTGAATGTCGGAAGCGTTGGATTTTATGGCATATTCCAGTAACAAATTAACAGTTTGAGCAATTGGTGAATTTTCCGCAAAATCATCTTGGCTGACGTTTTGGTCTTCGGCGGAAGCGTCTTTTTGCACCGCAATAACCTCGTCAAGCTCGGCATTGATATTACCGCGATAATTTTCCAAACAGTCCAAAATGTTGCTTTTTGTCGCTAGGAAAACCTTAGTGTTGTAGCCAATTTCTTTCTGAATAAAGTTCAACGCCTGCACGTCGTCTGGGTCTTCCATTGCAAGCGATAAGCTGTCGTCCTCGTTTTTCTCAAAAAGCACAACATTATACTGGCGCGCGATATGTTCAGGAATTCGTTTCAATATATCTTCGGGAATATCCTTTGGTTCAATTCGCACGAAAGGCACACCGATATAATCGCCGATCAACTTTGTCAAATCTTCCTCAGAAATGACTTTTTGTTCAATAGCGGTTTCTTGCAATGTTTGCTTTGACCGTTCAGCGATCAATTTCAAATCAGCAAGCTGCGGCTCATCAACAACCCCACCTTGTTTCAGAATACTCTCAATTGTCTGGTCTGAAACACGCATAACTCTTATGGTTATTGTACTATTATCGCCAAAAAAAAGCTAGCATAGTATAATATAAGAGTGAATATTTCTAGTGAAGAGAAAATGCGAGAATTGGGCGCGGCAATTGGTCGGGCTGTTTCTGGCGGGGAAGTTCTGGAATTGGTCGGTGATATTGGCGCGGGGAAAACCACATTGACGAAGGGAATTGCGCAAGCTTTAGAGATCAATGAGCCAGTTCAGAGTCCAACTTTCACGATTTCACGCGTGTACGATTCACCTCGCGGTCTGAGTTTGGCGCATTACGATTTTTATAGATTGGGAAATGCTGGAATTATGAGCGAGGAGATTCGCGAAGTGGTGGATTCTAATTCGGTTGTTGTAGTTGAATGGGCTGGCGCTGTCGATGATGCATTGCCGAGTGATCGGTTGGTGATAAAAATTACTGCGATTAGCGAAGAAGAACGGCTTGTGGAATTTTATCCTGGCGGCAAAAAATCTGATGAACTTTTGAGAAAAATAAAGGAGAATATGGCGTGATAATTTTATTAGACACTTCAACATCAACATGTTTTTTGACAATAGTCAATGGAGAAAATCGTCAGGATTTTGAATGGGAAGCTGGGCGAACGTTGGCGCGGAATTTGTTGAAATTTTTGGAAGAAAAGACTGGCGATTTGCATCTGATAAGCGGCATTGGCGTGATGAAAGGACCAGGAAGTTTTACGGGGCTGAGAATTGGTTTGACGGTTGTGAATACTTTGGCGGACAGCTTGAATATTCCTATTGTTGGTGCGATGGGTGACAATTGGCGTGATTTGGCTTTGGACAAATTGCGTTCTGGCGAGAATGAAAAAATTGTTATGCCAGAGTACGGTGCTACTGCGAATATCACTGCGCCGCGAAAATAATTTTTATCGCCCAAGCCGTCAAAACCGTGTATAATTAAATTACGGCGGTTTGTGATTTTTGATTCGCCGAATTAGATAGTTTGAAGTTGATTGGCTGTTGATATTTTTCCTTGAGACGAACACTCAGGGGCGGCTGATCGGAAAGGAATGATAATGATAGAAGTAATTATTGCCGCGGCTGTTGGAGCTGGCGCGGGCGCTGCTGGTCTTGTTGGATATCAGAGAACTCGCCAAATTAACGGTAAAAATCAGATTGAGCGAGATCTGGCAGATGCGAAAACTAAGGCGAGCGACATTGTCCTTAAGGCTAAGGATGAGGCGCTTAAGATCGAAAACGAGCGTCGCAAGGAATGGCAAAAGACCGAAAATCGTTTGGCGGATCGCGAGAAGACTCTGGACAATAAATTGGAGGAGCTTGATCGACGAGCAGAAAAGTTGCGCGCGCATGAGGATGAAGTTGATAATCTTAAAAATGAAATTCGCGACATCCGCTCCAGACAGCAGGAGAAATTGGAAAAAATCGCTGGATTGAAGAAAAAAGACGCTGCCGATAAGTTAATTCAGATGACTGAGCGCGACATTAAGCAAGACTTGGTCGGTTTGGTGTCGAAATTACAGCATGACGCAATGGATGACGCTGAAGAACGGGCGCAAATGATCCTAGTGACCGCGATGGAGCGGATGAGTAGTGAAGTTACTGCTGAGCGCACGGTGACTGCGGTCAAGTTGACTGATGACGAGATGAAGGGTCGAATTATTGGTAAGGAAGGGCGTAATATTCAGGCGCTGCAGCGCGAAACTGGTGTCGATATTTTAGTTGACGACACACCTGGCATGATTATTTTGTCGAGTTTTGATCCTGTTCGCAGGCAAGTGGCTCGCTTGAGTCTTGAGATGTTGATGAAGGACGGTCGTATTCATCCTGCGCGTATTGAAGAGGTGGTTGCTAAGGCCAAAAAACAGATTGAAAAAGAGGTTCGACAAGCTGGTGAAGATGCTATGCGCGAAACTGGCGTAGTTGGGATTCCGAAGGAAATGCTGCTATTGCTTGGTGAGCTGAAGTTTCGTACCAGCTTCGGTCAGAACGTCTTGAAGCATTCGACTGAGATGGCGCAAATTGCGGGGATGATTGCTGAGGAAATCGGTGCGGACGTGCGCATTACAAAAATTGCTACACTTCTTCATGATGTCGGTAAGGCGGTGTCGCATAAAATTGAGGGCAAGCATCATCATATTGGGGCGGAATTAGCTCGTAAATATGGCATGGATGAGAGAATTGTCCACGCAATCGAAGCACACCACGATGACATCGAAGCGACAACTCCAGAGGCAATTATTGTTCGAGTTTGCGACGCTGCTTCGGCTGCACGTCCAGGTGCGCGTAATGTTTCTGCTGAAAACTTTGCAGAGCGAATGCGCGATTTGGAAAACGTCGCTACGAGTTTTGAGGGAATCGATAAGGCTTATGCAATTTCTGCCGGCCGTGAAGTTCGTGTGATTGTGAGACCTCAGACGGTTGATGATTTGTCGGCGATTAAATTGGCGCGAGATATTGCGACGAAAATTGAGTCGACGATGCAATATCCTGGCACAATTAAGGTTAACGTGATTCGCGAAACGCGAGCAATTGAGTTTGCTAAATAATGAAATTTACAGATGAAGAGCGACGGGCTTGGTTGGCAAGTTTGGATAGGCGTTTTTCTAGTGCGGCGGTGCTGATTGAAAATGAGCAGGGCGAACTATTGATTGTCAAGGCTGGCTATAAAGACCATTGGTCGCTGCCTGGTGGCATTGTTGACGCTGGAGAATCTCCGTTGGAAGCGGCGATACGCGAGGTGAAAGAAGAAGTTGATATTCAGGTCGACCCTAAGGGCTTGAAGCTTGCGATGGTTGCTTCGCGTCATTCTGATGAGTTTTTGACGCATCAATTTGTGTTTTTTACAAAGTTAGAAAACGATGCTTTTTCTGAGATAAAATTGCAGGAATCGGAAATTGTGGCTAGCAAATTTATTGCCAAAAATGAGGTTGACTTTGAAGATATGTCGCTGCTCTGGGCAATCAGATTTTGGGCAATTGATAAATTCGGTTACGTAAATACGAAAATTATTGATAATGACGGCGTGAAAAAAGAAGTTGTAGAATTTTTTTCGCCGATGATTGGAGGGAAATAATGGGAATATTAGTTATTAGTCGGCACGGTGAGAGCGAGTGGAATCTGCTCGGTAAGTGGACTGGCTGGACGGATGTTAATTTGACGGAAAAGGGTCATAATGACACAGTGCGATTGGGCGCTTTATTGAAAGGCTTGTCATTTAATGAAGCTTACACTTCATCATTAAAACGCACACAACAAACTTTGGCAGCACTACTCGAAGGCTGTGGTGTCGAAAATCTACCAACAACGCATGCAACTGAGTTAAACGAGCGTGATTACGGTGATTTGACTGGAAAAAATAAATGGGAAGTTAAAGCGGAGATTGGCGAAGAGGCTTTTAATGGCATTCGGCGCGGTTGGGATTATCCAGTGCCGGGCGGCGAAACTTTGAAAGATGTTTATGCACGAGTTGTTCCATATTTCGAGCAAGAGATTTTGCCGAAATTGCAGAATGGAGAGAATATTTTATTGGTGGCTCACGGCAATTCTATTCGGGCTTTAATTAAACATCTTGATCAAGTTCCAGAGGCTGAGATGGCGAATGTAGAGATGCCATTCGGTCAATTATTGGTTTATACGTTCGAGCCCGGTCAATCTTTGCCAATCAAAAAAGAAGTGCTGTCAGTTGAGATTGAAGCCGTGAATGCTTAGCTGTTGTATTTTTAGTGATCTCTTTTAAGTTTTATGGGATTTTCCTGTACTTATTCAGTGATATATGTTAAGATAGATCAGAGCGAATGATAGAGATATCTTCGGGGTGTGGCGCAGTTGGCTAGCGCGCGCGGTTTGGGACCGTGAGGTCGAAGGTTCGAGTCCTTTCACCCCGACCAATTGAAATCATTCAATGTATTAAAATAACTGGTATTTAACCAGTTATTTTTTTATTTTCGTATAATCCAATAATCAAGTCGCCATCATGGAATTCTTGCTTTAATTGCCAATAGGGCGGAACTTGTTTTTTATATTCGTCATATGTTTTTTCGCGAAGAATTAGCCAGATTCTTGGAGATTTTACTGACTCTAAAGAACTAATTTCTGGAGTATTTAGTTTCTTAATTAATCCCCATTCGCCAACCCAACCCAGCTCTTCTTTTGGCTTCAGGAGAATAATCTCTTTATTTGTGTGGTTGTAATAGGAAGTATGAAAATAGGTGTAGATCTCGCCAGAGATAATAACATCACTACTCTGGATATTTTTATTTATATGATTCATGGCTGTGTTGGTATTATTCCAGGATGATTCCGCAATATTTTTACCGCCGATGTGCCACATGTAATGACCGATAAATAATGTCAGGACAATAGATATTCCAATAGGCCACCATTTTTTATTAGAAAAAATAAGCCCGATGAATACCGCAATCAAGCCGTAAAACGCTGGCACTGAATAAGTGAAGTATCGATCTAAGTAAACTGGTCGACCCTGGCTGAGTATGTAAACGATGATCATCGGCAGCAGCAACCAAATTGTTAAAATCCAAATTGCTGCTTGGTATTTTGGGTGTTTTTTGGCTAGGATGAATGAAATTACGATTATAATTGGTGGCAGTAGCAATCCAAAATAGCGGACAATTCTGTCGTCATAAGTTAAGAACATTGATAATGTTGTCGGGATGGTAAATTTAGTGACTTCGGGGATCCAGAAGCTGCCGCTTACCCGGCTGGTCTGGGAGATCATAACTGGTAGCCAGGGGAGGAATAGTAAAAAGCATGTTTCTGCGGCAAGCCAAACGTTTTTGTCCTTAAATATATTTTTTATGGCAGTGTGATTTCCGCCAAGCTTTAGCCAAATATAAACAAAATGTGCCGGTAATATGAGCGCTAGAAAATACTGAGTATAAAGACCGAGTGCTACTAAAATTCCGTATAGCGCCCACCAGAACTTCTTGTTTTTGCGCTCGACCGCCACGACAAATGCGTATGTCATTGCTACAGCCAAAAATGCCGCCAGTGCATACATTCGAGCTTCGTCGCTATAGCGAATTAAGAATGGTCCTAGCGCTGCTAAAAAACTTCCGAATACGGCGATTCTTTTAGAGAAAAGTCTTTGGAGTAATAGGAATAATAGGGCAATCGTCAGAACTCCGCACGTAACACTAAATCCTCTGAGCGAAGCTACGGAATTGCCGAAAATCGATTGCCAAACGTGCATGATAACGTAATAAAGCGGCGGGTGAACATCTGTGGTTGTGATGGCGATAATTTCCCTGATCGGCTGCTGAATGATGGCCGCCGTATATCCTTCATCGTGCCAAATATTGGCTTTTGTTAAATAGGTAAGTCGAACGTTGATGGCTAAAATTAAGATTGGGATTAGCCAAATCCAACCTGGCATTTTATAAAGAAATGCATATAGCTTTTTAAGATATATACGGATTTTTTTCATGAATTATCTGGATAATTTTAACGCTATCTCTCTCGCTTTATTCGCTAAAGTATTGTCAATTTTTCCCAGTCCCGAGTTCGCGCTTACGCCGCGTCGCTCTAGTGCTTCGCCAATAAGAAAATCTGCAATCTGCAGGTTTTTGGGTAGAATCGGGCCGTGGAGGTAAGTGGCAATGACGTTGTTATAGCGAACACCTTCGTTTGCATCGGTCATATTATTGCCGGCGCCTTTAATAACTTGCCCAAGAGGTTTGGCTGTCTTATCTAAGAAAGTTTGTCCGCTGTGATTTTCATAGCCAACGATATCGCCAAATTCCTGGCTTTTGATAACAATATTACCAATCATCCGCTCGTCACCAGCAATTGTTTCAATCGGCAGAATGTTAGCGCCAACAATTTCCTCGCCCTTGAGTGTTCGGAAAAATCGACCAAATAATTGGTACATTCCGCAAATCATCAACATCGGCACACCGTCTTTTGCTAATTGTCGCAGTTCATCAGCTCGCGACAGAAGATCATTTTGGATAATCGTCTGCCCGGAATCTTGTCCGCCGCCGCCAACAAAAATATCAATTTTAGAAAAATCCGTTGAATCGCCTGGATTGTGATCGATAATCTCAACTTCAAAGCCGCGTCGCTCCAGCCGTTTTTTCAGAACTAGCGTGTTGCCCCAGTCGCCATAAAGATTCATATCTCGCGGATAAAGTTGCGCAATTGTTATTTTCATTATGATATTTCCTCCACGTCGGTTTTTTCGCTCAGTAGGCGACGAATTGTCGTCATGGCTGTGTAGCTACAAAAAATCTGTTTTGGCTCATCGGGATTAGTATTAATGAAATCTCCCAAGGCTTTCGAAATATTGGTGTCAATTTTCCCAATTGGAATGTCGTCATATTGAAGCCGCAAAGCCATATCGTAAGCGCGCGCGCCACTGATCATTGCTACGTTTTTTAATAGTGAAAAATCGACGTCCCAGAACCAACTTACATCTCGTCCGTCGGCGTAATTGTCATTAACAGCGATCATCGTAGTGCTATTATTTTTGGCAAACGACAGAAGTGCCAACCGAAAGCCGCTTGGATTTTTCACTAAAATAAGCTCAATTGGCGTGCCATTCAGGTAAATCGTTTCGCCACGACCAAACGCCGGCTTTATGCTTTCCAGCGCAGATAAAATCATATCGGTAATTTCCGGTCCCGCTATTTGTCGAGCCAGGGCAACCGCCGCCGCCGCATTGAGAAGATTATAAACTCCAGTGAGTTGTAGATCTACGTCGATTTCTTTATTGTCAATTTGAAAAGTCGCCTGTTGAGCGTTAATTTTTTTCAATAAAACATCAGCCGCCACGCTCTGATTCGCGGTTGCGGTTCCGTATTTTAGAGTGTCGTCCGTTGGCATCAATTGAAGTAATTCGCTGGTTGTACCGAAGAAAACTTTTTTAGCCTGAGTATGTTCGCTAATCTTAAAAATTCGTGGATCGTCGCGGTTGAGAACGACAGTGTCGCTGGTGGCTTCAGCTATTTTTTGAAGCAATGCGGCTGTATTGTCGATTTCTCCAAATCTGTCCAATTGATCGCGCATAACATTCAGAAGCAGGGAAAAGCGCGGACGAACAATTTGCACAAACTTAACCGCCCAAGCCTCGTCCAGTTCCAGAACTGCAATGTCGGCGTCCAGCTTGCCGCGGATATTGACCTCATCAAGTAGCGCCGCTGCCACACCTCGGGAAAAATTGCTGCCAGTACGATTGGTGAAGACTTTCAGCCCGACTGATTCCAGCAACTCTACGACGATTTTTGTCGTCGTCGTTTTCCCATTCGTTCCGCTGATAATCACCACGCCTTGCGGCAAATCTGCCAACGTTCTCTGAATAAATTTTGGGTCAATTTTTTCAATCACCAAACCCGGCAAGGCTGAACCGCCACCGCGTAATTTAGCGACTTTCTTGACGCTTTTGCCAATAATAGTACTAATCATCTGTCTTGCCATATTGTCTATTATACTCTGCCGGGTCGATGTGCTACAATATCAATATGTTTTTGGTGGGTATCTTTCAGTGGTGGTATGGCAATGGCTTGTTGCAATATATCCGACAAAGTTTTCTGGGGGTTTTACGAACCGCGGATTTTTTCTCAGTCGGGCTACTTTTGAAAACCTTATTAAATCCGTTTCGTCAGATTTCAGCCGCTCCGGTTGGCGGCGACTTATCCGTGCAGCTATCTGCGTTTTTTGACAAAATGTTCTCGCGAGTAATTGGCGCGGTGGTGCGCTCTATGGTGATAATTATTGGGATATTGATGATATTACTACGATTTTTGTGGATGATTTTAGGAATTATTATGTGGCTAGCACTGCCGCTGATGCCGTTTATCGGAATTATTTTATGGCAAATGGGAGTTTCTGTATGGAAATAGAGCCGAGATTTAATTACGACAGTTTGCGGGCTCAGAAAGCGCGATTTTCTGTAAGGTTCGGCAATGCCTGGCATATCGTGGCGATAGCTGTCGGCATTATGATGGTGTTACTTGGCCTGTGGTCGTTGATTGAACACGGAGCGATTGGCTGGCTACTATTTGGTCTGAGTGGTCCAATGATTATGGTGTCGATTTGGTGGGAGAAAGACTTAAAGACTGCGGAAATTAGTAAAAATCCTAAGACGATTGACGATGTGATGGCGGCGGACGTTTTGGGCAAATTGCCGCGCAGACCGACGCCGATTGATATTGCTGAGGCAATTACAGGCACGCGAGCTGGGCAATTTTTATCAGTGCGGCTGGGCTTGACGCCGAATTTCTTGCGCAATATTTCCGTCGATGATCCGGATCGAACGGAGCAGATTTGGAAAGCGGCGATTGAAATCTGGCAGAGTACGGAAAGCCCGAAGATTACTAGTGCGGTTTTGGCGGCGGCAATAGTAAAGCAATTGCCACAACACGATTCTTTGTTGGCAAATATGAAGATCGATTTTCATGATATCGAGGAGGCTATTCGATGGTACGAGCGAATCAAGGCGCTAATTGACCAATATAAAGAGAAGCCGCTAAATACGGGCGGAATTGCTAGGGATTGGTCTTTTGGTTATACGCCACTGCTGAGTCGATTTGCTCAGAATATTAGCGTCAGCGTATCTGGCGGCGCGTTTACAACTAAGTTGGCTGCGCATGAGGAGGCACTGGGGCAGATGCTTAAAACGTTTAGTTCTGGCGGGCGGCAGAATATTACGCTGGTTGGAGCTGATGGTGCGGGAAAAAGTACCGTTGTGTTGGCGTTTGCGGAAATGTTGATTGACGGACATCGAGGCGTTCCTGGTTCGCTGATGTACCAGCAGGTTTTTATGCTTGACGCGTCGTCGTTGATCAGCGTGGCGTCGGGTCGCGGGGAATTGGAAAATCTAGTCACGATGATTTTGAACGAAGCTTTTCTGTCGAAAAACGTGATTTTATGTCTGGACAATGCGCAATTATTCTTCGAAGAAGGTGTTGGTTCGGTTGACCTGAGTAATGTGTTATTGCCAATTCTGGAGGCGGGCAGACTTAGGACGATTTTAACGATGGACGATCAGCGATTTTTGCAAATTTCTCAGACTAAGCCGCAGCTGGCTCACGCTTTGAATACAATTGCAATTCAGCCGTCAAACGAACCTGAAACTATGAAAATTATGCGCGATCAATTGGTTTTATTTGAGGCACAGCACAAAGTGACATATATGTATCAGGCGCTGGCGGAAGCGTATCGTGTTGGTGATCGTTATGTTCAGGACTTAGTGATGCCGGGTAAGGCGTTGAAAATTTTGGAAGCGGCAGCAAGCTATGCGAGTGGCGGGCTAGTGACCGCGCAATCTGTGGATGACGCGATTGAAAAGACTCTTGGCATAAAAATTTCAGTAGCTTCTTTGAGTGACGAGAAGGAAAAATTGTTAAACTTGGAGTCGTTAATTCATCAGCGAATGATCAATCAAACGCGAGCCGTGACAGTTGTTTCTGACGCTATTCGCCGCGCGCGCACAGGTGTTAGGAATCAGAATCGACCGATTGGCGCGTTCCTGTTTCTTGGTCCGACTGGTGTTGGTAAAACGGAGCTTTCTAAAGCTTTGGCGGATGTTTATTTTGGCGGTGAGGGCAATATGATTCGCTTGGATTTGAACGAATTTGTTAGGCCGGATGACGTGGCTAGGTTAATTGCGGATGGTGCGCGAGATCCAGGGAGTTTGACGGCTCAAGTTCAGAAACGCCCGTTTTCTGTCGTGCTTTTGGATGAAATTGAAAAGGCTCATCCTCAGGTTTTGACGACACTTCTGCAGCTTTTGGACGAGGGAATACTTCGCGACGAAAATAACCGAGAAATTAGTTTTCGCGATACGATTGTAATTGCGACGTCAAATGCTGGCGCGGATAGAATTCGTGAATATATTGAGCGGGGCTATCAATTGGAACAATTCGAGCAGACATTTATCAACGAGCTGATTAATGCCAATTTATTCCGCCCAGAGTTTTTGAACCGTTTTGATGAAATAGTTTTGTTCCGTCCGTTAGGAAAAGAGGAGTTGCTGCAGGTTGTTGATTTGATTTTGGCGGGAGTTAATAAGACTTTGGCGCCGCAAAAAATTCAAGTTGCGGTCGAGGAAGAAGGTAAGAAATTGTTGGTCGAGGCTGGCTATGATCCAAGATTAGGAGCTCGTCCAATGCGCCGCGTCGTCCAGCGTGCGGTCGAGAATACCGTCGCCAAGCAAATGCTGGCGGGAACTGTCGCGCCCGGTTCGACTACAATTATCACCGCTGATCAAATTCGCCAAATTGTAGGTTCACAATCTGCGCAAATGCCGTCAGGAATTCAGAATCCGCCATTGAATAGCTAGCTCAGCTGCTCGACTAGTGTTTTTATAGTGTCATCATAAATAAAAACCCGTCATAATGACGAGCTATTTTGGTACACCCGGCAAGATTCGAACTTGCGACCCCTTGGTTCGAAGCCAAGTACTCTAATCCGCTGAGCTACGGGTGCGTATGAAGTTATTATATCATAGATGACGGCCGAGTAAAATGATATACTATATGCATGGACGTTATGACTAATATATCACTGAAACAATACACAACTATGAAATTGGGAGGTGAGACTCGCTATATGGCGACGGCGGATTCTGCTGGTGATGTTGTGTCGCTATATCGTAATGCCCGAAAGGAAAATTTGCCGATTTTTGTGTTGGGCGGTGGCAGCAATGTGATTACGCATGACGAGGTTTTTGAAGGAATCGTACTATTGAATAAGATCAAAGGTTTTGAGGTTATCTCTGAAACCGACGAAACAACTGATGTGAAAATTGGTGCGGGCGAAGTCTGGGACGAGGTTGTTGAGAAGGCTATTGGGCTTGGACTTCAGGGAATTGAGGCTATGTCGGGAATTCCCGGAACGGCTGGAGCTGCGCCGGTCCAGAATGTTGGGGCGTACGGTCAAGAAATTGCTGACACGTTGATTAGCCTGGAAGCTTACGATTCAAAAACCGACACAATTGTAACTATTTTTGCCGATGAATGTGACTTTTCTTATCGAAACAGTATTTTTCGCGATAAGGAAAAAGGACGATATTGCATCCTGAATATTACTTTGCGACTAAATAAAGCAGAGCCGAAACCGCCGTATTACGCTTCTTTACAGAGATATATTGACGAGAATGACATTCGTGAGGTTAATTTGTCGGTGATTCGCGTGGCAGTTCTTAATATTCGTTCGGAAAAATTGCCAGACCCAGCGGAATTGCCAAGTGCGGGTTCTTTCTTCAAAAACGCGCTGGTTGAAAAATGGAAATTGGAAGAATTGCAAAAAGAATATAGCGACATTCCAAACTATGCAATGTCTGGCGGAAGATATAAAATCCCGACAGGTTGGTTGATAGATAAGGCTGGCTTAAGGGGTTATCGCAGTCACGGCATGCGAGTTTACGAAAAGAATGCGCTGGTGCTCGTAAACGATTCGGCAACAGGATATGATGATTTGGCGGCGATTCGTGAGGAAATTGTGCAAATTGTCTTTGACAAGTTCGGTATAAAAATCGAACAAGAACCGTTAGAACTTTCCTAATAATAAGCATATGCTTTTTTGTAGATTTGCGCTACAATATTGATATGAATCGTGGGACGGGTGGCTATACGATAGTTGAGGTGGCAGTAGTTGTTGTGGTTGTGTCTATTTTGGCTAGTATCGCGTTTGTTGGTGGCGGAAGATTTTTGAATTTGACTAGAGATCAGGAGCAAAAAGCTGATGTATCTGAGCTGTCCTTGAGGTTGGAGCGATATTACAAATATAAAAATGTAAGCTCTATTGGGCACGAGTATCCTTCCTGCGCTGATCTTATTAAAAGTTTTTCGTCAATCGTAGGAGATGATTCTCTGAAAAAGGAGATGATCAAGTGTAGTCGGAGTGATTGGGCTGGCGGTAGTAACGGCGAATTGTTGTACGAGGCGGCAAACATAGACGATGGAGATTGCACGAAGCCAACTTCTGGTCCTATAACTGACGTGGCGGCGGCAACTTGCGTGAAATATAACATTATATATAAGGAATTTTCGACGGGGTCGGAAAAAAGGGTAAATAGCATATGGCGCGATTAACAGGAAAAAGCGATGGATTTACTATTGTCGAAGTTGCGGTTACTTTGGTTGTAATTGGTATTTTCATGGCTGTTATATTAAGTATGCAAGCGCAAGTTAGCCAGATATCGGTTTTAAGTGCTCAGCACAATAAAGCAAGTCTTCTGGCGTATAATAATATGCGTCGTTACGCGAATGACTCCGCTCCGTCGTGGTTTAAATGTAACACGGCGTCGTCGAATACTAGGTATGAAGTTACGAGAACTACTGGTAATGTCGATGGGCTGCCCGGGGTGGTTAGGCAACAAGTGTATGCATCAGCGCCATACGGATGTAAGAGTGGAACAGTTAGCCTGGGGATGCCGATTAAAGTGGAATCTATCGTGGAATATGGATTGCCAAGCTCTGGCGTAGGTAATGGAAAGAAGGTGGTACATGCGACATATGTGGCGTTCTAATGAGGGCGGTTTTACTGTAGTCGAATTGGCAATGGTGATGGTCATCATTGCAATGGTCGTCGGCGTGTTTAGCCAGATGTTAATTTCAGCAAACCAAAGTGCGTCTATCAGCAAGGCGAAGGTTGAGATTAGCCGAAATATGCACAATTCCATGGACGCAATTGAAACTGACGTGCGCCAAGCCTCGCGCTTTAAGGTGAGTAGTTATGACGGGGAGGATACGTTTGCTACTGATAAAAATTTCCCTAGTGCGGCGCCTAGAGAGTGGGGATATAGAAGTAATCCATATTCAAGTAGCGCCATCACTGATCCCGAAAAGAACTCACTTATACTACTCCAATATGCTACAAATATGGGACGAGGCGCTGATTCTAGGGAGATTGTATATCTAAGAACTCCAAAGTTTGATTGTAATGCAAATAAGACTCAGCAGCCGAAGTATAAAAAGATAGTCATATATTTTTTGAAGAATGGGGAGTTGCATCGACGGACTATTTATAATGATTTAGTTGATTTCTCCAGTTATCCTCCAGCGCCATATTCAGGGTCTGCCGCGGGTTACTTTTGTATGAATGTTACGGATGCTGATAAGTTTAAAGATCGAGCTATGAAGCTTCGTGAAGATTCGATTTTAGCGACTGGAGTTTCGGAATTTAAGATTAATTACTATGACGGAAAAACGCTGATAAGCAAAAATAGCGACGCTCCAGATAGCGATAATAAAGCTCTTGATGGCGCGGATAATGTAGAGGTTACTTTAACAATACAATCACCAAGTAAACAAGTTTCCGATTCTCAAACACTAATGATACGAAAGATAAATAACTTATGATTCGACAAAAAAACGGCTATTCTTTGGTGTTAATTGTGCTTATGAGTACTTTTATATTGGCTCTTTTGGCTGGCGCTATGAGGGTTGTGGCTCAATCATATATTTACTCTCAGGAAGAGTATTATTACAAGTTAGCTCAAGAGGCTGGCGAGGCAGGTACGGCGTATGCTAACGCTTGCTTGGATTCTAATGGAGCTGAGCAATCATGGGGTTCGGTTCCTGGTGGAATTGGTCCGCTTCGCCCGGAAACTAATTGTAAGGGGGCTGTAAATCCGAGTTATGAGAAATATGTATTTGATGAAGGCAATAAATTTAGGACGACTTTTGAGGTCGGTGATTTGGAGGCTTCGACTAGAAGCACAGCTCTGTCGGCCGCTACCGCTCAAATCTCATCCACCGGTCGCGTTGAAATAACAAATGGGAGTGGTGTAGTTCTTAAGACTTATACTGCTGTTGTAAAAAAATCAGTTACTTGGCCGGCTGATATTGACGCAACGCGTACAGTAAGCGGCACTTATCGTACGTGCGCTATATTGTCGAATAATGTTTGGTGTTGGGGCAATAATGACAAGTATGAAAGTAATGAATATACTATGGGTCAATTGGGCGACGGAACTACTGTTAGTTCTAATGTCCCCGTAAAGGTGCGTTCTGTGGGTGATATGAGAAATGGAAAAATTATTGATATATTTGCGGCACAATTTCATAGCTGTGTATTGACTGAATTTAGTTCTGTCAGGAAGATATATTGTTGGGGTAATAATCAATTTGGACAACTAGGTAATGGAGATTTTGGCGACGGCAAATATTCTAGTGTTCCAGTCGAGGTTAAACCGCCTACTGGCGCGCTAGCTGCAGATTTTGCTGGAAATAATATCAGTGCAATTGGAGGGACCGGCGATGTTTCGTGTGCTATTGCTGCAGGAAAGGTGTATTGTTGGGGCAGTAATACTATGGGTCAATTGGGTTACGGGAGTCCCGGCAGCCCTAAGTCCAGCGCAACGCCAGTGCGTATTAATTCGGGCGGCTACAGCAGGCTTCCTAATAATTATTCTGCTACTAAGTTATCAACTGGCGGATCTCGTTCACAAACTATGTGTGTTATAACCACTGAAAAAAGAGCTTACTGTTGGGGGCAAGCTAGGTTTGGACAGCTGGGTATTGGTGTGCCGCATTATAGCGGCTATGGTAATGCTACCAGAGTTAAGGACTTGGAGGATGTGACTGATATATCTCAAGATGGATACACTTGGTCAGGCTCTCCTGATTATGTAACCCACACCTGCGCTATTGCTGCGGGTAGAGTGTACTGCTGGGGTGGCGCTGGGCGCGGACAGGCTGGATCTCCGGGGAGTGGCACTCCTAAAAAGCATATTGAGCCGAGGTTGGTCGGTGGTTTGCCTGGGGTGGCGCTGCAGGTTGAGGTTGGCATTGCTCATTCTTGCGCCTTGATGAACGATGCCGGTACTAAGAAAGTCTATTGTTGGGGCGATAACAGATTGGGTCAACTTGGAGCAAATAGGACGGACATTCAATATTCATTTACTCCTCAGCCAGTTAATGTTGGTCCAAATGGACTTCCTGTTTCAGAAAGCGTAGTGAGTTTGTCTGCTGGGGCAAACCGCGGCTGTGTAATTATGTCGGACAAGCGCTCTTACTGTTGGGGATTGAATGATAATGGTCAGATTGGTGACGGAACTTCAGGTAGTGAAAATAATAGGTTCAGCCCAACGGAATCTTTATTCTTGCGTCCAGTGCAGAATCGATATATATATTAAAAAACGCTTGCGCTTTTAAAAACGTTGTAGTATTATCAAGTTACAAATCAAACTAACAATTTAGGGGGCACATTATCGTGACTACAAAGAATATCAAAAATCAAGGTTTTACACTAGTTGAGCTTTTGATCGTTATCGTGATCATCGCAATTTTGACAGTTGTTTCTTTGGTTGCATACAACGGTTTGCAAAACCAAGCAAAGACATCTGCTGCTAAATCAACAGTTGACTCAGTTGCTAAGAAAGCTGAACTGTACAACACTGAAGAGGGCAAGTATCCAGATGGTATCGCAAAATTAACTGGTGCTGACACAAAGAAATCTTACTACATTGCTTCAGCCAATGTTACTGAATTAGGTTCTGGTGCTTTTAGTTCAACCACTCCAACCACGACAGTTAAGTATGAGGCGTGTCCTGGTACTGGCGATCCAACAGGTGCAAAGATTTCATACTACGACTACAGTAAGAATAGTATCGAGAGCCGAACAGTCGGTACTTGTCCTACTCCTGCTCCGTAATTCGGTATAGGTAATAAAAAACTCTGGCATTAAGCCAGAGTTTTTTATGTGCAGGTTTATATTAAATATCGCGTAGAGTATGGCAGAATTCTACGACTTCTTTACGGAGTTCAGCCAACTCATCATCATTATCGCGATTGTCTATTGACTGCCTCATCCATTCCGCGATTTTTTCCATGTCGTCTTCTTTGGCACCTCGCGTCGTGACGGCTGGCGTGCCTAAGCGAATGCCGCTTGGTCTGAACCTTGGTAGTGGGTCATCTGGAATCGCATTAGCATTCAGTGTCAGACCGATTTTATCCATGGCGATTTCCGCTTCCTTGCCGTCAATACCGAAGCTGCTGTGAATATCTGCCAGAATCAAATGGTTGCTGGTGCCGCCAGTTACTAGCTTAAAGCCGCGCTTTTGCAACTCTTCCGCCAATCTTTTCGCATTTTTAACAATTTGCTCGGCGTAATCTTTGAATTCTGGCTGTAAAGCTTCACCGAACGCTACGGCTTTTGCAGCGATGGTGTGCATGTGCGGTCCACCTTGCGTGCCAGGGAAGACTGCTCGATCAATCAACGTAGGTAAATTTTCGAGAGTTTTCTCTGGTTTTTTCAATGGATTGCCAACTATTCCTCGACTAAGAATCAGCCCGCCTCGTGGTCCACGTAGAGTTTTATGAGTTGTTGTGGTAATTACATGAAAGCCATAGTCGAACGGGTTTTTAGCAACGCCACTAACGATTAGTCCCGCAATATGGCTCATGTCTGCCATTAGCATAGCGCCGACCTCATTACCAATTTTAGCAAATTTTTCGTAATCTAACTCTCGTGGATATGCCGAAAATCCCGCCAAAATGATCTTTGGTTTGTGTTTAAGTGCCAATTGACGGATTTCTTCATAGTCAATTTCGCCAGTGTCGATATTTTTTATACCATAGCGAATGAAGTTGTATTCTCTGGCGCTACGAGTAACTGGAGCGCCGTGCGTAAGATGACCGCCGTGAGCCAAATCCATAGCCAGAATAGTGTCGCCAGGCTCGCACCAAGCGTAGTACACCGCCTCATTAGCCTGCGCGCCAGAATGTGGCTGGACGTTGGCGTGGTCGGCTTTGAAAAGTTTTTTAGCGCGATCAATTGCCAGCTGCTCGACTTGATCAGTGTTTTCTTGTCCGCCGTAATAACGTCGACCAGGGTAGCCTTCTGAATATTTATTAGTGAAAACACTACCGAGCGCCTGAAGCACGTCTGACGAAACGTAATTCTCGCTAGGAATCAGTTCCAGGCCGTCCGTTTGGCGCTTTTTTTCTGCTTTTATAAGTTCTTCAATTTGCTTGTCTTTCATGACTAAACCTCCGTTAATACCTATTATATCATTGCTTATATATATCATCAGTGATATAATTTACGCATGATAAAAGACAGGTATCTTCAAAAAATCGGCAATTTAATCGCTGAAAATCGCCAAAAACAAGGTCTGACGCAGACGCAATTAGCTGAGGCGATTGGCACGTCGCAAAGTGCTATTAATCGCATTGAAAACGGGGGTCAGAATATTAGTATTGAGATGATTGCTCGAATTAGTGAAGTGCTTAATAACAATATTGTGACTGTAAATCATTCCGGAAAAATGAATTTTAAGGTAACTGGCGGCAAAAAATTGTCTGGTGAGATACAAGTTAAGACTAGTAAAAACGCTGCAGTAGGTCTTCTCTGTGCAAGTTTGTTGAATAAGGGAAAAACGACGCTCAGGAAAGTGGCGCGAATTGAGGAGGTTAACCGAATTATCGAGGTTTTGAATTCGATTGGTGTTAAAACTCGCTGGTTGGATGGCAGTGATCTTGAGATCGTGCCGCCAGCGCGCTTGAAACTTGAAGATATGGATATTGCTGCGGCGAAGAGAACTAGGACGGTAATTATGTTCCTTGGTCCGCTACTGCATCAATATGACGATTTCAAATTGCCGTTTGCTGGCGGCTGTAATTTAGGCAAGCGCACAGTTGAGCCTCATCTTAGTGGATTAAGGCATTTTGGAATGAACGTCACAGCGGAAACTGATTATTATCATGCAAAAACTGATGTCAATTCTGGCGATCGAACGATTTTATTGACGGAGCGTGGCGATACGGTGACGGAAAATATAATTATGGCTGCGGCGTTGTCACCAAACACTACCATCATCCGCAATGCTAGCCCAAATTACATGGTCCAGGACGTCTGTTTCTTCTTGAAAAAGTTGGGTGTGAAAATTGAGGGAATTGGTACGACAACCTTGAAAATCACGGGCCGTAAACGCATTAGTAAAAATCTGGACTATTATCCGAGCGAAGATCCGATTGAAGCGATGAGTTTTATTGCGGCGGCTGTGGTGACGGATTCGGAAATTACTGTTCGTCGTGCACCGATTGAATTCTTGGAGATTGAATTAGCAACATTGGCGGAAATGGGTCTTAAGTTTGAACTCAGCAAGGAATATTTTGCTAATAATGGGCAAACTCGTTTGGTTGATATTAAATTGCAGCGTTCCAAACTCCAGGCTGCCAAGGACAAACTTCACGCCTTGCCGTTTCCTGGAATTAATATGGACAATTTGCCGTTCTTGGGGCTTATCGCGACGGTGGCCGAGGGGCGTACGTTAGTTCATGACTGGAGTTACGAAAACCGAGCAATTTATTTTACAGAGCTAAGCAAGCTGAATGCGCAAATTGAGCTGGTTGATCCACACCGTGTTTATATCACTGGTCCGACAAGATGGAAGCCGGCCGACATTGTTGCTCCGCCAGCGCTTCGTCCGTCCGTTGTGATACTTTTGGCAATGCTTGCCGCTCCGGGCGTATCGATCCTGCGCGATGTATATTCAATCAATCGCGGATACGAGGAATTGGCGGCGCGCTTAAATTCGCTAGGCGCTGAGATTGAAGTGATTATTGAATAGGAATTCGCTTGATCTGCGGTTCTTTTTTAGGCTGGATTTGCGGTTTTGGAAAAATAAATTTGAGATAATCTTTCATCATTCGGGCGCCAGAAATAATTGGCAAATAGTTGCTTAATTGGTGGCGGATATGTTTTTCTAACAATTGGTCATTTTTCAAAATAGCGGCAGCTTTATGCATGTTGACGTACAGAGATGAAACTTCAGCTTCGTAGTTTCTCCCGGTAACCTCGAGGCAAGCGATTGGCTGGACATCGGCAACGCCGCCGTCGCTGGTGGAGATGAGGAGTTTCAAATTGGCGATGTCTTTCTCCCATGAAGTGCCGCACGCTTCTAATCCGACAATAGGAATATTTATTGAGGCATCCGAGCCGATTGCTAATGCTCGCCCTAACTCTTCGTCATAATCTTGTATGTAATGAACGCGCTCCTTGAGGACTGGATCGTTGTCAATCAATTTTAATACTTCGAGCAATTTCTGATACATCGTCACGTCGCCTTGGTGAACTTTTCCTGTCAGAATATAATGCGCGTTGTGGCTAATGAGAATTTGGCGCAATGAATCTGGGTTTTCAAACGGCATATAAGGTCGTTTGTAGTTGGCGAATCTTCGCTTGAAATCGAATAATATTGCATTTTCTGGGATTTGTATGGATTTTCCGTACTGGTCTTGGCGACTCAATAGAACTCGATTTAATTCTTTTTGACCGAGTTTTTTCAAATACCTCAAATCCGCGCTACTCAGTGAGTTTAATTTTTCAGAAAAATCATTTGTGGGCAGCCCAAATTTATCAATAATTCCGTGGTCGCGATATGTCTGTAATGTTTCGGGTAGCACCCACGTTTCAAGATCTATTCCATTGGTAATGGCTTGAAATTTAACTTTGTCGTTGTTGCGGTCGCGGAAATTTGCTACGCGGGCGTGTAACTTACTCACGCCATTCTTCGCTTCGGTAAGCTCAATTGCCAAAAGATTCGGCCTCAGTCTGTCGTTGCGGAATTGTTCCATTAGCCAGCAACGCACGGCATTGCTTTTTATATTTGGCAGAACTAATTTTTCAAATTGCGAACGATTAAATTCTGGTTCGGCCGCTTGAAGAAGTGTGTGGTTTGTATAAAGTGTGTGTTTGCGAACGTAAACGACGGCTTCGTATAAATTCATTCCGTTGGCGCACAGTTCGTCTAGTCGTGCCAATGCGGCAAAAATCGTTGCGGTCTCATTAAGCTGAATAACAGCCGGCTTAATACCGAGGAGTTTTAATGCTTTATAACCACCAAAACCCAGCGCTACTTCTTGGTATAATCTATGGTCACCAGATCCGTCGCCTTCGTACAATTGTCCAAAGTTCGGTTCTGAAATTGTAACAAATTGCGTTGAGCCGAGCGTCTTCTTAAAAATGCTTAAGCTTGCGTCTGGAAAACCGTTTGAACTCACAAAAACTTCGTCAATATATTCAAATCCGTAATCTTGAGGTGAAACGGACTCTGAAAATTCTTCTTGCGCGAGGTCGGTGATTTTCTGGTGTGATTCGCTACGATAAAACGGCGTTACCACTACGAATGGAACTTCCAATTTTTCAGCTACACGTCGCGTGTCTGCTGCCAAAACTCCAAGTCCGCCGCCACCTTTAATGCCGTTGGATTTATCATAAATTTCCATTGTCCAATAGACATATGGTCGGTTTTCAGACAATTGATGTGTTAAACTACTTCGTTCAATTACGTCATAAAATTCGGACGCATCTTCGATGTCATGCGGTTGGTATTTTGGCTTTTCTGTATAAATATATGGATCCATCGATGCCCTTTATGGATTGAAATTGTCTAACTTGGTGCGGGTGGGGAGAATCGAACTCCCATCTCAAGTTTGGAAAACTTGCATACTAACCGCTGTACTACACCCGCAAGCTTTTACTATTGTAGCAGAAAGATGTTATAATGTGAATACGCCCTGATAGCTCAGTTGGATAGAGCAGGAGACTTCTAAGCTCAAGGTCGTAGGTTCGAATCCTACTCGGGGCGCCATTTCATATAACTAATGGGGGATATATGGATGCGAATAAAAAACCGCAAATGACGCGGGAAATGATAATGAGATTATCTGGTCCTTCGAGGAGGTCAGTTGATGGTTTTAAAGCGTATGGGGATACTGGCAGAATGCTGGCTGCCAACCGTAGCGTGAATTCGGAGCGCCGATATGTTAAAGGATATGGATCTTCGATATCTGCCAATAATTCTGACAATCGAAGACGATTTGGTGCGGAAATAAGTGTAGTGTCTCGGTCGAGAGTCGCTAACAATAATCCTGATGACGTTGGTTTGTCTGGCGGAAATCGACGGGTCAATAGTATACAAAATAACAATGTCCCGTCAGACGTGAACAATTCTCGTCAATCTTTCAATGCTAATCGAACTACTTTTCGTGAACCACCTTCTCGTGGATATAATCCGTTTGGATAAATAAAAATCCTCACTTCAGTGTGAGGTTATTTTTTTGGAGGGCCAGGAGGGGCTCGAACCCTCGACACCCTGCTTAAGAGGCAGGTGCTCTAACCAGCTGAGCTACTGGCCCACAACTTCATTATACAACAATCAATAAAAATGTCTACCGTTTTATTGAAAATAATTTATCGGTGTGAATAAATTGTCGTAAAACTTGGGGCGAATGATGGGGTTCGAACCCACGGCCTCCGGAGCCACAATCCAGCGCTCTAACCAAACTGAGCTACATCCGCCATAAACCAAGCTTCTCAAATTATAGCACACACTATATCTGTACTCAAGATGGTAAAATTGCTATACTTAATGACAATGAGAGAACTAAATGGCTCAGAATTAGCTGGATTTATCAAGGAGCGCCAGGCGAAACAGGTGCGAGCTTTAAGACAGGCCTGGCATATTAATCCTCGTTTGGCGATTATTACTGATGTCGAAAATCCAGTTATTGAAACTTACATGCGTTTGAAGCAGAGATATGGCGCTGATATTTTGATTGACGTGGAGATTCATCGAGTCCCTGCGGGCGGTGCTTTGGAAGTGATTCAAGAATTGAATAATCGAGACGATATTCAAGGAATAATTCTGCAATTGCCGATTAGCAATCCTGAGCAGACCGAAGAATTACTCGAGAGTATTCAAGAAGATAAAGACGTTGATGGTTTGCGTAAAAAGGCGATTTTTCAGGCGGCCACGCCAACGGCTATCAATTGGCTACTGGCTGGATATGGCGTTGATTTGAAGGGAAAAAAAGTTGCGATTGTCGGGCGAGGTCGTTTGGTTGGCGCTCCTCTTGAGAAAATGTGGCTAAAGTCTGGTGTCGATGTGACGGTTTTTGAAAAAGGTGACGATTTATCTCAATTGATAAATTACGATATTATCGTGTCGGCAACAGGAGTTCCGGGGCTGATTAAAAGCCAGATGATTAAGACTAAGACAGTCGTTGTTGATGCGGGAACTGCTTCGGAAAATGGAAAAATTGTTGGCGATGTATCTGAAGAGGCGCGTCAGCGTAATGATGTAATTATTACACCAAAAAAAGGCGGAGTTGGTCCATTAACGGTTTCTGCGCTGTTTGATAATGTAATTACGGCTTGCCTAAAAATTGCGAATCAATCAAAAAATTAAGCGGCTTTTATGGCGGTTTTGACCTGCTCGACAACTTGGCGCGGTGTGAGGTTCGCTTTTACGATGTAGCTATGAATTCCTAATTTCTTCAAATCGTGCGGAGCTTCTTCTTCGCCGAGGTTGGTAAGGACAATAACGGGAATAGTTTTTCCCCAGTCTTTAGATCTAATTCGCTTTAAGGCTTCTGCGCCGTCCATTTCTGGCATTTGTAAATCTAGCAAAATAATATCTGGCTGAAACTTCTCGACTACTTCTATGCCAATTTGTCCGTTGGCAGCCAAGCGAACGTCAAATCCGTCCGATTCGAACTTCATTCGGTACATCTGGCTGATAGTAGGGTCGTCTTCAATGATAGCGATTTTTATCATGCTCTAAGTATATCATATAAACTATGTTATAATTTTTGGCATGGAAAACTTTAGAGGCGAACAACAGTATATTGCAGAAGCGGGTGATTTTCTTAATGGAGTTGATCATGAGGCTAATGAAAAATTAAATAAGGAAATTGCGGATCTTAGAAGTGAGGGATGTAGGGTTAAAATTGGAGAAAAGACCGACCCTGCATATAATAACCCTGATGGTATTAAAGATACATACAACTATTTGAAGCGGGGCGATGCAAAATTAAAAGAGATTCGTAAAAACTTTATTCATAAAAATCTGGCCACCGCGGCAATTGCGAATGTTTTAGATAAAACTCCTTTTGTGAAAATGGGCAAGTGGGGCAAAAAGATAGATTTATATCTGGAGTTTTTTCGCGACAAGTTATTGTACGGTGAAAATCAGACTGCTTCGAAGCCGTGGCACAATCAGCGAGGTTCCGCACTAACATTTTTGACAATTTCTGAAGCTTATAGATTAAGAGTTTCTCGCAAAAAAGGCGAAATATTGTCAGAAGGTAAATATCCAACTATGAGTGGTCCGCTGGATGAGTCGGTATTTGATGAGAAGATTAATGGCTTGCCGCTGACAGAAGTTATGATTCAAGATAAAATCAACAACGGCGTAGATAAAGCGATAGCTATTGAAGAAGTAGAGAAGAGGCTTAGTGACGTACGAGAGTTTATCCAGGCGCCGGTGACGGAGAAGTTTTCTAACGTTATTCGGCATTGTGCGGATTCGCTTGGTATTCGTGAGCGAGTGGAAACAGTGAATGGTTTATCAATTGATTATTTGAAGAAAGTGGCAGAAAAAGAGAATCGTTCAATTGACGATATGTTGGTGATGAGTTTTGGTTGCGGAACGGGACTAGCTACTTTGAAGATGCTGAAAAAACTTAAGGACGAAACGGGTGAGGCGCCGACGGTTATCCTGCTAGATCAAGATCCGTTGTCTCTAGCGGCGGCGCAGAGCTTGGCGAAGAAATGGAATTTGGAAGATAAGATTGAAGTTCATTGTGAGCGATTATTCAGTAAGCTTGGCAAACCTCTGAGTTTGGAGGGAGTTCTGGGCGATCGTAAGCTGGATATCGCGGAAGACTCTGGCTTACGGGAATATCTGCCAGATGGCGTTTATAAGCAATTGACGCGAGAATCGCTGAAGTTCTTGCGATCTGGCGGGTTGATGATTACTGGCAATATGAACGTAAATCGCCCACAAAAAGAATTTTTGCATGGACTAATGGGGTGGGTTCCAAAGGTTAGGATGCGCTCAATTAAAGAAGGTTTTAAATTGCTCCAAAAATCTGGCATACCAAAAGAATCTATTGAAGCTACAGTTACTGCGAGCGGCGTTTACACAGTTTTTGCGATTGAAAAGTAGAATAAAATGCTATAATAAGCATTAGTATGATGATACGGGCGTTAGTGCTAGGATTAGTTGCGTTGATGGCGCTAATTTTGGGCGTGCTCGTACTTAAAAAGTCGAAGCGTCGTCATGATGCAAAGTATTGGTTTTTTCTGGTT
Organism: Candidatus Nanosynbacter sp. HMT-352; assembly: GCF_022819345.1. Taxonomy (NCBI): domain Bacteria; kingdom Bacillati; phylum Minisyncoccota; class Nanosynbacteria; order Nanosynbacterales; family Nanosynbacteraceae; genus Nanosynbacter; species Candidatus Nanosynbacter sp. HMT-352. Next base: position 71,147 of record NZ_CP089288.1, on the reverse strand, counting down.
TGTTTATGTTTGGCTGTGTGGTCGGCTGGACTTGAAGTGTTTTCTCTGGCGGACAAGGAAGTAACATTGGACACTGCGTCCAGGTGGTTTTATGTCGCTTCGGCTGTTTTTTGTCCTGCGTTGGCTATTTTCACTACAAAGTCGTTTCTTCCATCGACAAAATCAACGAAGAGTTTTATCTGCGCGTCTAGTATATTGATAGCGATTTTTTCGCTATATATTATTTTGGTGCCTGAGTTTATTATCAATACATCAGAAATTGTCACGCCAGTAGATTTTTCTCGAATTCCGATTCATGCAGTCAACTATGTTATTTTTGCAACTTTTTTCTCGGTATTCTTCTTAATTTCTATGTGTTTTGGTTATATAGCGTGGCGCAAATCAGATCCTGTTCGACGCAAGCAAGTCGCGATCTACATGATTGGTCTGTTGATATGTAGCATTCCTGGCTTTGTAGTGGATCTGTTTCTTCCGGCGCTTGGTGATTATCGATATATATGGATTGGTCCAATTGCTACGATTATTTTCTTATTTGCAATTATGTATAGCATCGTCAGATACCGATTGATGGACGTAAAAATGGCGGTGGCTCGAAGTGTTTCGTATATGTTGCTATTAATCGCACTAGCTGTCGTTTACGTGATTTCTGCATATGTCATTTCAATTTTGGTTTTCCAACGCAGCCTAACGGTTGATAGTCACGTAAATCTCATGAACATGATTTTGGCTATGGTTTTGGCGGTCGTATATCAACCAGTGAAGAAAATCTTTGATAAATTTACTGATAGGGTTTTTTACTACGGAGAATATGACGCTGATACGTTTACGCGTGAGATTAGTAAAATATTAACCTATACGGCGGATCTGCAATTGCTAACTCGACGTGTTGGCAATTATATAGCAACTTCTCTTAAGGCGGAAAAAGTGGCGTTTTGTATTCCGGAAAAAGGAATATATGGTCGAGCGGGTCGGCGACGAATATCTGTTGTCGAGGAAGATGTTCGCAGGATTATGGATTACTATTATAAGAATTGCAGTTTTCCGGAAGTTATTTTGGCAAATCAAGTAAAGGATCCAGAACTGAAGAAACTTTTGGATATTCATCGCACGAAAATTGTTATGCCGCTGCTGCATCAAAATCAAGAAACGGGAATTCTATTTCTGGGCGAGCATAAGAGCTTGGGCTATAGTTCTCGCGATATTGAAATGCTGGAGTCGATTGCTGGGGAACTGGCGGTGTCGATTCGAAATTCTTTGTCTCTGGAGGAGATAAATGAGTTGAACAAGAGTTTGCAGCGTAAAATTGACGAGGCGACGAAAGAGCTGAGGTTCAGTAATCGACAGCTTCAGCGACTGGACGAAGCGAAGAACGAATTTATTTCTATGGCTTCACATCAGTTAAGGACACCGTTGACTAGTATTAAAGGTTATCTGGATATGATGCTGGAGGGTGATTTGGGTAAGATTACACCGACGCAGCGTGCAGTTCTTAGAGAGGCATTCTCTTCCAGCGAGCGAATGGTTAGGCTAATAAACGACTTTCTTAATGTTTCTAGGCTTCAGACTGGTAAATTTAATATTGATAAGCAGAAGATAGACATTGCTCAAATTCTTCGGGATGAAGTTGCTTTGCTTAAGGTTGTGGCTGATCAGAGGTCTGTCGAAATGGATCTAAAGATTGATAAAAAAGTTCCATTGATTACGGCCGACTCTGAGAAGATTCGTCAAGTTATGCTGAATATGATCGACAACGCTATTTACTATTCAAATCCGCACAAAAAGGTAATAATTTCTCTGAAAAATAGTAATGGCGCGATTGAGTTTACGGTGAAAGATTCGGGAATTGGTGTGCCAAAATCAGAGCAAGCAAATTTGTTTGGCAAATTCTTCCGCGGCACAAATGCCAGAAAAAAGCGGCCAGACGGCACTGGCGTTGGCTTATTTTTGGCGAGGAAAGTTATTTTATCGCACGATGGCGAAATGATCTTTGAATCAGAAGAAGGAAAAGGTAGCATTTTTGGATTTAAGTTGCCAGTTCGTTAACGAAATAAACTCAGTATTCCAGAAATAACGATAATTAAGACAACTACAACGAGTCCCGCCATGCCAATGGTGCGAATGAGTTTTTTCCGATCGAAAAACCATTGAGATAATTTGGAGCGATTCGTTGCTGTAATCCTTGTTACTTTTGGTCGCTGAGATGTCGCGTTCATCCCAGAGTATTTTTTATTGCGCTTTTTCTTCTGCTTTGTCATGGAAATATTATACATTAATAGATAACGGCGGAGAAGTGGCTGATTTGCTATAGACAATTCGACAATAATTTGTTATGATATCTGAAGTCGTGGCCTTATCGTCTAACGGTTAGGACACCAGGTTTTCATCCTGGCAATCCGGGTTCGATTCCCGGTAAGGTCACCATTTCAGGATAAAAATCCAAATCGTCGCCCAACTGGACGATTTTTTGGTTTACATTTCTTAATTCCTGCCACCACCCAAAAACCGCACTTTAGTTACCTCAGAAAACAGAAATAACTGGACAAAAGGAGCTAGCCTGAACAGATTAGAAAAGTGGCGTTTTGGTGGAAATAACTTGATTGGGACTATTATAATTTTCTAAGAACTTATGCTACAATAAGAATATGATTGGGGCTAATAAATCACATAGGAACAAAACTATTGATTTTTCTCTTAAGGAAGGTCGAGAATATTTCGATCGTTGCATAAAAGGCGATTCAGATCTATCTATCGATAGAATTATAAACAAAACAATCAATGGCGACACTTTCGAAATTATGAAAAAAATGCCAAAAAAGTTCGTTGATTTACTTATTGTTGATCCACCATACAATTTATCAAAGAATTATAACGGTAGTAAGTTCAGGCAAACAGATGATGAGAGCTATGCTAAATATACTGAGCAGTGGCTGAAACTAGTATTGCCGCTATTAAAAGATGAAGCCAGTGTTTATATTTGTTGCGACTGGAAAACTAGCGTTGTCATTGGTCAGGTTCTGCCAAAATATCTTAATGTCAGAAACCGAATAACATGGCAACGAGAAAAAGGACGTGGCGCAAAGGAGAACTGGAAAAATGGACTCGAGGACATTTGGTTTGCCACCAACAACGACCGCTGGACTTTTAACTTAGCTGATGTGAAAGTTAGAAAAAAGGTTATTGCTCCATATAGGCAAGACGGAAAGCCAAAGGATTGGAAAGAAACTAAAAGTGGTAATTTTCGGGATACTTGCCCGTCGAATTTTTGGGATGATTGTACAATTCCGTATTGGTCAATGCCTGAAAATACCGCCCATCCAACTCAGAAACCTGAAAAATTAATTGCCAAAATGATTTTAGCTAGCTCTAATGTGAAAGATGTAGTATTTGACCCTTTTTTGGGTAGCGGAACAACTTCCGTAACTGCTAAGAAGCTTGGTCGTAAATATGTTGGTATTGAGCTTGATGAAACTTATTGTGCTTGGGCTGAGAAACGAATAGAAATGGCAGATGATGACAGCTCTATTCAAGGTTATACAGACGGTGTTTTTTGGGAGCGCAACACTCTTGGTGGGCAGAAAAAAGTTAAAGAGAATTCGCAAATCAAAGAAATAACTAAGGGAAAAAATGGACAACTCACTTTACAAGTTAATTGATTTTATAAAAAGGCTCGATGGTCAAGCTGGCAAGGCTAGGTTGCAAGAGCTCGTTCAAAAAGAATTCTCTCTGACAAAAGACAGATCTGTATTTTATACAGATGCTTTTGCAATACGATTTAGCTCGTCCAAATCGACAAGCTTTTCCAATACGGTTATCTCACTTTCAAATCTACAGAAGTATGACGACTTTCCTTTTGTAGTTTGCCTAAATACTCCTAATAAAAACTATTTATTTTTGGCCAATACTACCTTTTTATCTAAAGTAAGCCATAGTTCACAAGAATTAAGAGAGGATAATATACGGGGCAGTATCAACGGCTCCGACATAGTAAAGGTCTTTAATGACATTTATAATGAACCTAAAAATTTCGCTGAGCTGTTTGCAATACATTCCGAAATTGGCTTTGATGGCAATCTTGCCAGACTAGTTGAAGCAACAAACAACATTTCACCCAATGGTAGCAAATATAATATACGAGCGATAGATAAAGATGTTATACTGCAATCCCCCCAGAGAGCAAAGGATTTTGTAGTATCCGCTGAATATAGCACGTTGAAGTCAGAGCTTGATCAAATGACAATAGCTTATAAAAACGAAATTATTTTAGCGAGTCTGATTGATAATGTAAATATTCGCGGGCGAGTAATTGAGTATATAATCGCCGGTGAAGATGATAGATTGCGAAGCGAAATCATTCATACTTTACAAAAAGGCACAAAACGAATACCGAGCTTTCGCACAAAAAATACACTTGGTGATTTTGTTAAAGTTTTTGATAAATACAATACGGCAACCGACATAAAAACAAAGGTCATGATCTTAAATTCTGCCCCAAAAGCATACAATCTCGATAAAATGTTAGAATTCTTGGCAAAAGAAAAATCTGTTTTTATGTTTTACTTTGTAGGTATTATGCCTAATCAGGTTGTCGGACAAGTTTTAATCTCAATGTTTCAGGATGACTTAAGAGATACAACACATCTACTGAAACATTGGGCGGGCAGAAATTCACGAGGAGTTTCACAGTTTAGTGGGCAAACTATCGACACCTTAATAAAAGAGCCAAACAATAATATAGATATTGTAAAGAGTCAGGATTTCCTAGAAAAGATAATGAGCTTATAGTTTTATGAATGATAGAATAAGATTGGTTAGCGAGACAGTTGGCGATACCTATAGGAATAGTAACGGCTCAGAGATTGCGGTTATAAAAATCGCAAATGATGTTCTTATGACTACTAAAGAAATGTCTAAATTCTATGGCGTAAGTGTGTCGACGATATGCAAAAAGTTAAAGAAACTGTTTGCCGATAGCGGAGTTAACAAAAAACAAGTTAGCTCAATTCTTACTCACAAAGCTAGTGATGGCAAACTTTATCGCACAATTTTCTATAATTCACAAGTAATAATCACCGTTGGCACAATGCTAAAATCGCCTGAAACCAAGCAATTTCAAGAATGGGTTACTCCAGGGATTAAAAACAAATCAACTAATAATTTTCTCGAGTTGAAATAGCTTCTTCTACCCAGTTTTCAAGATTTTTCGCAATATCATTGTAGGCATCCCAGCTATTTGGATCATAGCATGAAACAAGAGACGATAATCTTTGGCCATTTCGCATCAGTACATTATCAAATGGATTAGCTCCCTTTCTGCAGGTTCCAGTTATTGGGTCTTTGAGATTATGAATATAGATACCAAAAAGTCCTTTTCCTTCGTTCCACGCTTTGCGTATTTCGTAATCTACCCATTTGCGGCTTGCAGTTTCAGACCCAACCAAAACAATAACACAACTTTTATATTTCATGTTATCATCAATCCATTTTTTTACAGCATATTCACTACGCTTAATTTGTTCCCAGTTATTTGGCGCAACCGGCTCATTGCCTTCAATCGCTCCCATTTTACGAATTTGCCAAACCCGCATAACGTCGTTATCGAAATGAAAACTGTAAAACACCTGCCTTTTCATGCCGTTACTTTCTCATAATTATTAAATTTATATCAAAATTATTATGGATAATAATTCCAATGATAATCATCAGAATTACGCCATAAAACAACAAAAGAACAGGCCTGCGAAGCGCTTCCAACCAAGCAGAAAACTTAATAAACTGACCAATATTCATTCCATAATCGATTTTTTCAGAGCTTGTTTTCGCGACCTGCTTGTATAGCCTACGATAACCTCTTTCAAGCATTAGATAGTAGGCGTCAATTACCCAAAACATCAGAACTATACCAAGAATTAGCCAGAGAAAGTCGTTATTGTTAGTCGCAATCATTGTTGTAAAAACAGCACCGATTATAGTGATAGACCAGCCCTTAAAAAGAAAGGTGTTTGATGACAGACGATTTATTACGCCTTGTATAAACTCTAAATGAGAACGCTTGTCGTCTGGTGTGGTTTTACTTCCCATAATAACTACATTATACCACATGAGGCGTAATTTTAATCAAGTTATTTCTACCAAAATGCCACTTATCTAATCTGTTTAATCTAATTCTTTTTTGTCCAGTTGTTTCTGTTTTCTTGGGGGGGTAATTAAGGCGGTTTTTAAGCGGCGACAAAAACCGCTTAAAAACCGTAGGTAGCAACTTTGTCGCTTTTATGACGTGCCGCTTTTTACGGTCGAATCAGGGGAAGCTGAAAAAGGGAAATGTGAAAGCCGAATTCATCCACTAAAAGAAGTGTCGAGAAGATTCAAAATAATCAAAAGCTGGCTTTTATATTGTTAGCTGTCAAAGACAGCGTGGCACGTCAAATAGATTGGATTAGATTTGCGACTTTGTACTAAAATAGGTTCTAGTGTGGGCATAAAATCGTACCATAAAGAATATTTGGAATAGCTCGCTTATTGTGGCGAGCTTTTTTTATTGTCGCTTCGTAGTTTCTTTGGCAGCGGATTCATCGTCAGTCCGAGACATCATTTCAGAATAGGCTTCAAGTATATCGCTCTCCTTATATTTCGGTTTATGTGAGCGCTCGATTGCATACCAGATTGTTATGGGTATCAGCAGAGCGGTGTTTATGCAATATATCGTAATTGCAGCTTCTATGGATCCAACGATATTTATAAATACTCCAGTATAGAATAAAAAGAAAATAATTACAGTAGTTGATCCGAAAATGAAGAATAGAATTTTTGAGATAATGTATTTATCTATTTCTGGCATAATATTTTATATTCTAACATTAAGGAGATGGGTAGGCTAGTTTTGATTAACGCAAATCTTGACATTAAATAAGTATTATAAGGTGTTCTGGTACCATTTTTCATCACTGTTATTTCGTGATATAATTTTAAAAATGAGTGATAATATATTTAAACGAACAAAAATATTAGCAACAATTGGGCCAGCAACGTTCAGCCAAGAAAAGGTTTACCAATTGTTGGAGGCCGGTGTTAATGGCATCCGTATGAACTTTAGCCACGGCGCTAATGAGGAGCGAATTGAGCAGATCGATTGGGTGCGCACAGCTAGTAAACAGCTGGGCAAGCCTGTCGCAATTCTACAAGATTTGCAAGGTCCGAAGATTCGCCTGGGCGTTTTGAAAGATAATATGCTGAATGTTAAGGTCGGCGATATGCTGGTCTTGGACTCAGAAATTAATGAGCATGACGGCAGCTTCAATTTGCCAGTGCAGTACAATTTGGCGGAGAAGATGAAAGTCGGCGAGCCACTTTACATGTTTGACGGCAAGATCAGGACGGTTGTGCGAGAAATTGTTAGCTCAACTGCAATTCGCGTAGAAGTTCAGAATGACGGTTTTTTGATGAGTCGCAAGGGTTTGAATTTGCCAGACACAGATTTTGGTGGCGACATTCTTACTCAGAAAGATATTAACGATTTGGAATGGGGCGCGAACCAAGATTTTGATTACGTTGCATTGAGTTTTATCCAAAAAGCTGATGATATTATTGATTTGCGTCGTCGATTGACAGACCTGGGTTCGACAGCCAATATTATTGCCAAGATTGAGACTAAGTCTGCCGTTGATCCAGAGAATTTGGAGGAAATCGTTAAGGCTAGTGACGGTATTATGGTCGCTCGCGGCGACTTGGCGGTGGAAGCTGGTGCAGAAATTGTCCCAGTTGTACAGCGTCGAATTATTGCCTTGTGTCGTAAATATTGCAAGTTAGTAATCGTTGCAACACAAATGATGGGTAGTATGGTTGATAATCCAGAGCCAAGTCGCGCTGAAGTAAGCGACGTTGCCAATGCTGTAATCCAAGGCGCTGACGTAGTTATGCTGTCTGATGAAACTGCCAATGGTAAATATCCTGTTGAAACCGTTCGTGCGATGCGCAAGACTATTATTTACACTCAAGAACACAGTGAAGTAATGTTGGTAGAAAAGGCTGAAATGCGTGAAAAAACTGACGCGATTTTAAGCTACACGGCAGCTCAATTGGCAAGGAGAATTAAGGCTCGAGCTATTATTGCGGAAACGCACACTGGCGCTACTGCAATTAACGTTGCCGCATATCGTCCGAACCTACCAATTGTTTGCGTGACCGAAGAAGTGAAGACTGCGCAAAAGTTGGCGCTAAGGTACGCTTCTCGTCCATACGTTCGACCAAACGACCCAAATGCAGCAACTAAGCTAGCTGACGAGTTGAAACAAGAAGGCTATTTCGGCGCAGACCCAGTTACGGTTGTGCTTGTTAGTGGCCACAATCCAGAGCCAGGCAAAACTGACAATATCCAAGTCAAGACGTTGTCATAAGGAGAATTTGGGTGGGCAGAAAATTTCCGAAGCAAACAATTCGCGATGTTGATCTACGTGGAAAAACTATTCTTCTGCGAGCAGATTATAATGTGCCGCTAACAAAGCGCGGTCAGATTTCTGATGATCTAAGAATTCGTGCTTCGCTGCCCACACTCCGATATTTGCTGGAGCAGAATTGCAAGATTGTTATCATGTCTCATCTGGGGAGACCAAAAGGTAAGGATCTTAAGTTTAGTCTGAAAGTTGTTGCAGATCACCTATCCAAGTTGCTGAGCCGTCCGGTAGAATTGCTGGATGATTGCGTGGGCGAAGCTGTTCATCAAGCCGTTCGCCGCGCGCCACGAGGCAGTATTCTTATGTTGGAGAATTTACGCTTTTATGACGAGGAGGAGGCTGACGATTTAACATTTGCCAAGTCAATTCAACGCGCTGTCCGAGCAGATTATTTTGTGCAAGACGGATTTGCTGTGGCGCACAGGGCGCACGCCAGCACTCATGCGATTACGTTGTGTGTTCCAGGACTAGCGGGATTACTATTAGAAAAAGAATATGTAACTATCACCGAGGCGATGAATAAGCCAAAACGTCCGTTGGTTGCGGTTATTGGTGGTGCGAAAGTTAGTGATAAAATATTACTGATTAAGCGTCTGATTGAAAAGGCGGATCGGATTTTAATTGGCGGCGCTATGTCAAACACGTTTTTACATTGTCGTGGATTTAATGTCGGCAAGAGTGTGTTTGAGCCAGTAATGGAAAAGGTTGTCGCGGAAATTTATGATTTGGCGGCGGCTAAGGTCAGCGCAGAGAATGTTGACGATTTTTTGGTATTGCCGATTGACGTGGCGGTTGCGCCAGAGATTTCTAAAGATTTTCCTCGTCAAGAAGTTAATATTGATAAAATAAAGAACTCAGATATGGCGCTGGATATTGGAAGTCAGACAATTGAGAAATTCACGAAAATACTGGCCGGCGCGAAGATGGTTATCTGGAACGGTCCGCTGGGCTATGCTGAAATTGATAATTTTGCAATCGGTTCAGCGCGAGTAGCGCTAGCTATTGCCCAGAATAAAGGAGCCGTTTCAATAGTTGGTGGCGGAGATACGGCTGATTTTATATTGAAATGGGACGGGCATGATGGCGCCAATTTTACCCATGTTTCCACTGGTGGTGGAGCTAGTATGGCCTTGATGGCTGGTAAAAAATTGCCTGGAATTGAAAGTTTACTAGACGCATACGGTTTGAGGTGATAAACTAAGCATAAGGATTATCTCATGAGAAAAAAGTTAATCATTGGTAACTGGAAAATGAACTTCAATATGCAGGAGGCTAGCTTATATTTGCATAAGCTGATGAACACGCTGCCGTCGCATAGAGATGTTGAAGTGGTGCTGGCGCCTACTATTTTGACGCTGCAGAGTTTGAGTTTACAAATTAATCGTCGAATCGCTAAGTTGGCGGCCCAGAATTGCTATTGGCGAGATTCGGGGGCGTATACGGGAGAAATTCCAGCGGCGCATCTTCGTGGAATTGCTGATTATGTGATAATTGGACATTCGGAACGTCGCTATATTTTCATTGAAAGCGAAAAAGATATTCGGTTGAAAGTTCAGGCGGCAATTCGAAATCGTATTCATCCGATTTTGTGCGTTGGTGAGACGATTCAAGAGAAGACTCTTGGCGAAACGAAGGATGTTCTAGTTGATCAATTGACTAGCGGTCTGGCTAATGTGACGGCAGACGAGCTGGATGAAGTGGTTATTGCGTATGAGCCAGTTTGGGCGATCGGTACTGGCGACAGCGCTAAAGCGTCTGATGTAAAAAAAGCTACACAGATGATTCGACGACATATTTCTCATTTGTATGGTAAAAAAGCGGCGGAATCAGTTCGAGTTATCTATGGTGGAAGTATTACTTCAATAAACGCCGCAGATTATTTGGCAATTGATGAACTTGATGGTTTATTAGTTGGTGCAGCCAGTTTGGATGCATATCAATTTAAGGAGATAATCTCGAAAGCACATAAAGGTTAAAAAATAGGGGGCATATGACAGATATTGATTTTGATGAGTTGGATAGAGCGGTAAGCTCTCTTATGGATAAGCAGCGAGAAAAGGAAGCTCCAGCGGTGGCTAATGAAAATAATAGCGAGGTTTCTGTGTCTGCGCCCGTAGAGGAAAAACCTGTATCAGAGAACTCTATTGGTACTAGTTTTGCACCTCCAGTAACTCCATTTACGCCTTCGTCTGTTGCTTCTACTCCTTTATCATCGATCTCTCAGCCTGAAGCAAAAAAAGACTCTTCTAACGACGATGCGACTCCTAAAGAGGTCGATAGCCCTACGAACGAGAAAGTTGCTAATGATTTAATAGCTAGCAGGACTCCTGGCGTGGCTGCTAGCGAAGTCAAAGCTGCGCCAGTAATCGCGAGACGCTCGACTGGCCGTTTCATGGATGTTGTTAGACCTTCATCTGTCAGCACTATCCAAAAACCTGCTACTCCCGCTCCATCTCGAACTGGCACGACAATTCAGCCTTCGCCTGATTTGGTGGACGTGATTAGCGCAAATAATAGGCATTCTGCGGTAAGAAAAGAAATGTCTGATATAGTTGCTCAATCAGATAATCTTAGCGACACCCCTGATCTTAAAGATGTGCACAATGAATCTACTTTTGCGGAGATTGAAGATGCGCCCGCTGGGGAATTGTCGTTGACTGATAAGATAGCGCAATCGTTAGCTGTAAGTAATAGCGAAGCTCCTGCTGTACCGATGACTACGCCGCTGGAGTCTCCGTTTATTGCTAATGTTGAAGTGGAGAAGCGGCCGCTTGGTTCTGTTAACCAAACTATGACTAGTTCTGAGATAAATAGTGATGAAGATGCGTCTATGTCTGCTGATTCTGAGGGTGTAAAATTGGAACATCAATACAATACCAATTTATCTAATTACAGCATGAGCGAAAATTCTTTGGGTGATGCACCCGACTCGCCAATGGATTTGAGTCCAGAAATTATAGCAATTGAGGAGGCTGGCGTTCCTGAAGATTCAGACGATAAAATGTCCACTGACATTGACAGCTCTTTGATTGAGTCTTCCGAATTGTCCGAAAAAGAAACTATGGATTCTGAGCCAGCACCGATGTTTGCTGCTGTATCCACAGAAGTCAAACCTTCAGTCGACAAAGAAAAGAAAAAGTCCGGATTATTAATAGCGTTGCTTATTGTTCTATTTTTAGCAATTGGCATGGCTGGCGGCGCTGTTTCGTACTTTTTGCTGATAAAATAGATATATGTCTAATTTTACTGACGGATTAAATAGCGAGCAGGCTCGAGCGGTGACGCACGTTGATGGGCCGTTGTTGATTTTGGCTGGAGCCGGATCTGGAAAGACCAAAACTCTGACTCATAGAATCGCTTATTTGATTGGCGAGTTGAAAATATTTCCTAGTCGAATATTGGCGGTTACATTTACTAATAAAGCCGCGAAGGAAATGCGTCAGAGGTTAGCGCAGATATTAGGTGAAGATTCTGAAAATCGGCAATTTATGCCGTGGATGGGAACTTTTCACAGTATTTGCGTGCGAATGTTGCGGATGGATGGTGAAAATATTGGCCTGAACAAGCGATTCTTGATTTACGATACCGACGATCAAATAAGCTTGATGAAGCAAATTATGAAGTCTCGCGGCTTGACGGATAAAGATATTAAACCTCGAGCTGTACTTTCGGCTATTTCAAACGCTAAAAATGAAATGCGAAATGCTGAGGATTTTTCTGCTTCGACCCGTGGCCCAAGAGAGCAGAAAATAGCCGAGCTGTTTTTTGCTTATGAAAAAGCTTTGAAAGATGCTTCGGCGTTGGATTTTGACGATTTATTGATAAAAACTGTTGAATTGTTACGAAACAAGCCGGATATTCGCCATAAATGGCAGCAGCAATTCGAACATATTCTGATTGACGAGTATCAGGATACGAATGCGGTGCAATATGCGTTAATTAAGTTGCTGGTCAATTCGCGTCGCAATTTATGCGTGGTTGGTGATGATGCTCAGTCGATTTATAGTTTTCGCGGGGCTGATTATACTAACATTCTCAATTTTGAGCGTGATTTTCCAGGTACGACGGTGGTTAAGTTGGAGCAGAATTATCGTTCGACTAGTGCGATTTTGAATATGGCAAATGCGCTGATTAGTCATAATATTCATAGAACTGATAAAAATTTATGGACAGCGAATGGCGACGGTGTTGAGCCAAAATTATGGCAATTATACAATGAGTCTGAAGAGGCTTTGGCGATTGCGAATGAGATTCAGGCGCAAATTGCGAACGGTCGTCAATATGGTGACGTGGCGGTGTTGTACCGAACGAATGCGCAAAGTTACGCAATTGAGCGAGCCTTGCGTCAGAGCTATATTCCGTATAAAATCGTCGGCGGTCTGCGATTTTTGGATCGAGCGGTCGTTAAGGATCTATTGGCATATCTTCGATTGTTATATCAGCCGAGTGATCGAGTTAGTTTTTTGCGAATTGTGAATACGCCAAAACGTGGCGTTGGCGCGGTGAGTATCTCTAAGTTTTTGGACTGGAATGATGCGTCAGGGAAAGACATAATTAGCGGGTTGCTGGCGGTTGAGGAGGCGGATACTTTGACGGCGCGTGCAAAACGTCCGCTGCTAGAGTTTGGTCAAAAATTGCACAATTTGCAGCAGGAAATTGACGGATCTCCGGCCGAACTGATTGAAAAAATTATGAAAAGTACTGGCTATGAAGATTTTATAAACGACGGAACGCCGCAAGCTGAGGAACGAATAGAAAATATCGGCGTGCTTTTGTCGGAGGCGAAGGCTTATGTTGACGTGGCGACGTTTTTGGAAGAGATGGCTTTGATGTCTTCGACGGATACAACTGCCGATCAACAAGTAACGCTCATGACGCTTCATGCGGCTAAAGGTTTGGAGTTCCCGGTGGTTTTTCTGGCGGGACTGGAAGAGGGAATTTTGCCGCATGCGAGAGTGTTTGATAGTGGTAATGCTGACGATATTGAGGAGGAGCGCCGATTGTGCTACGTTGGTGTGACTCGGGCGAGGGAAGAATTGTTCGTTAGTTGTGCTAGTTCTCGGACGCAATTTGGTCAGATCGGCTATAACATGCCATCGAGGTTTTTGGACGAGATGGGTTTGATGGCCGGTGGTGTTGATAGGCCAGCTCAGCCGATTATAGAACCTGATTTTTATTCGGAAGATATTGGTTTGGAGGTTGGTGATCGAGTTTGCAGCCCGAGTTTTGGTTCGGGGGAAATTATTGACAGCGAAGGGCTGAGTGTTACGGTCCAGTTTGACAATGGAAATATTAAGAAATTGAACGTCGAGTTCGCGCGCTTGGAGAAAATTTGATATAATAAGAATACCTGCGTTGTGGGTGTGAACTTATGGGTATAAGATTACAAGCAAAACATTACTCTAAGAAAATTACGTTCGTTTCTGGCGCGATATTGATGCTGGTTGGCGGTCTATTTTTTGTTAATCAAGCGTTAGCTGACGCTACTAAGCCAGCGGCTAAGGCTGGCGAAAAGTTGGTAACGATTTACGACAGAGGCGCAGAAAAGACGATTGTTACAAAAGCGAGGACGATTCGCGAGGCTTTGAAATTGGCTAAGTTTTCTATTGACGAACGCCAAGACGTAGTCGAGCCGAGTCTTGATTCGGAGATGGTGGCGGAGAAGTACAATATTAATATTTTCCGCGCTCGTCCAATAACAATTGTTGATGGAAATAAGCGTCTAAAGGTAACTACTGCCGAGCAGACGCCGGCTTTGATTGCGAAGGCCGCTGGAATTGAAGTTTTTGAAGAGGACAAAACTACTCTATCTAATTCCGATAATATGGCGGTTGATGGCGCAAATATGGTGATGAAAATTGACAGAGCCTCGATGGTTATTTTTGTGCTTTATGGTAAAGAATCTGTCATTCGTACACATGCTAAGACAGTTGGCGAGCTATTAAAAGAGAAAAATATCGACCCAAAGAAAGATGATACGCTATCTGTGGATCGTTCGGCAAAAATTATTCCTGGAATGAAAATTGAGCTTTGGCGTAACGGCAAGCAAACTATAACCGCAGAAGAAGATGTGAAATTTGAGGTTGAAAAAGTTCAAGACGCGAATCGAGATTCGGGATATCGCGAAGTAAAACAGGCGGGCGAGAATGGTAAGAGAAATGTCACTTATGAAATCGAAATGAAGAACGGCGTGGAGGTGAGCCGCAAGGAGATCGCTAGTGTTGTGACAAAAGAGCCAAAGAAGCAGATTGAGATTGTGGGGACGAAAGTTAGCCTACCTTCTGGATCTCATTCGGATTGGATGTCTGCGGCTGGTATTAGCCCTGATGATTATGGCTACGTGAACTTCATTTTTACGAAAGAGTCAACTTGGCGAACAACGGCTAGGAATGGGCAATATGCTGGGCTCGGTCAGACGAATATAGATAAGCTTTCTCAGGCTTGCCCAAATTGGCAAAGTGATCCAGTCTGTCAGATTAGAGTTTTCAATAATTATGCTGTAAGTACATATGGTAGCTGGGCTGGCGCTTACAATGCATGGAACCGCCAAAAATGGTGGTAGACTAACGCTGGTGGCGTAAGTTGGCTGTAGTCTATAGATAAAAAGTGTTTAATTTGGTATAATTTATTTGACTAGGTTTACAAGTCATTATATGATTATGCGCGCAAAAGGTTTATTTTTTGGAAAAATTATTGGATTGGCTGTGTTGGTTGCGATTGCAACTCCAATGATTTCGTTTGCTGACGGAAAGACTTCTGGTGAGCATTTGGTTCGCATTTATGATCGCGGTGAAGAAAAGACCATTATCACAAATGCATTGACCGTTCGGCAGGCCTTGCGTGCGGCTAAGATTACGATTGACGAAAAGATTGACGCGGTTGAGCCAAATATTGATATGGAATTGACCGGCGCAAAATACCAGGTCAATATTTTCCGCGCTCGTCCAATAACAATCGTTGATGGAAATAAGCGCCTGAAAATAACCACTGCCGAACAAACGCCGGCTTTGATTGCGAAGGTCGCTGGGCTGACTTTATATCGCGAAGATAAGACGCATTTTACGAATTCTGACGATCTTTTGGTGAACGGTGTTGGCTTGGTGATGAAGATTGAGCGATCAAAACAGCGAACGATAACCGAAGAGGTTGATGTTAATTTTGATATTGAGCAGATTAAGGACGATTCTCAGCCTATTGGATTTAAGAGCGTTAAACAGCTTGGAGAAAAGGGCGTGCGGAAGGTAACTTATCGGGTTGAGATAGAAAACGAGCGCGAGATTAGTCGTAAGGAAGCTGCTAGCGAAATCGCAAAACAGCCAAAGAAGCAGATTGAAATAATTGGTACGAAGCCTAAAAATCCATTGACAAAAAGCAAGGGCGCGCAGATATTTACCGACTCCAAGGGTGTGGCGCATCGCGAGACGTATTATGATTTGCCGATGAATATTGTGATAAAAGCCTGCGGTAGCGGCGGTACTTATACGGTGCGGGCGGACGGCGCGAAGGTCGATAAGGATGGCTATATTTTGGTGGCGGCTAATTATGGTAATTATCCGCGATGCTCGGTGGTTGAGACTAGCATGGGTCCTGGAAAGGTTTATGACACCGGTGGATTTGCAGCCAAGCATCCGCACGGATTTGACTTAGCGACTGACTGGACGAATGGAGATGGGCGCTAAATGACTTCTTCTCGTGGACCAAAAAAATCGCTTGGACAGCATTGGCTGAAGGATCCGGAGATTTTGGCGGATATTGCTGAAGCGGCTGAATTGACGAGCGATGATGTTGTGCTGGAGATCGGCCCGGGGCTGGGTACTTTGACTAGTCGTTTGTTGGCTCGGGCTAATTCGGTGACCGCTGTGGAGTTTGATGCGGATTTGGCGCGAAAATTACCAGGGCAATTTCCTGGGAAAAAATTAACTGTCGTAAATCAAGATATATTGCAATTTGACCTGAATCAATTACCAAAAAACTACAAAGTCGTAGCTAATGTCCCATATTACATTACCAGCAAAATTGTTGAAAAATTGATGACAGCAGAAAATAAGCCGAGCATTGCGGTGCTGTTGGTGCAAAAAGAAGTTGCCGAGCGAATTGCGGCAGAGGCTGGAAATATGAGTGTTTTGTCTGTGAGCGTTCAGATTTTTGCTGAGGCGGAGCTAGATATTGAAGTGCCGCGGCAATTCTTCACGCCGCCGCCAAAAGTTGACTCGCAGGTTGTGGTTTTAAGAACTCGTAATAATCCGTTAATTACTCCAGAAGCTCAGAGAGATTTTTTCCGCATTGTTAAGGCTGGATTTTCTGCTAAGCGAAAGAAGTTGCGCTCTAGCTTGAGCGGCGGGTTGGGGATTGATAAAAGTGTGGCGGAAGAATTACTGAAAAATGCAGGAATTTCACCAGATGCTCGCGCTGAAGATTTGGCGATTGAAGGTTGGAAGAAGTTGCTCAAAGAATGGCGGGCGCTATAATTGCTTAGAATTTATTCTCGAATAAAAAGCGACTCAATACATTTAAACTGAGTCGCTTTTGTGATTAGAGGTTAATTAATCAGTTAGGTTTTCGTGCTTTAAATCCTTAACGGCGTTGGTGGCTTCTTCCTTAGTGAATTTCCACTGGTCGATAAGAATTTTTATCAAGTCGCTTCTACTATATTTTCCATTCTTCAGAATGTCTATAGCTCGTAGTCGTGCCCGCTCAGTGTAATTGATATTGTATTCTGCTAGAACCTCTCGAACTTCTGATTCTACAAATAGATCATTTCTTACTAAATGGTCTACTATGAATTCTTTTGAAATTGATCCCGCCCAGGTAGCATTGGCGGTTGTGAAGTTTGCCTCAATAAGGTTACGCAGATTGATTTTATAGTCATAGTTCAGGCGATTAACTCCTTCTTCTGCTTCTTTTCTGGTGAAACCGTAACCTTTTACTAAGGCTTGTATAGTCCATTCTTTTGAGGATGTACATTTACTGCCTGCTGTTGTGCAGCTACTAGTTGCTTTTTGCTGAGCATTATATGCAAAGTCAATTTTTACTGTATTAAAGGCATTGTCAATTTCTTCCTTGGTAAAGCCGAACTCAGTAAGGTCTTTTTCGTACTGTGTTTTTGATGTATGCTTATAGGAATCTATATTCTTTAGAGCTTTTACGGCCTGTCTTTGGAAGAATTTAGCGAAATCAATCTCGCTACTCAGCTCATCGAATGCTTTTTTAACTTCTTCTTGTGAGAACATGTAGCTACTGTGGCTATTAGTGTTAACATGCCACTCAGTAAGGGCGCGTATTGACAAGTCCTTGGACATCCAATCGTAAGGATTATTATCATTGTCCATCTTGCCTATCATGTTTTTTATTGCCCTTTTCGCGTTATCTACAGCGTTGTATTCTGGGTAAATTGTCTCGAGTAACTGAAGTGCTATATTGTATTCATTTCTTTTTCCAAAGGTAAGATCTCCGGCTACGCTATATTTGGAGCGATCAACCTTATATAGGTTATTCAATGGGCTCTTAGCTTTTTCTGCTAATTCTCTCGAAAACCTCTTGTCCCATTTTCCGTCGCTTCCAACTACATAGTTGTCTGGTGTGACGGTATTCTTTAACATATCACCATCTTTACCGACGTAGTAGTCGCCGACCCATTGATTTAATAGCATATGACCTTTGTTGTCGAAGTAGTACCACTTGTCGCCAATCATTTTCCAGGCGTTTTCTGTCATGTGACCGCTAGTGTTGAAATAGTACCAATAATCCTTTATACGCTCCCATTTGCTATGCGTGATGTATCCGCGTCCATCAAAGTAATACCATTTGCCATCTATTCGTTGCCAATCATTCTTTGGGTAACTTCCATTGGAATTTTTATACCACCATCCAACTGAATCCCTCTGCCAGCTTCCTCCGTTGGCGCTTGCTGTTGCTGGTGTGTAGACGCCGATTATAGCAATGCTAATAGCTGCGGCTACGGTTAAGTTTTTTATGAGTTTGTTCATAACTCCCCTCCTAATAAATTGTGACTATAATTATATCACATCAATTAGCGCCCTTTATCATTGGTCATGATCTGTTGAATTTGCTATAATTTACCTATGACTAAGAAACACGCTTACATCACTACCGCTATTCCTTACGTAAACGGCTTGCCGCACATTGGGCATGCTATGGATTATATGTTGGCAGATGTGTGGGCGCGATATTCCAGACAAAACGGTCGTGAGGTTCGTTTTCAAGCTGGTGTAGATGAGCATGGCAATAAAATTGCCGCCAAAGCTGCTAGCCAAAATCAAACCCCTCAAGAATACGTCGATCAGACGCACGTTAATTTTAAGAAGATGATTAATGAGCTGAATATTTCAGTGACGGATTTTATTCGAACAACTGACGCGCATCACGTTGCTGCGGTGCAGTATATTTGGCAGAAACTCGTTGAGGCTGGTTACATTTACAAGGGTTCATATGAAGGCTGGTATTGTCAGGGTTGCGAAGCTTTCGTTACGGATAAAGAAGCTGCTGACAATAATGGGGTTTGTCCAGATCACCAGACGCCGTATCAGCGCTTGAGTGAGGAAAATTATTATTTTAAAACCAGTGCTTTTTCGGACAATATTCGTCAGGCGATTGAGTCAAATAAAATGAGAATCGTGCCTGAATTCCGTAAAAAAGAGTTTTTGGAATTGATGAAAGATGGCTTGAAAGATGTGTCGGTTTCTCGTCCACGTAAAAATCTTAGCTGGGGCGTGCCGGTTCCTGGCGATGATAATCAAGTCATGTACGTTTGGTTGGATGCTCTGAGTAATTACATTACGGTTATTGGTTATCCTGACCGTCCAGAAGAGTGGCAATCATTCTGGCCGGCTGACGTGCAAGTTATCGGCAAGGACATTCTCCGCTTCCACGCTGGTATTTGGCCAGCAATGCTCATGGCGCTAGATTTACCACTTCCGAAGGTTCTACTTGTTCATGGATTTATCAATTCTGGCGGAATGAAAATGTCAAAGAGTCTCGGAAATGGTGTTGGCCCGACTGACATTATTCCAGATTACGGCGCTGAGGCGTTCCGATATTATTTCCTGCGCCACGTACCGACGCAAGATGATGGTGACTTTACTTGGGAAAAGTTTGAAGCTGCGTATAATGGTGAGCTTGGCAATGATTTGGGCAATTTGGTTCAGCGAGTTGCTAAAATGGTGCAGAGTTATCAAGCGGGCGTTATTGGCGACGCTCCACAATCAGAGCACGACATGGGACCGTATCGTCAGGCGATGGAAAGTTATATGTTCGATCAAGCAATGGACGAAATTTGGCTAATTGTTCGCTCTTTGAATCAATATATCGAGCGAGTCCAGCCTTGGCAAGTTGCTAAAAATCGCGATAAAGATCCAGAGGCGGAGTCGCATTTGAGCGAGATTTTGGCGCACGCTTGTGGCACATTATTGCAAGTATCTGACATGCTTCGTCCATTTATGCCGCAAACTGCCGAGAAAATTCATGATATGTTTGCTAGTGGTGTCGTGCCGTCAGAATTGATGCCTTTGTTCCCGCGCAAATATATTCACACGCCAGATCCACGCGCTCCGAAAACAGAATCTCAGGTTAAATAGTTTATGATTGAGGCTGATAAGAAAAGTGCGACTGAGGGCTTACGTCTGATAGATTCGCATTGTCATTTGCACGATACAGAATTTTTTACGGACAATCGTGAGAGGTTTTACAAAGAAACGGTCGAGGCGAATATTGGCATGATTTGTGTCGGTACTGACCAGCGAAGTAGCCGCCAAGCTGTGGAATTTGCCGCGAATCATAAGTTTACTTGGGCGGCAATTGGCGTTCATCCGCACGATACGAAAGATGGCTGGGGAGATGTCAAAACTTTGCTGGAGAATAAGACGGAAAATTCTCCGATTGTGGCAATTGGTGAAATTGGGCTTGATTATTATTACAATAACAGTCCGCGGGAAACGCAAATTGAAGGCTTGGAGGCGCAACTTCAAATGGCGATTGATTACGATTTGCCGGTAAGTTTTCATGTTCGTGATGGTGCGAAGGATCAGCCGTCGGTTTGGGATGATTTTTGGCCAATTTTTGACAATTTTCACGGGCTTCGCGGCGCACTACATAGCTTTACTGATACGCGTGAAAATTTGGAAAAAGGTTTTTCGCGAAATTTGTACGTTGGACTTAATGGAATTAGTACATTCACAAAGGATCAATTGCAGAAAGAATTGTTTGCTTCAATTCCGCTGGAGCGATTATTGCTAGAAACTGACGCGCCATTCTTGACACCAGCGCCGTTTCGTGGTAATATAAACAAGCCAGAATATGTGAGAGTGGTGGCTGAATATTGGGCGAAACAGAGAAATATTGATTTTGATGTTTTAAGCCAAGCTACTCTTCGCAATACAAAAGAACTTTTTGGCATTTGAAAGTGGAGAAGATGAATAGTACACCGGAATGTGTTACAAAAACACCTGAAATTGAAGCTCGCGAAAAACTTGCTGCTATTTTTTCTGACGCCGAGCAACGCGATAACTCTAAGGTGAACCCTGAATTGGGGAAGACTGCGATTGATATTAAGATGGACTTTGCTGATAATGGGGCGGTTGATTTCTGTAATCAAGCACTTGGTAGCTATGGAAAAAGTCTTGACTACATTAACAACAGTCCGCTTGAAACTGTGCAGGCAATTGGTAATTCACTCCAACTCCTACGTGAATACAAAACTAAGGAGAGTTGCAGGTGACTAAGTTTTTGAAAAAAGTACGAAGTTTGGTTTTTGCTGATGATAGCGACGCGGTGTCTTTATTGAAATTCCGTAAAAAAGATCGTCCATTAAAGAAATTTACCGAGCGCGAGCTAATCCAATTGGAAAGTGAAATTGGCGCAACGATTTTTGGCGAGAAGCCGGCGTATGTTGCGCGACGAGAGTTTTTTAATTTAGATAAAGATACTTGGATTTGGTATGAAGAAGTTGCTGATGGTAAGGGTGGCCGGCAAGAATTGACGACGCGTTATGAAGTGCAACCAAAGGGAATTTTGAAGATTCAGCCGAATTATCGCTATAGTTACTTGGAGGGCGACGAGCTTCAGAATTTTGTCTTGGCAACTAAGGAATATTACGAGCGAGTTTCTCGACAATTGTATAAGAAAGATCCGCAAACCGGTCAGCCTCTTTGATATAATAAAAAAGTGAATAAAGACTATATCTATCTTGATCATGCTGCTGCCACGCCAATGGATCCATTGGTGATTGAGGCGATGTTGCCATATTTTTCTGAAAAGTTTTTCAATCCGTCTAGTCCTTACGCTCCGGCAATATTTACAAAGCGTGAATATCAAGACGCGAAGGCTCGGCTGGCGCGCTGCTTGGGCGTGATGGCTGACGAATTAATAATGACAGCTGGAGCAACTGAGTCTGTCAATTTGGCGTTCAATGCAGCAAATGGCGTAAGTTTAATTTCGGCAATTGAGCATGATTCGGTGATCAACTCTGCAAAAGCG
This sequence comes from Candidatus Nanosynbacter sp. HMT-352, assembly GCF_022819345.1. Taxonomy (NCBI): domain Bacteria; kingdom Bacillati; phylum Minisyncoccota; class Nanosynbacteria; order Nanosynbacterales; family Nanosynbacteraceae; genus Nanosynbacter; species Candidatus Nanosynbacter sp. HMT-352. The sequence goes on along the minus strand of NZ_CP089288.1, from coordinate 49,209 downwards.
TGTTCGGAAGTGAAGTTAATTCCGCCAATGAAAAATGGACGAATAGACCCGAACACGGTTAAAAAAATGTTAACGCCAGATGTTGGATTTGTTAGTGTTGCGCTGGTGAATCATGAGCTAGGCTACATCCAGCCAATTGAAGAAATTGCGGAAATTGTAAAAGCTGAGCGACTAAGGCGCCAAGAAAATGATGAACCTTTACCGTTGATTTTTCATACAGATGCTTCGCAGGCGGCGGCTTTAATTGACGTGAAGATTAAAAGGCTGGGTGTTGATTTATTGACATTATCTGCGGCGAAAGTTTACGGCCCAAAGCAGGTTGGTTTACTGTGGGTGCGACCTGGTGTTACGCTGAAAGCCAATATTTTTGGTGGCGGTCAAGAATTGGGTCTTCGCAGCGGAACTGAAAACGTTGCTGGCGTGGTTGGGTTTGCGACGGCTTTGGAATTGGCACAAAAACGACGTTCTGCCGAAGTGAAGCGACTGCGAAAGTTGCGGGAAGAGTTGGTAAAAGATTTGAGGCGGGCTTTTCCTGACATGTTGATATCATCAGATATGAAAAAAAGTTTGGTGAGTTTTTTGAATATATCATTTTCTGGAATTGATGCTGAAAGATTGGTGTTTTTATTAGAATCTCGCGGGGTTTTAGTGGCTACAGGTAGTGCTTGCGCGGCTAATTCTGGAACGCGTTCTCATGTACTAGCGAGTGTTGGTCTGAGCGAATCAGAGATTGACGGAAGTCTAAGGCTTACCTTAGGCAAGTTGAACAATGATGAGAATATAAAGCGAGTTGGCGAATTTATCATCGAAGCTGTACAGGCGGAAATGAAGAGGACTCGTCGATGATTCATAAACTAGTTGGCTTGATTATTTTTGCTGCTTTGGTGATTTTTGGGCTTAGCGCATATTTGTCGCCGAATGATTTGGGAAAATGTCAAAGCGTGGGCGAAGGCGATTGTCGTAAGGCTGATGCAATAGTTGTTGTCAGTGGCGGTGACACGAATGCGCGAACTGACGAGGCTATTAAACTGTATAAAGAAGGTTGGGCACCGTTGATTGTTGTGTCGGGCGCGGCGGCCGATAAAACTGGCCCGTCCAACGCTAAGGCTATGTACCAGCGAGCGATTAATAGCGGTGTTCCTGAGAAAGCTATTGTTATGGACGAGTCTTCCGAAACGACCAGGCAAAACGCCACCGAAGTGAAGAAAATTGTCGATTCGCGAAAAATTGAAGATGTGATTTTGGTGACAAGTGGATATCATATGCGTCGGGCGCAGCTCGAATTTTCAGCGCAGTTTAATGACGTCAAAATCCGGAGCCATCCTGTCGCTTCTGATAAAAACTGGAGCTCGTGGTGGTGGTTGACGCCGTGGGGTTGGTGTTTGGCAATGGGTGAATTAATGAGAATTGGGCTGTTCGCTCTGGGGTTGTCCAGATGAGTAAGAAAGTTTTTGTTGGAATGTCGGGCGGTGTGGACTCCTCCGTGGCCGCGGCACTTTTGGTTGAGCAGGGCTATGACGTAACGGGTGTTTATATGAAAAACTGGTCGGAAGATCTTCCTGGAATGCATTGTCCGTGGGCGGAAGATGTTGCTGACGCCAAGCGTGTGGCGGTTGGTTTGGGCATTGATTTTCGAGTTTTTGATTTCCAGAAAGAATATAAGCAAAACGTTGTCGATTACATGATTCGCGAATATCAAGCGGGCCGCACGCCAAACCCAGATATTATGTGTAATCAAGAAGTGAAGTTTAAGGTATTTTTGGAGGCCTCGTTGGCGGCTGGAGCGGATTATATCGCGACAGGGCATTATGCGCGCGTTGCTCACGAATCGTCTTCGTCAGCCAAATTATTACGCGCTCGTGATGATAATAAAGACCAAACGTATTTCTTATATCGAGTGACTTCGGAGGCTTTGTCAAAAACCATATTTCCGTTGGGTGATTTTACTAAGGCGGAAGTTCGCAAAATGGCGAAAGAGCGCGGTTTGTGGACGGCTAGCAAAAAGGAATCGATGGGAATTTGTTTTGTTGGGCAAGTTGGAATTCGTGAGTTTTTGTCGGAATATGTTAAAACTGCGCCAGGAAATATCATTGACCAGCAGACGGGATCTGTCGTCGGTAAACATGACGGCGCAATTTTCTATACGCTTGGTCAGCGTCATGGGCTGAACGTCGGCGGAGGATTACCTTATTATGTTGTGGGCAAGGATATGGAGAAAAATGAGGTTTACGTGTCGCGCTCGATTGATAATGAAAGTTTGTGGCGAAAAGAACTTAGGCTGGCAGATATTCATTGGATTAATCAAGCGCCGCATAAAGATAGGGGTGTGCAAGTTCGACTGCGTCATCGAGGCTCTTTATTCAACGCGAAAATTGACGGAGATATTGTGCACCTTTCTGCTTCGGAGCGTGCCGTAGCCGCGGGTCAATCTGCGGTAATATATGACGGCGATGAATGTTTGGGTGGCGGAATCGTGAAAACAGATTGACGTTATGGGAAAAATAGTGTAAACTGTTCTAAAGTAAGGAATAATAAAACGTAGAGTTAAAGGAAGAATTAATTTTATGCTAGCAATTCGTTTGCAACGTTTGGGTCGCAAAGGTTATCCAGTATATCGCTTGGCGGTACAAGAAGCACATCGTCATCCATCAAGCGGTCGTGTAGTCGCTTATGTCGGTAGCTACAATCCACACACTAAAGAATCAAATATCCAAGTTGAATTGGCTCAGAAATATTTGGACAATGGCGCACAGCCAACACCACGCGTAGTTAAGTTATTGAAAGAAGCTGGCGTTAAGTTGCCAAAGTGGGTTAAGGAAGTCTCAGTTGATAAGCACAAAGCCATCCGCAATCCAGAAAAACTTCGCAAGAATCAACCAAAAGAAGAACCAGCTGAAGAAGTAGCTGAATAATCTGTTGAGATTGGCGATTTGACCTATAAGCCCCATCTATAAGGTGGGGTTATTTTATGGTATAATAACACTCATGAATGCCCAAAAAATACGTAGTAAATATCTTGAATTTTATAAAAAACAAGGTCACGCCGTCGTTGAGCGTGCGCCGTTGATTTTAACTAATGACCCGACGACTTTATTTACGGGCGCCGGAATGCAGCCGATGATTCCGTACTTGCTTGGTGAGGCACATCCCGAAGGTAAGAGAATTGCCGATTCTCAAACGTGTTTACGGGCGCAGGACATCGACGACATTGGCGACAATCGTCATACAACGTTTTTTGAGATGCTTGGAAACTGGAGTTTGGGCGACTATTTTAAGGAAGAACAAATTGGCTGGATGTGGACGTTTTTGACTGAGGAAATTGGTCTTGATCCGCAGAGATTGTATGTAACGTGTTTTATTGGTGCGCCGGAATATAATATTGAGAAAGATGTTGAAGCGGCTAAACTGTGGCAGAAAAAGTTTGCAGAAAAGGGCATTGATGCAAAAATGGCGGATATCGGCAGCGAAGAGCAGGGAGCGGCGCGTGGTGTAAATCCAGGTGAAAGAATTTTCTTTTATGACGGCAGTAAAAACTGGTGGAGTCGTAATGGTGGTCCAGAAACTACTCCGGTTGGTGATCCGTGTGGTCCGGATAGTGAGATGTTTTATGAGTTTGATTTCATTGAGCATGATCCAAAATTTGGTGAAAATTGTCATCCGAACTGCGATTGTGGTCGATTTATGGAGATTGGTAATAACGTATTTATGGCATATAAAAAAGTTGCCGAGGGTAAATTTGAGCCACTTGATAAGCCAAATATTGACCATGGATCTGGACTTGAGCGAATCGCAGCTGCAGCAAATAATGATCCTGACGTCTTTAAGATTAGCTTGCTCTGGCCGATTATTGAAAAGCTGCAAGATCTGAGCGGCAAGGATTACACTTCACATACCGAAAGTATGCGAGTGATTGCTGATCATTTGAGGGCTGCGACGTTTATGGCGGTTGATGGGTGTGTGCCAAGTAATAAAGAGCAGGGCTATGTGATGCGTCGTCTGCTCCGTCGGGCAATTCGCTATAGTTTTGATTTGGGTATCGAGCAGAATTTCCTGCAAGAAGTTGTGCCGACGATTGCTGATTTGTATGAAGCCGATTTTCCAGAGGTGAAGAATAATCGCGATAATATAATTTCCGTCCTTGTTAAGGAGGAGAAAGCTTTTCGCCAGACTTTGAGAAAAGGTTTGCGACAAATGCAGCGCTATATTGACGATGGCTTGACTGGTGAAGAATTGTTTACTTTGTACGACACTTTCGGTTTTCCGGTGGAACTCAGTACGGAAGAGGCTTATAAACAAGGAATTAAACTTTCGGACAATTGGCGCGATGAATTTGCTAAGAAAATGGATGAGCAGAGGCAGCGCTCTAAGACGGCTCGCAAGGGGCAATTTAGCGGCGGTTTGGAAGGTCATGACTCTATTCATCTGAAATATCACACGGCGACACATTTATTGGGTGCGGCGTTACGCAAGGTTTTGAATGCGCCAGATTTACAGCAGCACGGAAGCAATATTACCGCCGATCGATTGCGCTTTGATTTCAATCACGATAAATTGACGCCAGAAGAAAAACAGGCGGTCGAAGATCAAGTTAACGCTTGGATTGATGAAGATTTGCCAGTTGGTTTTGCTGTTTATCCAACAGACGAGGCACTAAACATGGGTGCAATTGGCGCGTTCGGCGAGCGTTACGGCGACGAAGTTAAGGTGTATTCTATTGGCAAGGGTGATAATATTGTCAGCTTTGAAGTTTGTGGCGGTCCACACGTCGAACATACTGGAATTTTGGCTGAAGATGGCAAGCGATTCAAAATCACCAAAGAAGAATCTAGTTCGGCTGGAATTCGTCGAATCAAGGCTGTTTTAAGATAGATAATTAACTGTTGCTCTAAAATCACAAGCGTTATATAATATTTCTTATATGGCATTGAAAGACATGTTGAAGAAGTCTGATAAAGATAGTCGTGAACTATTGGTTAGCTTAGATATTGGTACGGAAGTGGTTAAGGCGTTAATCGCTGAAGTTAAAGACAACGAACTGAAGATTATTGGCGTTGGGCGAAAACAGCAGGAAATGGGCGATATGCACAGCGGTGCGATTGCTGATATTGCTGGGGTTGTAGCGAATTGCGAGGAGGCTCTGTCTGAAGCTGAAGATCAAGCTGGCGTTCAAGGTAAGCGAGTTGTTATCGGCATTGCGGGCGAATTAGTTAAGGGCGTTACGAATACTATTCGCTATCGCAGGCCGCAGCCAAATAAGCCACTAGACATTGCCGAGATGGAGTTCATCATTGAGAAAGTTCAGGAGCGGGCTCAAGGAAAGGCTCAGGCTCAAATTGCACTGGAAACCGGCAATGAGGATGTTGAAGTGAAGCTGGTCAACTCAGCGCTGGTGAGTATCCATATTGATGGCTATAAAGTTTCGAATCCGATTAGTTTTCAGGGGCGAGATGTGGCGGTGCAGATTTACACGGCGTTTGCTCCGATGGTTCATATTGGCGCGCTGGAGAAGATTGCGGACGAGCTTGCACTGGATTTGGTAGCTGTGGCCGCCGAGCCATTTGCGGTGAGTAGGAGCGTTTTGGGGTCAGATACGGATAGCAATTTCACGGCGATTCTAGCAGACATTGGTGGTGGCACGACGGATATTGCAGTTGTTAATGACGGCGGAGTCGAAGGCACAAAGATGTTTGGTATTGGTGGACGAAGTTTCACTAGAACTATTGCGGCTGACCTGGATTTAAGCTTCAAAGATGCAGAAAAGTTGAAGCTTAATATCGATAATGAGAATTTGAAGCCTAGCGTAAAGAAAAAAGTTGACGCGGCGATCGACAAGACTTTGGAGGTTTGGCTATCAGGCGTTGAATTGGCGCTGAGCGATTTTGATAATGTCGATTATTTGCCGAATAGGATTTTACTGTGCGGCGGCGGATCGAGCTTGCAGAAAATTACTGAAGCTCTGAAAACTCGACGCTGGCCAGAGGATTTGCCTTTTACTAAGAAACCTGTGGTTCAGTATATCAATCCAAGTGATATTACAGGGATAATTGATGAAACTGGAGATATTAGCGATCACACATTTGTAACCGCAATGGGCTTGTTGCGAGTTGGATATGATACAATTATCGGTAGTCAAGACGGTAATAGTTTAGTTGAAAAAGTAAATAGGTTGTTAAAGATTTAAAATGAATAAAGACGTTATTTATATCGATGTAGAAGACGACATTACGACGATAATTAGTAAGATTAAGGCGTCGAAAGAGCGAATTATTGCGTTAGTGCCGCCTCGAAGAATTGGTGTTTTACAGAGTGCAGTCAATATTCGATTACTAGCTCGGGCGGCAACTTCGGCGGATAAGAGAATTGTATTAATCACGAATGATTCGGTTTTGGCTGGATTAGCGGCAACGGCGAAAATTCCTATTGCAAAAACACTTCAGAGCAAGCCAGAAATTGCGGAGATTCCAGTCCTGAAAGTCGATGACGACAATGATGTGATTGATGGCGGCAAGCTGGCGGTTGGAGATATGGCGGATTCCGCGAAAAGATCAAAGAAATCTGATGAAGATTCTGCCGTAGATAATGTTATAGCTGACGCAAACAAGAAGGAGTCTAAGGGGTTGGACTCTCTGAAAAAGATGGTTAAAAAACCAAAAGTCCCTGATTTTAATACATTTCGTAAGAAGTTCTTATTGATTGGAGGCGGCGCCTTACTTTTGATCGTATTTTTGGTTTGGGCAATTTGGTTTGCGCCACACGCTACGATTATTATTTCAGCAAAGACGACCAGTGTGACAGTCAGTGATACTGTCAACTTAAATGAAACAGCCACTACAAGCGCAAAATCTAATGTCATTAAGCCTGTAAAAAAAGAATTAGCAAAGGAAGTTAGTGTTGAATTCTCTGCTACGGGCAAGAAGAATGTCGGAGAAAAAGCTACTGGAGTGGTTGTCTTTAGTAACTCGTCGTCAAGTAGTGTGACTATTTCAGCTGGTACAATCTTGAAAAATAGCGGACTATCTTATACTTTGAATTCTTCTGTGACTGTTCCAGGAGCTACGTTGGGTTGGAGCTGTCCAGGATATAAATGTCCGGGATCTGCTTCTGGGTCTATTACCGCCAGTGAGGGCGGAGCTCAGTATAATGCGGCGACTGGTAGTATGAGTATTTCGGTTGATGACATTTCTGCGTCGCTACGGTCCGCTACTAGCGGCGGTACCGATAAAACTGCGACGGTTGTGACGGCTAGTGATATAGAATCGGCAAAAAGCAAGCTGAGCGAAAAGAAGATTGATGGATTAAAAGAGCAGTTGTTGTCATCATTCGGCGATTCGGCAACGGTTATAATGGAAAGCTACGTTGAAAATCGATCAGATCCTAGCTCGAGTGTGGCTGTGGATGGCGAGGCGACTGGAGCTGTAACTCTGAAATCTACAATTACCGCCAGCGCGTTGGCTATTGATAAGAATGAGCTAAAAAACTTTGTGGAAGCAAAGCTTAAAGAGGAGATTTCTGGTAAGAAGTCGCAGAGAATTTATGACAATGGAGTAAGCAAGGTTGCGTTCTCGCAATTTTCTAGGGCGCATAATACGCAGACTGTGCGCTTAACTACGAATGGCAAGGTTGGTCCAGATATTAAAGAAGCGAACGTAAAGGATCAAGCCAAAGGCAAGAGTTACGGAGAGGTTCAGTCTGCTATTGAATCTATCGAAGGCGTTGAAGATGTCGATGTTAAATTCTCGCCATTTTGGGTTAAATCTGTTCCAAAGGATATCAATAAGATTAATGTCGAATTTAAGATAAAAGATGTCAAGTAAAAATTTTTTAGCGCTGGATGTTGGATCTCGGCGAATTGGTTTGGCTATGGCGGATTCGCAAGTGAAAATTGCCGTGCCGTTTGGCTGGTTGGAGAATAATGAAAATATTGTCCAGGAAATAACAGAGCTGGTATTGAGGCATGATATCGATACGATCGTAGTGGGCTATCCACGAAATCAATCCGGTGAACCAACGAAGCAGACGGAATTTGTGGAAGAGTTTGTTAAGCAATTTGAAGACATTGAGCTTGACACAGAGATTGTTTTTCAGGACGAATCTTTAACAAGTGTACAGGCTGAGCAGAGATTGGGGAATAAAATTAAAGATAAGGGCGAGATTGATGCGGAGGCTGCTAGCATAATTTTGCAGGATTTTTTGGAGGAGAATTATGAAAATTCGTAAACAACGTATTTGGCTATTGGTGCTGTCAATAGTTGTGGCTATCACTGGAATTGGCGCTCTCGGGGCAACAGTGTGGTATAAGCAGATGCTTTCTCCTGTCGACGTAAATAGCCAGCAAACCTTCAGAATCAATATTAAAGAAGGTATGGGATCTAGTGATATTGCCAAAACTTTAGAGGATAATAAAATTATCAAAAACTCTTTAGCTTTTTCTATCTACACAAGGCTCCACAACTCAGCGAGTAAATTTAAGGCTGGCGTTTATTCTGTAAAAGCTTCACAATCTGTCGATGAAATAATTAATCATTTGACCAGTGGTAAAACTGATGAGATTGCTATAACATTTTATCCTGGATCGACTTTGAATAAAAAAATAAAGAATTCTGATAGCAGAGAGGTTGAATCTGTGTTGCTTAAGGCGGGATTCTCGGATGATCAGATAAAAAAGGCATTTACTGCTAAGTATGACAGTCCAGTTTTTGTGGGTAGACCGGAAAATGCTGGGCTTGAGGGGTATATTTACGGTGAAACATTCTATATTTCCCCAGACGAAACCGCAGAACAGGTTTTGCAGCGCTCAATTGATCATTTGGAGAAAATTGTTAAGAAATATAATCTGGAGGAGAAATTTAAAGCTCGTGGACTGACCCTATATCAAGGGATAACACTAGCGTCGATTATTCAGCGCGAATCGATTGGCTGCGGGTCTGGTGCGGCAACTTGCGAGGATCAGCGTAAGATTGCTAGTGTATTTTACAATCGCCTGAAAGCCAATATGCCGTTGGGTTCTGATGTAACATATCAATATATTGCTGACAAAACAGGGGTAGAGCGCTCACCAAACCTTAAATCGCCATATAATACACGCATTCAAAAGGGCTTAACTCCTGGACCAATCGCTTCGCCTAGTTTGAGTGCGTTGAATGCCGCAGCTGACCCGATAAACTCTGATTATCTATATTTCCTGAGCGGCGACGATGATATTACGTATTTTGCGAAAACCAACGAAGAGCACGAGGCTAATGTCAAGGCTCACTGTCAAAAGAAGTGCCAGATTTCTTGACAAAAACGCATTTTATAAAATTTATTGACTTTATTGTCAATGTTGTGTAAAATAGATGTTAGATCATTTGTCTAATTTATCAAACAGGGGTGAATTACGATAAATGACCTGCCAAAATTGTCGCTACGGATATAGCAAAACTAATGTAGAATAATAATAATCAATTAGGTCGACAACATATCCTGTTCTATTGCGAGAAGAAAGACAATTTGGTAGAAGTGCTGATGGTAACATCAACGCAAGGAGAACGATTATTCGTAACCATTTTACATCTCTTCGGAGTAAAAAACGTAAACTGCAATCATTTGCAATCTACGGTGGAATATTTTTATTGACTATATCATTTTTGGTCTACGGTAATAGCGGTAGTAATGTATCCGCTGAAAGATCAAAAACTTTGGCATCATCTGAAGCTACTGGTGTTTCATCGGTATCTAAGTCTGCTAAGTCTAAAACAGCTTCAGTAGATGAATTAACGGCAGCTAATGCTGTAACTAACTTGGCGGAAACGGCGGAATTGCCTTCAGCTGGTGACTTGCGCGAGTCTGAAACTTCACTAACAATTAAGAAGAACCTTTCTCAGAATGATGCAGAAGTTATAACAAAACCTGATATCGTTAAGCCGGACACTTCGGCGGCGCGTGGCATTTCGTCTTATGTAACCAAAGAGGGTGATACGATGGAGTCTATTGCTAAGAAGTTTAAGATTTCGTCTCAGACTCTTCGTTGGGCTAATAATACAACTTCGGACGCTGTAGAGCCAAATAAGACCCTAGTCGTACCTCTTGTTGATGGTGTTGTCTATACTGTTAAAGATGGTGATACTGCCCAATCTCTGGCAGAAAAGTATAAGACGAGTGCTGAGCGCGTCGTTCTGTATAATGACATTGATGATGGTGCGAAGTTGTCTACTGGCTCTAGGATTGTGTTGCCTGGAGGTGAGCTTCCAGAAAATGAGCGACCTGGTTATGTTGCTCCACGAAGTAGGTCGTACGGAAATCAATACTCTTCGGCATCATCTACTACGAGCGCGAGTCGAAGTTGGTTGACTGCTTCTGTCGGTAACCGATATGCGGCCGGTAACTGTACATGGTATGCATACGAGCGTCGTTTACAGCTTGGTCGTCCGATTGGTAGTTTCTGGGGCAATGCTAATACTTGGGCCACAAGTGCTCGTGCCGCTGGATTCGTAGTTAATAATACGCCAGCACCTGGTGCAATATTCCAGACTACTGCCGGATATTATGGTCACGTTGGTATTGTCGAGCGAGTTGAAAACGGTGTGGTTTACGTTAGCGATATGAACTACGCAGGTTATGGAATAATTACTCACCGCACACTCAACGGCGCAGGCGGTTATCTATATATCCACTAGAACTAGTTAATATTAGCACCTCCGCTATCTCTCGGGGGTGCTTTTTGGTATACTAAAGATATGTTTGTAGATATTGCAAAAGTTTTAGTGCGCGCCGGTAGAGGCGGTAATGGTGTAGTCAGTTTTCGTCATGAGAAATATGTCGATAAGGGAGGTCCCGATGGCGGTGATGGCGGTCGTGGTGGTGATATTGTTTTCTTGGCGACGAAGGATCTTAATACACTTTTGAATTTTAGATATAAGCCGGAGCTTAAAGCTGAAAAGGGTGGTGATGGCGGAAAACGTAATAAACGAGGAAAAAGTGGTGCGCCGCTAATCGTTAAAGTGCCGATGGGTACCCTAGTGAAGCGCGACGGTATGATAATTGCGGATTTGACCGAAGATCAACAACGGGCAGTGGTGGCTCGTGGGGGAGATGGTGGATTTGGAAATGCACACTTTACGTCTAGTACGCGCCAAACACCTAAAATTGCTGAACTTGGTGAGGCTGGCGAGGAATTCGAGGCAGAGTTGGAATTGAAATTATTGGCCGATGTTGGTTTGGTTGGCTTTCCGAACGCTGGTAAGTCGACGTTCCTAAGCGTGGTTTCTAATGCGCGTCCAGAGATTGCTAATTATGAATTTACGACTTTGACGCCTAATTTGGGAGTTGCTGATGTTGACGATGGGTCGATTTTGATTGCTGATATTCCGGGGTTGATTGAAGGTGCATCAGAAGGTAAAGGTTTGGGTGATCAATTTTTGCGCCATGTCGAGCGAACGGCCGTGCTGCTTCATATGATTGATGTGTATAGCGATGATCCGGCGGAGAAATATCAGGCAATTCGTCGCGAGCTGGAAAAATATTCTGAATCATTGGCGGAGCGCCCAGAGATAATAGCGCTAACCAAATGTGAAGGCTTGGATGACGAGATTATTGCTATGCAGTCGACTGCCCTTCAAAAAGTAGCTAATGGCGCGCCGGTCGTGGCGATTTCTTCCCAGACGCACGACGGAGTGACTGAGCTTCTACGAATGTTGCGCGATGAAGTTGCTAAATATCGAGAGCGTGAAGCTGATGTTGTTGATGAAAAAGAGGAAGATTTGCCGACAATTTCGTTGGACGATCAGGTTGTTTCTGATGCTTGGTCTGTAAGGCGTGTTTCTGACGCTGAATCTAATGAGACTGACGATGAAGATGAGAATATTGAGTTTATTGTTACGGGCGCTAAGATTGAAAAATTTGCTCGTCGAACTAACTTTGATCAGTTTGAATCTGTTAATCGCTTGCGAGATATTATGCGAAAAATGGGAATTACTCACGAATTGTTGCGTCAAGGAGCGATTGGCGAAAGTCTGATTCAGATTGGCGAGTCTATGCCGTTTACGTTGGTCGAGCAATAGATTTTGCTGGTGTAAATTAGCGTGAGCTTGATGGTATAATATAAATATGGCGCAAACGTTTTTCTTCTACGACCTTGAAACTAGCGGTCTTAATCCTCGACAAGATCGAATTATGCAATTTGCCGGTCAGCGAACCGATATGGATTTGCAACCGATTGACGAACCGTATAACATTCTCGTGACACTAAATGACGATACGCTGCCGAGTCCTGATGCGTTGATGGTGACGGGCATAACGCCGCAAAAAACTGTCGAAGAAGGCTATACTGAGGCTCAATTTGCGCGTATGTTAAGCGAGGAAATATTTACGCCTGATACGATTGCTGTTGGTTTTAATAATATCCGTTTTGACGACGAGTTTATTCGTCATTTGTTTTGGCGGAATTTTTACGATCCATACGAGTGGACTTGGAAAGACGGTCGATCCAGATGGGATTTGTTGGATGTGGTGCGCTTAACCAGGGCGCTTCGACCTGAGGGAATTGAGTGGCCGATTGACGATAAAGGTGAGCCGAGCAACCGCTTGGAGCTCATCACGAAAGCCAACGGAATAGAGCACGAGAACGCGCATGATGCGCTGGCTGACGTGACCGCGTTGATTGCTGTAACTAAATTGATTAAGCAGAATCAGCCGCAAATGTACGACTATTTACTGAAGATGCGCGATAAGAAATTGGTGCAGAAACTGGTGAATGTCGACGATAAAAAACCTTTTGTTTACGCGAGTGGTCGATATGATAAAGAATTTGCCAAAACGACCGTGGCTTTTCCGCTAACCACGAGTCGAAATGGTGGCGTGATTGTTTATGATTTACGCTATGATCCGACGCCGTTTGTTGATCTGAGCGTTGAGGAATTGTCAGCGAAGATATTTGCAACGTGGGAAGAAAGGCAAGCTGAGGATTTCGTTAAATTGCCAGTTAAGGAATTACAATATAATCGTTGCCCGGCAGTTTCGCCACTTGGCGTGTTGACTCAGGGCGATGGCTGGAAGAAAATTTCTCTGGATGCGGAAACTGTACAGAAGCACCAAGATATTTTACTTTCTCATCCAGATTTTGCCGAAAGGCTGCGTAGTATATTTGAGAATAGGCCAGAGTTTAAGAAAATGACCGACCCAGAAGCGCAATTATACGATGGTTTTTTGGATAATAGTGATCGAGTTCGTGTTGAAGCTGTGCGCAATGCTGGTGAGCGCGAGTTGGCTGATTTTCATCCGGATTTCCAGGATGAGCGATTATCGCCACTATTGTTGCATTATAAAGCGCGAAGTTTTCCTAATTTGCTTAGTGAAGATGAGTTGCGACAATGGGAAGAATGGCGCACTGAGCATTTACAGACGCAACTGCCGCAATTTATGAAATCTTTGCAGCGATTGGCGCCTAGTGCGACTGATGAACAGCAGTTTATTTTGCAAGAATTGCAATTATGGCTGGAGTCTGTTCTGCCTTCTGTTGACGCTTGAAATGAGGTTATGCTAAAATCAGAAAGATGGTTTCGCATAGGAAAACAAAAAATGGAGGAGCGGATGTTAATTAAGAACAGAAAGCGCGTAGTATACAGAGGGATGCTGTCCTTAGTATTTGTGTTTGCATTATCAGCATTGGCAGTTCTACCGCCTTTGGTTAGAGCGGAGGAATCGCCTAAGTATACGTGGAAGGATGTAACCGTACCAGGAGATGATGAATTTAGGGAAGCGATTATTAGTCCAGACGGGTCAAAACTTTTTGTCCTGCGAGAAGATACTAATACTGGCGATATAAAATTGTTAATCTCTGCGGATAATGGTGCAAGTTGGAATAGCTTTGCGATGCCAGACTCTGCGAATAGATTGCTAGTAAATACAGACGGGTCTAAGATGATTGTGAATGGTCGGCATGGAGAAAACTCTTTTTATATGTCAACTGATGGTGGTCGCAACTGGATAAAGTCTAGCAATGTAGACCCCGGCAATAATCATTTATTTATGAGCCCAGATGGCTCCACTCTAGCTAGGTGTGGAGATGACGGTGAAACTCCTCCGCTTTATGTTTCTACTGACGATGGTCAAACTTGGACGCAGAAGGGTAATGTTTGTCCTGAGCGCATACTTGACGGTGGAAAGATGATTGCGATAGATGGGACTCCTAGTGTAGTAAAGAGGTCTGATGATTACGGATTGACCTGGACGGACGCTGGAACTCGTGTCATCCACGATACAACCCTCATGTTCATCAGTATTAACGGTAATAGTCTATTTGATGGTCACAAAATTTCATTAGATGGTGGTGCCAGCTGGGCGCCCATTCCTGCTGAAGTTCCGACTCAGAAGGTGGATGATTATATTACGCAGACAGGAGTTAGCGATGACGGCAAGAGGCTGTTTGTCTACGTTCGACCAGCCGTCATGGATGCTTCAAATTTGCCGTATATTGTAATGTCAGTAGACGGCGGTAAAACCTGGACGTCGCAGGGTGATAATGAGGCTGGTTTTGGTAGCGTTTATTCGTCTTCGTCGGCGTCCAGAATGTTCGCAATGTTCTACGATATGACAACGGGCGCGGCTTATTATCGCCTAGCAACTCTACCGACACCTCCGCCTGTAACTCCTGGCGGTACCGGCTCGGGCGCGGGCGGAACTACCACTCCATCAACTCCCGCCACCCCATCCACGGGCTCTTCATCTTCAGGTGCTTCAATCGCCGCAACAACAACATCATCCACTTCCAGTAAAAAACCAGAAAAATTATCGTCAAAAAACCTTGCTGAAACAGGAAACTCTATTTGGCTAGTTAGTGGATTAGCTGTTGTGGCTGTCGCAGCTGGTGCGTTGGTTCTGAGAAAACGGCTGTAAAAAATTAGGTCATAGACGGAGCGAGCTTTTGAGATTCAATCTCATCATAAGGCTCGCTCTTTTTCATATTGGAAAGTAGATAAATTGATAATAAAATAAGCTCGCTTTTTTGATTTGGTGTAAAATAGCGGATTTTTCTGTTGATTCGTCGTTGCGCGATTTCGCCGGCAATGTCAATGGACTTCCAAAACAGGGCAGAAAGTGATTTTCTGAGGATAATTGCCAACGGTACGATAATTGCCCAGAAAATAACCATTAAAATTGCGGGCAGGCTGATGTTCGTGAAGGGGATTTTTCCTAGGAAAAAGAAGAAAAAAAGCTGGTCAATTACAAAAGGTGCGAGTAGTATCGCTCCGAGTGTTATAACTAAGTAAATGCCCAGCTTTCTCATAGATCTAACTGTAACAAATAAGATATTGACTTGCAATCATAAGCGTAATGTGTTTTAACTCTGATTTGCGTCGATATTTGGACTGGAAAAAAATGTCAAAAACCTGTATAATATAGCGGTTATGACAGAGGTAATTCGTGTTAAAGGTGCTCGTGAGCACAATCTGAAAAATGTAGATATTGAGATTCCGCGAGATCAGCTGGTGGTGATTACAGGTCTTAGCGGATCGGGTAAATCCAGTTTGGCATTTGACACGATTTATGCCGAGGGTCAGCGCCGTTATATGGAGAGTCTTAATTCTTATGCGCGGCAATTTTTGGGTACGATGGATAAGCCTGATGTTGATTCAATTGAAGGGCTCAGCCCAGCGATTTCAATTGACCAGAAGTCGACCAGCCGCAACCCGCGTTCGACCGTGGCTACGGTTACGGAAATTTATGATTATCTGAGGCTTTTGTTTGCACGAATTGGCGTGCCGCATTGTCCGATTTGTGGCAATGAAGTGACGCGTCGCACGACTGAGGTGATTATTGACGAGATTTTGCGACAATTTGTTGATAAGCGAATTTTGTTATTGGCGCCAATTGTTAAGAATAAAAAAGGTGAGTTTGCGCACATTCCGGAGCAATATCAGCGACTTGGTTATGCCAGGGTTCGCGTGGACGGCGTAGTATACGCGCTGGATGAATTTCCGGAGCTGCAAAAAAGTTACAAGCATAACATCGAGCTGGTGGTTGATAGGCTGGCGTTGACGGCGGAAATGCGATCTCGATTGAGTCAGAGCGTTGAGCAGGCGCTAGATCTAGGTCAGGGCGTTATCGAGGTTTTGGACGCGGATAGCGACGAAGTGAAGACATTTTCGCAGAGATATGCTTGTGTTGATCACCCTGATGTCGATATTCCAGAGCTGGAGCCGCGACTGTTTAGTTTTAACGCGCCGCAGGGAGCTTGTCCTGTGTGTACGGGTTTGGGGTCGAGGTTGGAGGTCGATCCAGAATTGGTCTTTAATAACAATTTGACAATTTCCGAAGGCGCAATTCGACCGTATAATCGAATGAATTCTGACGCTTGGAATATGAAGCGATTGGCGTCTGTTGCTGAAGCTCACGGCTTTAGCTTGAAAGTTCCCGTAGGCAAGCTTTCTGATGATGCTAAACATAAAATATTATACGGAACTGGCGACCAAAAATATCGCGTTGATTTGGGTGGCGGTCGGCATTATGATACGACTTATGAGGGTGTTATTCCTAATCTGGAGCGACGCTGGAAGGAAACTGATAGCGATTTTATGCGACGAGATATTGAGCGATTTATGCGCGAGAGGGATTGTTATGCCTGTAAAGGTGCGCGCCTGAAACCTGTGGTTTTGGCGGTGACGGTTCATGAATTGAATATCGTTGACGTGTGCGATTTGAGTGTTGATGATGCGTTGGATTTGTTTGACAATAAGCTTCAATTGACTGAGCAAGAAATGACGATTGCTCGCTTGATTGTGAAGGAAATTAAATCTCGTTTGGCGTTTATGAGCAATGTTGGACTGAACTATTTGGAATTAAGTCGAGCGGCTAACACATTGAGCGGTGGCGAGGCGCAGCGAATTCGCTTGGCGACGCAAATTGGTGCTGGACTTCAGGGCGTACTTTATGTGTTGGACGAGCCGTCGATTGGACTTCATCAACGTGACAACGACAAGCTGATTGATATGTTGAAGCGTCTTCGAGATTTGGGAAATTCTGTGCTGGTGGTTGAGCACGACGAGGACACGATTCGCCAGAGTGATTTTCTGGTTGATATGGGACCGGGAGCTGGTGTGAATGGTGGTCAAGTAGTGGCGATGGGGACGCCTGAAATTGTTGCGAAAAATGAGAATAGTATAACTGGTCGCTATTTATCTGGGGCGGAAAAAATTGCCGTTCCGAAAAAGCGTCGCAAAGTCGTGAAAGATAGAAAGTTGATTGTTCGTGGCGCTCGCGAAAATAATCTTAAGAACATTGATGTGGAATTTCCTTTGGGGTTGATGACTGTAGTGTCTGGTGTTTCTGGTAGCGGAAAGTCGACGCTTGTGAATGACATTGTGGCGCGGGAATTGGCTGCAGAGCTGAATCGCGCAACGACGGCGCCAGGACTGCACGATGCCATAGAAGGTGTGAATTTGCTTGATAAGACGATTGTCATAGATCAGTCGCCAATTGGTCGGACGCCGCGCTCCAATCCAGCGACTTACACTGGAATTTTTACGCCGATTCGCGAACTTTTTGCCAGTACGCCCGAGGCTAACGTTCGAGGCTATAAATCTGGACGATTTAGTTTTAATGTTAAAGGCGGTCGCTGCGAAAATTGTCAGGGTGATGGTGTGATAAAGATTGAAATGCACTTTTTGCCGGATGTTTATGTTCAATGTGACGAGTGTCATGGCAAGCGTTATAATCGCGAAGCGCTGGAGATTAAGTATAAAGACAAGACAATTGCCGATGTTTTGGATATGACAATTGATCAAGCGGCGGAGTTTTTTGATAGTGTGCCGAATATTGCACGTAAACTTCAGACGTTGGTTGAGGTTGGGCTTGGTTATATTAAACTTGGTCAGCCAGCAACTACTTTTTCGGGCGGTGAGGCGCAGCGAATTAAATTAGCGACGGAGCTCTCCAAGCGTTCCACTGGAAAAACTATGTACATTCTGGATGAGCCGACCACTGGGCTTCATTCGGCTGACGTAAAACGACTGTTGGGGATTTTACAGCAATTGGTTGAGGGCGGTAATAGTATGATTATCATTGAGCATAATTTGGACGTCATAAAGTCAGCCGACTGGATAATTGATATGGGCCCAGAAGGCGGAATTGGCGGCGGTACGGTTGTGGCTTGCGGTACACCTGAAGATATCGCCAAGGTACCAAATTCGTTCACTGGCAAATATCTGAAAAAGATGCTTTAAGATTATTTTTTACGCTTGGTTTTTGAGAGGAGAACCAACAATTGTTTTCTTAATAAAGCGCGAGTATTTGGTTGTTTCAAAGCATGAATAACCATTGGTGAGACAGACAGGAAGATGATGAGAATAGCTGCAACTTCAATATTTACGCCTGCTTTGGTCAAAAACTCGCCAGCATAGAAGCCTAGATAAACGAATGCTGACGACCAAAGAAATCCACCGATAAGATTGAAAGTTAAGAATGTTTTATAGTGCATCTTACTGGCGCCGGCAACGATTGGGGCGAAGGTTCTTACAATTGGCACAAATCGAGCCAGGACGATTGTCGCCGAGCCGTGTTTGTAATAAAACTTTTCTGTTTGCTCCAAATATTTTTTCTTGAAGAATCGGGAATTTTCTTTTTCAAACAACTTGCGTCCAACTTTATGGCCAAAACTATAGCCAACACTGTCGCCCAGCACTGCCGCCGCAAAAACCAAAAGCGCAAAAATGTGAATGTCAATGTGTAGAATGTTTTGCTGAACCATGTATCCAGCGGTGAAAAGTAGACTGTCGCCGGGTAGAACAAATCCGATTAACAGGCCAGACTCTGCAAAAACTACTAATAAAATTGCCAATACACCAAAGCTAGTTATCAAGTGAATAAAAGATTCCATGCCTTAATTATAGCATGATTGGCGTATGCAGATTGGACTATTCTTCAATAAATCCGCCAGATTGTCGCGCCCATAATTTCGCGTAAACACCACGTTTTTTATTGATAAGTTCATCATGCGATCCATCCTCGACAATTTTTCCATCCTTCAGGACAATTATACGGTCCAACTTAGCAATTGTAGATAAGCGATGGGCAATGACAATTGAAGTTCGATTCTTCATCAACGTTTCCAAGGATTTTTGGATCAATGCTTCTGACTCGGAATCTAGCGCTGAAGTCGCCTCGTCGAGGACTAGAATTGGCGCATTTTTTAGGATTGCCCTAGCAATTGCAACTCGTTGTCGCTGTCCGCCAGATAATTTAATTCCGCGCTCGCCAACCATTGTGTCAAAACCGTCTTTAAGTCCAACGATAAAATCGTAAGCGCCAGCTTTTTTGGCGGCTTCTTCAATTTCTGCGTCCGTTGCATCAGGTCGACCGTAAGCGATGTTTTCGCGCACGGAGCGGTGGAATAGTAATGGCTCTTGCGGTACGTAAGCGATTTTTGCGCGCAAACTTGCTTGGGTGACTTCGGAAATATCTTGTCCATCGATGGTAATTTTTCCCGAGTCAATATCAGCGAAGCGTAATAGCAATTTGGTGAGCGTAGTTTTTCCAGAACCGCTCGCTCCGACTAAACCTATTTTTTCGCCCGGTTTAATATCCAGAGAGAAGTCGCGGAATAGAGTGTCGCCTTGACCCTCGTCGTGCGTGAAAGTTACTTTATCTATAGAAATTTCGCCGTTTGTAACTTTTAGCTTTGAATCACTTTTATCAATCAATGTTGTTGGCGTTTGTAAGATTTCTACCATATCATTTGCGTTACCGATAATTCGGTTGTAATTGCGCATAATTCCGTTCATGTTCCATAATTCATGCGCGACACTACCGGTGTAGGTGATGATGAGGTAAACAGACGCCACTGATACCAAATTATTTTGAGCTGCGTACACTGCGAAGGCGATTGCTCCAATTTTAATAACCATGTTGATTGACGAATATATAGTGCTGACTTTTAAGAATCCGCGCATTACGTCGAGACTTGAGTTTCGCCAAGAGTTGACGGTTTTTGTGAAAAATTTCTGTTCCGTAGCTTCGGCGCCAGATGACTTGACCGCCAGAACGTTTGAGATTACATCCGCCAATTGCCCGTTCAATTTATTGCTGGATTTGGCTTCTTTTTTTGTCAATTTTGCCATTGGCTTGGATCCGTAATAAACGACGAGGCTGAAAACAATTGAGAAGATGAGTAAGAAGAGCGCGTATTGCCAGAGGAGAGTTGATAAGACAATTATTGAACCGACCAGTGAAACAACTAGAGGCAAAACTGACCAAATTATCGTGTCCCAAAAACTTTCTACCGCGCCAACTAATTTATTTGTTTGGCTAACGAGCGACCCGCCGAATTTATTTGAATGGAAGAATAATGTTTGGTTGGTCAGTTTGCTGAAGCACCGAGCGTACAAATCTCGCTGCATGGCGGTTTCGAATGTCCAGGCGAGATATAAAACTAATCGCCAGCCGATGACGCTCGACCATAATTCACTGACGCCGTATAAAGCAATTAGTGTCCATATGTTTTTTGCGTCGTGCAGTTGATTGTGTTGGATAATACTAAGAAGCTGAGCAATTATAAGTGGGCCGACAAAAATAGTAACCACGAGTGTGAGCATTGCAAAAAATATTGCCAAGTTTCGGCGGTGTTTGTACGGCGCTGACGTCTTCCAGAATAGACGAAATATTTCTTTACTGTTCGGTTTGTTTTTCAAATCAATTCCTTTCGATGATAAATTAATATTTATAAACTGCACAGAAAACTGAGCGTTCTTAATTATTCAAAACGTATATTAGAGGAACTCGCCGTCGGGAGTTCATAGACTTTGACTATTATATGGAATATATAGATATAAGTCAATTTGTGGAGCAAAGCCCTTGTTTATTTATTGTAAATACTTTACAATAGGAACATGACGCAAATTGTTAGGCGATCAACAAAATACACGAATGATGTGATGGCGATTTTAAAGAGTAAGCATCATGCGACGAATGCGGAAATTGCTCAGGAATTGCGGAACATTCATCCTGAAGTCAGCGACACGACGGTGCATCGAATAACTCAGCGCCTGTACGGCGACGGGACGATTGGTTTGGCACCATCGACCAAAAAGGGTTGCTTGCGATATGATATTCGTAAGGACGATCACGATCATTTTGTGTGTAGTGACTGCGACGGCTTGATGGATGTTAAAATTGCCGATGAGATGAGAAAACAGATTGCGCATGAAATTAGCGATTGTTATATTGACGGCCCGTTGGTTGTGACGGGAGTTTGTAAAAAATGCCAGAAAAGGAGGAAATAATGGCTTTATATGAAATTACAACAAAGCAAGAATTCGAAGATAAGGTGCTAAAAAGCGACGGTCCTGTGCTAGTTGATTTTTGGGCGCCGTGGTGTCCGCCATGTCGTGCAATGGCTCCGCTTTTGCATCAAATTGCTGAAGAAACAGAGTTTGATATTGTTAAAGTTGACACTGAAGCAAGTCAGGAAAATGCGCAATTAGCTATGGAATACCGCGTGCAGGGAATTCCAAACATGAAGATTTTTGTTGGCGGCGAGGAAGTTGCTGAAATGATCGGCATGAAGCCAAAGCAGACGTTGATTGACGCTTTGGAAAAAGCTGCGAAATAAAAAATAGAAGGGGGATTTATGAAGGGTTTTAGTGGAAATATCGAAGAGCTTACATTGGCAAATAATAATTTTCGTCAAGTTCTATATACTGCGAAGCATTGCCAATTGGTATTGATGAGCTTGCCTGTTGGTGGGGAAATTGGTTCGGAGGTTCATGAGGAGAATGATCAATTTTTCCGATTTGAGTCTGGTAAAGGTAAGGTTTTGATTGATGGCAATGAATATGCTGTTTCTGACGGTAGTGCGATTATTGTGCCGGCGGGAGCTGAGCATAATGTGATAAATACCGGCGAGGAGCCACTTAAGCTTTATACTATTTATAGTCCAGCACACCATAAAGATGGAATCGTTCGGGCGACTCGCGAAGAAGCGGAGGCTAACGAAGAAGATTTTGATGGTGTAACCACAGAATAAACTGTCGCCAAAGGAGAAAGTTCCTGCTAATTATGTCTCACAAAGGATCAATCGCCGGCGAGATGTTTAGTTCATTTGGGCGGGCGATTTTTCGTGGAATTGCGTGTGTCGTATCGCTAATTTTTAGGATTGTACCGAAGAAGGACCGCGTACGGGTAATTGTTTATTGTGATGATGGTAAGATTTTATTAGTTAGAAGCCGCTTTAGTCGTCAAGAATGGGCTTTGCCAGGAGGCGGGGTGAAATATAATGAGAGTTATGAGCAGGCTGCCGTTAGAGAAGTCTTGGAAGAAATTGGATTAAAGATACATAATCTGCGATATCTCGGAAAAGCTAATTCTCATGAATCATATGCCAAATTTTCAGTTCGAGTTTTTGCGGCGCACGCGTCTGATTATGACATAAAATGCAACTTTGAAATAATGGAAGCCCGGTGGCTTAATATGAATTATCTTCCTAAAGAATATTGCACTTTGTATATTAATAAGCACCAGTAGGCGGCTCTGTTTTTATGTATAATATGAGTATGAACGATCGACAAATTGCCCAGCTTGAAATAGTAAAGACTAAAGTTCGGCAGTTACTGGGCGGCGACACTTCGGGACATGCTGATGATCATGTCGAGCGAGTGGCGTTGCTAGCGGAGCGTTTTGCTAACGAATATAGCGAATCGGTGAATCTGCAAGAAGTTCTGTTGACGGCTTGGCTACATGATGTTGATGATTATAAATTAGTCGGTAAAACGCAGGCGGAAAAATTGACGAATGCAGTAGATATTATGGCGCAGGCGGAGATAGCTGATGATTTAAGTCAGGTTGTGCTGGAAAATATTGCGGCGATTGGTTATAGTAAACGGTTGAACGGCAAGCAGCCGCAGCGGTTGGCGGGGAAATTGGCGTCTGACGCTGATATGTGTGATGCTATTGGTGCGGTCGGCATTGAGCGGGCGTTGGCTTATGCTTGTCATCACGGCGGTCGGATTTTTGATCCTAAAGTCTGGCCGAATGTCAATCTGGCGGCGCACGAATATAACGCTGATGGCAATACGCATGATACTGACGGATTTATCAATCACTTCTTTGAGAAACTGCTGAAATTGAAAGGTTTGATGTTGACTGAGCCAGGACGAATAGAAGCAGAAAATCGTCATCAAATTATGGTTGATTTTCTTCGCGCCTATTTCCGCGAGAAGAATGCGTCTGACTGGAGTGAGTTTTTGGAGGAATATTTACGCAGCGTCGATTAAATATTGAAGAATGGCTAGCTTTCGCCTTTTATTGATCTGATCAATGATTTGTAGTTATATGAAATTATGACAAAGTATAAAATTGAACGGATTTATGAGTCGACCGCGTCGGACGATAGTTATCGTGTGCTGGTTGATCGATTGTGGCCGCGCGGAATTAGCAAAGAACGAGCTGCATTGGACGAGTGGAACAAAGAAATTGCCCCGACCGATGAATTACGCAAATGGTTTAATCACGATCCAGAAAAATTCCCGGAATTTTCTCGCCGTTATGTGAAGGAGCTAGATAATAATCCTGCGGCTGCCGAAGCAAAGAATAATTGGAACGAACAATCTGCAGTTACGCTGTTATACGGCGCCAAAGATACGGAGCATAATCAGGCGATAGTTCTCAAAAAGTGGTTGGAAGATTAGTTAATCACTAGAAGAATACTTGCATAATTGCCGTGTTTAGATTGTAATATATTTAATGAATCAAGCATTGCAAGCCAAGCTAAAAACTTTGCCGCGAACGCCCGGCGTTTATTTTCATAAGTCGGCGAGCGGCGAGGTAATTTATGTTGGCAAGGCGGCGGTTCTTAAAAACCGCGTACGTCAGTATTTTCAAGATTCGCGCGGGCGAGATAATAAAACTATGGCGCTGGTGGCGGAGATTTTTGATACTGATTGGATTGAAACTGAGAGTGAGGTTGACGCGCTGTTTTTGGAAAGCGAGATGATCAAGCGGTATATGCCGCGATACAACGTTCTGTTGCGCGACGACAAATCTCAGATGTACGTTCGGATTGATATGAAAAGCGATTGGCCGACGGTCAGTTTTACGCGAAATCCTGCCGATGATGGTGCGGATTATTTTGGTCCGTTTTACAATGGTTTTGCACTGAAAAAGGCATTGCGCTATTTGAGGCGAATTTTTCCATATCTCACTCACCAAAGACGTCCCGGTCAATCAAAGTTGGATGAGGATTTGGGTTTAAGTCCGAAAATAAGTGATGGTTCGGACGTGTATAAAGCTGGTTTGCGTAAATTGATAAGTTATATTAAGGGAAATCGCAAAGCTATTGCCGTGGAGCTAGAGCGTGATATGAAAACGGCTGCGGGGCTTCATGATTTTGAGCGGGCGGCAAGTCTGAGGAATAAGTTGCGCGCCATGCAAGAGCTTCAGCGACGCGTTATGTTTGGCGACAAAGAATTTTTGGATATTTCAAAAGACAAGGCGCTGGCTGATTTAGCGAAACTACTTGGCTTGAAAAATATTCCAGTGCGAATTGAGGGTTATGATATTTCGCATATGAGCGGACGCCAAGTTGTGGCGAGTATGGTAGTTTTTACGAATGGTGCGAGCGATCGTGCGGAATACCGCAAATTTAAGGTGAGCGAAAAAAACGACGATACTGGAAATATGTATGAGGTGATTTTTAGGCGGCTTGGCGAGCGAAATATCAAAAGTTGGGGCTATCCAGATCTGTTGTTGATTGACGGTGGAAAAGGTCAACTTTCGGCAGCGATTAAAGCAAGGGACGAGCGCGGAATTAAATTGCCGATTATTAGCATTGCCAAACGCGAGGAAGAAATTATTATTCATAAAACTGGCTCGCAAATTGATGTAACGCGCATTGAAGAGTTGCAAAAATCGATTCATCAGGATGTCGCCATTTATGAAGATAATGATGTGTATGTGGTAAATTTGCATCCTGCTCAGCGCAACGCCGGATCGCATTCAAAGAATCTACGAGGCTCTGCTATTGATGACGGTTCCGGCCGGGGCAATTTTACAAAAAGTTCTATTGCAACGACGGACATTGTTAAGCTTTTTCAGCGGATTCGTGACGAGTCACACCGATTTGCTGTGAGTTATCATACAGCACTGAAGCGTCAAAATCAGACGAAAAACCAACTGGAAGAAATTCCGGGGATTGGGCCAAAGACACGCGCTAAATTGTTGAGGAAATTTGGCAGTGTGAAAAAAATTATTGAGGCAGATTATGCGGAATTGCAGGCGGAAGTTGGCGCGAAAAAGGCGAATTTGATCAAACGCTCGTCTTAAGTTTGGGCGACCAATCGACAATAAAGCATAAATTATATATAATAAGACTAATGAAAAGACAATTTGCAACGTTTTTGATTCGGCTGATTCTTAACTCGGTAGGTATTTGGGTTGCAGTGCGGCTACTTGGAAATGAAACTCCGAGCGCAACTTCTGCGTGGACGTTTATGATGGCGGGGTTGATATTTTCGGTGGTGAATAGCGTATTGAAGCCAATTGCTACAATTTTAGCTCTGCCAGCAATTCTATTGACCTTAGGGCTGTTTACCTTAATTGTGAACGGCTTTATGGTTTATATTTCGCTCGCTTTGGCACCAGGAATTTCTATGACTTTTGCGCATTCAATTATTGCCGGGATTATATTGAGTTTGGTAAACTATATTATAAGTAGCGCGCTGGTTTTGCAGCGGGAAGAAAAGGAGTAATATGTCAATTGATACAATTTTACCGTACGTGACACTTGGATCTGCCGTACTGATGATTATCGCAATTTTGTTGCAGCAACGAGGCGCAAGCTTGGGCGCAGGATTCGGCTCGTCTGGGGAATTATTCACTACTCGTCGCGGATTTGATAAAAACTTGTTTGATGTAACTATTGTTTTTGCGGTGATTTTTGTGCTATCGATTTTGGCAAGTATGATTTTGCCGGGATTGCAAAAATAGGAGAATAGATTTGAGCTCGGATAATTTGTCATGGAATCGTTTTGCGCGGCTAAAAGTTTCCAGTAAAGATGTCAATAAGCGTCTGCGTAAGATTGAAAAGGGAAGCTTGCGCCATGCGCATAAATTCGTGACATCCAGGCTGGATCGCTTATCTAATGTGCGACGTCGGGTTTCTGTCTGGATTATTCTAGTATTGGTGATGATTGGCGCCAGTGCGGTGCAGTGGCATATTTCTCGCAATTCTTTCACGACAATGGCGTACACTTCTGGCGGATCATACTCTGAGGGTGTGCTGGGTCCTTTGGAAAACCTAAATCCAATTTTCGCAAAAACCAATGCTGAAAAATCCGCCGCGAAATTGCTATTTTCAAGTTTGTATCGATATGACTCAACGGGCAATATAAAGGCTGACATGGCGGACAGCGTCAGTGTGAACGATAAAGAAACTGAATATATAGTCAAACTGAAGAAAGGTCTGAAGTGGTCGGACGGACAAGACCTAACGGCGGACGATGTAATCTTTACGTTGAAGCTATTGGCGAATCCAGAAGTTGGAGCTGAAATATCAGGCTGGAAATCCATAAAATTCGAGAAAGTGTCTGACGATTCGGTAAAGTTTATCTTGCCGTCGTCATATTCGCCGTTTGTCCACGCTTTGACATTCCCGATTATCCCTAAACATATATTAAAAGATGTTAAACCGTCGAATTTACGTGAACATGATTTTAATAAGTCGCCCATATCCAGCGGTCCATTCGCCTTTAGATTGCTGCAGAATGTAACGAGCGATGGTAGTAAAAAAGTGCTATATCTGCAGTCGAATAGTAATTATTATGGTAGCACACCTAAGTTGGAGCGATTCCAGTTGTACGCATATCCGACGCAGGATGATATTGCGAAAAGTTTGCGTACGCGAGAAATTACAGGAACTCCAGAATTAATTTATAACGATCAGTCCGCCGAGGTAAAATCTATGTACGCCGCAGAAGCGCATTCTTTGAATAACGGAGTTTACGCGCTGTTTAATAACAATAGCCAGTTCTTGCGATCAAAAGCAGTTCGCCAGGCTTTGTCGCTCAGCGTTGATACATCCAAGCTGCGCCAGTCTTTGTCATTGTCTACAGAGGAATTATCTGGTCCAACGCTCAACAAATTCCTGGGAAAGAATTCGAATTCGTCTAGTTATGACGTCAAGAAAGCGAAATCTCTACTTGACGCTGAGGGCTGGAAGAATGTAAATAATGTTCGCCAGAAGGGAAATGATAAGTTAAAACTCAACGTGGTCGTTTTGAAGAATAGCAATTACGAAAAGGTCGCCAGGTACTTGGCTCAAGTTTGGTATGACGAGCTGAACATAGAATCGGATATTAAAGTTGTCGATCCGAACGACGCCACTCAAAATATTCTTCAGACAGTTTTGCAGCCGCGCAATTTTGACGTGCTGGTTTACGAACTCTCCTTGGGCGGCGACCCCGATGTTTACGCCTATTGGCATTCTTCGCAGGCAACCAACAATGGTTTGAATTTCTCCAATTACAATAATGCGATAGCGGACGATGCTTTGGAGAGCGGTCGATCTAAAATCTCGGCGAAGCAACGCGCTGATCGTTACGCGAAGTTCACTGCTGTTTGGCAAGCAGACGCTCCGGCGATAGCATTGTATCAGCCGAAGTTTGACTATATCCATATTCGTAACGTTAAGGCTCTCGACGCAAGCACTGAAGTTGTCAATCCCGTCGATCGCTATGTCGATGTTCAATATTGGGCGACAGAGAAAAAGTCCGTTTACAAAACCCCGTAATCGGGTATAATGGTAAGTGGCTATGCGGGCGTGGCGGAATTGGTAGACGCGCTAGCTTGAGGGGCTAGTGAGCATTGCGCTCGTGGAAGTTCAAGTCTTCTCGCTCGCACCAAACATATTGCAACTATTAGACGATCTGTTCGTGATATGTTTTGCAAAATCTGATATAATAAAAGTGGTGGCGCGTTGGCGGAGCGGTTACGCAGAGGTCTGCAAAACCTTTTAGACGAGTTCGACTCTCGTACGTGCCTCCAATTTTTTGATGAATAGTCCTGAGTATTGGGCTATTTTTTATTTTGCGAAATTGTACACTTTACTTAGCGAATATAGTATAATATAAGCAGTCTGGCGTGTAGGCGTCTGGATCGTATATAAATAAGCGCGAGTGGCGGAATTGGTAGACGCGAGGGACTTAAAATCCCTTGACCAAAAGTCGTGCGGGTTCGATTCCCGCCTTGCGCACCAAAGTTGTAAAGAAAATAATATTGAATAGGAAAGGGACAAAGGTAAGAAATGAGTCCATTGGTAATTGTACTTATTGTTACAGTGGTAGTTTTATTGGTACTCGTAGGAGTTGTAATCGGTGCGTACAATGGTTTAGTTGTGTTGCGCAACCGCGTAGAAGAGGCATGGAGCGACATTACTGTTCAGCTAAAGCGCCGAACTGATTTGATTCCAAATTTGGTCAACTCGGTAAAAGGCTACGCTACACACGAAAAAGAAGTGTTTGAGAAGGTCGCAGAAGCTCGTTCAGCAATTATGAATGCTGGCAGCGTGGCTGAGACTGCTAAGGCTGAAAACGCTTTGGAGGGCGCTTTGAAGAGCTTGTTTGCTGTATCTGAGGCTTACCCAGAATTGAAAGCAAACCAGAACTTCTTGCAATTGCAGCAGGAATTGGTTGATACTGAGGATAAAATCCAAGCAGCTCGCCGATTCTACAACGGTGGCGTTCGCGACTTAAACACGAAGATCCAGACTTTCCCAACAAACATCATCGCGGGAATGTTTGGCTTCCAAGCTAAGGAATTCTTCGACGTTGAGGATCGCGCAAGTGTTGAAAATCCAGTTGAAGTAAAGTTCTAATTGAACTCTGAAATGAAAATCGCTCGTCTATTTTTAGCGGGCGATTTTTGGTATAATTAACATATGTACAATGCAGTTTCTCAAAACAAACGCAACACAATATTAATTATGTCTGTGTTTGTGATAATTATTGGAGTCATCGGTCTGTTTATTGGAGTGGCAACTGACAGCTATTCGCTAGCGCTCATCATTTTCATATGTGCGATATTGTATGCTTGGTTGCAATATTTTATAGCTGGCAAGTTGGCTATGATGATGACCGGCGCTCAGGAAATTAGCAAAAATGATGCTCCTGAACTTTGGCGAGTGGTGGAAAATTTGTCTATCGCTTCTGGCATGCCGATGCCGAAAGTTTATGTTATCGACGATCCAGCTCCAAATGCTTTTGCGACTGGTCGCGACCCAAATCATGCTATTGTTGGCGCGACTACTGGGCTTTTGGATATTATGGACAAGCGTGAGCTGGAAGCGGTTATGGCGCATGAAATGAGTCACGTGCGAAATTACGACATCCGTGTGAGTATGATTGCTTTTGGTTTGGTTAGCGCAATTGGGCTGTTTGCAGATTTGGCGCTTAGGATGATGTTTTATAGTGATGACCGTGACAGAGATGTTAATCCTATCATCTACGCTTTCGGGTTGATTGTGGGTATATTGGCGCCGCTTTTAGCAACGATAACCCAATTGGCGGTTAGTCGACAGCGTGAATATCTGGCGGATGCTTCGGGTGTATTATTGACACGAGATACTGAAGGGTTAGCAAGCGCGCTGGAAAAATTGCGCCAATACGGCAGACCAATGCAAAAACAAAGTTCTTCTACTGCCAATTTGTTCATGAATAATCCTTTGAAACCCGGATTTTTCTCAAAATTATTTAGTACTCATCCACCGCTAGAAGACAGAATTGCAAGGTTGAGAAATAACGCAACAAAGATGTAATTATGGCAACGAAAACCTCCAAAAAACGAGTAGTCAAGAATCCTAAGAAGTCAAATACTGATCATAAAAAAGGTGTATGGCCTGGTATTAAACGGGACTTTAGCAAATTAAATCAGCAGCGGCGTAATTTTCTGCAGCGCCGACCTCATCGTAGTTTTCGGCTAACTAAGCGACGAGATTACCAACGAGATCTTAAAATTCCAGGATATTGGTCGCTGACTAGTGAGGCTTGTCGTCTGGTATGGCGAAATAAGAAAACTTTTTTGGCGTTAATCATCGTTATGTCGATATTGACGTTTGCTTTAGCCAGCGTCATGTCGCAAGATACATACCAACAACTTAAAGACGTGATGAATCAGGCTGAGTCGAATGGATTCGGCGGAATTTATACAACAATTAGCCTATTCTCTGGCGTTGCAGTTAGCTATATTTCCGGTAGCGGAACGGCTGGTGGAAATGTGCAGCAAGCGGCGGGAATCTTTCTGGGGCTGCTCACTTGGCTGTCGTCTGTTTGGCTAACGCGAGCTATTTTAATTGGTAAAAAACCGAAAATGCGCGATGGTTTGTATAGCTCTGGGTCGCCTATAATTGCGCTGATAATTGTTATCGGGGTTTTCTTGATTCAAATGGTGCCGGCGGCAGTGGCGGTGATTATTTATAGCGCGCTTAATGCTTCGGGAGTGTTAAATCAAACGCCGATTCTGATGGCGGCTGGCGGTGCGGCGATTCTGATAGTGGCGATGTCCGTCTATTGGGCGACTTCTACGGTTTTTGCGATGATCATCGTAACATTGCCGGGAATGTATCCGTTTCACGCGCTGCGTTTGTCGGGTGATATTGTGACGGGGCGAAGACTAAGAATTTTGCTGAGATTCGCGTGGGCTGTTGTTTTGGCTGTGCTTTTGTGGGCGGTCGTTCTGATTCCGGTAATTCTGCTTGACGGCGCGCTGAAGGGATGGATTAGTGGCATCGACTGGCTGCCAATTGTCCCAACAACTGGCTTAATTTTACTTTACGTAACGATAATTATGATTTCCGTGTATGTCTATTTGTTCTACAGAAAGGTGGTTGAAAGTGACACCAAAAAAACCAAGAATTGACGAAATTAAAGACCTGTTAAATCGTTATAGCTACGAATACTACACCTTGAACAAACCGAGTGTGAGCGATGCGGTTTATGACAGCCTGATGGATGAACTGAAGAAAATTGAATCGGATCACCCAGAACTGATTACTGTCGATAGTCCTACGCAGCGAGTTGGAAATAAGCTGCTCGACGGTTTTCAAAAAGTAAAGCACGCGCGCCGAATGGTCAGTTTGAATGACGTTTTCGATAAAAGTGAAGTTGAGGCGTGGATTGAGCGAACTGATAAATTGATACCGGGTCAGCGACATGAATTTTTTACGGATATAAAAATGGACGGATTGGCGTGTGCGTTGATTTATGTCGACGGCGTACTATTCCAAGCTGTGACGCGTGGCGATAGTTTTGTTGGCGAAGATGTAACGAATAATGTTCGGACTATTAAAAACGTACCGCTTCGTCTGCGTGAAGCGGCGGGTTTTGAGAATTTTTTGCATGGTCGGACAGAGATTCGTGGCGAAATTGTTATGCTGAAACGGGATTTTGAGGAGCTTAATAAAAAGCAGAAATCTCTAGGGCTGCCTACATTTGCCAATCCGCGCAATTTGGCTGCGGGGACGATTCGTCAATTAGATCCTGCGCTGGTGGCGGCGCGTCCGTTGCATTTTCGCGGATATGATGTGATTCGCGATGATAGTTCGGAAGTTCCGACGAATAGTTTTGCTTACGAGGCCTTGACGGCGCTGGGGATTTCTCGCAATCAGCAAGCCAGTGTCTTTGATAATTTATCCGACGTGATGAAATTTGTTGATGAGTGGAGCGACAAGCGTCATGATTTGCCGTTTAATACGGACGGGCTGGTTATTAAGATTAACGATCGAGAGATATACGACAATCTCGGGATGGTGGGTAAAAATCCGCGTGGGGCGGTGGCTTATAAGTATGCGGCCGAAGAAGCTACGACGATCGTTCGGGACATAGTCATTTCTATCGGGCGAACCGGTGCGGCGACTCCAGTGGCTGTGTTTGATCCAGTAGTGGTGGCGGGAACTACGGTGCAGCACGCCAGCTTGCATAACGCCGATGAAATTGAGCGTTTGGATATTCGACGAGGCGACACTGTGGTGATTTTTAAGGCTGGCGATATTATTCCGCAAGTTGAGAATGTTTTGAAGGAATTGCGACCCGCAGATTCTGAGCCAATTGATTATGAAGCAGAGCTAAAACGGCAATATCCGGAGTTGGAATTTGTGCGACCGGAAGGTGAAGCTGTTTACCGAGTTAAGGGCTCTAGTGGTCCGCTGATTTTGAAGCGAGCTTTGGCGCATTTCGCGTCTAAGGGCGCGCTTGACATTGATACGCTTGGTGAAAAGAACGTGGAAGTTTTGATTGACAATGGTTTGGTTGGCGATTTGGCGGATATTTTCACACTCACCAAGGACGATTTGTTGGAACTGGGTCGGTTTGCTGATATTTCTGCGCAAAAGTTAATTTCTGCAATTGCTGATAAAAAAAGCCCAGAATTAGAGCGATTTTTGTATGGTCTGGGGATTCGTCATATTGGCGCGCAAACGGCGATTGATTTGACGAATCATTTTGAGAGTATGGAAAATTTGGCGAAAGCGACGATTGATGATTTGCGACAAGTTGATGGCGTGGGCGAAATTGTTGCTGAATCTGTGGTGGCGTGGTTCGCTGATGAAGATAACGTAAAATTGCTCAATAAATTCACCGAACTAGGTGTTGTTCCTCAGTTCAATAAAAAATCTGGCGGTTTGAGTGGAAAAAGTTTTGTCATCACGGGCACTCTGAAATCTATGGGGCGCGATGCTGCTGCGGATAAAATTCGTAATCTCGGTGGAGTTTTTCAAACCGCAGTTTCTAAAGATACGACATATTTGGTGGCTGGCGGTAAGGTCGGTGCTAGCAAATTGAAAAAAGCTGAGCAATACGGCACAAAAATTATTGACGAAGAAGAACTGTTGAGGATGATAGAAAACGCGGGATGAATTAATGTATAATTTACGCATGGATAAGATTAAAAAACCGAGACTCTATTGTTTCTCTCCAGCGGTAATGTTGGCGACGTTGACAATTGAAATTATTCTGGCAATATATACTTTTTGGAAATATAAATTGAATGCTGTGACGAAGATTGTGATCATGCTGTTGATTTGTTTAGCGCTGTTTCAATGGGCTGAATATAACGTTTGTGAAGGTGCGATTCTTCTGGATAATCTCGGCTGGGCTAAACTTGGCTATATTGCAATTACTATGCTTCCGCCCCTGGGTATTCATTTGATATATAAAATTTCTAGCGATAAGAGGCGGTGGATTCCTGTGCTTGGTTACACTTTTGCCGCAATGTTTATTAGCTATTTTCTATTGGAGGCTAACGGAATTAAGTCCGGGGCTTGCCTTGGTAATTATGTGATTTTTGAAAACCAGCCGGGCGTCGGAATGTGGTATGGTTTGTATTATTACGGCCTATTATTTGCAGCAATTGCTTATGCATATGTTAGTAGCAAAACCTCCAGTAAACACATTCGGCGCTCTCTAGGTTCGTTGATTGTGGGATATGTTCTATTTATGGCGCCTACGACGTTTGTCAATATCATTGATCCGTCGACTATTATCGGAATTCCGTCAATTATGTGTGGATTTGCAGTTTTGATGGCGGTAGTTTTAGTTGGGAAAGTTTTGCCAGAATATGCAAATGAGAAATGATGCTTGTGTTTTTTTGGGTGATAATGCATAATTAAACATGAGCTGGTACGCATAGGGGCATTCTCCTATGCTTGCCAATTGAAAGACAAACACATATTCAAATATGCCCCGGGTGGGCGCGTAGCAGCTCTTCTATAATGCTTATGGTATGATATAGTTATGGTTACTGTTTCAAAAAAGAGGGAAGAAAAACTAGCAAAATTAGTGCGAGAATTTTTTGCTGTTCATCCAGATGTGAAGCTTGTGGCGATAACTGGTAGCGCTGGAAAGGCTAGTGCAAAAATAGCTATCGGTACGGTTTTGGCGCAACAATTTGATATTCAACTTCGCAATGAAGAGCCGAAGACGAAAGCTGACGTTTTCCTTCAGATGATGGGCGTGAAAATGCCTGAAAAAGGCTTGTTCAAATGGTGGAAAGTGATGCGCGCCGTAAAGAAGAGAATCAAGGCTGAAAAACCGGAAGTTCAGGTGATTGTTCAGGAGTTTAATCCAAAGGAACTTGGCTATAATGATTGGTTTAAGGCTTATGTTGTGCCGGATATTACGGTTGTAACTTCCGTGACGAATGGTAGAATGCAGGTTGAATATTCCTTGGAGGAAGTGGCGAATGAGATGATTTCGCTGGCGAATTTCTCGCGAATGGCGATGATAAATCGTGATGACATCGACGGGCGTTTTGCTAGCTTTTTGACAAATCCTAATATCACTACTTACGGAAGTGATCCAGTAGCGGAGTATAATTTTGACGATCGTAATTTTTCCCTGAAAGACGGACATCACGGCTTTATTATGTCGCCAGAAAACCCTAATGGATTAGAAGTCAATGTTAAGCTAATCGGCGAGCATAATATTCGTCCAGCGATCGTGGCGGCAGCTATTGGGTATGTGTTTGGTGAAACTGAGGAGAATATAAAAAAGGGTATAGAAAATTTGCGTCCACTTCCTGGCAGGATGAATTTGCTGAAGGGTGCGGACAATACTTGGCTGATTGATGATAGCTATAGTTCGACGCCGTTGACTGCCTTGGCGGCTTTACAGTCTTTGTATCGAATTGAGACTCCGCAGCGAATTGCTGTACTTGGCAATATGAATGGCTTAAAGGGGATTTTCGAGCAAGCTCACGCTGAACTTGGTTCTCATTGTAGCCCGGATTTGTTGGATTGGGTTGTGACGGTTGGTGAGAAAGCTAATCAATATTTGGCGCCGGCCGCTCGTCAAAAAGGTTGCCAGGTGAAGGAATGTAAGAATGCCATCGAGGCTGGGTCTTTCGTGCGCGACAAATTGAAATCTGAAGGCGTTGCTCTGTTTAAGGGTTCAAGCGGCGGCGTATGGCTAGAGGAATCTATAAAAATTAACCTTCATAGTACTGAGGATGATAAATACTTGGTCAGGCAAACGCCGAAGTGGATTGCTAGGAAAAATCAATTTTTCTCACAATTTAAAGATTAATGTGATATATTGAATTCAAGTTATACAAAACAAGGGGGAATGATGTATCAAGGTAATCAACCTGCACCGCAGCCGCAATATAACGGCGTGCCGATGCAACCAAAAAAGAAGAAAACGGGATTGATAATTGGTGTAGTGTTGGGGGTTATAGTTCTCATTTCTATTGTTTCTGCTGCGCTAGTCTATTTCTTGTGGTGGCAGAATCCAGAAAAAATGGTTACGGACGCTATGTCTAATGCCGTTATGTCAAAGAAGATGACTGCCAACGGCAAGGTAGTTGTTGATATGCGCGACCAAGGAAAAATAGAGCTAAACGTAAAGACTGCTACTGATTCGGGAAAGTCAAAGGCGAATATTGATGCTAAGCTTGATATTAAGGGAGTTGAGAAAAACATCTCTCTTAAAGGTGATGTGATTCTTGATAGTGACGGAACGATATATGTGAAGATAAATAACTTTAAGGATTTGTATGGCACTTTGCTTGAAGTGGTTATGGAATCTTCGTCTGGCGGTAAGATGTCAAGGGCTCAAATAGAAACTTACCGTGATCAGACTTTGAGGAAGATGAGCTCTGAGATAGATAAAATGGGTAATACATGGATGAAGATTTCTCCAGATGAAATCGGTAGCGAATACAAGTGTGGAATTAACGCTCTGAAGAAAATCCAAAGTGACGAAAGTGCACGTAAGGAATTGGCTCAGATTTATCAAAAGAATAGTTTATTTACTATAAAAGATTCAAAGATTAGTGATCGTAACGGCGGACGTGGTTTTGAATTGCAAGGTAATAATAAATCTAATTCGTCAAAATTTGAGGAAGAGTTTAAGAATTCATCAGTCGGCAAGGCGCTCAGTAAGTGTGGAAAATCGAATGGCTACGATAGCAATGATGAATCATCATCTATTGACGAATCTTCATTGAAAGTGTGG
Organism: Candidatus Nanosynbacter sp. HMT-352; assembly: GCF_022819345.1. Taxonomy (NCBI): domain Bacteria; kingdom Bacillati; phylum Minisyncoccota; class Nanosynbacteria; order Nanosynbacterales; family Nanosynbacteraceae; genus Nanosynbacter; species Candidatus Nanosynbacter sp. HMT-352. Next base: position 13,246 of record NZ_CP089288.1, on the reverse strand, counting down.
GTTGATAGGTCATCTCATGAGCTGAAGGCTGTAGAGCTTAAGGGTAATGATAAGAAGGCTTCTGTAGAAATTTCATTTGACATTAATATGAACAAGTCTGAAGAAATCAAGGTTCCTTCGAGTGCTGAGAGCTTGAAGGAGTTTGTAGAAGGTTTTATGGAAGGGTATTCGAGCGGATTGTCATCAACCTCGACTAGGTAAATAGCTTAATTGCTTAATAATAATCCCGTTCGTAATGAGCGGGATTATTTGCTATAATTACAGATATGAGACGCTATAATCCGACAGAAATTGAACAAAAATGGCAAAACAAATGGGAGGCTGACGGCACTTACGCGGTTGATTTTAATGACACGACCCGACCGAAATATTACAGTTTGAGCATGCTTCCGGGGATTACGGGGGCGGGAATTCACATTGGCCACGGTCGTACTTTTCAATTTGCCGACATCAAGGCACGATTCAAGCGTCAGCAGGGCTATAATGTCTATCATCCAATCGGCTGGGACAGCTTTGGTTTACCGGTTGAAAATTACGCTATTAAAGTCGGAAAAACGCCGCGTGTAGCGCATGATGAGGCGAAAGTTCATTTTAAGGAGCAATTGAAGCGACTTGGGTTTAGTTATGATTGGACAAAAGAAATTTCTACAGCTGATCCAGAATATTACAAATGGACTCAGTGGATTTTTACGCAATTATATAAGCACGATTTGGCATATCAAAAAGAGCAGCCACAATGGTGGTGTGAAACTGATAACACGGTGCTTGCTAACGAACAGGTTGAAGGTGGCAAATGTTGGCGCTGCGGTAATCCTGTAACTAAGCGCAACCTTAAGCAGTGGTTTTTCCGAATTACGGCGTATGCAGATGAAATTTTAGAGGCAACCGATGTGCTTGATTGGACGGAAATGGTTAAAACCATGCAGAAGAATTGGATTGGTCGATCAGTTGGCGCGGAAGTTGAGTTTGTGGTTAGTGGTCAAGATTCCAAGATTACAGTTTTCACAACTCGTCCTGACACGTTATTTGGCGCGACGTATGTAGCTTTGGCGCCGGAGCATCCTCTGATTACTCAGTTGGTCAATTCTGATACGCGCGAAAAGGTTGAAGCGTATATCCAAGCTTCGCAACAAAAATCTGATGTTGAGCGCCAAGAGAATAAAGAGAAAACAGGTGTATTTACTGGTAGCTATGTCATAAACCCGGTCAATGGTCAAAAATTGCCGATTTGGGTGGCGGATTATGTTTTGGGTGGCTATGGAACCGGCGCAGTCATGGCGGTGCCAGCGCACGACGAGCGCGATTTTGCGTTTGCTGAAAAATTTGACTTGCCGATTATCCAGGTGATTGATAAGCCTGAGCATTCAGCCGATGCTGGTTGTTATTCTGGTGAAGGTGAGTTGATAAATTCCGGACAATTCAACGGTACCAGGAGCGAGGATGCTCGCGAGCAAATTGTTGCGTGGCTGGAGCAGCAGAATTCTGGGCGAAGCAAAACCACGTATAAAATGCGCGATTGGTTAATTTCTCGTCAGCGCTATTGGGGCGCTCCGATTCCAATTGTTCATGTTGACGGTCGTGCGCCAATTGCCGTGGCTGATGAATGCTTGCCAGTGATTTTGCCAGAGGTGGAGAACTTTAAGCCAACGGGCGGTAATACTTCCGTTTTGGCCCAGGTTGATGATTGGGTGCGAGTATGGGTGGATGTTGAAACTGGAAAAACTGTGCCGATTACAGAAAATAAGCCTGATGGCGACAATTGGGTAGAAGGTCGGCGCGAGACTGACACTTTGGATGGCTATGCTTGCTCTAGCTGGTATTTCTTGCGATATCTCGACCCGCACAATGATAATGAAGCATGGAATCCTGAGAGAATTAACCATTGGATGCCGGTTGATTATTACAACGGTGCCGACCACGCCGTGGCTCACTTGTTATACAGTCGTTTTTGGATGCGATTTTTCTATAAGCTCGGTCTCGTTCCAACTCCCGAACCTTTCAAGCGAATGATGTACAATGCATATATTATGGCCCCAGACGGTCAGAAAATGTCCAAGTCTAAGGGCAATGTCATTGATCCAATGGAAATTATGGATAGTGGATATGGCGCTGATGCGCTGCGAGTTTACGAAATGTTCATCGCGCCTTATGATATGGATGCGCCATGGGATCCTCGTGGCGTTCCGGGAACTTATCGATTCTTAAACCGAGCATGGAATCTGGTTCAGGAGCTCGTTGATAAGAATAATAGTCCAAGTAGTTCTCCCGAGATGGATGAAAAAACAACTCAAGAACTATTGCGATTAACTCACTCGACGATTAAAAAGGTTACTCGCGACATTGAAGATGAGAAGTTTAATACAGCCGTGGCTTCGATGATGGAAATGGTCAATGGCCTGTATAAGATAAAAGAGTCGCATGGAATTGACATGTCGGACGAGTGGCGATTTGCGTTAGAAAGTTTGATCCAGATTTTGGCGCCTTTTGCTCCGCATATCACAGAGGAATTGTGGCGTGAAATGGGTCATGATGATACGGTTCACGTTGGTCACTGGCCGAAGTGGGACGAAGAATATCTAAAGAGCGATACGGTGACTATTATAGTTCAAGTGAACGGCAAGCTTCGTGCGAAACTTGAACTGTCGAGTGATATGGACAAGCAGAGTGTTGAAGAAGCGGCTCTGGCTGACGAAAATGTCCAGAAGTTCACAAGCAATAAACCACCTAAAAAGATGGTTTATGTTCCAGGCAAGCTGGTGAATATTGTTAGTTAGGCGAGCGTTTTATATCGAGTACTGTTACGTCTCGCATGCCGTCTCCATTTGCGTCTACAATGGCAGCCATGACTTGATCGCCCGCCCGCACTTTCGCTGACGATGAAGGCTCTTCTCCTTGTTCTTTATTGAAGCCGTATACTGCTTGTGCACTTGTTAGAACACCTTCGCCTAGATGATTCATTTCGTCTTGGCTAAAGTTGTTCTCCTTGGCTAGTTTGGTGGTTTCGTTAACTATATTTCCGCCTTCTTCTATAGTGAACGTCTCCACTACTGCATCATCAGGCAAGTCTGCCGTTCCTTCTCTGTAGTCATCTACAAACCGAGCGATCTCTTCTTGTGTGCTAGGTTTTTGCTCGGGCATATTGGCTTGTCTCGCTGCATATACGAAAGCGCCTCCAGCTATTAAAGAGAGGGCTAGAGCTACCCCTCCTAGCTTTTTAGGAAATTCTGCTGCCGTTGTTTTATTTTTAGATTCTACTCTATTTGGTGATAGTTCTTTACTCATGTTCCATATGTTACCATAAACGACATAAAAAGTCAATATTATTATCTAATTTGCAGGCAAGCTCTTGAGATTGTTCAATAAAAAAGGTATAATGGTACGTAAGTTTTATGACAACCTAAAAGAGGAGAATAAATTATGGCACAACCTAAGAAACAGAGTAGCCCGCGTAAAACTGGTCTTCGTCGCAGCCACTTGGTATTAAAATTGGCACGTCGCGTTAACGCAACTTCACCAGTTAAGGTGAAGACAACCAAGCGTGAAACCGGTAAAACAACAAAATAATAATTACGAACAGGACGCTTAATAATGGCATCAAACCGTCATTTGGGACGAATTGTCGCACTGCAAACACTTTATGAACATGAATTTCGCAAAGAGGTTGGTGATAGCGATGTTGACTATAAGACTATTTTAAAGCGTAATTTGGCTGAATATAAATCATCGGTTGACGATATTGAATTTATCGATAATTTGATCAGCGGCGTACTTTCGACGCAGAGTCAATTGGACGAGAAATTGCAGCCATTGGCGCCAGAATGGCCTATTAGTCAGTTGCCGCGAATTGATCGGGCGGTACTTAGAATTGGTTTATATGAATTGCTATATTGTGCAGATACCGTTCCGCCGAAAGTGGTGATTAATGAAGCGGTAGAGTTAGCGAAAGCGTTCGGTTCGGATAACTCGGGTAAGTTTGTGAATGGCGTGCTTGGCACGGCACTCCGTACTCTCGTGGAGGAGTCCGACAGTGAGAACAAGCAACTTTGATAAGATAAAAAAATATTTTGGCGGCAGCAAGAAACCATTGATTCAGGAAATTGTACGCGAGCCAACTGCTGGTGGCGTGATTTTTCGTCGCAATAAAAAGGGCGAGGCGGAATTTTTGCTATATCAAGACGCTCGCGACCGCTGGACAATTCCGAAAGGACACATTGAGCCAGGTGAAACAGCTCAAGTGACGGCTCGTAGAGAAATCGGCGAGGAAACTGGACTGAAGAAAATTGAGCTGCATGGCTGGCTGGGCAAGGTGAATTTTCGTTATCGTCGAATCGATAAATTGGTATTGATGACAACGCAAGTTTATCTAGTTAAGGCGCTGGATCCTAACGAGAAACTCCAAAAGGAAGAGTGGATGAATGGCCTTAAATGGTTTAGTTTTCATGAGGCGCTGGATGAAGTTGAATATGAAGATATTGGCAAGCTGATTCTTTTGGCAATGAAACGAATTAGACAGGAGAACTTATAAATGAACGGAATGAATACCGCGCCATATCAAGATTTTGCGCGCGAAAAATTAGGTTTTGAATTTACGAATTTGGATTTGCTGATTACAGCTTTGACTCACCGTAGCTATGTGAATGAGCATCGAAAATCCGTTCATCACCACAATGAGCGCTTGGAATTCTTAGGTGATGCGGTTTTGGAATTGGCGGTAACGGAATATTTGTTTACGCATTTTTCTGAGCCAGAGGGAATTTTGACTGCTTGGCGGGCAGCTTTGGTGCGAACGGAAAGTATTGGCGATGCTGGTGACAAGTTGGGTTATGGTCCGCTGATTCGTATGTCAAAGGGTGAGAAGAACGGCTCAGAGCGAGCACATTTACAGATTTTAGCCAATGCATTTGAGGCGGTAATCGGCGCGATTTATTTGGAGCGTGGTTTTGATGATGCTCGCGATTTTATTCATAAGCATATAATTGTTAAGTTGGATGGAATTTTGGAGTCGGGCAGTTGGCGTGATCCGAAGTCATATTTGCAGGAGATTTCTCAGCGAGTTGACAATCAAACGCCGGTATATAAAGTCCTGAGCGAAGAAGGTCCAGATCACGATAAAGTCTTTACTCTTGGGGTTTTTGTTGGCGATAATATGATGGGGCGAGGCATTGGTCCATCTAAGCAAGTTGCTCAACAGCAAGCTGCTCGTGCTGCAATTGCTAAATATAAAGAATCTGGCGAGAAATAGTTAAAGTTTGCACGGCGTAAACTGCTCGTGTATAATGAAAATACAGTTTAATTCCAGGAGGAGGGGCAGAATGTCAACAATAGATCAGCAGTTTGTAGAATATACTGTAAAGGCGTTGGTTGGACATCCAGAAGACGTCGTAGTAGACCGAACGATTGATGAAAAGGGCGTTTTACTAACATTGACAGTTAATCCAGCAGATTTGGGTCGAGTTATTGGTAAGCGCGGCAGTACGGCACAGAGCTTGCGCACGCTTCTACGAGCTTTGGGCGCAAAGAATGACGCTCGATATAACTTGAAGATTGTTAACAATGATGGTTTTTCTGGCGCACGCGAGGAAAATGATTATAATGGTAATGCTTCTGTGGATAACTCAACAGATGAAACTGTGGAAAATGAATCATCTTACGCAGAAAACACCAGAAAAGAACTTGCAGAACTCGACGATCTTGATATATAATTAAAACCAGTTCAAGCACAGACATTATGCGAGAACAGCTCTATGCGAGACAATGGGTAACCATTGAGAGCCTTATTTGTGCTAAAAAACCGTCCTTACTGGGACGGTTTTTTGGTGGGGAATAATTTCTGTAAAAAGACATGAAAATAGCCCGCCGAAAACGCGCTCAAGCTGAGGCTTAATGTCTCAACGAGCTATTTTCTCGGCGGGCGTTAGCCCTCTTGTGGGATGGGGCGCGCGACCCAACCGTCAACATTCCTCAAAGGGAAGGGGAGGTGATACCTGGTCTTCCAGGGGAATGCCTTGCTCAGATGCGGAAGGAGATCTGCGTAGGTCTCCTGGTCGTTGACATGAATGATTTCATGTCCCGGACCCCGCCTAAGGAGCTCGGCGATGGCTGCACTGTTCGTATAGGAGAACAATGCAGCCATCGAACAGAAGTCGAAGCCAAGCCCGGAGACGCATGCGGCGTGGATACGCTCCGCGCGTCCGTTATCATTCCCCTGATGAATCAGGGGATAATGCTCGTCGCTGTTGATGTTGTGCTTTTCGGGAAGGACGACGTCAGCACCGACTGTGACAGTGAGTCTGTCTCCGAAGAAGTTCAGCCGCCAGTCTTCGGTGGAACTTCCCTTCCACGAGATCTCATTGATGAGATGAGACAGGTTTCGCCGGATATCACTGCCAGCTCCATAAGGAACCTGCGTTCCATCATCAAGAGTCAAGGGGACTTGGATCTTGATGATGATATCACCACATGGGTCGACATACGCATGCGACCTAGGGCTGAGCCCTGCAGTATTGATTGCGTACTCGGCACCTTCGAGCGAGAGTTCTCCGGACATATCTCTGTCCTTTCTATGTAAGGGCTACTTCTGTTCGGTTGAACAAAAGCTGATATATATATCATACCTGGACAAAAAAGTCAACACTTGGTACACTGTAACAGATGAGAAAGTTTCAAGTAATTACGCTTTTCCCAGAAATGACAACGGGAGTTTTTAATAGTTCCATGATGTGGAAGGCTCAGAAAGACGGTATAGTGGAGCTTACGACAGTGAATTTGCGGGAGTTTGGTTTGGGTCCTCGTCGTCAAGTTGATGATACTCCTTATGGCGGCGGCGACGGGATGCTTCTTATGATTGAGCCGTTATGGAAAGCAGTAGAATTTGCGAAATCTCAGGATGAAACAGCGAAAGTGGTACTGATGAGTCCGCGAGGGCAACGCTGGAAGCAGGCTAAAGCTCAGAAAGAAGCCGATAATGATAAGGGTGTGATATTTATTTGCGGGCGATATGAGGGCGTAGATGAGCGAATATTGGAGTTGGTTGACGAGCAATGGAGTATTGGCGATTTTGTGCTGACTGGCGGCGAGTTGGCGGCAATGATGATGATTGATTCTATTGTTAGGTTGATTCCTGGAGTTTTGGGCGGCGAAAAATCTGCGGAAATTGAAAGTTTTTCAGATGGAGAAACGTTGGAATTTCCACAGTATACACGGCCTGAGGAGTTTAAGGGTTTACGTGTGCCGGATGTTTTATTGAGCGGACACCACGGAAAAATTGCCGAGTGGCGCGCTGAACAATCGCGGATATTGACCAATAAAAATACCCCATAGAGACGGGGTATTTTAAGTTGTGGTGGATTTGTCGTAGAGCGAAAGATACGATTTTGTGGTGTTTATTTTTGTAACGTTCGCTGATTTAACTTTATGACGTTTTTATAAAAAGTGCAAGTGCTTTCGTAAAAAATACAACAAGCTTGAGCTTTTTTGACGCGCAAGCTATACTGAAATCATGTCTAGAAAAGTGAATAAAATTGTTAAATTGATTACAGGACTATTGATAATGGTGCCATTATTATGTCAATTATTTACGTTTGAGAAGTTTTCTGCGGTCATTACTTCTGCGGGGATTACGCCATATTTAAGTCTTCCGATTGCGATAATATTGGTGGTTGTTGAGCTAACATCGTTGCCGTTTTTAATTGATATGGATATGTCAAAAAGAATTACTCTGACGAGTAGAATGGCTGGCTTTTTGAATTTGGGGATTATGACGGTAATTAGTTTTTTGGCGTTTGTGAATGGGTATGTGTCGGTGATATTTGGTGCAACGATAAAGAACGTGAATAGTGCGGCTGTGATTTTTCTGGTATTCGTGATGTGGGCTTTGCTGATTTGCGCAAATTTATCGATGAAAAAAACAGCCAAATAATTGGCTGCTAAATTTCAAACTTGGCTGGGATGGAGGGATTCGAACCCCCGAATGGCGGGACCAGAACCCGCTGCCTTACCACTTGGCGACATCCCAACGGCAAACATAATTGTACTATAGAAAAATGATTTCCGCAAGCGTTTACTGGCCAGCGTTGACGCGATATACTGGTAATATGGATTTGCAATGGATCGTGAAGCTAATTGCTGATGGGCTAGTGGTGCCAGTCGTGCTAATTGGTGCGTACTCGCTGATAAAATTGGTTCCAAATAAAGAGAAGTATCAAGTTTATAGCCAAGTTTTGATGGCTGGTTTGACGGCTTACGTGGCGGCAAAAATTATCGGGTCAATTTATCAACCAGATCAGATGCGCCCGTTCGAGATTCTGGGTGTATCTGCCGGCGCGTCATTCCTTAATAATCCGGGTTTTCCGTCCGATCACGCGCTATTTACAATGGCAATTACTTTGGCGGTATTTTTCGGAGCGAAGAGTTGGCGGCTGGCTGTTGTTTGTCTGGTTATGACGATCTTAATATGTGTCGGTCGGGTTATTGCATTGGTACATACGCCACTTGACGTTGTTGGCGGATTATTGATTGCCTGCGTAGGGATTGTTTGGTATAAACCGATGAGTCTCCTGAAAAAGCATAATATTTAATCATATACATTTGCAATATTGACAAGTTTACGTTACAATTTACGTATGAAATTATTGTCAGCTATTTTCCGTGAAGAAATATCAGATTACACATATCCATTTTCAAGGCGAGTTTTCTTGAGGATTTTGGCGATTTTAGTTGCTAGCGGCGTGACTATCTGGTTGCTGGCGCTTGCGTTTGATAAATTTATGATTACACCCGTATTTTGCGCGAACGCTGAGCATATTTCTATTTGCGCAAACAGCACGAGCATCGCATCTTACGTTGCGTTAGTTTTGGCGGGAATTATGTTAGTTCCAGTGTTGGCGGTATTTGGTATTAAGCGACCTCTGTTGGTAGTAATCGCGGCAACTGTGTCATTGTGGGGTGCTACATTATGGGCTGGCGGATCTTGGATTTTGTCATTACTATGGGTAGTTTTGGCGACAGTTTTGGTATATTTGTCGTTAATCTGGTTGAATAGAATTCGTGGCAACGGCGCAGCAATTTTATTTATGACTTTATTCGCAATCTTAGCACGAGTTGTTTTGGCACTATAATCACTGTACACTAAGTGTATGGAAATCATTATCATTATTCTCTTAATTGTTATTACTATTGGTTTGGGTGCGACTTTATTTGTCTTGCAATCAAAAATCAGTGAGCTAAAAAATCAATCATCCGTCGAGCTAATTAAAACCGATGTCGTGGAATTGGGGCGGACGATTGCGAAACTGAATGAATCCGTTAGTGATAAGTTGGAGCGAAGTAACGCGCAAGTTCAGACTTCCGTGCAGAAACAATTATCAGAAAGCGCGAAGTTGGTGGCTGATGTGACGCAGCGATTGGCAAAATTGGATGAGACCAATAAGCGTGTGGTTGATGTGGCAACTGATCTTAAAACCTTGCAAAACGTGTTGCAAAATCCAAAACAGCGTGGCGTTTTTGGTGAGTTTTATCTGGAAAGCGTGCTGGATAACGTTTTGCCAGCCAAGCAATATCAAATGCAATATCGTTTCAAGGACGGTGAAATTGTTGATGCGGTTATTTTTCTGGACAAGGGGCAGATATTGCCGGTGGACAGTAAGTTTTCTTTGGAGAATTACAATCGGATGATTAATGCCGAGACAAAATCCGAGCGTGAAATGTGGCTAAATAAAGTGAAGGCCGACCTTAAGGGGCGAATTGACGAGACTAGTAAATATATTCGTCCGCGCGAAAACACCATGGACTTTGCCTTTATGTTTATTCCTAGCGAATCTTTGTATTACGATCTTCTGATTAACAATGTTGGTCAGGGCGGTTCGAGTCGCGATCTGATTGAATATGCGTTTCGAGATAAGCGAGTGATTATTGTTAGTCCGACTAGTTTTCTGGCGTACCTACAAACCGTTCTTCAGGGGCTTCGTAGTTTGCAGATTGAAGAGCAGGCCAAAGATATTCAAGTTCGAGTTGGGCAATTGGGTGTTCACATTAAAAAGTTTGACGAGCTGATGACAAAAATGGGCAAGAGTTTAAGCACGACCGTTGGCCATTACAACAATACGTACAAGGAGTTGGGGAAGATCGATAAGGATGTCGTGCGAATTTCTGGTGGAGATAACCAAGCTCAGCCGGAGCTGATTGATCGGCCGACTCAGGAAGATTGACATAAAAAATACCCCGCCGATTAAGCGGGATATTTTATTGTGAAGTTATAATCTATTCTTCGTCTTTGTTTCGGTAATTGACGAGTAGAAATAAGTTACCACCTAATGTTGCGCCGATTAGGGTAGCGGCAATTACTTCCAGACTAAAGCGTGAATAGCTTTTTTCGCCTTCAGCTGGCAATACTCCGTTGCTACGTAGTTGAGAGTCGGTTTTCTCTGTAATAGCCAAAGAAACTGCTGGGTTCAAAGTTGCGCCTGAGATGTAGATCTCGCGTGGGTAAGTGCGGCCGTTTTTCTCAGTTTGAGTAGTGCTTTGATCTTTTTGGATTTTTGCAATAGCAGTACTTTTAATGTATGAAGAGATTGAGCCAGATACGACAAGACCAATCATCAATGCCAAGCCAATTCCAAAAGCTTGACCAGCTGCTTTGATTTCTTTGCGCTGCAAAACTGCGGCAATACCAAATACAAATACAGCGGTACCGACTAATTCCATCGCGAAGATGTTCCAAGAGAACGCAGTGAATTGGTCGAAGCTTAGGGCAAATCCGCCGTTTGTTAATGAACCAACAAGCACGATAGCTGCCATTGCACCGAGGAATTGTGCACCCCAGTAAAATGGAACAAGTACAGTCTTTAGCCTACGCATTGTCCATAGACCAAATGTGACAGCTGGGTTTACGTGTGCGCCAGAAATGTTGCCGATGATTGCAACGATGAACATCAACGCAAAACCGACGTACATTGATGACAAAATATCTGATGCGAATAATGCGGCAAGTGTCAAAATGAACGTACCGATAACTTCCGCAATAATGATGTTAATTAAGTTGTTTGGTAATTTAGAATCTAGTTCGACACGCTTGCTTTTAGCGGTAGATTCAGCAACGACGCGCTTTACGGTCGTTTTGGTTTCAGTTTTAGCGGCAGCGGTTTTCTTTTCTGCGGCTTTAACTGGGGCTTTCTTTGAAGTTTTCTTCGTAGCCATATTCCCTCCTTAAAGTAATATCACGACTATTATAACATAATTTGCTATACTGTAGTTATGGGATTATTTGTAAATCAACAGGATCAGCGCAGTGAATTGCAAGAGCGAATTGCGGCGGAATTAAGAGAGAAGGCAAAGGCTTCGAGTTTGCAAGAAAAGGCAACTATGGACGGCGTCGACGACATAAGATATTTGGAAGGCACGAAACAGACGACGACTTTGGCGTGGGCGTGGATTTTAATTGCTATTATGGCTGGTGCGGTGATTGTAATGTTTTTAATGCAAGGACGATAAAATGGTTGACTTAGATGAATTGAGAAGAGAAATAGTTTTGGCGGTTTCGCAATCCAAATCTCCGCGTGAGTTTTTGCGCGATCGACGACTTAGGGAATTGTATGATCAAATCAAGTCGTTGCCGCCAGTTGAGCGTGGTCCGTTCGGTAAGCGAATTAACGAGCTGAAGCAAGCTGTTGAACAGGCTATTGCTGTGCGACTGGAGGAGCTGGAAAAAGTTGACTTGAAACCGATTGACGTTACGGCGCCGATGGATGTGAATTCGCCCAAGCCTGAACTTTTGCCGAGCGAACAGGGCACGATTCATCCGCTGAGCACTGAAATTGAGCGCATTTCTGAAATTTTTAATCGCATGGGCTTTGTCACGGAAGAGTCCAGAGAGATTGACGATCAATTCCATATGTTCGAGAGTCTGAATTTTCCAAAAGGTCATCCAGCGCGCGACGATTACGATACGTTTATGACCGAGGAAACTGATTCTAATGGCGATCGTTTGATTGCTCCGGCGCATACGTCGACTATGCAAAATCGCGTATTGACGAAATATCGCGACAATTTGGAAAAAGGCGAGGCTATTGCCGCTATCGTTCCTGATCGCGTTTTCCGTAACGAAGATTTGGACGCGCGCCACGAGCATACGTTTTATCAAGTCGAAGGCGTGTACGTTTCACGCCGAGTTAATGTTGGCAATTTGATTGCTACGTTGCAAGAATTTTTGCAGGAATATTATGGCAAGAAACTTGACGTTCGTGTTAATCCATTTTACTTTCCGTTCACCGAGCCTAGCTTCGAGTTTGCGTTAAGTTGTCCGTTTTGTGAAGGAAAAAATCCTGATTGTAAAGTCTGCTCTGGTGAAGGTTGGATTGAACTATTGGGTTGTGGAATGATTCATCCGAATGTTCTTCGGGCGGCGCAAATTGACCCAAATGAATATACAGGATTTGCTTTTGGTTGCGGAATCGACCGCTTGGTTATGATGAAGTATGGAATCGAAGATGTCCGTCATTTTGAAAGTGGCAAGTTGGACTTTTTGGAACAATTTTAAGCAATATGAAACTTCGACAGACTAAGGATTTTTTGCGTAAGAATCGCCTTCAGGTGCTCTGTATTCTTAATGGTGTCGTTTTGGCTGTGGGCTTGGTTGCGGCGATGCTGCTTTCTGATGATACTCGGTGGACGAACTGGAGTTTGAGTAGATTGGGCGAAACCACTTCGAACCGTTTGTCTGCATTTTCGTTCAACTCGGGAGTATTTTTATCTGGTTTGATTATGGCAACGATTGGATTTTTTATGAATCGCGGTTATCTTAAGCTTGGTCAAATTCGCTCTGCTCGGATATCTGGTTGGATACTTTCATTGTTTGCGATTTGTATGATAGGAGTGGCGCTTTGTCCGAACGACACAATGCATGCGGCGCATTTTGTTTTCTCGCGCGGCATCGTGATATTGATGGTGTTTTTGATGTTTATTTTGCCATCGAGTTTGAGTTATTTAACTCATCGTGAGCGAATCTCATCTTTCAGTTTTCCGATTTTTGCGGCAATTATAGCGGCACAAGGTTACGCGATGGGCAAGTTTTGGTTTGTGATAGTAGAAGTTTTATTGGGGATTTTTGCGACGATGTGGCTAGTTCTGGTTTGTCGTCGAATGGAGCTTAAATTGTCCGACTTGAAAACTTCATAAAATGCTATAATTACTTCAAAGGGAGTAATTATGAATCGCACAATTTTTGACGACATCGTATCTGGAAAAATGAAAT